>JAENVS010000031.1 GCA_016650445.1 Frankiaceae bacterium | reverse complement strand
TCAGGCCGAGCAGGATGTGCTCGGTGCCGATGTAGTTGTGGCCGAGCTGCAGCGCCTCGCGCAGTGACAGCTCGAGGACCTTCTTGGCGCGCGGCGTGAAGGGGATGTGGCCCGACGGCGCCTGCTGGCCTTGGCCGATGATCTCCTCGACCTGGTTGCGGACGCCCTCGAGCGAGATGCCGAGCGACTCGAGCGCCTTGGCGGCGACACCCTCGCCCTCATGGATCAGGCCGAGCAGGATGTGCTCGGTGCCGATGTAGTTGTGGTTGAGCATCCGGGCCTCTTCTTGGGCCAGGACGACTACCCGACGGGCTCGGTCGGTAAAGCGCTCGAACATGCTGCTGCTCCTCACGGGACGGGGAGGCAACAGGTGCTCCCCGTCTGTTTGCACACTAGACCCGGCTCGCTCACCCGTACGGGTGAGACGTCCGGACCGTTGTTCTGGTTGCAACTGCCCTTCGCTGGCGGACGTTCCCCGGTTGTGTTCGCCGCCAGCGAACGGTCAGCCGGCCGCTAGTGGGCGGCGTCGTACGCCTGCTGGACGGTCGCCGCGATCCGGCCCCGCTCGCTGACCTTGTGCCCGTTGCTGCGGGCCCACTCACGGATCTCCGCGACGCGCCGGTCGCCGCCGCCGCGACCGGCGCGGGCAGCCCGGCGCTGCCCACCGCTGGCGGTCCGGCCGGCCCGGCGGGCGGCCCCGACGAACGGCGCGTAGGCATCGCGCAGCTCGGCGGCATGCGCCTGGCAGACATCAATCTCGTACGACGAGCCGTCCAGACCGAAGGTGATCGTCTCGGCGCCCTCGACGTCACCGTCGTGCAGGTCGCAGACCAGGATCACCTGAACACGCTGTGCCATTTCTCTGCCTCTCGAAAAAACGCGCGAAATCGCTGCTGGAATTGCACAGCGAACACCGTTGGCGAGAAAGAGGCAAATGCGCGGGGAATTGCCGGCAACGCTTTCCGGCTATTGCTCCGGACGAACGAGCGGGAAAAGGATCGTCTCCCTGATCGGCAACCCCGTCAGCAGCATCACCAGCCGGTCGACGCCCATGCCCATCCCGCCCATCGGCGGCGCCCCGTGCTCGAGGGCGCGCAGGAAGTCCTCGTCGAGCTGCATGGCGTCCGGGTCCCCGCCGGCCGCTTTGAGCGACTGCTCGGTCAGCCGGCGCCGCTGCTCGACCGGGTCGACCAGCTCGCTGTACGCCGGGGCGAGCTCGACGCCGGCGATGACGAGGTCCCACGCCTCCACCAGTCGGGGGTCGTCGCGGTGGTTGCGGGCGAGCGGGCGCACGCTCACCGGGTAGTCCCTGACGAAGGTCGGCTGCCGCAGCGTCTCCTCGACGAGCTGCTCGAACAGCTCGAGCACGACCTCACCGGCGCCCCACGACGGCTGCAGCGCGACGTCGTGCTTGGCCGCGAGCTCGATCAGCCGCTCGACGGGCGTCCCTGGGTCGACGGTCTCGCCGACGGCGTCGCTGACCAGGCCGTGGATCGTCGCGTGCCGCCACTCGGCCTCGAGGTCGATCTCGCCGCCCTGGCCGTCGGGCACGACAGTGCGGCCGACGGCCCGCGCGGCGTCCAGCACCAGCTCGCGGGTGAGCTCCGCCATCGTGTCGTAGTCGCCGTACGCCTCGTAGGCCTCGAGCATCGTGAACTCGGGGAAGTGCGTGGAGTCGATGCCCTCGTTGCGGAAGATCCGGCCGATCTCGAAGACGTTGTCGATGCCGCCGACGACGGCCCGCTTGAGGTAGAGCTCGAGCTCGATGCGCATGGTGACGTCGAGGTCGAGCGCGTTGACGTGCGTGTGGAACCGGCGCGCAGCAGCCCCGCCCTGGACCGGCTGCATGCTCGGGGTCTCGAGCTCGGTGAAGCCCCGGCGGTGCAGCGTGTCGCGCAGCGACCGGATGGTGGTCGCGCGCTCGCGGACCATGCGCCTGCTGTCGGGGTTGACGATCAGGTCGAGGTAGCGCTGCCGGACCCGGGCCTCCGGGTCGGTGAGGCCCTTGTGCTTGTCGGGCATCGGCCGCAGCGCCTTGCTGGTGAGCTGCCAGTCGCTCGCCAGGATGCTGAGCTCGCCGCGCCGGCTGCTGATGACCTCGCCGGTGACACCGACGTGGTCGCCGAGGTCGACGTCGGTCTTCCACGCGGCGAGGCGCTCCTCACCGACGCCGGCGAGGCTGACCATTACCTGGAGTGTCGCGTCGCCCTGCTGCAGGGTGGCGAAGCACAGCTTCCCGCCGGCGCGGTAGAGGATGACGCGACCTGCGACGGACACGGTCTCGCCGCTGGCGGTGTCGGTCTCGAGGCCACCGAAGCGCTCACGGACCTCGGCCAGGGTCGCCGTGCGCGGGTAGCCGAGGGGGTACGGCGGGGTGCCGGCGGCGACGAGTCGGTCGTACTTGCCACGACGGACCCGCACCTGCTCCGGCAGGTCGTCGAGGGGTTCGTCGTCGGACACGGGTCGAGGCTAGCGTCGACCCAATTTCCGCGGCGATCTACGTCTTGATGCCCGCGACACGCCGTACAAAGTCGTACGAGACGTAGATCGCGTGGGGGTGGGGTGGGGTGGCGCGGGAGCTACTGGTTCTTCTCGAAGACGAGGCGCAGGCCGATCAGGGTCAGGTCGGGCTCGTGGTGGTCGAGCGTCTCGCAGACCGACACCATGAGGTGGGACAGGCCCCCGGTGGCGATGACGGTCAGGTCGGTCCCCATCTCCTTCTCGAACCGGCGCACCATCCCGTCGACCTGGCCGGCGAACCCGTAGAGCAGCCCGCTCTGCAGGGCCTCGTTCGTTGTCTTGCCGATGACCGAGCGCGGCTCCTTCAGCTCGACCTTGAACAGCCGGGCAGCGCGGGCGGCGAGCGCGTCGACGGAGATCTCGATGCCGGGAGCGAGCGCGCCACCGAGGAACTCGCCCTTCTCCGACACGACGTCGAAGTTCGTCGAGGTGCCGAAGTCGACGACGACGCACGGACCGCCGTACAGCGTGTGGGCGGCCAGGGTGTTGACGACGCGGTCCGGCCCGACCTCGCGCGGGTTGTCGTAGAGAAGGGGTACACCGGTCTTGACACCGGGCCCGACGACGACGGTCGGTACGTCGGCGAAGTAGCGGTCGAACATCAGTCGCAGCTCGTGCAGCACGGCCGGCACCGTCGAACACACCGCGACGCCGTCGGGCGCAGGGTGGCCCGCGAGGAGTCCGCGGAACATCAGCGCCAGCTCGTCCGCCGTCACCCGGGCATCGGTCTTGATGCGGTAGCTCTCGAACAGCACGTCGGCGTCGAACAGCCCGAGCACGGTGTTGGTGTTCCCGACATCCACGGTCAGCAGCACGTCAGGCTCCCAGTCGAAGGTCGACGCCGAGGTCGAGCACCGGCGCCGAGTGGGTGAGGGCACCGACGGCGAGGAAGTCGACACCGGTCTCGGCCACTGCGCGCGCGTTGTCGAGCCGCAGTCCCCCGGACGCCTCGGTCATCACGCCGGCGGCGCGACACACGTCGACCGCCGCTCGCATGTCGTCAAGGGACATGTTGTCGAGCAGCACCAGGTCGGCTCCCGCGGCGACGACGTCGCGGACCTGCGCGACGGTGTCGCACTCCACCTCGACCTCGACGTCGGGAAACTGCTTGCGAACGGCGTCGAACGCGGCGGCCACCCCACCGGCGGCGACGACGTGGTTGTCCTTCACCAGCGCCGCGTCGGAGAGCGCCATCCGGTGGTTGACGCCACCGCCGCAGCGCACGGCGTACTTCTCCAGCAGACGAAGACCGGGTGTGGTCTTGCGCGTGTCGCGGATGTGGGCTTCGGTGCCGACGACCGCGTCGGCCCAGCGGCGGGTCAGCGTCGCGACGCCGGACAGGTGGCACAGCAAGTTGAGCGCGCTGCGCTCCGCGGTCAGCAGCGCCCGCACCGGACCCCGCACCTCGAGGACGGTGTCACCTGCTGACACGTTCGATCCGTCGGTCGAGCGGGTGAGGTGCTCAACGGCGCCGACGACGTCGAGGACGGTCATCGCCACGGGGATCCCCGCAACAACGCCGGCACCACGAGCCGTGAACGCTGCCGTGCCGATGAGGTCGTCGGGCACGGTCGCCACGCTGGTCACGTCGACCCCGCCCGCAAGGTCCTCTTCGATCGCGGCAACCGCGAGCGCAGTGACGTAGTCGACGTCGAGATCGGCCTCGGCGAGGGCAGCCAGGGTCTCGGGCGACAGCCGCGTCGTCATGCGATCTCCTCGAAGGTGGTGCCCGTCAGGGTGGTCACGAGGTGGCCGCGCCAGGCATCGGACGGCTCGGGGAAGTCCTCGCGCCAGTGCGCGCCACGGGTCTCCTCGCGGCGCAGCGCGGCGGCGACCAGCGCTGACGCAACCGTGTGCAAGTCGGTGGCTTCCCACGCGTCCGGCTCCGGCGTGACGGACACCCGCGACTCCAGCGCGTCGAGGGTCTTCGCGGTCGCCGCCAGTGACTCCGCACTACGCAGTACGCCGGCTCCCTCCGTCATCGCGCGGGCGAGCTCAGGGCGGATGGCCGGGTCGAGCAGCACGGGCGGGTCCAGGTCGGGCACGGGCTCGCCCTGCGGGGGCAGGTCGGTCTCCAACCGCTGCCCGATGCGCCCCGCGAAGACCAGTCCCTCGAGCAGGCTGTTCGACGCGAGCCGGTTGGCGCCGTGCACACCCGTGCAGGCGACCTCACCGCAGGCGTACAGACCCGGGACGGACGTGCAGCCGTCGAGGTCGGTGCGGACCCCACCACTGGCGTAGTGGGCTGCCGGGGCCACCGGGATCACATCGACGACGGGGTCGACGCCGGCCTCGCGGCAGCGGGCCACGATCGTCGGGAAGCGCTGCAGCAGCTGCTCCTCGCCGAGGCCGCGGGCGTCGAGGTAGACGTGGTCGACACCGTCGTCGAGCATCCGCCGGTAGATGGCCTTGGCCACGACGTCGCGGGGGGCGAGGTCGGCGAGCGGGTGGTCGGCGGCGGTGATGACCCGGTCGCCGGCGGCGTCGACGAGGAACGCGCCCTCACCCCGCATCGCCTCGGTGATGAGGGGCTGCTGCCCGGTCGCGTCGGTGCCGAGGTAGAGCGCGGTCGGGTGGAACTGCACGAACTCGAGGTCGGTCACCGCGGCACCGGCGCGCAACGCGAGCGCGACCCCGTCACCGGTCGAGACGGGAGGGTTCGTCGTACTGCTGTAGACCTGGCCCATCCCGCCGGTTGCCAGGACCACCGCCCGTGCCCGGATGGCGCCGACGCCGTCCTGCGTGCCCTCGCCGAGGACGTGCAGGGTGATGCCCGCCGCCCGCCCGTCCGCGGTCTGCAGGAGGTCCAGGACGAGCGCGTGCTCGATCAGCTCGATGCCGGGGTGGGCGCGCACGGCCGCGACGAGGGCACGAGAGACCTCGGCGCCGGTGGCGTCACCGCCGGCGTGCACGATCCGGTTGCGGTGATGCCCACCCTCGCGGGTGAGGGCGAGCTCGCCGGACGGGTCGCGGTCGAAGGCCGCGCCGAGCGCGATCAGCTCGCGCAGCCGACCCGGCCCCTCCTCGCAGAGCACCCGCACGGCCGCCACGTCGCAGAGGCCGACGCCGGCGGCAAGGGTGTCGCGCTCGTGCTCGGCGGGGCTGTCGTCGGCGCCCAGTGCGGCGGCCACGCCGCCCTGCGCCCAGCGCGTCGAGCCGGCGTCGACGAGCACCTTCGTCACGAGGACGACCCGGCCCGCGCGCGTCGCGTGCAGCGCCGCGGTCAGACCCGCGACACCGGAGCCGACCACGACGACATCGGTCTCGACGGTCCAGCCCGGTGGGGGGGCCAGCAGCCGCCGCACGCTCATCGGATCGGTGCTACCAGACCATGTAGGGGTCGTCGTCGTGCGATCCCGGCGGGTAGACCGCGTCGCCGCGGAGCAAGCCGGACGACGGCAGGGCGTCCGCGAGGTCGGAGCCGGTGCCGACGACGCGGTTCTCGCTGTCGACGAACACGACGCGAGGCACGTAGGTGCGGGCCTCGGCGTCCTCCATCGTCGCGTAGGCGATGAGGATCACCAGGTCGCCTGGGTGCACCAGACGCGCGGCCGCGCCGTTGATGCCGATGACGCCGGAGCCACGGGGTCCGGCGATGACGTAGGTCTCGAGGCGGGCGCCGTTGGTGACGTCGACGATGGCCACCTGCTCACCCGCGAGCAGGTCAGCGGCGTCCATCAGGTCCTCGTCGACGGTGACAGAGCCGACGTAGTGCAGGTCGGCCTGCGTCACCGTTGCCCGGTGGATCTTGGACTTGAGCATGGTCCGGAACATCAGGCTGCTTCCGCTTCGTCGAGGAGAAGGTTGTCGATGAGTCGGGTGGTGCCGACCCTGGCGGCTACAACGATCAGAACGCCGTCAGGTGTCACCTCGAAGGTGTGGGGATCGACACGTTCGAGGTAGTCGAGGTCGACGCCGGGCTCGGCGTCGACGAGGGCGCGGCCGGCCGCGACGTCGCGGGTGGCGAGTGCGCGGGACAGCACGAGCGCCGACGTCCGCTGCTCGTCGGTGAGGTACTCGTTGCGGCTCGACAGGGCCAGCCCGTCGGCGGAACGGACGGTGGGGACGGCGATGACCTCGACGGGTACGTCGAGGTCCTGCACCATCCGGCGGATGCACGTCAGCTGCTGCGCGTCCTTCTGACCGAAGTACGCGACGTCCGGGCGGGTCAGGTGCATCAGCTTCAGCACGACCGTGACGACGCCGTCGAAGTGCCCCGGCCGGCTGGCGCCTTCGAACACGTCACCGATCGGGCCGGCGCTCACCCGGACGACCGGCTCGGACGGGTAGACCTCGGTCGGCATCGGCGTGAACACCAGGTCGGCTCCGGCTCCCTCGCAGAGCGGGAGGTCCTGCTCGAGCCGGCGCGGGTAGCGGTCCAGGTCCTCACCGGCCGCGAACTGCAGCGGGTTGAGGAAGATCGTCACGACGACGCTGTCCGCCTCGGCCCTGGCACGCCTGATGAGCTCGACGTGGCCGTCGTGCAGCGCACCCATCGTCATCACGACAGCGACCCGGCCGGTCAGCGCCGCCCGGGCGGCGGCCAGCTCGGCGCGCGTCGATACGACCTTCATCTCGGCAGCCCCTGGTGCGGTGAGCCGAGCACCTCGAGCAGGGCGCCCGCGGCGTTGGGGTCGAGCCGCCCCGCCGCCAGTGCGCGGTCGGCGGTGAGACGAGCCATCGCGATGTACGCCGGCAGCACCTCGGGAGCGAACGTGGCCAGGACGTCGAGGTGCGCCTGCACGGTGCCCGCGTCCCCACGCGAGACCGGCCCGGTAAGCACGGCGTCGCCCGCGCGCAGCGAGCCGTCGAGGGCAGCACCCAGCAACGGCGCGAGGACCCGCCCAGGCTCGTCGACGCCGGCCTGCCGGAGCAGGTCGCTCGCACTCGCGACGAGGGTCACGAGGTGGTTCGCGCCGTGCGTGAGCGCCGCGTGCCAGAGCGGCCGCTTCTCGTCCGGCAGCCAGACCGGCTCGCCGCCCATCTCGACGACGAGCGACTCCGCGATCGGGCGAAGCGGCTCGGGCGAGGTGACACCGAAGGACACACCGGACAACCTGACCAGGTCGACGTCCGTGCCCGTGAACGGGAGCACCGGGTGCAGCGCCAACGGCAGCGCGCCGCGTCGCGTCGCCGGTTCGAGGACGGCCAGGCCGTGCCGGCCGCTCAGGTGCGCGACGAGCTGGCCGGCCCGCAACGCGCCCGTGGTCGCCAGTCCTGACACGAGGTCGGCGAGGGCATCGTCGGGCACGGCCATCAGGACGAGGTCGGCGTCGCGAGGCACCTGGTCCGCAGCGACGACCGGAACACCCGGCAGGAGCGCAGCCGCTCGGCGTCGGGACGCCTCGGACACCGCCGAGACGGCGACCACCGCGTGGCCCACCTGCGCGAGCGCCGCACCGAGCACCGCGCCGACGCGGCCGGCACCGATGACACCCACCTTGAGGCGGGCGTCACGGGGGCGCGCTGGGGGCTGACGCTGGGAGCTCAAGGGGCCGTTCCAGTCCTCGGGGGTACCGGACGAGTGCTTCACCACGGTAACGCCCGGACCTGCACCCACCATGCTGCTGTGTCCCGGATCACTCAAGTACGTGGTTCTTGGGTTGGCCGGGATCACCCGCGGGCGTCCTGCGGCGGTGAGCCGTCCACCGCAGGTGCGTCGTAACGCCCGGCGTGTCCGTCAGCCGGCAGGACGACCTGCGTGCACCGGCTGGCCGCGAGCAGCACACCGTCGGCGTCGTGCAGCTGCGCCTCGCAGAAAACGACGCGGCGGGTGCGCCGCACGACCGTTCCGGTCGCCGTGATGGTGCCGGGGCGGGTGGACCGCAGGAACTCCACGCGCAGGTCTGCCGTGAGGAACGCCTGGTCGGGGTCGAGGACGGTCCAGCACGCTCCGCCCATCGCGGCGTCGAGCAGCGCCGTGACGAGCCCGCCCTGGATGACCGTCCCGGAGCTCGTCGGGAAGCCGTACGCCGGGGTCGCGTCCCAGGCGACGGCGCTCGACCCCTCCCCCCAGGAGACGCGCCGGTAGCCCAGCGTCGTCCAGAGGTGGGTGCCGCTGCGCAGGCTGTCGTCGAAGCGGCTCAGACGCGTCTCATTGTCCACGGACGTGCATGCTGCCACTCGTGACGTTCCAGCCGTGGCGTGAGGCGATGCAAGACGCGCTGTACGGCGCCCACGGCTTCTACCTGCGTGAGCGACCGGCCTCGCACTTCCGCACGTCGGTCACCTCCGGACCGCTGTTCGCCACCGCCGTACGCCGGCTGGCGGGTCGCATCGACGACGCCCTCGGGCAGCCGGACCCGTTCGACCTCGTCGACGTCGGCACCGGAGGTGGCGAGCTCATCGCGGGGCTGCCCGACGTGCCTGACCGATGGCGGCTGACGGGGCTCGAGGTGGGTGATCCGTGGCCTACCGAGATCGAGGGCCTGCTGTTCGCGAACGAGTGGCTCGACAACGTGCCCCTCGACGTCCTGTTCGACGACCGCGTCGTCGAGGTCGATCCGTTTGGCGAGGAGCGCCTGGGAGCGACTGCCGAACCCGAGCTGCTCGAGTGGTGCGCCACGTGGTGGCCGCGGTCGCGTCGCGTCGAGGTCGGGCTGGGCCGCGACCGCGCCTGGGCGTGGGCCGCCAAACGGGTACGCCGGGGTGCGGCGGTCGCGGTCGACTACGGGCACACGACAAGCAACCGGCGTACCTCTCTCACGGGCTTTTCCGAGGGGAGGCAGGTAGCGGCCGTGCCCGACGGATCCTGCGACCTGACCGCGCACGTAGCCCTCGACTCCTGCGCGGCAGCCACCGGTGCGCGGCTGATGACGCAGCGCGAGGCCCTTCTCGCGTTGGGGCTCTCGGCGGCAAAGCCCGACCGGAGCCTGGCCGATGCGGACCCCCGGGGCTACCTCGCACTCCTGCAGGAAGCCGGCGCCGCAGCGGAGCTCATGGACACCCGAGGACTCGGTGCCTTCGGCTGGCTCGTGCAGGCGATCGGCGTCGACGACCCCCTGACAGACTCGGTGCCGTGACCGCCCGCAGCTTCTCGCTCGGCGTGGCGGCGGAGGGCACTGCCGACGCCGTGCTCGACATCGCACCGCAGCACCCCTCGGCACACGGCGGGCTCAAGCTGGCGCTCACCCTCGACGGCGACCGCATCCTGACCGCGGAGCCCGTCGTCGGGTTCATGCACCGCGGTGCCGAGAAGCTGTTCGAGGTGCGGGACTACCGCCAGATCGTCATGCTCGCCAACCGCCACGACTGGCTGTCGTCGTTCGCGAGCGAGCTCGGCGTCGTCCTCGCGGTCGAGCGCATGCTCGGGATGGAGGTGCCCGCGCGTGCGGTCTGGCTGCGCACCCTGCTGGCCGAGCTCAACCGGGTCCTCAACCACCTGATGTTCCTGGCCGGCTTCGCCCTGGAGGTAGGTGCGGCTCCGCCGGCCACTGCCGGCTTCCAGGCACGCGAAGTCCTGCAGCACCTCATGGAGGAGGCGACCGGCGGGCGAGTCCACTTCATGTTCAACCGCGTCGGCGGGCTGGAGAGCGACGTACCGGCCGGCTGGCAGGAGTCATGCGCGGCGGCCATCGGGCAGGTTCGCGCGACGGTTCTCGCGCACCTCGACCCGCTCGTCCGCACCGACGAGGTCTTCGCGGAGCGGACCCGTGGCGTCGGGGTGCTGAAGGTCGAGGACATCGCGGCGTACGGCGTGACCGGTCCCGTCGCGCGGGCGTCCGGCTTCGACATGGACCTGCGTCGCGACGACCCGTACCTCGCGTACTCCGACCTCGAGGTCGACGTCGTGCTGGGGACCGGCGGCGACAGCTACGAACGGTTCCGCTGCCTGCTCGACCAGGTGCACGTCTCGCTGGACCTCGCAGGGCAGTGCCTGGACCGACTGCCGCCGGGCGCGATCAACGTGAAGCTCCCGAAGACGGTCCGCGCACCCGAGGGCCACACCTACGTGTGGACGGAGAACCCACTCGGCGCGATGGGCTACTTCCTGGTGTCCCGCGGTCAGACGACGCCGTGGCGGCTCGCGATGCGGACCGCGTCGTTCAACAACGTGTCCGCTCTCACGGCTGTGCTCCCTGGCACGCGGGTCGCCGACCTCGTCACCGTGCTCGCATCGATGTTCTTCGTCGTCGGCGACATCGACCGCTGACCGACGCCTGATCCCGGCTCAGCCGCGCAGGTACTCCAGGAAGCGAGCGCGCACCAGCGGCTCGTCGTCGCCGAGACCCTTGCCCATCAGCTCACGCGTCAGATCGACGAGCTCGGCGAGGCTGCCGGTGATGCCTCCGCCGGAGCCGTCCTCCGCCGCGATGGCGCGCGCACCGCGCAGGTGCTTGGTGAGGTCCCAGAAGAAGTGCAGGTCGTACTTGCCCTGCGCCTTGTCGAACGCGCGCCGCCTCAGCTCTTCGGTCGTCAGCTCGTCCAGGTCGTCGGTCACCCGCCCAGCCTATGCCGACCGCGCTGCCCGCTGCCCTCAGGAACCGGTGCGCTCGCGGTGCGTGCACCCTGGCCAGCAGCAGGGACGGCGCTGGCCCTCCTCGAGCTCCTCCTGCGTCCGCCGGATCCGCCGTTGCCGCGTCGCCTCCTGCTTCGCATCCTCGACCCAGCAGATGAACTCGTTGCGGGCCAGCGGCGTGATGTCGGTCCAGGCAGCCAGCGCCTTCGCGTTGGCGAGCAGGGCCGTGCGCAGATCAGCGGGAAGCTTGTGCACGACCCCCGTCGGCACCCGCTGACTACTCACGCCAGCACCGTAACAAGGGCGGGTCGATCGCGGCAGCGAGGCGCGCGTGCATGGCGGTTTGCCGGAGGGGAACGGCAAAAGACCCGACAGGGCAAGCTGCATGCTTCCGCCCCAGGGGCTGCTGGTCAGGCAGCGGGCGCCTGGGAAGGGACGTCTTCGTCCACATGACGGAGCCGCACGTCGGTGGGATGCTGCCGACCTGGTCACGCGCGTAAGGGGAGCAACCATGGTCGTGTCACTGACCGCTGAGGACGAGTCGAAGGTCGAGGAGTTCGCCGGCAACCTGTTCATGGCCTGCCTGGCATCGATGGAGCTCGCCAACGTGGAGCTCGGCGTACGGCTCCACTTGTACGATGCGCTCGCCGGCGCCGGACCCACCACCGCGGTCGAGCTCGCGCAACGCGCCGGCATCGCGGAGCGGTACGCGCGCGAGTGGCTGGAGCAGCAGACCGTCGCCGGTGTCCTCACAGTCGATGACACGAGTCGTCCGGCCGCCGAGCGCCGCTTCACGCTGCCGAACGCCCATGCGCATGTGCTCATGGACGACGACAGCGAGGCGTGCATGAAGCCGTGCGCCGCCGTCGTGCCCTGGCTCAGCAAGGCGCTCGACATCATGACCGAGGAGTTCCGCAACGGCACTGGCGCGGCGTTCGGCTTGTTCGACCTGCACGACGTGCAGGCCGCGTTCACCCGTCCGGTCTCCGTCAACCACCTCACCCAGAACTGGCTCCCAGCCCTGCCCGACGTGCAGTCGAAGCTCGAAGCCGGCGGTCCGGTGCGCATCGCCGAGGTGGGCTGCGGTGCCGGCCTGGCGTCGATCCGGATCGCGCAGGTCTACCCGAATGCCCAGGTGGACGGCTACGACCTCGACGAGGCTTCTATCGCTGCGGCGCGCAAGTCGGCGGCGGGTGCCGGCGTCGCTGAGCGGGTGCGCTTCGAAGTGCGTGACGCTGCCGACCCGACGATCGCCGGCGACTACGACCTGGTGCTGTCGATCGAGATGCTGCACGACGTCCCCGACCCGGTCGGCATCCTGCGCACGATGAACAAGCTCGCCGGCGGCAGCGGCGTCGTCCTCGTCGTCGACGAGCGGACCGAGGACGCGTTCACGGTGCCGACCAACGAGATGGAGCGGCTCTTCTACGCGTTCAGCACGCTGCACTGCCTGGCAGTGAGCATGCAGAACGGCGGCGTCGGCACCGGAACGGTGATCCGGTCGGACACGGTGCGCCGGTACGCCGCCGACGCCGGCTTCGCGACCGTCGACGTGCTCGACGTCGACCACCCGCAGTTCGTCCTCTACCGCCTGTCCTGACCTACAGGTCGGTCTCCTCGGACGGAGGATCCGGGGTGCGGCAGGCGCGCTCGAGCAAGAGGGCGGCCACGACGACCGACAGGGCGGCGCCGGCGGACAGGCCCGACACCCGCGCGTCCTCGCCGTACGTCGCGATCTCCCCACGCCGAGCGAACGTCCACACGAAGATGCCGCCATACACGCCTGCGATGAGCGACCCCGCCAGCGACGACGCCTTGGCCAGCACGGCGGCGCGGGCGATCTGCAGCGGGTGCATGGGCCGTCCCGACGGCCGCCGACCGCGCACCTTGCCGCGGACGACCCACGCCATCCCGCCCTCGACGACGGCGAGCAGAGCCAGGCTGACCGGAGCGAGCGCCGGCAAGGGTGGCAGGTCGGCGTACGACGTCTCCGCCAGCAGATAGCCGAGCGCCGCGGCGACCAGCAGGGCAAGCACGAGCACCGGGATGCGCGTCGGCTTCACGGGCGCACCACGGTCACTGCGACGTCGGAGAAGGTCAGCGGAATCGGCGCATCCGGCTTGTGCACCGTCACCTCGACCTCGAACACCAGCGGGTGCGACAAGCAGACGGCGGCCAACCGGTCGGCCAGCTTCTCAAGTAGGTCGTAGGGCTCGCCCGCCACGACCGCGGCCAGCCGCGCGGCCAGCTCGCCGTAGTCGACGGTGTCGACCAAGGCATCGCTGGCGGCTGCCGCCCGGGTGTCGACGTGCAGCACGGCATCGACGACGAAGTCCTGCCCGTCGCGGCGCTCCTCAGGAAGCACCCCGTGATGACCGCGGACGCGCAGGCCCGACAGCGCGATGCGGTCAGTCATCACCGTGGTCCTCCTCGATCGTTCCCATCACGGGCGAGCCGTGATGCACCTGCAAGCGCCAGCCACCAGGACGGAGCCGGAACACGTTGGTCGCAACCACCTGACCCGACGACCCCTCCTGCGTGACCTCGGTGAGGATGTTCTCGGTGCACGTCACGACGGCGGTGTCGCCCGCGACACGCACGTCCACGTCGGTCAGGAAGAACTGGATGTACGGCGTGTTGGCCATGATCGCCGAGAACGACTGCAGCACCTGCCGGCGACCGCGGAGCATCGGCCAGCCGGGATGGACGCAAACAAGTGCATCCGGCTCGGTGTCGTCCCACACGGCAGCCATGCGGTCGACGTCGGCGCTCTCCAGTGCCTCGTAGAGCGCGGTGTTCGCCGCCTCGACCTCGGCGCTCATGAGCGACCCAGCTCGGCGACGACCCGGACCGCGTCTGCGCTGGACGCGACGTCGTGCACCCGCACCCCCCAGGCGCCGGCGGTCGCGGCCACGACCGTCACGGCCGCCGATGCGGCATCACGCTCTGCGGCCGGCCGGCCATCGAGCAACGCGCCGAGGAAGGCCTTGCGCGATGCCCCCACGAGCACCGGGCGGCCCAGCGACAGCAAGGACGGCAGAGCTCGAAGCAGCGCCCAGTTGTGGTCAGCGGTCTTCGCGAACCCCAACCCAGGATCGAGTACGACGTCACGCACTCCGGCCGCCGCCGCCGCATCGCGCCGCGCCGCCAGCTCGGCGCACACGTCGGTCACGACGTCGTCATACACCGCCTTGGTCTGCATGTCTGCGCTCGGACCGCGCCAGTGCATGGCGACGTACGGCACGTCGAGGCGCGCGACCGTTGCGAGCATCTCGTCATCCGCCAGCCCGCCGGACACGTCGTTGACCATGACCGCTCCGGCTTCCACCGCAGCCGCGGCGACAGCGGCCCGTGTGGTGTCGACCGACACGAGCGCCCCAGCCTCGGCGAGGGCGCGCACCACCGGCAGCACCCTCGCCAGCTCCTCCTCACACGGCACTCTCGCCGCACCCGGACGCGTCGACTCACCACCGACGTCGAGCAGGTCGGCGCCCGCGGCCATCAACCGGCGGCCGTGCGCCACCGCGTCATGCAGGTGGGCGTCGCTAAAGGAGTCCGGCGTGACGTTGACGACGCCCATCACGCGGGTGCGGCCGAGCTCCGGGAAGCCCTTCAACGGGTCAGGACGCGGGGTCGGCCCGCCGGGAGGACCGCGACGTGCGCCCCGTGGTCTTGTCCTTGGCGGAGCTCGCGGCCCGGTTGACCGACGACCGCGAGCGCGACGCGGCAGGGGTTGCGGCAGTGCGACGTCGCGCCGGGGTCTTGCTCCCGTTGGACTTGCTGCCGCCGGCCTTGCGCCCGCGGGCGAGGTCCTCGAGGTCCGACGGACCCATGATGGCCAGCTCGGCCGGCGTCAACACCGGCGGGCGCTTGGAGGGTGGGCGGCGGCCGTTGGCCGTCATCACCGCGCGCTGCGGGCGCTTCTTGATGGGCGCGAAGATCTCGAGCACCTCGTCCTTGTTGATGGTCTCCTTGTCGAGCAGCTTCAGGACCATGTCGTCGAGCACGTCGCGGTAGTCGACGAGGATCTCCCACGCCTCGTGGTGCGCGTTCTCGACGAGCGCACGCACCTCGGCGTCGACCTGCGCGGCGACCTCCTCGGAGTAGTCGCGACCGTGGCCCATGTCGCGGCCCATGAAGACCTCGCCGGACTCCTGGCCGAACTTCACCGCACCGAGCCGCTCGCTCATGCCGTACTGCGTGACCATCGCCCGCGCCGTCGCGGTCGCCTTCTCGATGTCGTTGCTGGCGCCCGTCGTCGGGTCGTGGAAGACCAACTCCTCGGCAGCCCGGCCTCCCATCGCGAAGGCGAGGGTGTCGAGCAGCTCTGCCCGCGTCTGGGAGTACTTGTCCTCGGTGGGCAGCACCATCGTGTAGCCGAGGGCGCGACCGCGCGGCAGGATCGTGATCTTGTGCACCGGGTCGGTGTTCGGCAGCGCGTGCGCGACGAGAGCGTGGCCGGCCTCGTGGTACGCCGTGACCTTCTTCTCCTTGTCGCTCATCAACCGGGTCCGGCGCTGCGGACCGGCGATGACGCGGTCGATCGACTCCTCGAGCGTCTCGAGGGTGATCTGCTTGGCGCCGGTGCGCGCGGTGAGCAACGCGGCCTCGTTCAGCACGTTGGCCAGGTCGGCACCCGTGAAACCAGGGGTACGACGCGCGATCGTCTGCAGGTCGGTGCCGGGCGCGACCGGCTTGCCCTTGGCGTGCACGTCGAGGATCTGCTTGCGGCCGGCCATGTCAGGACGGTCGACCGCGATCTGGCGGTCGAAGCGGCCCGGGCGCAGCAGCGCCGGGTCGAGGATGTCGGGACGGTTGGTGGCGGCGATCATGATGACGCCGCCCTTGACATCGAAGCCGTCCATCTCGACCAGCATCTGGTTGAGGGTCTGCTCGCGCTCGTCGTGACCGCCGCCCATGCCGGCGCCGCGGTGCCGACCGACGGCGTCGATCTCGTCGACGAAGATGATCGCCGGCGCGTTGGCCTTCGCCTGCTCGAACAAGTCACGCACGCGAGAGGCGCCGACACCCACGAACATCTCGACGAAGTCAGAGCCGGAGATCGAGTAGAACGGCACGCCCGCCTCACCCGCGACGGCACGCGCGAGCAGCGTCTTGCCGGTGCCCGGCGGCCCGTAGAGCAGAACGCCCTTCGGGATCTTCGCGCCGACAGCCTGGAACTTCGCGGGGTTCTCCAGGAACTCCTTGATCTCCTGGAGCTCCTCGACCGCCTCGTCGGCCCCGGCCACGTCGGCGAACGTCGTCTTGGGGGTGTCCTTGCTGACGAGCTTGGCCTTCGACTTCCCGAACTGCATGACGCGGTTGCCGCCGCCCTGCATCTGGTTCATGAAGAAGAAGATCAGCCCGAGCAGGATCACGAACGGCAGCAGGCTCACCAGGATCGAGAACAGCACGCTCTCGCGGGTGACCTTGACGTCGTACTTGACGTCATTTGCCTTGAAGGCGCTGGCGAACTCCTTGCCCTGGTCGAACAGGAACGACGCCTGCATCTTGGACCCGTCCTTCAGACGGATCTTGACCTGCTGCTCCTTGTCGAGGAGGACGGCCGGGTCCTTCTTCGTAGGGGCCACGTCGCCGGCGCTGATCCGCGCCAGGACGGTCGCCGTCTCGACCTTCTTGTAGCCGCCGTCGCCGCGCAGCCCGGAGGACAGGGCGAGCACGACGAGCAGGCCCAGGACGATGTACAGGAACGGGCCGCGGGTGAGGCGCTTGAAGTTCATCGACGCGGGGCGAAGTGCCCCGTCCCTCCTGACGAGTGATGGATCAGAACGGTACACCGGGCAGAGGGGCCCATCAGGCCGTCAGCCGGCGTACACCTCGGGCTTGAGCAGTCCGACGAACGGCAGGTCGCGGTAGCGCTCGACGTAGTCCAGCCCGTAGCCCACGACGAACTCGCTGGGGATGTCGAAGCCGATGTACTTCACCGGTAGCTCGATCTTCGCCGCCTCCGGCTTGCGCAGGAGGGCGCACACCTCGACGGAGGCGGGACCGCGGCTGCTGATGTTGCGCAGGAGCCAGGACAGCGTCAGCCCGGAGTCGATGATGTCCTCGACGACGAGGACGTGCTTGTCCGCGACCTCCCGGTCGAGGTCCTTGAGGATCCGGACGACGCCCGAGCTGCTCGTGCTGCTGCCGTACGACGACACGGCCATGAACTCCATGGAGACCGGCGTCTTCAGCGCCCTGGCGAGGTCGGCCATGATCATGACCGCGCCCTTGAGGACACCGACGAGGAGCACCTCGCGCCCGGCGTAGTCGCGGTCGATCTGGGCGGCGAGCTCGGCGACCTTGGCGCGGATCTCCTCCTCGGAGATCAGGACCTTCTCGATCTCCGGTGGTACGTCGTCGGTCACGGCCTGAGGCTATCCGTCGTACGCGGACAAAGATCCTTCGGTACGACGGATGCTGACGCCGCCGGGAAGGTGGACCGGACCCTGGCCGTGCCAGTCCTCGACGAGCGCGCGCAGGGCGTCGACATGCACGGCGGTCAGGGCCCGCCCGGTCAGCCGCTCGGCCCAGGCCTTCAGGGCCCGCGCTCGCAGGGCGGCGGGCAGTGCGGCGAGCTCCTCCACCGCGACGTGGTCTTTGAGCAACGGCGTGAGCGCGTCGAGAGCGTCGGCGTCCTCGCGGAGCTGACGAGCCGTCCGTGCAAGCGCCTCCGCGACCCCGGGGCCCAGCTCCCGCTCGAGCACGGGGAGCACCCGCGACCGCACCCGGACGCGACTGAAGCGGGGGTCGTCGTTGTGCGGGTCCGACCAGGGCACCAGCCCCGCCTCCGCGCACGCTTTCGCTGTGATGTCGCGAGAGAGCCCCAGCAGTGGCCGACGGAAGACCCCGCGCGTCGCCGCCATCCCCGACAGCGCCCGCGCCCCGGAGCCACGTGCCAGGCCGAGCAGCACCGTCTCGGCCTGGTCGTCCTGCGTGTGCCCGAGAAGCACTACAGGAATCGCTCGCTCCGCAGCTGCCACCTCCAGCAGCCGATAGCGAAGGGTGCGGGCCGCCGCCTCCGGACCGCGGCCCGATGACAGGATCTTCGCGGATCTGCCCCTGTCATCACCGGTGCAGATCCCCGAAGATCCTGAGGAGCCGCTCAACACGTGCGCCTCCATGCCCAGGCTGCGGCATTGCTCGGCGGCGCGGGCGGCCACCTGCGTCGAGCCCTCTTGCAGGCCGTGGTCGACGACGAAGGCGAACGACCCGGGCCGCTCGAACGCCAGCGCCGCCGCCAGCGCCAGCGAGTCGGCACCGCCGCTCACGGCCGCCGCCAGCGGCTCTTCGACGTCGGCGATGCACCGGCGCACGGCGGCCCGGACAGCGGCCGTGGCAGCCGGCGGGCCGGTCACGTCAGGCGATCGCCGTCGTGCCGTGGACGCGCTCCAGCCACACCAGCGGCCGGCGGATCTCCTCCCGCGTCGGCAGCGTCGCGGGCGACTCCCAGACCCGGTTGAACCCGGCCATACCGGCGGCCGCGACCACGGTGTCGACGAAGACCTTGCCCTCGGCGTACTGCAACGCCTTGAGGTCGAGTCCGAGCAGTCGCCGGAGCAGCCGGTCAACGGCCCCGGAACCGTCCTTGCGGCGCTGGTCGAAACGCGCCCGAATCGTCGCGACGGTCGGCACGACGGCCGGCCCGACGCCGTCCATCACGTGCTCGGCGTGACCCTCGAGCAACGACATGAACGCGGTCACGCGGTCGAGCACGACCTTCTGCTCGGGTGTCTGCAGGAGCTCGACCAGCGATCCGCCGCGGGGCATCTGACCGACGGCGTGCCGCAACCGCGCGACGAGCTGAGACGGGTCATCGAGCGCCGACGCCTCGAGCAGCTCGTGCACCTCCGACCGGACGTGGGCGTGCAGCCACGGCACCGCGGTGAACTGCGTGCGGTGGGTCACCTCGTGCAGGGCGACCCACATCCGGAAGTCGGACGGGTTGACACCGAGGCGGCGCTCGGTCTCGACGATGTTGGGGGCGACGAGGACGAGCCTTCCGGTCCCCTCCTCGGGCAGGAAGACCTCGTACTGGCCGAGCACCTTCGACGACAGCCAGGCGAGCAGCGTGCCCATCTGCAGGCCGGTCAGTCGCGACGTCGCGCCCAGCGCCAACGTGCCCGCGCTCTTCAGCCGTAGCTTCTCCGCGAGCGGCTCGATGACCACCTTGAAGCCTTCGACGTTGGCCGCTGCCCAGCCCGGCCGGTCGACGACTGTCGCCTCCGCCGGCTCACCGGGCGGCACCAGCCCGGTCACCGACCGGACGTGCTCCTCGGCCCGGACGGCGAGCCCGCGGAGCTCGTTGACCGCGTCGGATGCCTCCACCCAGGAGACCTGCGGTCCCGCAGGGGCGAGCCTCCGCGCGGTGCGCACGGCGAGGTCCCAGTCGACCGGGCTGTCGCTCATTGCTGTCCTGCTCTTCGCTCCAGCAGTGGCCGGCACACCCGCTCCTTCGTCGCGGGGCACCGCCCGCAGCCTCCGCTCATGGGGTCCACCGTACGTCGACGGATCCGCGCTAGCGGCAGCCGCAAGCCGCCAGGGCGGCCGCCAGCCGGTCGAGCGCGGTCTGCGAGGTGAGTGCCGCCGACAGCGGGACGGAGTCGGCCGTGAAGTCGAACGCCAGCAGCCTGCCGTCGCGCGTGCGGACCAGGCCCGCGAGGGCCGTCACCCCGTTGAGACCCCCCGTCTTCGCGCGGACCACGCCGGCCGCGGGCAGCCCGGGGCCGCGCCGGTAGCGCCGCTCCAACGTGCCGTCGAACCCGGCGACCGGCAGCCCGGACAGCACCGGGAACAGCCGCTCCCGATCGGTACCGGCGACGGAGGCGAGCAACCGCGTCAGGGCACCGGGCTGCACGCGGTCCAGCCGCGACAACCCGCTGCCGTCGGACAGCAGCACCGAACCGGGGGTGGCCCCGGCACGCGTGAGGACCTCGCCCAGCACGGCGCGCAGTGCCACGGCCACGCCCGCGAACGTCGCCGGTTGTCCCTTCGCGATCGCGATCTGCCGCGCGAGCGACTCGGCCAGGTCGTTGTCGCTGCGCGTCAGCATCGCCTCGACCAGCTGCGGCACCGGCGGGCTGTGCACCTCGCCGAGCGGCGTCGCGTCTGCCGGCGCCGACCCCCGCGAGACGACGGCCCCAGGCGCGCCGAGCAGGCGCGCGAGGGAGCGGCCGGCGGCAAGGGCGGGGTCAACGGTTCGCGGTGCCCGCGCCGGACCGATGAGCGGTGGCAGCTTCGTCCGCCCGGAGTCCACCATCAGCGCCATCACCGGCGCGACATCACCGCTCGTGACGTACGCCGGCCGCCACCCCGGCCCGAGCAGCGGGCCGCCGTACAAGGAGTCGTCCACGATGACCCGTCGCACGGGTGCGCCGGCGATAGCGGCGCGAACGAGGGCGGCCAGGTCAGCGAGCCGCGCTGCGCGCGGGTAGCCCGGTCGGCTGTAGGGCCCGGCAAGTGTCGTGTCGCCACCACCGACGAGGACGACGTCGCCCGGGGCCGCACCTGCGACCACGCGCGTCGTCAGCCGCAGGTCACTCGGCAGCGCCGTCAGCGCTGCCACGGCGGTCGCGATCTTCGCGGTCGAGGCCGGCAGCACGACCTCCCGAGCCGCCGTCTCCAGCACCGGTTCGCCGGTCAGCGCGTCGAGCACCGAGATGGCGACATGCCCGCCCAGCGCCTTGTCCTTCAGCCCGGCCGCGAGAGCGGCGGCGACGCCGGCGGCTGTCGGGGCTCCCGCCTGTTCCCCTGTCGCGGCGAGCAACGGCGCCCGCGTCACCTCGGGCGAGGGCGAGGCCAGGGGCAGCACCCTCGCGACGTCGTCGCGCAGGACGAAGGCCGCCGTGGAGCTCGCAGCGAGGACCAGGGCGGCGGCTGCTCCGACGACAGCGGTCCGCCGTCCAGTCCAGCCCCCGCGCACCGCGCGCACCTCGCTCCCGGTCGGTGACCCGTCGTACGGGACACTAGGTGCAGCAGCTGTGCACCCAGAGAGGGCGGAAGAGCCAACAGTGGAGTTCGACGTCACGATCGAGATCCCCAAGGGCCAGCGCAACAAGTACGAGGTCGACCACGCCACCGGTCGCATCCGGCTCGACCGCATGCTGTTCACCAGCACGCGCTACCCCGCCGACTACGGGTTCGTTGAGAACACCCTCGGCGGCGACGGCGACCCGCTCGACGCCCTCGTGCTCGTCGACGAGCCGACGTTCCCCGGCTGCCTGATCCGGTGCCGGGCGATCGGCATGTTCCGGATGACCGACGAGGCCGGTCCCGACGAGAAGCTGCTGTGCGTCCCGGCCACCGACCCGCGGCTGTCGCACCTGCAGGACATCTTCCATGTGCCGGAGTTCGACCGGCTCGAGATCCAGCACTTCTTCGAGGTCTACAAGGACCTCGAGCCCGGCAAGTCCGTCGAGGGAGCGACCTGGGTCGGCCGCGTCGAGGCGGAGGCCGAGGTGATCCGCTCACGTGAGCGCTACGTCGCCGACCCGCACGCCATCGACAACTCCGGCTCGCCGGAAGGCCCCGGGTGAGGTGTCACAGCACCTTGAGCTGCAGCAACTCGGGTTACAGCACCTTGCTGCCGTACATCTCGCCGAGCGGGTCGGCCAGCAGCTCCAGCCGGGCGCCGTCCGGGTCGCGGAAGTACATCGAGACGCCGCTCTCGAGGTGGTACTCCACGCCGGCTTCGTCGAGCTTGCTCTGAAGGTGCTTCCACCGCTCGGGCTCGACCGAGATCGCGATGTGGTGCAGGCCGCCGAGCACCTCCTGGTACGGACCAACGTCCAGCCCCGGGAAGTCGAAGAACGCCAACAGGTTGCCGTTGCCGATGTCGAAGAAGAAGTGCGTGGAACCCGCGTAGTCGCGGTTCTCGAACATCTCCGTCAGCGGGAACTCCAGCAGGTCCTGGTAGAAGCGCACCGTCCGCTCCACGTCGCCGGACACGAGCGCGAAGTGGTGCAGCCCGCGTGCGCTGCTCGGCGGCCGCTGCCCGTCCGGTCGCAGGTGCAGCTGCTTGATTTGCTCACGACGCGCGGCGATCTCCTCGCTGTTCATGGCAGAGACGGTACGACGCTTGTCCGCGACTGACATCACCCTGCTGTGCCTGGCCGCGTTCGCCGCGGGCGGCCTCGACGCCGTCGTGGGCGGCGGCGGGCTGATCCAGCTGCCAGCGCTGCTGCTGGTCCTGCCCAACACGGCGGTCGTGACGCTGCTCGGCACCAACAAGCTCGCTGCGATCGTCGGGACCGGCTCGGCGGCGGCGACGTACGCACGGCGGGTCGACATGGATGCGCCGACCGCGGTGCGCATGGCCGTGGCGGCCTTCGTCGGCTCGGGTCTCGGCGCGCTGCTCGCGACCGTGGCCGGCAGCGCCGTGCTGCGACCCGTCGTCCTCGTCGCGCTGGCGGCGGTTTGGTTCTACACGCTGCACCGACCGTCCCTGGGCGAGGTCGAGGCGCTGCGGCTCACGCCACGACGCCAGGCGGGTGTGGCCGTGACCGGCGGTCTGCTCATCGGGATGTACGACGGCTTCGTCGGCCCGGGGACCGGCAGCTTCCTCGTCTTCCTGCTGGTCGGCGCGGTCGGGCTGTCCTTCCTGCATGCCAGCGCTACGGCGAAGGCGGTCAACACGATGACCAACCTCGCCGCGCTGCTGCTGTTCGCCGCCACCGGTCACGTGCTCTGGAAGCTCGGGCTCGCGATGGCGCTGTGCAACCTCGTCGGAGCACAGCTCGGCGCGCGGCTCGCGATCCGCCGCGGCAGCGCATGGGTGCGGCGGGTCTTCCTCGTCGTCGTTGCCGCCCTGATCCTCCGCCTGGCGTTCGACGTACTGCCGTGATGGGTGGGGCATGACGAAGGGGCGACCCCTTTTCGGGGCCGCCCCTTCGAGTAAGGCGGTGTTATCGGCCTTGGTTATGCGGCGCGCACCCGGCTGTTGGACGGCGCGACCTCGACCGGCGGCTCACCCGCACGGTGGCCGAGGACGTGGACGACGGAGCGGATGAACTCGCCACCGCCGACGAGCACCAGACCGGTCGCGACCGGGTGCATCCACTGCTCGCGCAGGGCCTGCCCGAAGGCGGTGAAGACCGAGTAGTCGAGGGCCCAGGCGAAGCCGGCGGCGAGAGCCACCGCGAGCGTGCGGGTCAGGGCGCTGGGGAACTTGATGGGAACGATCTCGTCGATGACCTGCATGACGACGGTCAGACCGAGGGCGAGGCCGAGGAAGACGACGAAGGCGTACATCTGCACCACTCCAGTGGCGTAGTCGGCGCTGCGATCTGCCGCGCTCACACCGTTGGACCGCGCGCCGCGACATTGGTTACAGGAAGTTCCTGAGAACCTTTCCGCGTGGATGTCGACCCGGCTCTCGTGCGCGCGGTCCAGCGCGGCGAGAAGGGTGCAATGGACGAGCTGATCCGCGCGTCGTACACCGACGTCTACGCGTTGTGCCGGCGGCTGCTCGGCGATCCGTCCGACGCGGCCGACGCCACGCAGGAGGTCTACCTGCGGGTCGTGCGCTCGGTGATGGCGTTCCGCGGCGAGTCCGCGTTCTCGACGTGGTTGCACCGCGTCACGGTCAACGTGTGCATGACGGCCCTGCGCCGGCGGGGTGACGTACGCGCGCGTGGTCAGAGCGCTGGTGTTCTCGACTTCGCACCCGACGACCTCGTGTCCGACGAGGCGGGGCCGGAGACGCGTGCAGAAACAGCAGACCTCGCGTCGAGAACGGCGCGCGCACTCGCCGAGCTGCCCGATGATGCGCGGGAGGTCGTCGTGCTGCGCGACGTGCAGGGCCTGTCGACGAAGGAGACGGCGGAGATGCTGGGGCTCACGGAGGGGGCGGTGAAGGTGCGGCTGCACCGCGCGCACGCACGACTGAGGGAGCTGGTCGGCGTATGAGCCAGCCAGAGCTGAGTCGCGTCTGCAGCGAGGTGCAGGCCCAGCTGCCGTCGTACGTCGACCGGTCGCTGTCCCGCGTACGGCGCCGGCTGGTGGGGCTGCACCTGCGCCGCTGCCCCGAGTGCCAGGCCGAGTTCGCGCGCCAGCGCGAGGTCTCGCAGGGCCTGGCAGCCCTAGCCGGTCCGCCGGAGACGCCACCGGAGGGCCTGCTGTCGAGCCTGCTCGACCAGGCCGCCAACCCGGGGATGAAGGGCCGCGCGGCCGTGCCGGCCCGGGGCGCGGTCAGCGGGGCGCGGCCGGCCCTGTCGGTCGCGCTCCTGGTCGCCGGAGCCGCAGCCGGGACCGGCATCGGCTACGCGGGCTGGCGCGGGGCCCGTGCGACCCGTCGTCGCCTTCATCGCAATGGCTGAGGGCTCAACTCCAGTGCTCCCACCGAGGGGAACCGTCTGAGGCGTTCCCGCCTGCTGGCAGGAGATGACCCCGTCTCGTCGAATCTGGCACCGCTATGGGGGGACTCGGAACGATGCCGGCTTCTCCGCGGGCCAGGCCGTCCTCGGCCACCGTCTCCCTCGCCGTCGACGACACGGGCGTCGTGCGAGCCTGTGAGTGGCACAGCCCCGACGGGCCTGACCGCGGCACCCTCACCGACCGCCGGCTGAGCGAGCTGGTCTCGCCGCTGGACCGCGCCCAGCTGACGCGGCTGTTCCTTGGCGCCACGAGCACCGGGGAGCGCACTCGGGCCCTCGTCACCGCCGACCTCGGCGATGGTCCCCAGCCCGTTACGATGACGGTCGACGACCGCTGGGCCGACCTCGGTGTCGTGGTCGTGCGCGTGCTGCGCCTCGCCGAGGCCGCCGACGAGCTCGACGCCCTCGCCCAGCTGGCGTTCTGGGACCCCCTCACCGGCTTGGCCAACCGCGCGTTGTTCGGTGAGCACCTTCGCAACGAGCTCGAGCGCGGGCGACGCTCCGGCAAGCAGCCCGCGGTGATCTCCGCCGACGTCAACAAGCTCAAGCGCATCAACGACGAGCTCGGCCACCGCGCCGGCGACGCGCTCCTCATCGAGGTCGCGCGACGGCTCCGCCACGCGTGCCGACCGTTCGACGTACCCGCCCGGCTCTCGGGCGACGAGTACGCCGTCCTGTGCCCGGAGGTCGACACCGAGCACGACGTCCGCCAGCTCGTGCAGCGGCTGACGCGCGCGGTCAACGGCCCGGCACTGCTGTGCGGTGAGCAGGTCACGATCGGGCTCGCGGTCGGTTGGGCACTCGCCACCGACGACGACCACGTCGACGGCGGGGCGATGCTGCTGCACCGCGCCGACATGAGCATGTACGGCGCGAAGCGGCTCGGCGCCAGCGCCTGATCAGCCCGGCGCGCCCACCGGCTGCTTCGGAGCCCTCGGCTCGGGTGCGGCCACCGCGGTGCAACGAATGACGAGCACCGCGAGGTCGTCACGCGACGGGCCGGCCCCGAACCGGCGGACATCGCTCTCGAGGTGGCCGGCCACGAGGTCTGCGGTCCGGCCGGCCGCGGCCCGCACGCACTCGAGCAACCGAGCCTCGCCGAACATGTCGGCTCCGCTGCGCCGCTCGGTCACGCCGTCGGTGTAGAAAACCAGGGCCTCACCGGGTGCGAGCACCAGCTCGTCCTCGGAGAGCTCGATGTCGGGGACGACGCCGAGCAGGGTGCCGCTGCTGCCGACGAACCGGGCGTCACCAGCGGCGTCCACCAGCACCGGCGGCGGGTGGCCTGCGCTGGACAACCGCACGCGAAGGCCGGCGGGGACAGGCACGACGACACCGAGCGCTGCGGTGCAGAAGCGGCCGCGGTCACCGAGCTCGAGGATGCACTCGTTGAGGCGCTGCAAGGCGGCGGGTGGCGCAGCGCCGTCGCGGACCAGCAGCCGCAGGACATCGCGCGCCATGCCGGTGATCGCTGCGGCCTCTGGGCCCTTGCCGCAGACGTCCCCGATCGCCACCCCCCAGCCGCCGCTCGGCAGGGAGAACACGTCGTAGAAGTCGCCTCCCACCTCGTTGCCCTCGCCGGCCGCGGCGTAGCGGCCGCCGAGGTCGAGCCCTGGCGCCGTCGGCAGCGTCGGCGGCAGCAGCGATGCCTGCAGGGCTTTCGCGATCGACGACCGCTCCTCGTAGAGACGCGCGTTGTCGACCGCGAGTGCGGCCCGGCGGGCGAGGTCGGTCAGGACGCTCACGTCGTCGGCGCCGTACCCGCTTCCGGTCGGCCGGCCGACGAGGATCAAGCCGAGCAGCCGCCCGCGGGCGACGAGCGGCAGCACAAGGACATCGCCCGAGGCGTCGTCGCCGAGGTCGGGCGGGAGCTCGGCGCTCGGGACGAGCAGCGTGCGCTTGCCGGGGAGCTCGCGCACGAGCCGGTCCGTCAGCGCCTGGCCCTCGGTGCTCGACATCGCCACCCGCAGCCCGGCGAGCCGGGTCTCGTCGGTGTGCGCCACAGCGACGACGCGCGGCGAGTCCTCGTACGTCGTGCAGACCGCGGACCAGGCTGCGAAGCGAGGTACGACGAACTGCGTGGCGAGCGTCAACGCGAGCTGGACGTCGAGAGTCCCGGCGAACATCTCGCTGGCCTCGGCCAGCAGGGCGAGCGATCCGCGGCTGCGCAGCTGGGTCGCCTGCGCGCGGTCGTCGCGGAGCACGACACTGATGCGGTCGCCTACCAGCCGAGCGACGGCGACCTGCTCCGTCGACAACGTCTCGGGTCCGGTCAGGACGAGTGCCCCGAACAGCCCGGTGCGGGCACGGAGCGGAAGGACGAAGCCGCCCGGGTCCCCGGGCATCACGCCGAGCGGCCCGGACTGGGCGATCCGGCGCACGCGATCACCATCGGGGGCCTCAACCGCCGGATCGCTGGCCGCGACGAGCTCCCACCCGGCGTCGTCCTGCGCCCCTTGCGCGAGCAGCCAGCCGGCATCGAGCCCGAACGCCTCGACCAGCCGGTGCACCAGCTCTCCGATGAGCTGCGCGGAGCTGATCTGCTGCTCGAGGTCGGCCGGCAGCCCGACCAGCCAGTCCAGCGGCGGGGGCGGTCGGTCGGTGGTGTCCGCCGGCGACGTGCGGATCAGCCCGGAGGCCGCGTTGCGCGCCGGTCCGAGCTCGAACCACACCGACTTGCCCTCGCCGAAGTGTCGGGTCCCCCACTCGGTAGCAAGCGCGTCCAGCAGGAAGACGCCGCGGCCGCCTTCTCGCGTCTCGGCCGGCGCGGGGCGGATGACGGGCAGCGAGCCGGGACTCCGGTCGACGACCTCGACCCGGAGTCCGCGCTCGGACGTGATGATGCGCAGCTCGATATCCGTGCCCGCGTGGACGATCGCGTTGGTGACCAGCTCGGTCACGAGCAGGAGCGCCTCGTCGAGCAATCCGCCCAGGTTGGCGTTCTCGAGAGCCTGCTCCACCGTCCGGCGGGCCGCTGCGGCGGACCGGCCTGACGGAGGCAGGGTCAGGACAGTTGCCTCGTTCACGCCCCCGCTCCTCGCAGCCCCGTCCGCAACGCGGTGATCGCATCGGTCGCCACCGCGAGCTGCTTGTCCACGTCGGGCAGGCTTGCCGCCGCGACCAGCCGCTGCGCCTCCGCGATGGCGTCCGCGGCACGCGCGAGCTGCGGCTGAACGTCCGGACCGGCGTACTGCTGGAGCTGCCTGCGCAGCTCGTCGGCCTGCTGGGCAAGCTCACGGCGACGTTCGTACAGCTCGATGAACACGCCGACCTTCGCGCGCAGGACCCAGGGGTCGAACGGCTTGGACAGGTAGTCGACAGCGCCGGCCGCGTAGCCGCGGAAGGCCTGGTGGGCCTCCCCGTCGATCGCGGTGAGGAACACGATCGGCACGTCGCGGGTCCGCTCGCGCTGCTTGATGTGCGCGGCCGTCTCGAACCCGTCCATGCCCGGCATCTGCACGTCGAGCAGGATCAACGCGAAGTCCTCGGTCAGCAGGCTCTTGAGCGCCTCCTCACCCGAGTGGGCCTTCACCAGCTCGTGCCCTAGGCCTTGGAGGATCGCCTCCAGTGCCAGCAGGTTCTCCGGACGATCATCGACAAGCAGGATCTTCGGACTGGGCGCACCCGAACCCGTCACGTCACGTCAGTCGCCCGGTCGGTCGCGGTACGGCCGACCAGCCACGAGCGCATGACGGTAAGCAGCCGGTCGAGGTCGACCGGCTTGGTGATGTAGTCGCTTGCGCCCGCGGCGAGGCTCTTGTCACGGTCACCAGGCATGGCCTTGGCCGTCAGGAACAAGATCGGCAGGTCGGCGAGCTGTGGGATCTGCCGGATCTCGGCCGTCGTCTCGTTGCCGTCCATGTCGGGCATCATGACGTCCATCAGGACGAGGTCGACGTCCGGGTTGTCCCGGAGCAGCCGGATGCCCTCGGTCCCGTTGTCCGAGTAGAGCACCGACATCCCGTGCAGCTCGAGGGCACTGGTGAGGGCGAAGACGTTGCGCACGTCGTCGTCGACGACGAGCACCTTCGCACCGGCCAGCGGGTCCGGTCCCTCGAGGACGGTGTTGCTGGCCACGTCAGTGAGCATCGGCACCTGCTTGACCGGTGCCTGCATCGGGACGATGACGGGCGTGACCGCGGTAGCAGCGGCATCGCGCTCGTCGAACGGGTAGAGCGCCGGCACGTAGAGGGTGAACGTGCTGCCCTGGCGGGCCTCACTCGTCACGGCGATGGCGCCACCGAGCAGCCGGGCGATCTCGCGGGAGATCGACAGACCGAGGCCAGTGCCGCCGTACTTGCGGCTGGTCGTGCCGTCCGCCTGCTGGAACGCCTCGAAGATGAGCTTGAGCTTCTCCGACGGGACCCCGATGCCGGTGTCCGTCACGGAGAAGGCCACGACGGTCTCGGCGTCGTTCAGCGTCGGCGTCGAGAACAGCATGTGCCCCGGCGCCTTGTCGACGGAGAGCCGGACACTGCCCTTCTCCGTGAACTTCAGCGCGTTGGACAGCAGGTTCTTCAGCACCTGGTGCAGGCGCTGCTCGTCGGTGACGACCGAAGCCGGCAGGCCTTCCTGGATGTCGACGATGAGGTCGAGGCCCTGCTGCTCGGCCAGTGGGCCGAACGTGCTCTCGACGTAGTCGCACACCCCGGTGAGGACGACGGGTGCCGGGTGGACGTCCATCTTCCCGGCCTCGACCTTGGACAGGTCGAGGATGTCGTTGATGAGCGAGAGCAGGTCGCTGCCCGCGCTGTGGATCGTGCGCGCGAACTCGATCTGCTTGTCGGTGAGGTTGCTCTGCGGGTTGTCCGCCAGCAGCTTGGCCAGGATGAGCAGGCTGTTGAGCGGCGTACGCAGCTCGTGGCTCATGTTGGCGAGGAACTCGGACTTGTACTGCGAGGAGAGCGCGAGCTGCTCGGCCTTCTCCTCCAGGCCGAGGCGGGCCATCTCGATCTCTCGGTTCTGGATCTCGATGCTGCGGTTCTGCTCACCGAGCAGGGCCGCCTTGTCCTCCAGCTCGGCGTTGGTGCGCTGCAGCTCCATCGACTGCACCTGCAGCTCCTGCGCGAGGCGCTGCGACTGCTCGAGCAGCTCCTCGGTCCGGACGTCGGCGATGATCGTGTTCAGGACCACACCGATGGTCTCGACGAGCTGCTCGAGGAACCCGGTGTGGACCTCGCTGAACTGCTGGAACGACGCCAGCTCGATGACGCCGAGCACCTGATCCTCGAAAAGGACCGGCAGCACGATCAGGTCGGCCGGCACCGCCTCGCCCAGGCCGCTCTTAACAGTGAGGTACTTCTTCGGGACGTCGCGCACGCGCAGCGGCCGCTTGTCCATCGCCGTCTGCCCGACGAGGCCTTCACCGAGCTGGAACACCACGTCGTCGGCGCCGTGGGGCTTGCCGTAGCTGGCCGCCCGCCGGAGGACGGTGCCGTTGTCGCCGGACTCGGCGAGGAAGAACGCCCCCTGCACGCCCGCCACGACCGGTGTGACCTCGGTCATGATCATCTGCGTGACGGCCTGCAGGTCGCGCTGTACCGCAAGCCGGCCGCCGATGCGGGCCAGGTTGGACTTGAGCCAGTCCTGCTGGGCGTTGATCTCCGTGGTCGTACGGAGGTTGGCGATCATCTGGTTGATCTTGTCCTTGAGCTCCGCCACCTCGCCCTGCGCCTCGACGGTGATGGACCGGGTGAGGTCACCTCGGGTCACGGCGGTGGACACCTCGGCGATGGCGCGCACCTGGGTGGTGAGGTTGCCGGCCAGCTGGTTGACGTTCTCGGTCAGGTGCCGCCAGGTGCCCGAGACGCCGGCCACCTCGGCCTGACCGCCGAGGCGCCCTTCGGTGCCGACTTCACGGGCGACGCGGGTGACCTCGGCGGCGAAGGCGGAGAGCTGGTCGACCATCGTGTTGACGGTCGACTTCAGCTCCAGGATCTCGCCCTGCGCCTCGACGTTGATCTTCTGGCTCAGGTCGCCCTGGGCCACGGCCGTCGTCACCAGGGCGATGTTGCGGACCTGGCTGGTCAGGTTGGACGCCATGAAGTCCACCGAGTCGGTCAGGTCGCGCCAGGTGCCCGACACGCCCTTCACCTGCGCCTGCCCGCCGAGCTTTCCCTCCGTACCCACCTCGCGGGCGACGCGGGTCACCTCGTAGGCGAACGACGAGAGCTGGTCGACCATGGTATTGACGGTGTTCTTCAGCTCCAGCATCTCGCCCTGCGCCTCGACGTTGATCTTCTGGCTCAGGTCGCCGCGGGCGACGGCGGTCGCCACGAGGGCGATGTTGCGGACCTGACTGGTCAGGTTGGACGCCATGTAGTTGACGTTGTCGGTGAGGTCGCGCCAGGTGCCGCTGACGTGCTTCACCTGCGCCTGGCCACCGAGCTTTCCTTCGGTGCCGACCTCGCGGGCGACGCGGGTCACCTCGTCGGCGAACGACGACAGCTGGTCGACCATCGTGTTGACGG
>JAENVS010000030.1 GCA_016650445.1 Frankiaceae bacterium | reverse complement strand
GTCCTCGAGATGCTCGGCGTCACGCTGTCGAAGGACGCCCGCGCCCGCGCCATCCAGCTGCCCGCGTGGAACGAGGCACTCGGGCTGCCGCGCCCGTGGGACCAGCAGTGGTCGCTGCGCCTGCAGCAGGTGCTCGCCTACGAGACCGACCTGCTCGAGTACGACGACCTGTTCGAGGGCTCTGTCGTCGTGGAGCGCAAGGTGTCGGAGCTCGTCGACGAGGTGCAGCAGGAGGTCGACCGCGTCCAGGCGCTCGGCGGCGCGGTCAGCGCGGTCGAGTCCGGCTACATGAAGAGCGCGCTGGTCGCCTCGCATGCCGAGCGGCGTCGCCGCATCGAGGCGGGCGAGGACATCGTCGTCGGGGTCAACAGGTTCACGACCACGGAGCCCAACCCGCTGACGAGTGACGTCGAGGGCTCGATCCTCGTCGTCGACCACGAGGTCGAGCAGCACGCCATCGACGCCCTCCGAGAGTGGCGCGCGGGGCGCGACGCCGCCGCCGTCGACGACGCACTGCGCGCGTTGCGTGATGCGGCGAAGACCGACGACAACCTCATGGCCGCGACCGTCGCGTGCGCACGGGTCGGCGTGACGACCGGCGAGTGGGCAGGCGCGCTCCGCGAGGTGTTCGGGGAGTACCGCGCGCCGACCGGCGTCTCAGGTGCGGTCGCTCCGACCGAGGCCGGGTCGACACTCGCCGCCGTGCGCGAGCAGGTCCGTCAGACCGGCGACGAGCTCGGTTCGCGACTTCGGCTCCTGGTCGGCAAGCCGGGGCTCGACGGGCACTCCAACGGGGCCGAGCAGATCGCCGTCCGCGCGCGCGACGCCGGCTTCGAGGTGGTCTACCAGGGCATCCGCCTGACGACCGCGCAGATCGTCGCCGCGGCCGTGGAGGAGGACGTCCACGTCATCGGGCTGTCGATCCTGTCGGGCTCGCACATGGAGGCGGTCCCGGCGATCCTCGACGGGTTGCGCGAGGCAGGTGCCGGTGACGTCCCTGTCGTCGTCGGCGGAATCATCCCCGAAGCCGACGCCGCCAAGCTCCTTCAGCTGGGCGTGGCCAAGGTGTTCACGCCAAAGGACTACGAGCTGACCGACATCATGCGGGAGATCGTCGGCGTCGTCCGCGCCGCGCACGGGTTGTCGTGACGACGTCGTCGGCAGCCGCGTTCCCCCAGCGAAGCCGGCCGGATGCGTATGCCGTCGCCGGACGGCTCATCGCCAACGTCGAGCGGGTTGTGCACGGCCGGCGGGCCCAGGTCGAGCTCGTCGTGTGCGCGGTGCTCGCCGGCGGGCACGTGCTCGTCGAGGACGTCCCCGGGACCGGCAAGACGACCCTCGCGCGGGCAGTTGCCCGCAGTCTCGGTGGGAGCTTCCGCAGGGTGCAGGGCACCGCCGACCTGCTGCCGGCCGACATCACCGGCAGCGGTGTGTGGGAGCCGGAGCGCCGGGCGTTCTCCTTCGTGCCGGGACCGCTGTTCGCGCACGTGGTGCTCGTCGACGAGCTCAACCGCACGCCGCCGCGCACGCAGTCGGCGTTCATGGAGGCGATGGACGAGGGCGCAGTGACCGTCGACGGCGTCCGTCACCCCCTGCCGGAGCCGTTCATCGTGCTGGCGACGCAGAACCCGCTCGAGCAGTTCGGCACCTACCCGTTGCCCGAGGGGCAGCTCGACCGCTTCACGGTGTCGCTGGGGCTCGGCGCCAACGACCCGGCGACCGAGCGCCTCGTCGTGCGCGAGCAGCTCGACCACGCCACCGTCGACGAGCTCGAAGCGGTGACGAGTCCCGAGGAGCTCACCGGCGTGCGCGCCGAAGTGCGTCGCACGCATGTCAGCGAGCCGGTCCTCGACCACGCGCTCCGCATCGTCGAGGCGACCCGCCAGTCGGCCGACGTCGTGCTCGGGGCGAGCACGCGCGCCGGTCTCACGCTTGTTCGTTGCGCACAGGCGCGGGCCACGCTCGCCGAGCGCGAGTACGTCGTCCCCGATGACGTGAAGTCGCTCGCGCCGACCGTGCTCGGTCACCGGCTCGTGCTGCGCGGCGGCGGCGGTGCGCGGCGGGCGCAGGCCCTGGTCGCTGACCTCGTCGCGACGGTGCCGGTGCCCCTCAGCGGATCGGGGCCCTGACGGGGGTCCGGCCGACCCGGGCCATGCTCGCCCCGCTGGTCGGCGCCGCGGTCCTGTACCTGCTGGTGAGGCTCGCCGGGGGTGCCTGGCTCGCGCTCGCCTCGGATGCGTTGCTCGTCCTCCCACTCGTCGCCGTCATGCTGCCGCCGCGACTCGCGGGAGTGACCGTGCGCCGCGACGTGCGTGATCGCGCCACCGCCGGTCAGGACCTCGATGTGGTCGTGGTCGTCCGCAACGACGGGCGGCGTACGACGTCGCCGTGCCGGCTGCACGACGTGAGCGAAGGCCTGTCGCCGGTGGTCATCGCCGTACCGGCACTGCCGCCCGGCGGGGAGGCGACGCTCTCGTTGCGCCGGACCGCGCAGCGGCGCGGCGTCTTCGGCACGGGCCGGGCCGTGCTGACCAGCACCGCCCCGCTCGGCCTGCTCCGGGCCACCGCCGAGGTCGACGTGCCCGGGCTGCTGATCGTGCATCCCGAGGTCGCCCGTGTGCCCCGGGTCGCCGGCGCCGCGTCGCACGCACGCGGCGAGGTGCCGATTCAGCTGCCCGGCGTGGGCACCGAGCTGCTCGGCCTGCGCGACTGGCGTTCCGGTGACAGCGCCCGCGCCGTGTCTGCCCGCGCCTCCGCCAGGCATGGGCGTCCGCTGGTGCTCGAGCGCGAACGCGAGGTCGGATCAGCCCTCGTGCTGCTCGCCGCGGGTCCGGGGCACGGCGCCGCCTGGGAGGCCGCCGTCTCCCGCGCCGCGTCGATCAGCCTCGCGGCGCTCGACGCCGGGACGCCGCCGGTGCTGCTGGGAGCGGCGCCGCCTGACCGGATGGACCGCACCGGCGTCCTCGACTGGTTCGCGGGGGTCGACGCCGTGCGCGGGCTGGATCCGGCTGCCGTGTCGGCGGCGCTGCGGGCCGCCACCGGCGGTGCCCTGGTCGTCCTCGTCCCACCAGAGCTGCTCATCGACCGCGTCCCGCTCCGCCGGGCGTGCGAGGCCGGTCGCACGGAGCTGGTGGTGCTCGATGCGTGAGCTCCGGCGCGTCACGCTGCTCGCCGGAGTGCTCGGCCAGCTCGTCGCCTCGGTTGCGGGCGTGCTGCCGTGGTCCCTGCTGCCGGTCGCCGTCGGGCTGTACGTCGCGGCCGCCGTCGCGGCCGAGCGGGCAGACGCCCAGGTGGCCCGCGTCCTGCGGGGCGTCGCCACCGGCGTCGCACTGATCCTGGCGGTGATCGCGCTCCCAGGCGTGTCGGGCGACCGCGACGAGCTCCGCGCCGGCCTGGGTCTGCTGCTGGTTGGCATCCAGGTGTTGCATGCGCTCACGTGGCAGGCCCGACGGGATCTCGAGACGGCACTCGGCGTGGCGACCGCGCTACTGGTGCTCGGGGCGTCGTACGCGCCCGATGTTCTCGTGGGTCTGCCCATGCTCCTCGGCTGGGCGGTCATCGTCGCGGGTGCCGTCCTGTCGGGCTGGCAGCGCACCCAGGAGGGAGTCGACGCCGTCGCTCGCGGCGGCCGGCGGCCCGGGCTCGCGCGTGCTGTCGCCCTGTCGATCGTGCTCGGCATCGCGGCCTTCCTGGTGCTGCCGGTCGACACGGCCGGGTCGCAGCGCAATCCACTCGGCTCCGTCGCCAGCGCACTGGGAGCGACCGGTGCGGGCGCGGTCCGTGGCAACGTCTCCTACTCCTCCGGTCGCCTCGACATGCGCGTCCGTGGAACGCTCTCGGACCGCCCCATCATCGAGGTCCCGGCCGACTCGCCCGCTCTCTGGCGATCGCAGGTCTTCCCCTTCTACGACGGCCTGACCTGGTCGGCCGACCTTCGCCGCCGGCGGGTCCCCGGCCCGCCGTGGGTGCTGCAGCCTGGCGGCGGGGACGACCGCACCGACCAGGTCGTACGGCGCGGCCGGCCGGACGGGACCGTCTGGTCACCGGGCGAGCCTGTCGTCGTGGACGCCGATCCCGGCCTCGACCTGGCTGTCGACCGACAGGGCGTCGTGAGTGGCCTCGGCCGCATCGGTGACTACTCGGTCACGAGCCGTCCGCCGCTGCTGGACCCGGCTGCGCTGCGGGCCTCCGTGCCGGAACCCGCGGACGCAGTGTGGCTCCAGCTCCCCGCACCCCTCCCCGAGCGGGTGCGGACCCTCGCGACACAGATCACGTCCGGGGCGACGACGCCGTACGACGCCGTGCTCGCGGTGGAGGCGTGGTTGCGCGAGAACGCGACGTACCAGCTCGACTCGCCCGTGCCGGTTCGGGGCGAGGACGCCGTCGACCGCTTCCTGTTCGTCGACCGGACCGGGTTCTGCGAGCAGTTCGCGGCCGCGGAGACCGTGCTGCTGCGGGCCGCGGGCATCCCGGCGCGGATGGCGACCGGGTTGGCCGTCGGGACACCGGCCGGCTCCTCGCGGCGGCTGTACCGGGAGAAGGACCTGCACGCCTGGGTCGAGGTGCTCTACCCGGGCGTCGGCTGGTCGCCGTCCGACCCCACTGCGGGTGTGCCGCTGGCCGCCGGTGCGGGCGGCACGATCCGGCAGCGGCTGGTCGCGGCGGTCGACGGAGCCTTGCGCGGCGCGCAGTCGCTACCGGGCGGGCGACCGGTGCTTGCTCTGCTCCTCGTCGCGGCGGCGGCGGGCATCGTCGCTGTGTCAGGCGTTCGGCTGCCGCGCCGGCTCTCGGCGGCACCTGCGCGCATCGGTGGAGAGCCCGGGCCGGCGCTGGCCGCCTTCCTGCGGTACGACGGACGCCTGGGCGAGCGTCGTCGGCGACCCGCCGAGTCGTTGTCCGAGCTCGCCGCCAGGCTCGGGCCGGAGCCGGCGTCGGCCCTCGCCGTGGTCGAGGCCGAGTGCTACGCGCCGACACCACCCGCCGACGCCGAGCGGGCGGCGGCGCACCTCGACCGCCTGGAGCCGGTCGGCGGCTGACGGTGTCGGCATCCCTCGTGACTCGTCATGGCCCGAGGACGAGCAGCTCGAGCCCGGCGAACTGGCGAAAAGCAGTGTCGGTCGTCACCATCCGGTGCCCGGCCGCAGCCGCGAACGCGGCGAGGTAGGCATCCATCCAGAGCTTTGGCGAGGCGGTGTCCCGCAGGGCGAAGCCCGTCCATCGCGAGTCCAGGCCCGGCGGCTCCTCAGCGACGAAGACGACCCGATCGTCGCCCATGAGTGCCACCAGCACGTCCCATGCCTCGCGGTTGCTCAGTGGCGGGTTGCCGTACGGGGCGAGGACAGCAGCGTTGGTCAGCAGACGCAGAACGGCCTGCTGGGTCTGCCGGCAGAACGCGACCGACGCCGCCTCGTCAACGGCTTCGAACCAGCGCCTCGCCCTCGCGTGGTGGACGTGCTTCGAGAGCGCGAGCGCGAGCCAGATGTTGCTGTCGCACAGGTTCACGCGTGGTCCGGGAGCGCGCTTGCATCCTCGTGCTGCAGGATCTCCGCCACCCTCTCGGGCGTCATCTCCTCAGCGGGTCGGGCCCGATGGGCGCAGCGGACGAGCGGGAGCTTCACGGATCTGGCCACGACAGCGGGTGGCTGGGCGGGTTGCTCCAGCCCACGGCTGATCAACTCGGCCATCACGTCCTTGATCCGCCGGCCTTCGTTGACCGCTCGGATCTTGACGGCCCGCAACAACTCGTCGGGCAGCTCCAGCGTTGTCTTCACGGGCCCAGTTTACCATTTTCCTGGTTATGTGGGCCAGGCGTAGCCGAACGACCGATCGGCTCGGTGACGTGACCGCAGCTGCCTCTACCGTCGTAGTCCATGAGGATGGTCATCGCACGGTGCTCGGTCGACTACGCGGGGCGGCTGACCGCGCACCTGCCCGAGGCGGTGCGGCTGCTCATGGTCAAGGCGGACGGGTCCGTGCTCGTCCACTCGGACACCGGCGGCTACAAGCCCCTGATGTGGATGACTCCGCCGTGCTCGCTTCTGGCCATCGACGGTGTGTGGACCGTGACGAACAAGGGCGGCGAGCAGCTGCTGATCAGCATCGACGAGATCCTGTCGGACACCGCCTACGAGCTCGGCAGCGACCCAGGCCTGGTCAAGGACGGCGTCGAGAAGCACTTGCAGGAGCTGCTCGCCGACCGCTGCGAGGTGCTCGGCGCCGGGTGGACGCTCGTGCAGCGGGAGTACTTCACCGACATCGGTCCCGTCGACCTGCTCTGCAAGGACGAGGCCGGCGCGCACGTGCTTGTCGAGATCAAGCGCCATGCGGAGATCGACGGCGTCGAGCAGCTCACGCGGTACCTGCAGCGCGTGTCGACCGTCCTGGGTGATGTGAAGGGCGTCCTCGCGGCGCAGTCGTTCAAGCCGCAGGCCAAGGTCCTGGCCGCCGACCGGGGGATCGCGTGCGTGCAGCTCGACTACGACGCGCTGCGCGGGATCGCCTCGAACACGCCGACGCTGTTCTAGTGCTCGACCTGCAACGCCTCGTCCAGGTGGAGCAGCTCGAGCATGCGCAGCACCATCGGCCGCGGCCGGCGTAGGAGCAAGGACCCTCCGGCGCCCGTCAGCTTCCGTCGCGCCTCCAGCAGCGCGCCGAGCCCGGTGACGTCGAGGAACGTCAGGTCGGACAGGTCGAGGACGAGGTGCCGCACCTCCGCGCCGCGGCCGACGAGGGCGCGCACGCGGGTGCGCAGCAGCTCCGCCGTGGCGAGGTCGAGCTCGCCGCTCAGCGTCAGCACGGTCGTGGCGCCGTCGACCGCCTCGCTGATGCGCAGCGAAGGTGTGTCAGGGGCGGCCACGCCAGCACGCTAGCCCCGGCCCGATCCGCAGGTGCGTCGTCTGGGAGACTGCTCGGGGACCATCAGGCAGGCGAGAGGACGACGGTGGCGCGGGATTTCCGCAAGGTGGGAGTGGTCGGCCTCGGCACCATGGGGGCGGGGATCGCCGAGGTGCTCGCGCGGTCCGGCCTGGACGTGGTCGGCGTCGAGCATGACGAGGCGGGCGTCGAGCGGGCCCAGAGCCATCTCGCGACGTCGACCGGCCGTGCCGTCAAGCGGGGAAAGCTCACCGAGCAGGACGTGTCCGAGCTCCTCGGGCGCATCAGCATGGGCGTCGACCTCGCAGCTCTTGCTGACTGCGAGCTGGTGATCGAGGCCATCCCGGAGCGGATGGAGCTCAAGTGCGCGCTGTTCGCCGAGCTCGACAAGCTCCTGCCCGAGGACGCCGTTCTCGCCACCAACACCTCAGCGCTGTCGGTCACCGAGCTCGCGACCACCACCTCGCGCCCGTCGCGCGTCGTCGGCCTGCACTGGTTCAACCCCGCCCCGGTGATGGACCTGGTCGAGGTCGTGCGGACCGTCGTCACCGACCCGTCCGTGGTCGAGGACGTCGAGGCGCTGGTCACGAAGGTCGGTAAGACCGACGTCACGGCGGGGGACCGGGCGGGGTTCATCGCTAACGCACTGCTGTTCGGCTACCTCAACAACGCCGTGCGCATGTACGAGTCGAAGTACGCCAGTCGCGAGGACATCGACGCCGCGATGCGGTTCGGCTGCGGCCACCCGATGGGTCCGCTCGCGCTGCTCGACCTGATCGGCCTCGATTCGGCGTACGAGATCCTCGAAACGATGTACGCGCAGTCTCGCGACCACCGGCACGCCCCCGCGCCGCTCCTCAAGCAGTACGTCACGGCCGGCCTGCTCGGCCGCAAGAGCGGACGGGGCATCTACACGTACGCCGGCGAGGCGAGCTCCGAGATCGTGCCCGACGCGCAGACACCGGCCGGCGCTGCCGTCGATGCCGCCCCCCGGCCGGTCCGCAGGATCGGCGTCATCGGCACCGGCACGATGGCGACCGGCATCATCGAGGTTTGTGCGAAGAGCGGCTACGACGTCGTCTTCCGGGCCCGCGGCGAGGACAAGGTCGCCGGGGTGCGCAAGAAGGTCGAGGGCTCGCTCGACAAGGCGGTGCAGCGCGGCAAGCTGACGGAGGAGCTGCGCGGGGAGACGCTGTCGCGGATCACCGGCACGACAGAGCTCGACGACTTGCGCGACTGCGACCTCGTGATCGAGGCGGTCGTTGAGGACCTGGCGGTCAAGAAGGCGCTGTTCGGCGCGCTCGACGACGTGATGAAGCCCGGTGCCGTGCTCGCGACCACGACGTCGAGCCTGCCGGTCATCGAGTGCGCAACGGCGACCGGCCGCCCGCAGGACGTCGTCGGCATGCACTGGTTCAACCCGGCAACGGTCATGAAGCTCGTCGAGGTGGTGCCCACCGTGACGACTGCGCCCGACGTCGTCGCGACGGTCCTCGCGGTCTGCGGCAAGACCAACAAGCACCCCGTCCTGTGCGGCGACCGTGCCGGGTTCATCGTCAATGCGCTGCTCTTCCCCTACCTCAACGACGCGGTCAAGATGCTCGAGGCGCACTACGCGTCGATCGACGACATCGACTTCGCGATGACGAAGGGATGCGGGCACCCGATGGGCCCCTTCGCGTTGATGGACGTCGTCGGTCTCGACGTCACGCTCGCCATCCAGCGCACCTTGTTCTACGAGTTCCGTGAGCCCGGTGACGTCCCCGCGCCCATGCTGGAGCACCTCGTCAAGGCCGGCTACATGGGCCGCAAGACAGGCCGCGGTTTCCGCGACTACGCGAAGAGCTAGTGCCGCGCGGCTCGGGGCGGTCCGCCAAGCGAGCCGCCGCGCTGGATGCGCTGAAGTCGGGCGACGACGACGTCGTGCGGCCGCCCGTCGGCGAGCAGGTCGAGGACGGCTTCGTCGTGCGTCATGTCAGCGGCGCGAGCGGCAAGGCCTACCGCTGCCCCGGCTGCGACCAGGAGGTGCGGCCGGCGACCCCGCACGTTGTCGCGTGGCCCGAGGGACAGCCCGACGATCGGCGGCACTGGCATACCGCGTGCTGGTCGGCCCGCGACCGTCGCGGCGTCAAGGTGCAGCGCTCGAAGAACGCACCGAGGTACGGCTGATGGAGATCCGCTCGAACACCGTCCTGCCGGCGGAGCGGAGTGCCGTCACCCTGCACACGGCTGACGGGCTGCAGCTCGTGGGAGAGCTGTCCCTGCCGCTCGGCCGCCCGCCGGTCGCGACGCTGGTGTGCCTGCACCCGCTCCCGACGCAGGGCGGTTTCATGGACAGCCACCTGATCAAGAAGGCTGCCTGGCGGCTGCCGGCGCTCGCCGGTGTGGCCGTTCTCCGGTTCAACACGAGGGGCACCACCAGCCCGCAGGGAACGAGTGAGGGCAGCTTCGACGAGGGCGAGTCGGAGCGGTACGACGTCGCCGCGGCGCTCGACCTCGCCGAGGCCGAGAACCTGCCGCACATCTGGTTGCTCGGCTGGTCGTTCGGCACCGACCTCGCTCTGCGCTACGGCTGTGACCCTTCCGTCGTCGGCGCGATCCTCATCTCCCCGCCGCTGCGGTTCAGCCGGCCGGCCGACCTCGACACCTGGGCCGCCTCCGACAAGCCGCTGGTCGCGATCGTGCCCGAGCTCGACGACTACCTGCAGCCGCCCGAGGCGCGCAAGCGCTTCGCAGCGGTCCCCCAAGCCGAGGTCGTCGACGTCCCGCGCGCGAAGCACCTGTTCGTCGGGTTCACCGAGTCGGTGCTCGACGAGATCGTCCGACACGTCGCACCCTCGGCGTACCCGCTTGCTCGCACCTACGAGGAGACCTGACATGGAACTGGCCTACCGCGAATCCGGGTCGGGGCTTGCGCTCGTGCTGCTGCACGCGTTCCCGCTGTCGTCGGCCATGTGGCTCGACCAGCGCGAGGGACTGTCGTCGCTGTGCCGGGTGATCACCCCGGACCAACGCGGGTTCGGGGGATCCCCGCTCGGTGGCGACGCGCCGTCGCTCGACACGGCCGCCGACGATGTCGCCGAGCTGCTCGACCGGCTCGACCTCGACCGGGTCGTCCTGGCAGGTCTGTCGATGGGCGGCTACGTCGCGATGGCGGTGCTGCGTCGGCACCCCGATCGCGTCCGCGCCCTCGTGCTGGCCGACACGAAGGCGAGCGCCGACCCCGACGCCGCCCGTGCCAACCGCGAGCGCATCGCTGCGGCAGTGGAGAGCGACGAGGACTCGACCGTGCTCGTCGACGAGGTGCTGCCCAGCCTGCTCGGCAGCACGACGGCCTCGTCGCGGCCACTGGTCTCCGGGCGCGTCCGCGGGCTCGTGCAGGCCGCGCCGGCAGCGGCCGTGGCCTGGGCACAGCGCGCGATGGCCGCCCGGCCCGACTCGTTCGAGACCCTGCGGGGCTTCGACGCGCCGGCTCTGGTCGTCGTCGGCTCGGAGGACGTGCTCTCCCCACCCGCTGATGCGCAGGCGATGGCCGAGGCACTCCCGCGCGGGCGCTTCGTCCTCGTGCCGGACGCCGGCCACCTGACCGCTGTCGAGACGCCGGAGGCGTTCAACGCGGAGGTGGCCGGCTTCCTGGCCGAGCTGCCGGCCTAGCCCGACCGCCGTACGACGCCCCTCAGGCGTCGTCCTGACGGGGGATGACGACCTCCTGCAGCACGAGCTGCACCGCCGCCGCGATCGGGATGGCGAGCAGCGCGCCCAGCACCCCGAGCAGGGACCCGCCGATGAGCACGGCGACGACAGTCGCGGCCGGGCTCACGTCGACGGAGCGCTTCATCACCCGCGGGTACAGCACGTAGTTCTCGAACTGCTGGTACGCCGCGTAGTAGACGCCGACGATGATCCCGGTGCGCGCGGAGACGAAGAACGACACGACGGTCACGACGATGGCCCCGATCGTGGCGCCCACCAACGGGATGAGGTCGGTGATCGCGACGAGCAGCGCCAGGGCGACGGGGTAGGGGACGCCGAAGATCAGCAGGATGACGAAGGTCGTCACGCCGGCGCAGGCCGCGATGACCAATGCTCCGCCGACGTAGCTACCGACCCGTTCGAGGATCTCGTCGGCGAGCAGCCCGACCCGGGCCCGCCGGCTGCGCGGGATCGCGCGGTAGGCGCTGGCCTTGATGCTCGGGAGGTTCGACAGGAAGTACAGAGTGAGGATCAGCACCGTCAACGTGCTGAAGAACGCGCTGAAGACCACCTTTCCGACGCCGAGGACGCCACCGAACACCGCCGTACCCGCGTTCTCCGGGTGGCTGAGGTAGTCCTTGGCCTTCTCGAGGAAGTGCAAGCGGTCGTCGAGGGCGGCGACCCGCCGGTTGCCCTGCAGCTCCCGGATGTAGTCCGGTGCTTTGTCCGCGAGCTGTCCGACCTGGTCGATGATCGGCGGCACGACCGCGAACCCGAAGCCGACGAAGAACAGCAGCACCCCGACGAGCACGGCGCCGACGGCGCGGCTGCGGCCGAGACCGCGCCGCTCGAGTGCCTCGACCGCGGGGTTGAGGCCGATGGCGAGGAAGGCCGAGATCAGCAGCAGGATCAGGACCGAGCGGACCGCCACGAGCGCCTGCACCAGGGCGTAGGCCAGGGCAACACCCAGCGCCGCGGTGAAGCCGACCCGGAAGGGCGACCGGCGGCTCAGCGGCCGCCCGGGGCGGCCGAACGGGTTCTCCTCGTCGGCCTGCGCCTCGATCTTGCGGACGGCCGTGTCCAGCAGGGGGTCGTCCGCTGCCACAACCGCCACAGCCTCCACGGCCTCGACGGCGGTGCGGCCGGCCGCCACGGCGCTCTCCCGGGAGACCTGTGCATCGCCGGCGGCTCGCCGCGCGTCCGCCGCAGAGGACTCAGCCTGCCCCGCCAGGTCCTCGAACTCGTCGGATCGCTCGTCGAGCTCCTCGCGGACCTCCCTGTCGATGCGCTCCTCGAGCGCGTCGTCCTCGGGGTGGTCGTCAGGCACCGGGCTCGGTCCGGGCCTCATGGGCAGGAAGCTGGATCGCCTGCGTCGGCTCGGCGCCCGTGACGGGTGCGGACAGCGGCGCGACGGCGCCGGACAGCGTGTCGCGCAGGCTCTGGAGCTGTGCCGCGATGCCGTCGCGCTGGCGGGACAGCTCCTCGACCTGGCGCCGAGCCTCGCTGGTCATCGCAGCGGCCTCGAGCTGGCCTGCCTCGTGCATCCGGCGGAGCTCTTCCTGCGCCTGCTGGCGCGTGCTGACGGCATCGTCCTCGGCCCGCGCCCGGATCGCGTCGGCCTCCTGCTGCGCCTGCTGCCGCAGCGCAGCCGCCTCCTCCGCCCGTGCCGTGATCTCCTGCTCGCGGCGGTCGAGCTCGCTGCTCTGCTTCGCCGACTCCAGCCCGGCGCGCAGCTGTGCGTCGGCGACGATCCGCTCGGCCTCGTCGGTTGCGGCGGTGCGCATGGACTCCGCCTCCTCCTCGGCCAGCCGCAGCATCGCGGCGATCCGGTCGCCGGCGACCGGCGCGGGCTCGGGGCGACCGGCGGCCCGTCGCTCGGCGTCGGCGAGCCGCTCGTGCATGTCGGTGACCTGGCTCTCGAGCGCCGCCAGCCGCCCGGCGTCCTCGGCGTGGCGCGCGTCGGCCTCGTTGAGGGCGGTCTCGACCCGATCGAGGTAGTCGTCGACCTGCCGGCGGTCGTAGCCGCGAAGAACGACGTCGAAGCCGTTGGGCTGGTCGTCGTCGGACAGGGGCACCAGCTGGTCGTCATCCATGCCGCTGTCCTACCACCGCACGGCCGTCCAGACCCTCAGACGTCCCGGAACCGGTTGATCGCGTCGAGGTGGCGGGCCCGGAACTCGACCGCCTCGGGCGCGACCCCGAGCCCTTCCTCGGGAGCCAGGCACAGCACTCCCACCTTGCCCTGGTGGAGGTTCTTGTGGACGTCGTACGCCGCATCTCCGGTGTCGTCGAGTCGGTACGTCTTGGACAGGGTGGGGTGGATCTTGCCCTTCGCGATGAGACGGTTGGCCTCCCACGACTCGCGGTAGTTGGCGAAGTGCGACGACACGATCCGCTTGAGGTTCATCCAGAGGTACCGGTTGTCGTACTGGTGCATGTAGCCCGAGGTCGAGGCGCAGGTCGTGATGACGCCACCCTTGCGCGTGACGTAGACCGACGCGCCGAACGTCTCGCGACCCGGGTGCTCGAAGACGATGTCGATGTCCTCGCCGCCCGTGAGCTCGCGGATCCGCTTGCCGAAGCGCTGCCACTCCTTCGGGTCCTGGTTGTTCTCGTCCTTCCAGAACCGGTAGTCCTCGGCGGTGCGGTCGATGATGAGCTCCGCACCCATCCGCCGGCAGAGCTCTGCCTTCTCCGGCGAGCTGACCACGCAGATCGGCTGGCCACCGCCGTTGAGGACGTACTGCGTGGCGTACGAGCCCAGGCCGCCGGAGGCGCCCCAGACCAGCACGTTGTCGCCCTGCTTCATCTGGCCGGCGTTCTTGCTGACGAGCTGGCGGTACGCCGTGGAGTTCACGAGGCCGGGGACGGCGGCTTCCTCCCACGTCAGGTGCGCGGGCTTGGGCATGAGCTGGTTGGCCTTGACCAGGGCCAGCTCGGCCAGTCCGCCGAAGTTGGTCTCGAAGCCCCAGATGCGCTGCTGCGGGTCCATCATCGAGTCGTCGTGGCCCTGGTGGTCCTCGAGCTCGACCGACAGGCAGTGCGCGACGACGACGTCGCCGGCCTTCCACTTCGTCACGCCGGGGCCGACCGCGAGCACGACGCCGGACAGGTCGGAGCCGACGACGTGGTACGGCAGGTCGTGCCGCTTGGTGAGCTCCGAGATGCGGCCGTACCGTTCGAGGAACCCGAACGTCGACACGGGCTCGAAGATCGAGGTCCAGACCGTGTTGAAGTTCACCGAGGACGCCATGACGGCGACGATCGCCTCACCCGGGCCGAGCTCCGGCGTCGCGACCTCGTCGACGTGCAGGCTCTGGCGCGGGTCCTTGTCGCGGCTCGCGAGGCCCTCGAACATCGCCTGCTCGTCCTTGCGGACGACGACCCCGCGGTACGACTCCGGGAGCGGTATCCCCGCTACTGCTGCGGTGTCACCGGTCAGGACGGCGTCGAGGATCTCCTTCATCGGCTGAATGCTACCGACGGGTAAGGGAGGGCATTACGCGTGGTGGCCGGCCATGCCCAGCTGCGCGAGCTGGGCGGGCGTGGCCTGGCCCTCCTGCTTGCAGACGATCCGCATGATGTCGGACCACGTGTCCACGACGTGGACCTTCACCAGCCACGAGGTGTTGAGCTGCTGGGTCGTTGGCGTCTTCGCGCCCTGGTCGAACTTCAGGATGTCGATGCCGGAGTGGTAGTCGATGCTCCACACGTAGTCGGTGCCCTTGATCCAGTAGGCCTGCGACGTCGAGCCGCGCACCGGCTGGAAGTAGCCGACCTGGCGGATCTTGCCGGTCCGCGGGTCGACCTTGAGGAACCGCGTCCCGTGCTCGTACCACGCGGCCGCGACCAGGACGGATCCGTCCTTCGCGTCCTGCTGCGTGAACCAGTGGCCCGAGCAGCCCATCGCCTCGGTCGCCGGGTTGCCGTCGGTGAAGTCGCCGTTGACGGGCCGGAGCACGTCGAGCTGCTGCATCTTCGCCCCGCGGTCGAAGCCCGCCATGCTCCACGTCGAGAAGGCACCGCTCGAGCCGCTGCACGCGTACTTGAAGTTGGTCTCGCCCTCGCCGAGGAGCAGCTCACCGTCGCGCAGCGGACCGCCCAACGACTCGCCGGCTGCCCGCGGCACGTACCGGGACGCGCGCGTGCGGATGTTGTTGTGCTGGTACGCCGTCTTCTTCGTGACCTCGCCGGTCGTCAGCCTCTTCAGGTGCAGCGGGTCGGGGTCCAGCGTGAACACGGTCAGCGGGTTGCTGTCAGAGATGAAGATGCCGGCTTCGTCGCCGTGGACGGCGTGCCCGCCCTTGACCCCCACCTGGGCGCCCCACGACTGGTCCTCGGGCAGCTTCTTGGGGTTCTCCCTGTCCCGGATGTCGAACGTGTTGCCGTCGCTGCCGAACAGGTACGTGCAGTGGTAGTTGGCGCAGGTGACCGTGTGGTCACCAGCACCCACGATGCTGCCGACGATGTGGGGCAGGGCCGGGTCGCTCACGTCGACGACGTGCAGGTAGGCGCTGGCGGTGAACTCCGTCATGATCGCGGTGCGCCCGTCGCGCGAGACCGCGATGTCCTCGTTCTCCCAGTTGTACATCGGCAGGTGCCCGAGCAGCAGCGGCTTGGCCGGGTCGTTCGCGTTGTAGATGGACAGGCCGGCCGCGCCGCTGACGTAGGCGAGCCGCTTGCCGTCGACGACCTGCGTCCGCACCGAGACGCCGACGCCCTCGATCGGGATCGTGCCCACAAGCGTCACGTTCGGCGACTGGATCGCCGTGCCGCCGGTCGGGACCACCGGTGGGACCGGGACGGGTGGGGCGGCCACGGCGATCCCGGTAGCCAGCACCAGGGCGGCGACGGACGACAGGGCGATCAAAGGACGGCGCACGCGAGCTCCTGGGGAGGGGGGTTGCAAGCACTGTTCGCGAGCCGACCGGCCGTTCCTGCTGTCCGCTAGTGTCCGATTCCCCCGGCGGCCGGTTCGACCAGCTCCACGAGGACGCCGCCGGCGCTCTTCGGGTGGACGAAGTTGACCCGGGAGCCCGCCGTTCCCCGCTTCGGGGCGTCGTACAGGAGCTTCATGCCCTGACCGCGCAGGTGCTCGCTGACCTCGTCGATCGAATCGACCCGGTAGGCCATCTGCTGGATCCCGGGGCCGCTCTTGTCCAGGAACCTGCCGATCGTGGAGTCCGGGCTCAGGGGGGCGAGGAGCTGCAGGTAGGAGCCCGAGTCGCCGACGGCCATCATTGCCTCACGCACCCCCTGCTCCTCGTTGACCTCCTGGTGGACGCAGGTCATGCCGTACGCCGAGGTGTAGTGCTCGATCGCCGCGTCGAGGTCGGGGACGGCGATGCCGACGTGGTCGATGGCGGTGATGCGCAAGGGGTCCTCCATCAGGGTTCGGTGGCGGGGAGTGATCGTGACCCGATTACTGTTGCACCGAAGGCTGAACACCGACCGTGGAGGCTCCTCGTGGCCCGCTCAGACAACCCGTCCGTGATCGTCGCCGGTGCGCGTACGCCGATCGGCAAGCTGTCCGGCGCGCTCAAGGACTTCACCGCGATGGACCTGGGCGGCATCGCCATCAAGGCGGCGCTCGAGCGGTCCGGGGTCACGGGCGACCAGGTCGACTACGTGATCATGGGCCACGTCCTGCAGGCCGGCCAGGGCCAGATCACCGCCCGCCAGGCCGCCGTCAAGGGTGGGATCCCCATGGCTGTCCCGGCGCTCACGATCAACAAGGTCTGCCTATCGGGGCTTGACGCGATCGCGCTGGCCGACCAGCTCATCCGGGCCGGTGAGTTCGAGATCGTCGTCGCGGGCGGCATGGAGTCCATGACCAACGCGCCGTACCTCCTGCCGAAGGCGCGCGGCGGCTACCGCTACGGCAACGCCGAGATCCTGGACGCGACGTTCCACGACGGACTGTTCGACGCGTTCGACCGCGTGCCGATGGGCGAGGCGACCGAGTCGGTGCAGAGCCGCTACGACATGACGCGCGAGCAGCAGGACGAGTTCGCCGCGCGCAGCCACGAGCTGGCCGCTGCCGCGATCAAGGACGGCCGCTTCGCCGACGAGATCGTGCCGGTCGAGATCCCGCAGCGCAAGGGCGACCCCGTCGTCGTCAGCGAGGACGAGGGCGTCCGGCCGGGGACCACGGCGGAGACCCTGGCGAAGCTCAAGCCGGCTTTCGTGAAGGAGGGCACCCTCACGGCCGGCAACGCCTCGCAGATCTCCGATGGTGCTGCCGCCGTCGTGGTCATGAGCAAGAGCAAGGCGGAGTCGCTCGGGCTGACCTGGCTGGCCGAGATCGGCGGGCACGGCGTCGTCGCCGGCCCCGACAACTCTCTGCAGGAGCAGCCGGCGCAGGCGGCCAAGGCGGCGCTCGCCAAGGACGGCCTGACCGTCGACGACGTCGACCTGTTCGAGCTGAACGAGGCCTTCGCTGCCGTCGGGATCGCGTCGACGAAGGCGCTCGGGGTCGACCCTGCCAAGGTCAACCCGAACGGCGGGGCCATCGCGCTCGGCCACCCGATCGGTGCCAGCGGTGCCCGGCTCGCCCTGCATCTGGCGCACGAGCTGAAGCGCCGCGGCGGCGGCGTGGGCGTCGCGGCCCTGTGCGGTGGCGGTGGTCAGGGCGACGCTCTGGTCCTGCACGTTCGGGCGTGACCGCAGCGACTCCCGTAGGGGTCCGCTCCCGGCGTACCGCCGATGTCCCGGCCCTCGTCGCGTCGGCGAGCCAGGGGGACGCGCGGGCCGTCGGTCGCCTGATCAGCCTCGTCGAGGACGCCTCTCCGGCGCTTCGCGAGGTGATGGCGCTGCTCGCACCGCGGGCGGGCCACGCGCGGGTCATCGGCCTGACCGGGTCGCCCGGCGTCGGCAAGTCCACCTCGACCAGCGCACTCGTGGCGGCGTACCGGCAGCGCGGCATGCGGGTCGGTGTGCTGGCCGTCGACCCGTCGTCGCCGTTCTCGGGAGGGGCGCTGCTGGGTGATCGCGTGCGCATGCAGGACCACGCGACCGACGACGGGGTGTTCATCCGCTCGATGGCCTCGCGTGGGCACCTCGGCGGTCTGTCCTGGGCCACACCGCAGGCCCTGCGCGTGCTGTCGGCGGCCGGCTGCGACGTCGTGCTCGTGGAGACGGTCGGCGTCGGTCAGGCGGAGGTCGAAGTGGCCTCCCTCGCCGACACGACGCTGGTGCTGCTCGCACCCGGTATGGGAGACGGCATCCAGGCGGCGAAGGCCGGGATCCTCGAGGTCGCCGACGTGTTCGTCGTGAACAAGGCCGATCGCGAGGGAGCGGACACGGTCGTCCGGGACCTTCGCTACATGCAGTCGCTCGGGACGCAGTCGCCGTCGCAGGCCAAGGTCGAGGGCAAGTGGGTGGCGCCGATCCTGAAGACGGTCGCGGCCAGGGGTGAGGGCATCGAGGACGTCGTCGACGCGGTGGAGCAGCACGGTGACTGGTTGGCGCGGACCGGTGAGCTGCAGCGCCGGCGCGCGCGACGAGCCTCGGACGAGGTCGAGGCGATAGCGCTGACCGTGCTTCGCGACCGCATGGGCGATCTGCGGGGCGGCAACGTCCTGGAGGGCCTGGCGGAGCGCGTCGTGGCCGGCGAGCTCGACCCCTACGCCGCAGCCGACGAGCTCGTCGCCGCCGTCACCGCCTGACCGCGCGCCAGCCGCAGGCCACCACTGCGGTAGTCGCCCTTCGCGGCGGGTGCGGCGTCGTACGGATCAACTTCCGGGGTCGCACGCTTCGTTGCTCAGAAGTTGATCCGTACGACGGGCGACCCCGGCGTACCGGGAAGTGCGCTTCTCGTGCGCTGGTTTGCTTGGTCGTCAGGGGGCGGCGACGGCGGCGGCTTCGACCTCGAGCAGGGACTCGGAGTGGCGCTCGGCCTCGAACGCGGCGTGGCCGCCGCGGCTGCCGAACAGCCGCTTGGTCCAGACCAGGTACCCCACCGCTGCCAGGTTGACCGCGAGCGCCGCCACCCGCAGCCAGGTGACGCGCTCGATGAGCTCGTAGACCTCCAGCGGGATGAACACCGACGTGGCCACCACGGCGACGTACTCGCCCCAGCGCTTGAGCATCCACAGGCCGATGCCCTCGACGATCTGCAGTGCGGCGTACGCAAACAGGCCGACCGCGATCAGCGAGAGCGTGTGGGGTTTGGACGAGAGCACGTGCTGCAGGCGGTGCACGAACGCGCTGTCGGTCAGGTTGATGTGCAGCGCCTCCTCGAGCGGCTTCGCGGCGGGCAGCGCCCGCTCGAACGCCTCGCGCAAGTCGTGCTGCGCGGAGCGAAACCGCAGTACGCCGTACGCGATGCCGAGGATGATCAAGCCCCGCGCCGCGCGCTCCGCGGCGAGCAGGCGCAGGATCGTCGCGTCGCGGAGGGCGCGACCGCGCAGCACGATCGGCGCCTCGTCGGCGGGGCCGCTGCGCTCGGGCGGCCCGATGACGAAGTCGCCGCAACGCAGGCAGCGCCAGGCCTCGCCCGCCGGCGTCGGGACGTGCAGCCGATCCCGGAGCTCGGGTTCGTCGGGGGCATAGGTCTCGTGCCCGCGACGGCCGCAGGCACGCAGGCTCCAGTCCATGCATCGAGCGTGTCACGCGTAGCCTGGAAGGCATGACGCCAGAGGAGATCGCCGCCGGTCGTGACCGCTGGCAGGCTCGGTACGACGCGGCCCACAAGCGGGATGCCGACTTCACGACGCTGTCCGGCGAGCAGGTCGCGCCGGTCTACGGGCCGCGTCCCGGCGACGCCTACGAGGGCTTCGAGCGCATCGGCTGGCCGGGGGAGTTCCCGTACACGCGCGGGCTCCACCCCACCGGCAACCGGGGCCGGCTCTGGACCATCCGGCAGTTCGCCGGGTTCGGCAACGCGAAGCAGACCAACGAGCGCTACAAGATGATCCTGGCCGAAGGCGGTGGCGGGCTCTCCGTCGCCTTCGACATGCCGACCCTCATGGGTCGCGACTCCGACGACCCGCGGGCGCTGGGCGAGGTCGGGCACTGCGGCGTCGCCATCGACTCCGCCGCCGACATGGAGCTGCTGTTCTCCGACATCCGGCTCGACTCCGTCACGACGTCGATGACGATCAGCGGTCCCGCCGTGCCGGTCTTCTGCATGTACCTCGTCGCCGCCGAGCGGCAGGGCGTCGACCCGGGCGTCCTCAACGGGACGCTCCAGACCGACATCTTCAAGGAGTACATCGCGCAGAAGGAGTGGCTCTTCCCGCCGGAGCCGCACCTGCGGCTGATCGGCGACCTCATGCAGTACTGCGTCGAGAACATCCCGGCGTACAAGCCGCTGTCGGTCTCGGGGTACCACATCCGCGAGGCCGGCTCGACGGCCGCGCAGGAGCTGGCGTTCACCCTCGCCGACGGCTTCGGCTACGTCGAGCTGGGCCTGTCCCGCGGCATGGACGTCGACGAGTTCGCGCCGGGCCTGTCGTTCTTCTTCGACGCGCACCTGGACTTCTTCGAGGAGATCGC
>JAENVS010000029.1 GCA_016650445.1 Frankiaceae bacterium | reverse complement strand
GAGCACGTTCTCCGCCAGCGTCTGCCGCTCCCGGATGATGCTCTCCACCGTCATCGAGCCGACGATCGAGCGCAGGTGACCGGCGAAGATCTGGCCGGTCAGCTCGTCCATCGAGTCCTGCTCCTCGAGGAACCGCTGGGCGGCGGCGGCGATGCTCGCGGGATCGCTGCCGACCTTGAACGCGATGACCGCCTTGACCGACAGCGTGATCCCCTGCTTGGTCACGCAGTCGTCGGTGACGACGGCCTCCCGCATGGCGAGGGTCAGGAACGACGCCTTGCGCAGGACCGGCAGCACGAAGGCGCCGTGCCCGGTGACGATCCGGAACGGCAGCGTGTCGGCGCCGACTGCCTTCTGCTTGCCGCCCGAGATGATCATTGCCTCGTTGGGCGCGGGCACGCGGTAACCGAGCATCGTTCCTACCTCTCTGGGATGAACAGGGTGCGGTCCCACGGGACGACGTCGACACCGCGAGCGGCGCGGGTGGCGATCACCAACACGTCCGTGCCGACGGCGATGCCCTCCTCGGCGTACGCGAGGTAGGCCTCGGGGGTGCCGGCGACGCTCACGACGACCTCGCCGGGCGCGTCACCTCCGCGGATGCGGATCAGGACACGGCCGACCTTGCCTACCGGTCCGTCGGGCATCACGCGAGTATGGGGCAAAGGTCCCGGACAGATCGGCGTGAACCTTTTACCGTCGTACGGACTCCTCGGTTCATGGGGCGCCCAGGGGTGGGGGAGGTCGCGTGACCGCGGACGTGGTCACGACCGGCATCGCGCTGGGCCGGCCGGCTGCCGCCGCCGCCGACCAGGCGCTGCCTGCGCTTCCCGGTGTCAGTGCGTCGGCGGCGGGCGACTTCGCGGCGCTCTACACCGTGGAGTTCGGCCGGCTGGCCGGGTACCTCACCGCGCTCACCGGCGACGTCGACGCCGCGCGCGAGGCGGCGCAGGAGGCGTTCACGAGGCTGTTCGCCAGATGGCGCAGCGTCCGGGAGCCGCGCGCTTTCGTGTACGTCGTCGCGACCAACCTGTGCCGTCACACGTGGCGGCAGAGCGGCCGCGAGCGCAACGTCGTCGCCCGCCTCGGTGAGTCACTCACCGAGGGTCGTCCCGACCACGATCCGTGGCTGCGCGACCTGGTTGAGCGGCTCCCCGTGCGGCACCGCGAGGTCGTGCTCCTGCACTACTACGCAGACCTGCCCGTGGCGGACATCGCGGCGGCGCTGCACCGCCCGGTCGGCACCGTGAAACGGCGGCTGCACGAGGCGCGCAACAAGCTGGCGGCCGCGGTCGCCTCGAGCGAGAGGGAGGTGTCGGCATGAGCACCTTCCCAGGGGCGTTCGTCCCGGTGGCACCGTCGGCGGACGGGCTTCGGCTCGCCTTCGTCGCCGCGCGCCGCCGGCGTAACACGAAGGCGGGCGCGAGCGGCGCCGCCGGTCTGCTCGCGCTGATGCTCGTCCTCGCCTCCACCGGAGGCGGTGGCGATCGCACCCTGTTGCAGGAGCCGCTGCCGCCGGCGACGACGAGCGGAGGGAGCCTCGGCATCGTGGGCGGCACCGAGCCGTCGACCGCGGCCAGCCCGCCGCCCGCCGCGGCCGCCAACGCGGCTCCGGTGACGGGGCAGCGGTCATTGGCGGCAGGCGGGCTTACGCCGGCGACCGGGCCGGTCGCGCCCAGCGACCCGTCGGCCGGCGGCAGCAGCTCGGGTCGTGTGCAGGCGGAGTCCACCGGTCCGATCACGAGTCCGATGACCCGCAACTACTCGTGGGGCTACACCAACGGCGACCTCGTCTGCCCTGCTCGCAAGCAGCAAGAGGGTGCGCGCTTCTGCGTGGCCGTGCAGGCCTTCTCGTCCGGCGGCACGACGACGCTGTCGGCGGACATCTGCAACGTCAGCACGACCGCCGAGGTTCTGAGCTACGAGACGGCACGCGAGATCGACATCAGCCTGCGCCAGGCCGGCGAAGACGTCTGGCGCTGGTCGGCCGGTCGGCACTTCGCCGACACCGCGCACAGCGTCGCCCTCCCGGTCGGTGAGTGCTTGACCTGGAGTACGCCGTGGCGCGAGGTGGACGCCAAGGGCGCACCGGTCCCGGCCGGCAACTACTCCGTCGTGGCCGAGTTCGACGCCCAGCAGCTGCCGACCGCGGACCGACGTGCGACGTACGCCCTGACCGTCTCCCGCCCGTAGGATTCAGGCTCCTGCCGGGTTAGGACCTGTTGACAAAGATCGCCGTGCGCGACCCAGGCTCGTCGCACACGCTCGTCGCGCGCACGCCGATCACGCGGTGCCCTCCGACCCGTCGCCCGCGGTCGACGGACGGACAGATACGCGGTTGTCGCGGGCGGCGCCGAAACCGCGGCAGTGTCCGTCGATCAACGAGCCGACGGCGCAGAGCCCCGGTCCTCGCTCGCGTGGCTATGCCGTTACTCTCTGGCCCTCTGTCAGGATGCGTCACGCGGGGTCTTCATCCACCTTCTCAACAGACCTTGGCCGGGTTAGCTCAGTTGGTAGAGCACCGCTCTTGTAAAGCGGATGTCGTCGGTTCGATCCCGACACCCGGCTCTGCTGCCTAGGTGTTCTGACCTGCGGCTTTGCGAGCGCTGACCTCAGTCGGCTCTACGGTCGTCCTGGAAATGGCAGCCAAGTTGGCAGCCAACGGGTTGTAAGTTGAACCGTGCGACAGGATCAGATCCGGTGAGCTTGTCTACGTTGTAGAGCTCGGTGAACCGCCGACCGTCGTCTGGCGTGGCGTAGTTCTGGAACTCGCGAAGGGTCTGGCCGCCGAGGTTGTTGCGGTCGCCGAGGAAGTTAGAGGATCGGCATCTCCAGATGTGCCACGCCGTGGTCGCGGGTGCTGCTGGCACAGAGCCCTGCGTCGTTGAACGCGTGCTGCATCGCGAGGTTCGTCGTCAGGACGTCGGCAACGAAGCACTGCACGCCCGCCTCGCGCGCATGCTCCCGCAGCATCGACACGAGCGCCGTACCGAGGCCGTGATGCTGGTAGGCGTCCGCGACGACGAAGGCGACCTCAGCCGATCGCCAGTCCGGGGGCAGGCGGTCATACCGTGCGACGGCCACCAGCGCCCCCGCCGGGTCTTCGGCGACGAGGGCGAACCGTCCTACGCCGTCGACGTGCGTGAAGTAGTCGGCCTCAGTCGGCGACAGGTCCGGATGCAGCCCCAGGAACCGCTGGTAGATCGTGCGCTCCGTGAATCCGCGATGCATGGCGCGCAGCGCGGCGCTGTCGTCGGCACGGATCGGCCTGATGACCAGCGGCACACCGTCGATCAACATCGACGTACTGCTCATGTCAGCCCCCTCGCCTCGGCCGCATCCTGCAACCCTGAACGGGCATCGGGGTGAGCCACGGCGATGAGATGGCGGGCTTGGTCGCGGCTCGTCGCCGGCCAGATGGACGCCGCGCCCTGCTCGGTGACGACCCACGAGTGCTGGAAGCTCGTCGCCGGCCCGTCGAGCGACGCCACGATGGTCGAGCGGTCGGCCTTCGGGTGCCACGACGGCAGTGCGACGACGGCGACACCACCGGCGGCGTGCAAGGCGCCGACGACGAAGTCGCTCTGCCCGCCGAAGCCGGAGTAGATGCGCCCCCCTGCCCAGGAGGCATTCGCCTGGCCGTAGAGGTCGACCTGCAGTGCGCTGTTGACGGAGGTCATCCGTGGATGCCTTGCGATCTCGGCCGGGTCGTTGGTGACCTCCGTGCGGAGCATGCGGACCCGGTGGTTGCCGTCGACCCAGCTGTACAGCTCCGGTGATCCGAACAGGAACGACGCGACGAGCTGCTCGTCGCGGTCGAGCGCGCCCGCGGCGTCGAGGGCGAGGACGCCATCGGAGAACATCTCGGTCCAGATGCGCAGGCCGCGGCGGTCGACCAGGCCGGCCAGGGTCGCATCGGGTACGCCGCCGATCCCCAGCTGCAGCGTCGCGCCGTCCTCGACCAAGGCGGCGACCCGCTCGCCGATCGTCCGCTCCAGATCGCCCGGCTGACGCGGCAGCGGGCTGGTCAGCGGCGCGTCGACCTCGAACCCGACGTCGATCAGGTCCGTGGACAGCTCGCCGTCGCCGTACGTCCACGGCATCCGGGGGTTGACCTGCGCGATGACGAGGCCGCCACGCCGACGACACTCGTCGACGGCTGCCGGCAGGACGTTGACCTCGAGACCGAGCGAGACCCGGCCGGCCCGTGGCGGTGTCGTGTGCAGCAGGACGATGTCGGGTGCGTGGGTGCGCGCGAACAGTCGTGGCACGAGGCTGAGCCGGGCCGGCACGTAGTCCAGTCGCGCGCTGCGCCGTACCCCGGGTCCCACGAACGGCGTCTCGTGCACGACGCCGGGCCGTTCGGGCATTCCAGCCTGGGCGTTCAAGGCGAACAGGCGGTACGCCGGCAGCGCAGCGTCGAGGCAGCCCAGAGTCGTGAGGGGCGTGGCGAAGTTGCCGGCCACGACGACGCGGGGCTCGCGGCTCGTCAGTGGTGCGAGCGCGGCGAGCAGGCCTGCCTCGTCCACCAGCTTCATGACTGCAGTCTGCGGGTCCTCCGGCTGCGCCGCATAGGGACTTCTGGCACTCAACCGGTGAGCCCTGAGCCTCCTACGCTCGGGTCCGGGTCGGAGGTGTGGGCCAACGCGAAGGACCCGCGGCGCGCCCGCTTGGCTCGGTACATCGCGGCATCGGCGTCGCGGAGGAGCTGATCCGCATCCGATCGACCCGGCCGCGCGAAGGCGACGCCGATGCTGACGCTCGGATGAAGATCGTGACCGGCGTGGTCCAGCGGCACCCGCACGGCGGTCAGCACGCGCTCTGACAGCTCGCACAGCTCGGGCATGGCGGGGACCTGCTCGGTGAGCACGACGAACTCGTCGCCTCCCAGCCGGGCAAGGGTGTCGGCGGGTCGCAGCACAGCCCCAATGCGCTCGCTGACGCTGGTGAGCAGTGCGTCACCCGCCGCGTGCCCGAGTGAGTCGTTCACAGCTTTGAGATGGTCGACGTCGAGGAACAACACGCCCGTGCCGCCGCCGGCGCGCTCCTGGCGCGAAAGCGCGGTGCGCAGGCGGTCCATCAGCAGCGCTCGGTTGGGTAGGCCGGTCAGCGGGTCGTGCAGTGCGCGGTGCTCGAGGTCGGCCAAGGCATGGGCGCGGTCGGTGATGTCCCGGATCACTGCGCCGACGATGGTCCTGCTGCCGATGCGCAGCGGTGCGAGGCTGATCTCGACGTCGAGCTCAGTTCCGTCCTTGCGGCGGGCGCGAAGCCTTCCTCCCCCGCCCATGGGACGCACGGCCGGGCTGGCTGCGAACTCGCGCCGGTAGCCGGCGTGCGCGGCTCTGAACCGGTCCGGGAGCAGCATCTCCACCGGCTGGTTGATCAGCTCCTCGCGGCGATAACCCAGCATCAGCTCGACCTGCTGGTTGACGAGCAGGATGCTGCCCTCGTCGTCGACGGCCAGGATTCCGTCCGGCGCGCACTCGACGAGCTGCGCGAGCAGACCGTCGGGAAGATCGGGAGCGGACACCTCACCGCTCCCTCCGAGGCGCTCCCGCGCGGCGGGCGCCGACTGGGTCGCGCTGGGCCGTCTCGGGTCGAGCGTACTGGGCGGGATACGCACTCGTGCCCCTCATCCCGACCACCCGGGAGCAGTGCCCACACGGGACCTTCGGCCCTGTCGCACCGCCAGCGGGCACGTCACCCTCGGGTCAAGGCGAGCGGGGGAGGCAGCATGGTCAAGATCCTGGCGTCGGCGCCGCCGTGGCCACCGATGCCTGACGCGATCCGAGGCCGGGAAGCGCGCATGGCGTGGTACGCCGCTGTCGCCAGGTGGGCGCCGTCCAAGCACAACACGCAGCCGTGGCAGTTCGTCCTCCGGGACGAGTCACTCGAGCTGTACGCCGATCCGTCGCGCACGCTCGCGGCCACCGACCCGCACCGGCGGGAGATGGTGATCTCCTGTGGCGCCGCTGCTCAGCACGCGGCGGTTGCGGCCCGAGCAGCCGGCTTCGACGTCGCGATGCCGCTCTTTCCTGACGGCTCGGACGGACCACTGACGCGGATCAGCGAGGTCGGACCACGGTCAACGACCGCACGTGATACTGACCTCCTCGACGCGATTGCGCGTCGTCGTACGGACCGTGGACCCTTGGATGCCCACCAGCTTGGGCAGGAACTGCCCTTCGAGCTCCAGTCGGCTGCGGCCGCTGAAGGGGGCGCACTGCGACTCGTCAGCCGCCCTGGTGACCGGGCGACCTTGGCCGATCTCGTGCAGCGGGCCGACCGCCTGCTGCAGCGCCGCGGAGAGGTTGAGCGTGAGCTCGCGCCCTGGCTGCGAGTGCCCGGCGACGCCCACCGCGACGGCGTACCCGCGAACCACACTCGCGGTCCCGCCGCGTCGCAGCGCGCGGAGTTCGTGCAGCGCGACTTCTCCACCGTGAGCTCGCGACCCGAACAGGACCGACCGGGCGAGGACCGGCCACTGGTCGCGGTGCTCACCACTCCGAACGACAGGATCGCGGACTGGTTCGCCGCCGGCTGCGCCCTCGGCGCCGTGCTTCTGCATGCGACGACTGCCGGTGCCAACGCCTCCTACCTGAACCAACCGGTCGAGGACGTCGCCCTTCGCGCCGAGCTCCGGGACCAGCTGCAGCTCACCGGCTTCGCACAGCTCGTGCTGCGCATCGGCGTCGGTGCCCAGGTGCCACCGACCCCGCGGCGATATCTCCGTGACCTGATCCACCGCGCCTGACGCGGTTAGCGGTTGTCGAGGCGGCGGGCGAAGGCCACGATGTGCCCCTGCGGCCCGCGGCTGTAGGCCGCCTCGTCGCCCCAGTCACGCGCGGCCAGGGGGCTGAGCTCCGTCGCTCCCGCCGCCAGCGCACGCGCATGAAGCTGGGCGGGGTCGTCGACGGAGAGGTACAGCTCGCAGCCGGTGCCGCTCAGCAGTGCAGGGTCCTTCAGGCCGAGTAGCCGTTGGGCACCTGCGCGGGGCATCAGGCCCAGGATGCTGTCACGGCCCAAGGCGAACTCGGTCATCCCTGGCTCGTGCAGCCGAGGCGTCAGTCCAAGCACCTCGGTGAAGAAGGCCGTCGCGTCCGACTGGTCGTCCACGAACAGGATGAAGTGCGCGATCACCCGCTCACCCTAGAGATCCCCGGATCAGACGGACACGCCGAGCGGTCAGCCTGTGACGTCCAGGACGTCGTCGACAGGGCGTCGACGAGTCGTCATCCGCCCATGGCCATAGCCGACCCGCAGCACGACCTGTGGCTGGCCGACCATTCCGAGCTCCCTGCGGAGGCGGGCGCGGAAGGGCTCGACCTCGACGACCTGGGTCATCGGCGAGGCAGTGAGGTCATCAGCCGTCGCCTGAAGCAGAACGCGGCCCAGAGCCATGCCGGCCCGGATCCAGTCCTCGCGGCCGTCGTCGTCGGTGCCGAGAACGACCACGAGCGGATGCTCCGGGGTCGGCGGCTCAGCCGCGGTGTCCGGTGGGCCCATGTCGGCAGTGGCGTCGAAGTCGCGAAGGACGAAGTCGGAGCCGCGCAGAGCGACGGGCCCGCCGGGGAGGGCTGCGTCGGGCACGCCTTCCTGCTGGCGCTCGTGCGTGCGCCAGCGCGCGAGCTCCGCGAGGTAGGCAGGATCTGATTTCTCGGCGGTGTCCGCATGGGCGAGGAGCACCGCCATCGCTACTCGCTCGTCGGGGTCGACGACCGGCCGCAGCCAGGCGCCGTGGTGCTCGGCCGCGCGTCTGAGCCGGTCGATGGTGTCGGTCGGCACCTCGGCGGGGTCGAAGACCCCGCGGTCGGTGTAGCGCCGCGGGATGGCCGTCACGAGCGCTTGCTCGGCCGCCGTCTTCTCACGGGCAGCGCCGACGGTGATGCGAGCGACCAGCAAGGGATCGTTGCGGTCGGGCTCGACGTCCGTCGTGCACGCCCGACCGAGCTCGCGCACAGCAAGCTCGGCGTGCTGAGCTGCCGCACCGCAGCTCAACACCCGCTCGCGTCCGGCAGGATCCAGAACAGGCAGCGCTCGGGACGGATCCTCGTTGACTGCCAGCGTCTGCCCGTCCCAGCTGAAGCGCCACGGCTGCGTGTTGTGCACTGAGGGCGCGAGCGCCGCGAGCTCGACGATCTCGCGTACCTCGGCGAGTGTGAGCGGCTGCTCAGCACGGCGATCCGTGACGTCCACGCGTGGTCCCTTCCGACGAGGCACGATAACCGTCGCGCTGAGTCAGGACGGAACCCGTTGCTTGCCGACCCGATGGTGGAAGGACGTCAGGGGACGTTCCCCGGTCGCTCGGAGGCTGTTCTGCGCGACGAGCACGGCAGCCTGTGTGCGTCGCTCGAGTCCCAGCTTGTCGAGCAACGCGGACACGTAGTTCTTGACCGTCTTCTCCGCAAGATCCATGTGCTCGCCGATCTGCCGGTTCGTCATCCCTTCGGCGATCAGCTCCAGCACTCGCCGTTCCTGTGCACTCAGGACGGCGAACGGGTCTGCGTCACTGCCGTCCCGGAGCCGCTCGATCACGATGCTGGTGGCCTGTGGGTCGAGGAGCGATCCGCCTGTCGCGACGGTGCGCACCGCGTCGACCAATTCCATGCCGCGGAGCTGCTTGAGCAAATACCCCGAGGCGCCGGCCATGATCGAGGCCACGAGCGCGTCGTCGTCGGCGAACGACGTCAACATGAGGCAGGACAAGTCGGGAAGGGCAGAGAGCAGGTCACGACAGACGCGGATCCCATCGCCATCGGGCAGTCGGACGTCGAGCACCGCGACGTCCGGCCGGCAACGAAGTGCTTCCGGCAGGGCGTCCTTGGCGTTCGCGGCTTCTCCGACGACGCAGATGTCGGGCTCTGCCTCCAGCAGGTCCCGTACGCCCCGCCGGACGACTTCGTGGTCGTCCACGATGAACACCCTGAGCCGGCCTGTGTCCATGGGTGGCTCCCTCCTCAGACGTGCGCGTCTTCGTACGGCGAGGTTGTTCGCGACGCCCGGTCCGAGTGCAGCCGAACGTGCGTGGCGAGGACGGCGACTTGTGTCCGTCGGTGCAGTCCCAGCTTGCCGAGCACGTTGCTGACGTAGTTCTTGACCGTCTTCTCCGACAGGAACAGCTGCTGGCCGATCTCGCGGTTGGTGAGCCCTTCGCCGATGAGCTCGAGAATGCGCCGCTCCTGGTCGGAGAGACCCGCCAGCGGGTCGGTCGTGGCGGGCGTGCGCATGCGCTGCATGACGACGGCTGCCGCCTTCGGGTCGAGCAGCGAACCGCCTGCGGCCACCGTACGAACGGCCGCCACGAGCTCGTTGCCACGGATCTGCTTGAGGACGTACCCCGCAGCCCCCGACATGATCGCCGCGACCAGTGCGTCGTCATCGGCGTATGACGTCAGTACGAGGCAGCCGAGCGTCGGCAGCAGACTGCGGAGCTCACGACACAACTCCACGCCGGTGCCATCCGGCAGCCTCATGTCAAGGATCGCGACATCGGTCCGGAAGGTGGGCAGACTCACCAGCGCTTCTGCCACCGAGGCCGCCTCCCCGACCACGAGGAGGTCTCCTTCAGCCTCGAGGACAGCGCGGACGCCGCGGCGGACAACCTCGTGGTCGTCGACGAGGAAGACCCGGATCTCTGGGCCTGCCATCGTCATGCCTCCTTCGCGCGCGGGACGGCGCGAGCGTCGACGGCGTCGGTCAGGTCCACTCGCAGCTCGCCGGCGCCGTGGTCGTAGCTGACCGAGTGGTTCATCGGGATGTCTCGCACGAGCTCCAGGACCTGCGAGTTGCTGCCGCTGATCAACGCGGTCGCGGTGGTGACGCCCTCCCGCAGGGCGTGCTCTGCGAGTCGCTGCAACAACGCTGTCGCGACGCCCTCGTGCTGCCATGCCGTCGCCACGACGACGGCAACCTCCGCCGTCGCGCCGGGTTCGGTGCGCTCGTACTCTGCGACACCTACCACCTGGTCGTCTGCCGTGAAGGCTGCGACTGCGTGCCTGGCGTGGCCGTCCAGCGCCAGGACGCGTCTGGCCAGCGTGTCGAACTTCGGCGCAGCACCCGCAAAGCGGGTGCGCAGTACGGCCGGATCCGCGTTCACGAAGGCCCGACGCAGGGCCGGCAGATCGGCGGGCGTGAGCTCCCGTACCCGCACCGTGCGCCCGCTTCGGGGCAGTGACAGGACGGTGTCCGCGCCGCCGCCGATCACGCTGTGCGCGCTTCCAGAGCGTGCATGCGCACCACGACCACCGGGCAGCCGGCATGGCCGATGACGTGGGTGGTGACGGAGCCGAGCACAAGCCCCGCGAAGCCCCCGTGTCCACGCGGCCCGACGACCAGCATTGCCGCCTCTTGACTGAGATCGTCGAGCACGCGCGTGGGGTGACCCTCGATCGCGCGTTGCGAGATCAACGCGTCGTCGTCACCGACGGCCTCTTTGACCACCCGGCTCAGGATGACCTCTGCCTCCCGTGCCCAGTCGATGTCGGCGATCACCGGGAAGCCGTACGAGATCGGGTAGAACCACGCGATCACAGCCTCGACGGGCGCACCCGTCAACCGTGCCTGGTCGTTCGCCCAACGCAACGCCTCGACAGATGCAGGTGAGCCGTCCACGCCGACGACGATGCGTTCCCTGTTTGCGTCCATGACCTGCTCCACTCCTCCGTGGACCTGCCCGCGGGAAGGCATCCAGCGTCTGACCGGAGCCCGGCCGCAACCATGGTCGAAGGTCCCGTGTGCCGCCGCCAAAGGGCATGTATGACGTTCACGACGGAGCGGAGAGCAGAACGACCCGCACGGCTCCCGGGACGCCTCTCGCGAGGAGCACAGCGATCTTGGCATCTGCCGGGTCGGAGCTCGCCGGCTGGATGCTGACGATGCCGTTGTCGACGTGTACCCCGCAGTCAGCGATGTCGCCGCCGTACGCGCGGATCCGAGTCAGCACATCGTCCCGGATATCCGCATCGTCGCGTGCCACCGCTCGCAGCAGGTCTCGCCGCGACACGATGCCGACCACGCGGTCCCCTCGCAGCACGGGGACGCTCTTGAAGCCGCTCGTGCGCATCACCTCGGCGAACGCTGCGGCGTCGGCGTCCTCGGGCAGACCGACGACGTTCGCGGTCATGACCTCGCGAACGAGGCGAAGAGGGAGCGTCGTGTCTGCGGCGACAGGGGCGAGATGTGCCACGGGGTCGCCCGGGACCTCACCCGCGAGCAGATCCAACTCACTGACGATGCCCAGCACCCGACCGGCGTCATCGACGACCGGGACGGCAGACACGCCGTGCCGCACGAGCAGCCGGGCGGCCTCCTTCACGGTCGCGTCCGGCGACACGGTGATGACCGGCCTGGTCATGAAATCGGGCGCTCGCATCCGGCCTCCCTGGGGGTCGACGTCAGCAGGGTGCGACGGGACCGACCGGCGTGCCAGGGCCGTTGGACCCTGGCAGCGCGCCCGAACGGACTGCATGGTGGACATGTGGAGTCGTCCGCTCTGACCGAGCTGGAGACCCATGTGTCCCGGCTGTTCCTCACGGACGAGCTCGTTGTGAAGGTGAAGAAGGCGCTGCGCACCGATTTCCTCGACTTCACCACACCGGCGCTGCGCGAACAGGCGTGCTGCCGCGAGGTCGAGTTGAACAGGCGGTTGGCGCCGGACGTGTACCTCGGTGTCGCGCACCTCCCATCGGCGCAGGACGCCTGGGAACCCGCCGTCGTCATGCGTCGGCAACCGAACGACTGGAACCTCGAGCGGCTTGCGCTCAGCGGTGCCGACCTCACCAGCGCTGTCGAGGCTGTCAGCGCGCGCCTGGCGGACTTCCATCGCGGTGCCGACCGCTCGGTGCACATCGACGGCTCCGCTTGTCCCGCGGCGGTTCTCCGGCGGTGGCAGCGCAACGCCGGGGAGATCCGGCAGGCCCGACCCAGCTACGTCGACCTGACGAGGCTGGGACACGTGGACGCGCTCGCGGTCCGCTACCTGACGGGCCGAGAGGCGCTGCTGCGGCGTCGGATCGCCTCCGGCCGGATCTGCGACGGGCATGGGGACCCGCTCGCCGCCGACATCTTCTGCCCACCCGGACAGCCACCTGTGATCTTGGACTGCTTGGAGTTCGACGACGAGCTGCGGTACGGCGACGTCCTCGCGGACGTGGCTTTCCTGGCGATGGACCTCGAGCGGTGTGGGCGGCCCGAGGCAGCGGGTGACCTGCTGACGGCTTACCAGCGGGTCGCCCGGGACACGTGGCCCGCCTCGTTGGCTGACTACTACATCGCGTACCGCGCCATGATCCGGGCGAAGGTCGCGGGTTTGCGCGTTGCTCAGGGCGACGTCAGCGCACGCGGCCTCGTCGAGGACCATCTCGCCGTGGCGGAGCGGCACCTGCACGCCGGAGCGGCGCGGCTCGTCCTCGTCGGTGGGCTGCCAGGCACGGGGAAGTCGACGCTGAGCCGCGAGCTCGCGTCTCGGCTCGGCTGGACCTACCTGTCCAGCGACGTGCAACGCAAGGAGCTGATCGGGGTTCCCGTCGACCGGCGTCTCGGCGCCGCATTCGGTGAAGGCATGTACGACGACGCCGGCCGGGACCGGACCTACCGCGCCCTGCTCGCGACCGCGGGGGAAGCCCTGTCCCTCGGTGAGAGCGTGATCATCGATGCGACCTGGGCCGCGACGTCGCACCGCGACCAGGCTGCGCTCACGGCCGGCTGGGCTGTTGCGGAGCTGATCTGCCTGCAGACCGTGCTGCCGGACGAGGAGGCCGACGCGCGGCTTGTGCGGAGGAGCGAGCTCGACGACGACGCATCCGATGCTGACGTGGCTGTCGCGCGTGAGCTACGGAGTCGGTTCGACCCCTGGTCCGCCCATCGGGTCGACACATCGGGCTCAGCCTCGCCAGCTGTCGACGAGGCCATCCGCCTCGTCGCTGCGTCGGTCAGCCGACCAGGTGCATAGCGAGCTCCTCGGCGGCGTAGCTGCCGGGGTCACGGAAGGCCGACGCGAACCGGTCGTCGTCGCCCTCGATGAGTCGCATCGGGAAGTCGTCGACCTCGAACGCGAGCTCGTCGTCGACTTCGAGCTCGACGGCGAGCTCGGCATCGATCCAGTCGTCATCGGTGGCGGTCCCGGCGAGGTCGTCCATGAACGTCGCGTCATCTGGTCTTGTGGGCTTCATCGTCGTCCCACCTCCTTTGCCGTGTTCATTAGATCCATGTCGCCGTGCGCGGCGGCAGGGTCGAAAGACCCACAACCGTCGCGCAGTACCAGCGCCTTGGGGTCAGGACAGATGCAGGTCGCGACGACGGAAGGCCACGAGACCTGCCACGGTCATCGCCACACACGGGGCCAGCAAGGTCAGGACCGTCGTGCCGGACAGCCCCTGCCGGAACGGGTCACTCGCCACCACTGTCTCGAAGGGCGAGAGGGACGCCATCCGATGCGTGGAGGGAACAAGCGCGCCCAGGGCGTGCAGCACGAACGCCCCGAGCGCGACGGCCCCCGCCAGCGCACGGCTACGACCCACGCTGCCCAGAACGGCGCCGAGGCACAGGCCCAGCGACAGGGCCTCCAGCCCCAGCAGCCAGAAGACCGCCATCGGGCGCAGCGCAGTGGCAACCGAGAGGTCGAGCCCGGCGAGAGGACTGCTGATGAGCAGTGCGACCCCGGCGATGGTCAGCACGGCGCCGATGCCGGCCGCACCGCCGGCGAGCTTCTCCAGCAGCACCCGCAGTCGCGAGATGGGCTGAGCCAGGAGCAGCTCGAGGGTCCCGCTCTCCTCGTCACCGGCGAGCGCCCTCGTGCCGACGAGGATGCCCATGGCGACAACCAGGAGCGGTCCGGTGAAGGAGAGCAGCTCTGCGGTGAGATACCCCTCCGGCGTACCGAGACTGCCCGGACCATTGCTGCCGATCAGGGTGCGCAACGCCTTCGGCATGTCTCTCAGGAGCTCGTCGTACTTGTCTGCGCTTCCGCGCACGGCCGGCCAGCTCGCGGCGTACATGATCACAAGAACCACCCAGGCAGCTGCCCATCCCGCGAACGACGCTCGTTGCTCGCGCCACGACGCCCGCAGGACGAGAGCGGTCATGTGCCCGCGCCTTGGTAGTACGACAGGAACAGGTCTTCCAGATCCGCCGGCTCGATCGAGATGTCCGTCAGCGTTGCGGCGGCGAGGGCTTTCACGACGGCGTCCAGGCATCCGGCGGTCGCGGTGAAGGCCACGCCACCCGTGCGCTCCTGCACGTCTCGTACGCCGGCGATACGCCGAAGCGCCTCCACCGGTCGCCCGTCGCGGAAGCGTGCACGCACCCGGTGAGGTGCCGCGCGCCGAAGGTCCTCGAGCCGCTCGACAGCGACCAGCCGTCCCCTCCTCAGCATCGCCACTCGGTCTGCGACCCGATCGACCTCGGCAAGGACGTGTGACGAGAGCAGCACCGTCGTCCCGTCACTGACGAGCTCCCGGAGCAGCTCGTCGAACGTCTCCTGCGCCAGGGGGTCGAGGCCACTCGTCGGCTCGTCGAGCAGGAGCAGCCTGGGGCGGTGCATGAAGGCTTGGACGATTCCGAGCTTCTGGCGGTTGCCTTTCGACATCGCGCGTATCGGCACGTCGACCCTTACGTCCAGGCGCTCGACAAGCGCGTTGCCATGGCTGACCGCGGTGGAGCCGCGCAGTCGTCCGTAGAGCTCGAACACCTCCCGGCCGGTAAACCGCAGCGGCATCCTCAGGTCACCCGGCAGGTAGCCCACATCGGCATGCAGCGCGGATGCGTCGACCCATGGGTCGTGACCGAGCACGACGGCGCGGCCGTCAGTGGGGCGCAGCGAACCCATGAGCACCCGCAGCATCGTCGTCTTCCCGGCACCGTTCGGTCCGAGGAACCCCAGCACCTCCCCAGCCGACAGCGCGAGGTTCACGTCGACGAGTGCGGCCGTGGCGCCGTACTTCTTGCAGAGACCGGACGTGTGCAGCACCGATTCAGGCGGCCTCACGACGGTGACGCGCCGCCGCCGGCATCGGTCGTCGGCACGGTGAGGGTGCCGGCCGGGTCATCGCCGCCCATGTCGAGGCGGAGTGGCGGGTACTGGTCGGTCATCAGGCCGGCGTACGCCGCAACGCGCAGGACCCACCGGTTCATGCCGAGAACCATGTCGAAGATGCCCTTCGGGTACCGCCCTGTTGCGGCGAGCGTGACGCCCGCGATGAGGACGCAGATCCCGATGAGGCCCACGCCGGCCAGTCCGTTGTTGCCGTCCTGCGCACCGGCGACCGCCCACACACCGCCGCCGAGGAACACACCCGCGACGAGATAGTGCGGGATAGCCAGCAGCCACCACTTCACCAGAGCCAGCCCCCGCGAGAGCTGGCCGGGATACGCCACCTCGAGCGTCGCGGGGTAGTCCGGCTCCTCGCCGAGGCTGAACGGCGGGTAACGGTCGGTGCCCAAGGCGCCGTACGCGTAGTACTGCACCCGCCAGGTCCAACGCAGGACACCGACGTTGAAGCCGAAGATGCCACGGGGGTACCGGCCGGTCACGAGGATGGCGACCCAGGCCACCACGCTGAGAAGGACGAAGGCGACCCAGAGGAATGCCAGCACGAAGTAGTGCGGCAGAGCGAGCAGCCACTTGACGAGCCACAGCCACCGGGACGGCTGCGCGTCGAGATGGCCACGCACCCGGACGGGGTAGGAGACGCTGGACATCTGGCCCTCCTCATCTCTGGTTTCGACCGTTCACCCAGCCTGAGCGCCGAGCCGGAAGGCGGGCAGAGCAATAGGTCCCAAGCGGGGTACGCCGAGGACCTTTGCCTCTGGGGCTGCGCCCGCGCTGCGCGCATCGTGAAGCGAGACGAAAGGGGCGCGCGATGCTCACAACGAAGGAAGCAGTGGATCCGGCTCTGGCTCTTGGCCTCGAGGTCGCGATGCTTCGCGCGCCGCGCCTGGTGCCGTCGGCCACCTGGCGCCTGCGCAGCCGGGACGGTGGCGTCGAGATTCACGAGCCGGCAGGCGGTACACAGGCGGACCAGCCGAGCTGGGTGTCCTACGGGATGGCCGCGGAGTTCCTCGTCCTCGCCATGCACGAAGCAGGGCTGTCCGCGACCGTCGAGTTGGGCGACCCGCAGGACTGTGGGCTCGTCGCCAGCTTCGACGTGACGGCGTCGGCCCCACCGAGCCGGCTGGACGCCGCGCTGTTCGGCGCTGCCACGGGGCGGCACTGGCAGACGCTGCTGGTCCTGCCGAACGGCGGCAGCAGCTCGACGGCCCATCAGCGAGACGTCCTGATGATGGCGGCAGCGAGCCAGCGGGTGGAGCTCGTGTGGCACACGCCGGTCGCACCGGGTCACGACCGCCAGGCGATCGTGACCACGACCGATGACGCAGTCGACTGGTTCCGGTCCGGCCGGGCGGCGGCGCACATCATCCTTCGCGCGGAGACGCTAGGGCTGAGCGCGGAGCTGGTGACACCCAGCTTGCGGCAGGCCCAGCTCCGAGCGACGATCCGCAAGCAGCTGCAGCCGCCGCGATACCCGCAAGTGCTGCTGCACGTCACGCGCGTCGCCGGCTGACCGCGCTGGATCTGCACATGCACCAGCCACGGAAGTCGGGTCTTTCGCCCCTGCCGCGGGTGCCGGCGCCGCCGGACGCTGGGGTCCTCTGAAGCGGCTAGGAGAAGGAGTCGGCGATGAAGGAAGACGGCACGCAGCCTCGCGTCGTTGTGGGCATCGACGGCTCACCCGGCAGCAAGAAGGCCCTGCGATGGGCGTGTGACTACGTCGATGCGGTCGGCGGGGCGCTCGACCTCGTTGGTGTCTGGACGCAGAAGGTCACCTACGGTCTGCCACCCATGACCATGACCTACGACCCCCGGCCGGCGCACCTGGCTCAGCTCGAGGAAGCTCGGTCCGGTGTGCTGCTGGCGCCGGAGCGGCTGGCGACCGAGGTTGTGCAGGGCGCTGCCGGCCCCGCGTTGGTGCGCAGGGCTCGCGACGCCGACCTGCTGGTCGTCGGCGCCCGCGGGCTCGGCGGGATCACCGGCATGCTCATGGGGTCGGTCAGCACATACTGCGTGCACCACGCGACCGTGCCCGTGGTGGTCGTGAGATGACCGTCACGGCGCACCGCCCAGGCTCTGACGCGCACCCCGGTCGCAAGAGCGGGCCGGCCGCGCTCACCTTTCTTGGCGGCGCCGGGACGGTCACGGGCAGCAAGACGCTCCTCAGCGTTGGCGCCCAGGAGGTGCTCGTCGACTGCGGCCTGTTCCAGGGCGGGCACGACCTGCGACGGCGCAACTGGGACGACCTGGGAGTTGCCCCCGGCCGCATCGGAGCTGTCCTGCTGACCCACGCGCACCTCGACCACTGCGGCTATGTCCCGAAGCTGTGCAGCGACGGCTTCCTCGGCCCGGTCCTGGCAACGCGTGCAACGGCGCGTCTCGTCGAAGTCGTCCTGCTGGACAGCGCGCACCTGCTGGAGGAAGAGGCGCAGCACGCAGCGGCACACGGATGGTCCAAGCATTCGCTCCCTCGTCCGCTGTACACGTCCGAGGACGCCCAGAACGCCGTGGGCAGGCTGACGGCTGTGCCGTTCGACACGAGCGTCGAGGTCGCGGCCGCGATTCGCGGCACGTGGCGACCGGCCGGGCACATCTTGGGATCTGCAACCGTGCACGTCGAGATCGAGGGCGGTGCGTCGATCCTGTTCAGCGGCGATCTCGGCAGGCAGGGACACCCCCTCCTCAAGGCGCCGGCAGCGCCGCCGGCGGCCGACGTCGTCGTCGTCGAGTCGACGTACGGCCAACGAAAGCATCAGCGCAGAGATCCGGCCCGTCTGGCTGACGCCATCAATCGGACCGTCGCCCGCGGCGGCAGCGTCCTGATCCCTGCCTTCGCCGTGGACCGCACCGAGGTGCTGCTGTGTGCGCTGAAGGAGCTCGTCGAGGGTGGGGCCATCCCGCGTGTGCCCGTCTTCGTTGACAGCCCGATGGCGCTCCGGGCGCTCGGTATCTACCGCGAGGCACTCGATCGCCAGGATCCCGACGTCCGCTCGCTGGCGGACGACCCGTTCGACCTGACTCACCTCCAGGCGCTCACGTCCGTCGAGCAGTCCATGACCGTCAACTCGCCGCGGTACCCGTCCATCGTCATCTCCGCGTCTGGCATGGCATCAGGGGGCCGGGTCCTGCACCACCTGAAGCACCAGCTGCCGGACCCCCGGAACACTGTCGTGCTCGTCGGTTTCCAGGCCGCTGGCACGCGCGGACGTGCACTGCAGGAGGGTGCCCGATTGGTGAAGATCCATGGTCACTACGTCCCGGTGCGGGCGGAGGTCGTGGACCTCGAGGAGTACTCCGTCCACGCAGACGCAGATGACGTCCTTGCGTGGCTCGGCAGCATGCCGGCCGCGCCCAGCAGCTGCTTCGTCACGCACGGCGAGCCCGACGCCTCCGCGGCGCTGCGCGAGCGGATCGAGGCTGAGCTCGGCTGGCTGGCGGTCGTGCCGCGGTCGGGAGAACGCGTTCTGTGCACCTAGTGGCCGGCTCAGCGATGGGCCCTGACAACGGCAACACTGCACACCGCGCGGTGCAAGACCGCCCGGCTTACCGAACCCAGGAGCAGGCCCTCGAAGCCGCCGCGTCCGCGGCTGCCGACAACGACCGTTGCGCCTCCTCGAACGCGAACTCCACTGCACGTTCCCCGATCTGGCTGCCGTCGACACCGAGAACGACAGGGCCGTCGGGCTCTCCGCCAGCGCGGACGACGAGAACGGGACAACGGGCGTGCGCTGCCAAGGCATCTCCCACGTGTCCGAGCGGACCGCCACGGTGCTCGCCAAGGACGAGAAGGTCACCGCCGGTGGACTCCTCGACGAGCACGGCGCCCACTGACATCCCGCTTGCGCGGGTCCCGACCTCGAGGCCGCGGTGCGCCGCACGGATGCTGTCGGCGAGCTCCTCGAGCCGAGTCGACGCGTGGGCGGTCGCGGCGAGCGTGTCGCCGTCACCGTGGTGGAACGCCGCCAGTGAGTCGTACGGGAACACGTCCACAGCAGTGATGAGCCGAAGGGACAGTCCACGCCGCAGCGCCTCTGCCGTGGCGACGTCCACCGCCAGCATTGCGGCCTCGGACCCGTCATAGCCAACTGCGACACAGCGACCCGTCGTCGTACTCATGGCTTCCTTCATCTTCGAGCCGAACGCTCACACGGGCGTCGCGATGTACGCGTCTGACGCGGGGTAGTACAGCCCCGTGTGGCCGTCCGCCGACCACCTCACCCAATACGGCGGGGCGCCGTCCGCGCCCCTGACCTCGAGGATCTCGCCGTCCCGGTCTGCCTCTCCTTGGTGTCGCGCGCGTACAACGATCCGGTCACCAGCCTTGGCGTGCATGCGGTCCTCCATCATGTGTGGGCTACGTGGCCCTGTGGACGGTGCTGTGGGTGACGGCTCAGCCGTTCAACACCCTGAACGCGTCGTAGACGAGGAAGGCGGGCCAGACGAGCGCCTTGAGGATGCCGACGACGTGCTCGCCGAACCCGTCCGCCTGCTGCCAGAACCACACCAGCGCTCCGATGAGTCCCAGCCCGAACACGGCGCCGCCACCGCCTGGCGTGGCCTCCGCCGCCCGTCCTCGCTGCCGCTGACTGGTCATGTCACTCCGCTTCTACGTCGTCTCGGGGACCATTTCGATGGCGCCACACGGGCACTCCTCGGCGCACAAGCCGCAGCCCTTGCAGTGCACCAGGTCGACCGCGTACTCGGTCGGTCCCAGCTTGAGCACCGCGTTGTCCGGGCAGACGCCGTAGCAGTTGTCGCAGCCGAAGCAGTTGCCGCAGGACAGGCAGCGACGAGCCTCGAACAGCGCGGTCTCCTCGTCCAGACCCGCCGTGACCTCGTCGAAGGTGGACACCCGTCGCGCGGTCGTGAGCTCGTGCTGCACGGTGGCCGGCGCGTCGGAGTAGTACCAGCCGTTCAGGCGCTCGTACGCCGCCAGCGCCGGCCGGGCACCGCCGGGCGAGCCGCTGCCGCGCAGCCACGCGTCGATCCGGCGCGCGGCGCTCTTCCCGTGCCCGATCGCCGTCGTCGCCGTGCGGTCGCCGACGGTCATGTCGCCACCGGCGAAGACGCCCGCGTGACCGGTCATCCGGTTGTCGTCGACCGCCACGACCCCGTGGCTCACGTCGACGTCCGGCAGCCCGTCAAGCAGATCGAGTGCCACCTCCTGGCCGAGCGCGAGGACGACGGTGTCCGCGTCGAGCTCCTCGAACTCCCCCGTCGGCTGGGGGAACCCGTTTCCGTCGAGCTCCATCCGCTCGATGGTCAGCCGCTGACCTTCTGCGGCCGCGATCGTCGACAGCCAGCGCATCCGCACGCCCTCTGCAAGCGCCTCGTCGACCTCCTCCGGTTGCGCCGGCATCCGGTCCCGCGTCCGGCGGTACACGACGATCGCCTCGGTCGCGCCGAGCCGCCGGGCGGTGCGCGCGGCGTCCATCGCGGTGTTGCCGCCGCCGTACACGACGACGCGCTGACCGAGCTGTGGCCCCTCCCCGTCGCCGCTCGCCTGCTGGAGCAGGGTCAGCGCGTCGATGATGCGCGCGCTGTCACCCGCGGGGATCTCGGTGTGCCGCCCGACCTGGGCACCAACGGCGAGGAACGCGGCGTCGAACCCGCCCTCGGACATCGTGGTCGCCAGGTCGTCGACCCGGGTGTCCGTGCGCACGTGCACGCCCATCCCGACGATCCGCGCGATCTCGGCGTCGAGCACCTCGCGCGGCAGCCGGTAGCGCGGGATGCCGTAGCGCATCATCCCGCCGAGCTGCTCCTGGGCATCGACGACCGTGACCTCGTGCCCGAGCCGGCGCAGGTGGTACGCCGCCGCGAGCCCGCACGGCCCGGAACCGACGACGAGCACGTGTTGGCCGCTCGCTGGGATGTCGACGGTGACGGTCCAGCCGCGCTTGATGGCCTCGTCCCCGAGGAACCGCTCGACCGAGTGGATGCCCACGGCTTCGTCGAGCTGGCCGCGGTTGCAGGCGGTCTGGCACGGGTGGTAGCAGATTCGGCCCATCACGGCCGGCAGCGGGTTGTCGAGCATGATCTGCCGCCAGGCCTGCTCGTAGCCACCGTCCTCCGCCTGGTACAGCCACTGCTGGATGTTCTCGCCGGCCGGACAGGCGTCGTTGCAGGGCGGCATCAGGTCGAGGTAGACCGGCCGCTCGGTGCGCCACGAGCCGGTCTTGTTCACCAGGCTGCTGCCGACGTCGAGCGTGATCGCGAACGGCTTGTCCATCACGTGCCGCCTCTCCGGCCGAGCAGGTCGTAACGGACGATGTTGCGGTCCGCCTCCGCCTGGATCCGCGCGATGACGTCGGCGCGACGCGACGGCGCGAACAGGTGCGCGTACCGCCCCTGCGCCTCGAGGTAGGGGTCGACCGGGACGTGGTGACGGATCGGGGTGACGTCGACGACATCGCCGTTCTCGGCCGCGAACACCGGGAAAAGACCGGTCTGCGTCGCGAGCCGCGCGATCTTGATCGTCTCGTCCGACTCCGTCGCCCAGCCCAGTGGGCACGGAACGAGGACGTGCAGGTAGCGCGCGCCGCGCAGTTCCATCGCCCGTCGTACCTTGGCCTCGAGGTCGTGCAGGTCCGCGACAGTGGCGGTCGCGACATACGGGATCCGGTGCGCCATCGCGATGGCTGGGACGTCCTTGCCCTGCCCGAAGCGGTTTCCGGGCTCCGGGCCGACAGCCGGCGTCGTCGCGGTGCGCGCCGCCGGCGGGGTGGCCGCCGACCGCTGGACGCCGGTGTTCATGTAGCCCTCGTTGTCGTAGCAGATGTACAGGACGTCGTCGTTGCGTTCGAACATCCCCGACAGGCAGGCGAAGCCGATGTCGACCGTGCCGCCGTCGCCGCCTTGCGCCACGACTCGGATGTCCTCGCGGCCCTGGGCCCTCAGCGCCGACGCGACTCCGGTCGCCACCGCAGCCGCGTTGCCGAACAGCGAGTGCAGCCACGGCACCTGCCAGGCCGACTCCGGGTACGGCGTGGTGAACACCTCGAGGCATCCGGTCGCGTTGACGACGACCAGTTTCCCCTTCGTCGCCTCGATCGCGGTGTCGAGGGCGTAGCGCGCTCCGAGTGCCTCGCCGCAGCCGCGGCACGCGCGATGGCCGCACGTCAGTGCGTTGGCCCGGGTCTCCTCCGACTGCACGGTGCGCAGATCTCGGGACAGCAGCCGATTCCCGACCGCGAAACTGCCGACTTGGTAGAACTTCACGTCGGTTGTCATCGACCGGCCCCCGTCAGCTGCGCTCGCTGGATCTGTGGCAGGTCGAGGTCGAGGAACGTCAGCAGGTCCAGCGCTCCGCGACCCGCTTCGAGGAGCATCGCTCGCAGCGAGGGACGCGTGATGGCGCGACCGCCGAGGCCTGCCACCACGGTGACGATCTCTGTCGACAGGCCGGCCAGCGCCCCGCGAACGTCGGCCGTGAGCGGCCCACCGACACCTGGCGAGATGGCCCGCTCGAGGACGACCACCCGGGCTGCGTCGGCCAGCGCCGCGCGCACCGCCGCCGCGGGGAACGGCCGGTACGTCGTGATCCCGACCACGCCGACCTGGGTCCCATCGGCGGCCAGCTCGTCCACGGTGTCCTTCAGCGTGCCGAGCACGGAGCCCATCGCGACGACCACGATGTCGGCGTCGGTCATGTTGTACGCCGAGACGAGCGCGCCGCCTGGCCGGCCGGTGACCTCGGCGTACTCGGCACCAATACGTGGGATGACCTCCAACGCGCGCAGCTGCGTCTCGTGCGCCAGGTACCGCACTTCCGTGAACGCCTCGGGTCCCACCATGGCCCCGATGGTGATCGGAGCCTGCGGGTCGAGGACCTGCCTCGGTTGGTACAACGGCACGAAGGCATCGACCTGCTCCTGTGTCGGCAGCTCCACCTGCTCGTAGGCGTGGGTGAGAACGAAGCCGTCCATGCACACCATGACCGGCACCGACAGCTCCTCCGCGATGCGGAAGGCCTGCACGTGCAGATCGACGGCCTGCTGGTTGTCCTCCGCGAACAGCTGCAGCCAGCCGCAGTCGCGCTGCGACATCGAATCGCTGTGGTCGTTCCAGATGTTGATGGGCGCGCCGATCGCGCGGTTCGCGACGGTCATCACTATCGGCAGGCCGAGTCCGGAGGCGTTGTAGAGCGCCTCGGCCATGTAGAGCAGACCCTGGCTGGCCGTTGCCGTGTAGGTACGGGCCCCGGTCGCCGAGGCCCCGATGGCGACCGAGAGCGCGGCGAACTCGGACTCAACGTTGACGAACTCGCACGGCGCGAGCGAGCCTTCTCGTACCAGAACGCTGAGCCCCTCGACGATGTGCGTCTGCGGCGTGATGGGGTAGGCGCAGACGACCTGTGGACGGCAGCGCGCGACCGTCCTGGCCACCGCGACGGAGCCCTCCAGCTGCTCAGGCATCGACAGTCGCCTCCCTGGTCAACCGCACGGTGTCGTACGCCTCCTGTGCGGCGCACGCGTTGCTCTCGCCGGTCGAACCGCGGAACCGCTCGCGGAGCGCCTGCAGCACCCCCTCGATGGAGACGGTGTCGCTGAGCGCCGCGAAGCCGCCGAGCATCACGCCGTTGGGTAGGGGGCGGCCCAGGTGCCGCCGGGCGATGGCGCTCGCATCCAGCGTGGTCACGGTCACGTCCGGATGCCGTCCGGTGAGGTCGCCGAGCCCAAGCTCGTCCGGTTGCCGGGCCGAGTTGATCAGGACGATGCCGTCGGGCCGCAGCCCGGCGAAGACGCCGTCCAGGTGGAGCAGCGTGGCGTCGAGGATGAGCAGCGCGTTCGGGTTCAGCACCGGCTCGCGCAACCGGATCGGCCGGTCGTCCATCCGGCAGAACGCCGCTACCGGGGCACCGGTGCGTTCCGAGCCGAAGCTCGGGAAGGCCTGTGCCCAGCCGCCGCCGTCGAACGCCGCGACGGAGAGCAGCTCGGCCGCCGTGACGGCCCCCTGCCCGCCGCGACCGTGGAGCCGGACCTCGTACATCAGCGATCTCCCGTCGTCCGCCTCACCCTCCGCGAACAGAGCGAGCGGCACTAGGTCCGAAGGTCCCTGGCTGCCCGGGTCGCAATGCCCTGTCGGCGGCCCACTGCCTTCGAGAGGTCCAGGACCAGCGGGGCGAACGCCGCCGCCACCAGGCACGTCCCGAGCTCGCCCACGGACAGGGCCCGAGTGCCGAGCAGCTCGCGCAGCGGCTCCCACGCGACTGCTGCCCACAACAGGCCGGCGTTGAGGACCAGCGACAGCATCAGGAACGGGTTGCCGCGCAGTCCGACCCGGAAGATCGAGCGCTGCTGCGAGCGGAGAACCAGCGCGATCCCGAGCTGTTGGAGCGTCAGGGTGACGAACACCATGCTCTGCCAGGGATGGCCGGAGCGCTCCATGGCCACGCCGACCGCGAGGGACACGACGCCGACCAACGATCCCAGCAGCAGGATGCGGCGGAGCAGCCCGTCGCCGAGCACACCCTGACTCGGATCCCGCGGTGGTCGGCTCAGCGCGTCGTCCTCACCGACCTCGGCGCCGAGGGCGACCCCCGGCATGCCGTGCGTGAGCATGTTGACCCACAGGATCTGGGCGGGCAGCAGTGGCAGCGCGAGACCGACGGCCGGTCCGAGCAGCATGACCAGTACCTCGGCGAAGCCGCCCGCCATGCCGTACAGCAGGAAGCGCCGTACGTTGTCGTAGACCCGTCGTCCTTCTTCGACGGCCGCCACGATCGTGCCGATGTTGTCGTCGACGAGTACCAGGTCGGCGGCCTGGCGAGCGACGTCGGTGCCGGTTGATCCCATCGCCACACCGATGTCGGCGCGTCGCAGTGCCGGCGCGTCGTTGACGCCGTCACCCGTCATGGCGACGACGTGTCCAACGGCACGCAGGGCGTCGACGATCGCCAGCTTCTGCTCAGGAGCGGTGCGGGCGTACACGCGGATGTCGCGCAAGTCCTCGACGCTCAGGCCCGCGGCGATGTCGCTGCCGACGGCCACCCGGTGGCCGTCATGCAGCAACCCGAGCCTTCGCGCGATCGCCGCCGCAGTGTGCGGGTGGTCACCGGTGATCATGATGGGTACGACGCCGGCTGAGCGAACGGCAGCGACCGCGGCAGCGGCCCCTGACCGCGGCGGGTCGTGAAGCGCGACCAGGCCCAGGAGCCGGAGGTGCCGCTCGGCGTCCGCGATGTCCGCGGGCAGCTCGCTGCGCTCGGCGGCAGCCACCGCGAGCACGCGAAGGCCATCACCGGTCAGCCGCGCTATCTGCGAGCGGGCGGCGCCCACTGTCTCGGCATCGCTGTCGACGAGGTCCAGCACGAGCTCGGGCGCGCCCTTGCACAGGACGATGAATCCGCCGGCCCGCTCGTGGACCGTCGTCATGCGTCCGCGCTGGTGATCGAAGCCGTACTCGCGGACCCGGGGGAACTCGGATCGAACGTCACCCGCGGCGTACCCGCCCTTCTCCGCGAGAGCGACCAGCGCCCCTTCCATGGGATCGCCGGCCACGACCCAGGCCTCGTCCTGCAGGACGAGGCGCGCGTCGTTGCACAGCGTCACGGCGCGCAGGAGCGGGCCACCGGCCTCGATGGCTGTGGCGTCACCGCGGAGCTCCCCGGCTGGTTGGTAGCCGAGACCGTCGGCGGCCACCCAGCCGCTCGGCGTCCAGAAGCCGGTGGCGAACATCGTTCCCTGCGTCAGCGTCCCGGTCTTGTCCGAGCAGACGACGGTGACGGCACCGAGCGACTCGACGGCCGGCAGGGTCCGGACCACCGCGGACCGACGCGCCATCCGCTGCGCCGCCAACGCGAGTGACACCGTCACCACAGCCGGGAGGGATTCAGGCACGGCCGCGACGGCGAGGCTGATGGCGGTCAGCGTCATCGTGGTGAGGTCCTCGCCTCGCGCGACTCCGATCACGAGGACGACTCCACACAACGCGACCGTGACCACCGCGATCTGCCGGCCGAAGCCGGCCAGGCGTCGCTGCAGCGGCGTCGCTGGTGCCGACGTCGTCACCAGCAGTCGCGCGAGCCGGCCGATCTGCGTCCGGTCTCCCGTCGACGTCACGATCGCGCGGCCCCGGCCGCGGGTGACCAGCGTGCCGGAGTGCACCATGCCCGTGCGGTCTGCGACCGGTGTGCTCGGCGAGCAGGCTCGCGTGTCCTTCTGCGCCGCGACGGACTCCCCGGTGAGGACGGCCTCGTCCACTTCCAGACCTTGCTGCTCGACGAGCCGACCGTCAGCGGCGACGAGGTCGCCCGCCTCCAGCTCGATGAGATCTCCCGGGACGATCTCCTCGGCGTCGACGAGGGCCACGTCGCCACCGCGCACGACGCGGGCCGTGCGCGGCGTCAACGAGGTGAGGGCCGTGATCGCTCGTTCCGCCCGGCGCTGCTGACTGACACCGAGAGCCGTGTTGACCGTCACGACGACCGCGATGACGGCCGTGTCGCTCAGGTCGCCGATCACCGCCGTGAGAACCGCCGCGCACAGCAGCACCACGATCATCGTCTCGCGGAGCTGCCCCGCGATGAGTGCAGTCAGGCTGGGCGGACTGCTCGTCGGCAGGACGTTGCGTCCGGCGGCCCTGAGTCGGGCCACTGCTGTGGACGCGTCGAGACCGTGGACCGGATCGGTTCCAAGGACGCCGGCCACGATGTCGAGCTCGTCCACCCACGCGTCATCGCACCCGGCACCGAGGGGCAACGCGTCGGACGAGCCATGAACCCGTGCCGGTGCGTCTGTCACCATGCCGTCGTCCCTCCGTCGAACCCTCAGCGTGGGTCGCCGCCGAGGCTCCGGACAGGGCCTGAGGTCGCGTCGGTTGGGGCCTTAGGTCCCGACCGAGCGCAGAGCCGGGCGCTGAGGGTCATGAGCCGGCCGCGTAGCCGACGAAAGGCCCAGCGCGCGTAGGACCTCCGGCCCTGGAGCGCTCCGGTGGGGGGCGTGACGCTTGATGAGCACGACCGGCCAGGCGCTGCTGGAGGAAAGCTTCCGGATGGTGGGTGGGGCGGGAGGGCCGCACCAGGGTTCGATTCCTTCGCTTGGCACGCAGCTTCAACGGAGGTGGCCCATGACCGTCCATGAACGAACCGAACGGGTTGTCGTCGCGTACGACGGTGACGACGTCAGCACGCTCGCGCTGGAGGCCGCCGCGCAGTACGCGGCGCTCTCGGACCTGCTTCTCGACGTGGTGTACGTCGTCGACGCACAGCCGCTCGGCGCCCTGGCGATCATCCCGGAGTACATCGAGCAGGCGCGCTACGCGGGACAGCGAGTGCTCGCCCAGCTGCCCGAGATCCTGCCGCCGGGAGTGCGCTTCACGACCCGGCTCAAGGAGGGCGATCCTGCCCGCCAGATCCTGGACGAGGCGGAGGGCGCGCGGCTCCTTGTCGTTGGATCGACCACGAGGAGCGTCATCGCCGGATGGGCCATGGGCAGTGTCACCCTGCACTGCGTGCTGCACGCGCCGTGTCCCGTGCTCGTCGTGCCGTCCTTGCAGCACCAGACACACCGGAGCACGAGCCCCGAGCTGGTGGAGGCACGGCAACCCGCCTGACCGCGCTGGCGCCGCGCCGCGGACAGGCCATCCGGCCGGCGTCCCGGTGGAGCACGCGGTGCTCGAAGCACTCGGTCGGCAGGGGAGCCCGGTGATGTCGCGACCGCTGTCCGCCCTCCCGTCGCGACGAGCGCCAGAACGCCGATGGATCCGGGGCCTCTTCGCGGGCGGGAGCCTGTGCGCAGAGGCGCAGGTGGTGCGCTCCTCGTCGTCGCCAGCGTCATCGGGACGGCCGGGGATGCCCAGGGTCGCCGTCACCAGGAGGCCGCCCGGCTGGCTGCAGCTCTCGTCACGAAAGGCGAGCCATGATCGCCGATCTGCTCAGCGCACCACCGGTCATCGTGAACCTCGGTCTGGCCGACTTCGTTGAGCGCCTGCGGGCCCAAGCGGCAGAGGTCGTGCACGTCACGTGGTCGCCGCTGCAGCCCGCCCGTGCGCGCACGGGCCGCCAACCCTCCGAGCCCGCGGGATCGTCGAAGTGAGGAGCGTCAGGAGCACAGCGACCAGCCCGTCGGTCCTGCGCATGATGGCTGGGCCGCGGCGCGAAGGGGTAGCGCTCGGTCACGGCCATGTCCTGTTCGACGACTACGTCGTCTCCGTCACGTCGCCGGGCATCAGCCGGATGCCCAACGGCATCGAGGCCGAGTTGTGGGCGCCCGCGGGGGCCGCGGCCGTGATCGGAGGCGACCGCCTCGTCGTTGGCGCGACGACGGTGCTACCCGGGCCGGAGTGGAATCCACGGCCGGTTCCGCGGGTCGTGCTCTCGGTGCAACCCAGCTTCGTTCCGAGCGATGAGCTGTGCGGGTGGGGACCCGGGCTCACACCGCTCGGCGACGACATCCTGGTCGGCTTTCTCGCGGCGAGAGCCTTGTACGCCGACACTCCTCTGCCAGCCCGCAGCTGGCCGACGACGCACCTGAGCCAGACGCTGCTCCGGCACGCGGAGCAGGGACAGCTGCCGGGTGCGGCGCATCGCCTGCTCAGGGACGGCGACGTCAGCGGCCTGCTGCGCTTCGGCGCATCCTCTGGTCGCGGGATCCGCGTTGACGCAGAAGGCCCGGCCCCCCCTGGTGCTACAGGTCGGGCCGGGCCTTCGACGAGCGTGTTGGGTCAGGCCCAGTCGCCGCCGGACCACGTCGCGCCGGACCAGGTCGCACCGGACCACGTCGCGCCGGACCAGGTCGCGCCGGACCAGGTCGCACCGGACCACGTCGCACCGGACCACGTCGCACCGGACCACGTCGCACCGGACCACGTCGCACCGGACCACGTCGCACCGGACCAAGTCGCACCGTTGTAGGTGCCGCCGCTCCAGGTCGCGCCGGCCGTCTCGGCCGCCGCCATCTGCGCGGAGTTCCATGCGTTGCCGAAGATGTCCTGCTCACCGGCGAGCACCACGCCGTTCATCGCGACGTGCGATGTACCGCGGGAGCCCTCGAGCGTTCCGGTGCCGGTGGAGACGGGCCATGTCTGCGCGATGTCGTCGGAGACGTTGGCGTTGACGGCGGCGTCGATGTTGAGCAGCCCGGCGCCGATGTAGTTCACGTTCCCGGTGATCGACGTAGCCGTCTTCTTCAGCAGTCGCTTCACCTGGTCGGGGTTCAGGTTCGGCCGGGCCGACAGCAGTGCGGCGACTCCGCCGGAGACCACCGCGGCGGCCTGCGACGTGCCGCTGCCGCGGAAGAAGCGGTCACCGACCCGGGCCCCTGGGAACTCCTGGTCGAGCGAGGAGTCCGGCACCCGAAGCCCGACGATGTAGGCGCCGGGGGCAACCAGGTCGGCATGCCGCTCGGACGTACCGCGGCTGGAGAAGGCAGCCACGGTGTCGTCACTCGTGTCCACGGTCCCCTTCGGGTCCGAGGCGCCGGCGGCGATGAGGTACGGGTCCATGGCCGGGTCGGCCACCGTGCGGTTCGCCGTACCGTCGTTGCCGACGGACGCGACGACCACGATGCCCTTGCGCCACGCGGTCTCTGCAGCATGCGCCAGCGGGTCGAGCTGGTAGGGCTGCAGCGAGCTGGTGCCGAGCGAGATGTTCAGCACTCGGATGTTCAGGCCGTCGTCATGGGCGTGCTGCACGACCCAGTCGATGCCCGCGATGATCTGCGAGACGTCGACGGCGCCGTTCGCGGCACCCACCTTGACGCTGACGATGCGCGCCTTCGGGGCGATGCCCTTGAAGCCGCCGGGGACACCGTCGTTGCCGGCGATGATGCTGGCCATCGCGGTGCCGTGCCCGAAGCCGTCCAGGTTGGCGACCCCCGAGCTCGGGTTGTCGAACGACAGGTCCGGGCCGATGACGAGCTTGTTAGCCCCGTCCAGGCCCTTGACCGGCGTCACGCCGCTGTCGATGAGCGCGACGTCGATGCCCTGTCCCCGCGCGCTGTCATTGCGGGCCTCCTGCGCCTTGACGACCCTTGCCACCGCTGCCATGTCCGGCAGCGTCGGCGTGCCGTCGGGAGCCGACCATGCACTTGCGTGCCAGGGGTCTGCTCCGACCTGCACGGGCAGCGTGACGCCGGCCCGCTGCAGGATCGCGGCAGAGGTGGCCGCCGCGGCCATCGTGGCCGCCAGGGCCATCGCCACACCGATCGCGGCGCCGTTGCGGCGCCACGATGTCGGGACCGGCAGCTCCAGGGCCACCGAGTCCCAGGTGACTCCTCGTCGTGATGTCATCCGTACCAACCTTCGTGATCCCCCACAGCAATGCATGCCATCGCCTGCTTGAACATCGGTCCGCGGCATACGCCGTCTCGATGGCGAATCGACGTCAGATCTGGTTGGGCCACAGACCGGTGCGCGCTGCTGCAGATGGCGGAACCTGCTCATATCGAGCCGGGATCAGGCATCCCTAGGTGGTTCGCGGTGAGCGACCAGACCGTCCTAACGGGCTATGCGGGGCTACGGAGCACACGCCGATACCTGAGTACTGCGATGGCGCGCGCCTTCACAGCCGTCCACACGAGGGCCCGGACCGTGACCATCGAGCGCAAGCGCATGACGAGGGAGGTCGTCCTCCTCGGGCTGTCCATCCTCGTGGCGGCCTTCGCGCTGGACTGGGCCGTCCTGGGCTTTCGAGTCGGCCAGCTCGACGTCGTCCAGCCGGCCGTGCTCGCGCTTGCTGTCGCCTTCGCGGCTGCCGAGTTCGTCGTGCTCCACATCGAGCGTGGCCGCAGTGCCTTCTCGGTCTCCTTGAGCGAGTTGCCGCTGATCATCGGGCTGTTCACCGTCCCGGCGGAGGGACTGGTTCTGGCCCGCGTCGTCGGCGGCGGTCTCGTGCTGGCCCTGCATCGGCGGCAGCCCGCGACCAAGCTGCTGTTCAACGTCTGCTCGCTGGCGATGGAGGTCACGCTGGCGGCTTGGGTCGTCGCGCTGATGCACGGCTCGGCGGTCGACCTGCGGCACGCTGCGCCGGCGGCCCTCGTCGCCGTGCTGGTCGCCGCGACCTGGCAGAGCACCGCGGTCATTGCCGCGATCACCATCTACAACCGCAGGGTCGAGCGCGGCACGATCATCGGGTTCGCGCGGTCGAGTGCCGTCGAGGTGATGGCCTGCTGGGTGGGCGGCATGATCCTGCTCGGCGCGCTTCGCTGGGACCCCTGGACGCTCCCCTTCGTCACAGCTCTTGCGTTCGCGCTGATGGTGGCCTACCGCGGCTACTCGCGGTTGCGCCAGCGGCACCAGTCGCTCGAGCTGCTCTACGACTTCACCCGCCGGCTGACGAGCGCCGCCCGCAGCAGCGAGGAGCAGCTCGCCGACCTGTTCAAGGCGATCGCCGGTCTGCTGCGCGCCGAGTCGGTGGAGATGCTTCTGCTCGATGATGCGGGAGCCCCCCGGCGCCTGATCCTGGCCAGCGACGCAGACAGCGTCCGCGTGACCACCGACGTGGCCGACTTCGACCCCTGGCTCGGTCTCATCGACGCGCGCGCCGCAGCCGTCGTACCAGCCGGGGCGCTCGACGCCGCCGGCCGCCGCCTGCTGCAGGGCCGCGACCTGCGTGACCTGGTCGCCGTCAGCCTGCCGGGGGAGTCGGGCGTGCGCGGCGTGCTCGGCGTCTCGAACCGCCTCGGTGACGTCGCCAGCTTCACGGCCGACGACGGCAAGCTGCTGCAGACGGTCACGGCGCAGGTCGCGACCGCCTTCCAGAACAGCCGGCTCGTGCAGCGCCTCGACCACGAGTCGCGGCACGACCCGCTGACCGGCCTGGCGAACCGCGCGCACTTCAACGAGTGCTTGGACCAGGCCCTCGCGAAGAGCACGAAGGGCACCGCGGTGCTGCTGCTCGACCTCGACCGCTTCAAGGAGGTCAACGACACCCTCGGGCACCACATCGGGGACCTCCTCCTGCAGCAGGTCGCGAGCCGGCTCCGGCACCACATCCGGCTCCCCGACGTCCTTGCCCGCCTGGGCGGCGACGAGTTCGCGGTGTTCCTCGTGGACGGCGACGCCGACGTAGCGGTGAGTGTCGCGAGCCGCATCGAGGCTGCGCTGGCAGAGCCGCTGGCCCTCGAGGGCATTTCGGTCGAGGTCGCCGCGAGCATCGGCATCGCGCTGTCCCCTCAGCACGGGGACACCGCCGTCGCCCTGTTGCAGCGGGCGGACGTCGCGATGTACGAGGCGAAGCGCACGCACAGCGGCGCGGAGATCTACAACGAGGAGCTCGACGGCTACTCGCCCCGGCGGTTGGCGCTCGCGACCGAGCTGCGGCATGCCATCGAGAACGGCGACCTCGAGCTGCACTACCAGCCGAAGGCGGACGCCGGCAGCGGGCTCGTCGTGTCGGCCGAGGCGCTCGTGCGCTGGAACCACCCTCAGCACGGGCTCATCAGCCCCGTCGAGTTCGTGCCGGTGGCGGAGCAGACCGCGCAGATCCGGGACCTCACGCACTTCGTCATCGACGCTGCCGTCGCCGAGTGCGCGTCCTGGCACCGCGACGGCATGCCGCTGTCGGTCGCGGTCAACGTCTCCGTCCGCAACCTGCTGGACACGCAGCTGCCCGACTACGTCATCAGCTGCCTGCGCAAGCACGGCCTGCCGCCGGCGGCCCTCACGCTCGAGGTGACCGAGACCCACATCATGGCCGACCCGGAGCGGACGATGGGCGTGCTCCGGGCTCTGGATGCCATCGGCGTACGGCTGTCCGTCGACGACTTCGGCACCGGCTACTCGTCCCTGGCGTACCTGCGCACGCTGCCCGTCCGCGAGGTGAAGATCGACCGCAGCTTCATCACCCACCTGGCCGAGGACGCCGGCGACCAGGCCTTCGTCCGCACGATCGTGTCGCTCGCCGGCAGTCTTGACCTCGACATCGTCGCCGAGGGTGTGGAGGACGACGACACCTGGCGCCTGCTGACGATGCTCGGGTGCACGCACATCCAGGGCTACTTCCTGAGTCGCCCGCTCCCGGCGCAGGTCTTCCGGACGTGGGTGACCGAGCGGGTCACCGCGGCCCCGACGCCTGTGCCCTCCCCGCGGCTGTCCGCCGTTGCGAGCCGCTGAGGCAGCTCCTGCGGCGGACTCTCGGCTGGACAGGTCGTCGGGTGAATCAGGGCCCCTCGTGGTGAGCCGGCCGGATTTCCGGTGATACTGCCTGCATGTCGGCGCCGTTGGTCAAGGGAGCAGCGCAGCTGCGCCGCTACGCCGCCGGCCTCGCCTTCCTCGTCGTCATCGCGCTCCTCGTCGGTCTGAGCATCGCGCTGTACACGAAGGCCTTTACCCCGGTGGTGATGGTCACCCTGGAGAGCAACAGCGTCGGCAACCAGCTCTCGACGCACGCCGACGTCAAGCTGCGCGGGCTTCTCGTGGGGGAGGTACGCCGGATCGAGAGCTCGGGTGAGGGCGCGACGATCCACCTCGCGCTCGACAAGGATCTCGTCCACCTCATCCCGTCTGATGTCGCGGCCCAGCTGCTGCCCAAGACCCTGTTCGGCGAGAAGGAGGTCGACCTCGTCACGGATGCCTCGTCCACGGCCCGACCCCTGCAGGCCGGCGACGTCATCACGCAGGACCGCTCGCGCACCTCGATCGAGACCGAGCGCGTCCTGAACGACATCCTGCCGCTGTTGCAGCGCATGAAGCCGTCAGATCTCAGTCTCGCCCTCAACGCGCTCTCGACGGGGCTGCGCGGGCGTGGCGAGCGTCTCGGCCGCAACCTCGCCATGAATGCCGACTACTTCCGGGAGCTCAACCCCGAGCTGCCGGCGATCATGGAGGACTTCCGCGGCCTGGCCGACGTCAGCGAGAGCTACGCCGCGGCGTCGGCCGACCTGCTGCGTCTCGTCGACAACGCTGCGGCCGGCAGCCGCAACCTCGTGGACCAGAAGGAGGAGCTCGCGGCGTTCCTGCGCAGCACGACGACGTTCGCCGACTCCGCGGACGACTTCCTGCGCATCAACGAGCGGGCCCTGGTCGACCTGGCGGCGCAGAGCCGGCCGAACCTGGCGCTCTACGCGGAGTTCAGCCCGCAGTACGAGTGCATGCTGCACACGCTGCCGAAGCAGGCGATCGTCGGCGAGAAGGCCTTTGGCGGTCTGCAGCCGGGTCTGCACATCACCCTCGAGACGGTCCAGGACCAAGGTGCGTTCGTCCCCGGCGACGAGCCGAGGTTCCGAGAGGATCGCGGTCCGACCTGCTTCGGTCTCACGGGCAAGCCGATCGTCCCGTTCCCGGCGTACTACGAGCCCAAGGACGGCTACTGCGACAGTGAGGAAGCCGCGCAGCCCGGCGTACAGACCGGCAGCTGCCACGACAGCAGCGCGCCGATGTCCGCGTTGGCGCTGTCCGACCCGGTCCTTGCCTTGGGCGGCCCGGTGCAGGAGCACGCGGTGGCCGCGGCCCTGGCGCCCGTGCTGCAGATGAGCCCCGACGACGTACCCGATATCGCGACCTTGCTGTTCGGTCCGATGGCGCGTGGCGCGACCGTCGGCTACTCCACCACTTGAGTAGGGTTCCCCGCGTGTCAGCCCGCATGTCTGCCCTCGACAGCGCGCTGCACCAGCTCTCCGAGGCGGTCGCGCAGCTCGGCCTCGACGACGGCTTGCACGCGCTCCTTGCGACCCCGCGCCGGTCCATGCAGGTCGCCGTCCCGCTTCGCCGCGACGACGGCACCATGCAGGTGCTGTCGGGCTATCGCGTGCAGCACAACCTCTCGCGTGGTCCCGCGAAGGGCGGCGTCCGCTTCCACCCGCACACCGACCTGGACGAGGTCCGGGCCCTCGCGATGTGGATGACCTGGAAGTGCGCGCTCATCGGCATTCCGTACGGCGGGGCGAAGGGCGGCGTCGCCGTCGACCCGCGGCTGCTGTCCCGCAACGAGCTCGAGCGGGTCACCCGGCGCTACGCCTCGGAGATCATGCCGATCATCGGCCCGGAGAAGGACATCCCGGCCCCGGACGTCGGCACCGACGAGCAGACGATGGCCTGGATGATGGACACCTACTCCGCGCACAAGGGATACACGGTCACGGGCGTGGTGACGGGCAAGCCGGTGAGCGTCGGGGGCTCGGAGGGACGCGGCGGAGCGACGTCGCGTGGCGTCATGTACTCAACGTTCTTCGCCCTCCGCGAGGCAGGCGTCGACCACCGCGGTGCAACCGTCGCGGTGCAGGGCTTCGGCAAGGTCGGTGGCCTGGCCGCGCAGTACCTCCACGACGCGGGGTGCACCGTCGTGGCGGTGTCCGACGTCAAGGGCGGCGTCTACAACCCGAAGGGCCTGAACCCCGCGGCGCTGCTGAAGCACCTGCGGACCGGCGCCGAATCGGTTGTCGGTTACCCGGGCACCGACACCATCACCAACGAGCAGCTGCTCGAGCTCGACGTCGACGTCCTCGTGCCGGCGGCGCTCGAGGGCGTGGTCCACGAGGAGAACGCCGACCGCATCAAGGCCAGGTTCATCATCGAGGGCGCCAACGGCCCGACGACCCCCGACGCCGACGCGATCCTCGAGGCCCGCAACGTCGTCGTGGTCCCCGACATCCTCGCCAACTCCGGCGGCGTCGCGGTGTCCTACTTCGAATGGGTCCAGGACCTGCAGGCCTACTTCTGGAGCGAGGACGAGGTCAACGACCGGCTGCATGTCCTCATGCAATCGGCGTACGACGGTGTCAGCGCGCTGTCGGCGGAGCGCGGCATCTCATTGCGGACGGCGGCCCAGATGATCGGCGTCGGCCGGGTCGCCGACGCCCACCGCACCCGCGGGCTGTATCCCTAGTCCCCGCCCACGCTGGTGTTCCTCTAGCCCTCTAGCGCGTGCTCTCGTAGACCGCGCGGGCTCGCTGCAGGTCAGGGGAGAGCGCGACACCGTCGTCCGCGAGCGCCGCCGCGAGCCCGCCGACGCTGCCGGGGTCACGAGCCGCGAGCTCCCAGCCGACCACCGGCTCGCCGCCGGTGACCGGCGAGACGAGCAGCGGTGCGGGCTGCCGCTGCAGCTGTGGCGCAGTCGCTGGGTTGGGTGACCCGCTCGCTGACGGGCTGGGCGACGGGCTCGGGTCCGTGACGACGAGATCCGCCTGACCGGTGTCGGCGCCGGGCAGGACGACGAGGGCGCTGCCGATGCCGCGCTCGACACCGTCGGACGGCCGGTTCGTGCGCAGGCCGTTGACCCACATCGCGCTGGACCCGCCGCCGTCGAGGTTGATGGCGTTGACCGCTCCGAGCGAGGTCATCAGGTCGGCGAGCTCCTGGAGCGTCATCCCTACGCTGTAGCCGGGTTGCCGGCCGTCGACGACGACGAGCAGCAGCCGGCCGTCGTCGGTCACCCCCACCGCCGTACGCGGCTGGCGGTCGAAGAACGCGTCAGAGCCGTAGAAGTCCTGGATCTGCTGCACGCCGCCCAGGATCAGCGCCGGGTTTCCGCCGAGCACGTCGACGGCACCGGGGAAGCCGAGGCTCTGCGTGAGCTGCGCGGCCTGGCCGCTGCGCAGGCTCTGCAGGAAGGTGCCACTGGGATTGAAGTGGGAGCCGTCCAGCACCACTCCGGTGGGCGGCACGATCGGGGCAGCCCCGCCGCAGCGCGGAGGTCCGGTGACCACCATGGACGTCTGCACGCCGCCGTCGGTGTGCACGACGGGGTTGGTGGTCGCGGCCAGGCCGGCATAGCAGTCGCTGTTCGGTGGCGTCTCGAGCTCGGCCCCCGCGGCGGTGAAGGCAGCGACCGAGTCGGCGGTGGCGGGACCGGAGTTCCACCGAGGGATCTCCGTCGTCACCGTGGTGGTGCCGGAATCGGTGCGCAGGGTGGTGCGCAGATCAGGCACGCCCATGGAGACCCGTGTCCCGCTGACGTCGATGCCGACCGCGCGGCCCAGGAGCTGCGGCGTCTGACGCAGTCGGCCGTCCTGTGCGTAGGCGTGCACGGGCCGGCCGTTCGACAGGAAGTAGTCCCCGTTGATGGCGAGCACCGCACCCGCGTTGCGGGCCATCGTCGAGAGCAGCTGGGTGCCTCGAAGACGGTCGCCCGACAGGACGGTGTCGGGGCTCGACGCGGCGGCGAGGTCGATCGTCGCGATGTGCTCCGCGAACGGACCAGCGGCGTCGTGCACCACGCGGTGGGTGACGCCCGGAGCCAGCCCGGGTGTGCGGCGTACCAGCGGTGTGTCGCCGGCCCGGCCGAACGCCGCGCTCTGGTAGCGGCCGGAGTGGTTGCTCTCGCGCAAGAACCACATGCCGCTGCGGAAGACACCGGGGGAGTCGCGCCCGTCGTGGTCCCAGTCGCCCGCGAACCGCCGGTCACCGGGGAGGCCGAAGTCGAACTGGCGCGCGGTGACCCCGCTGCTCGAGGCATCGCGTTGGAACCACGTCCGGTTGCGTACGACGCCGATGTCGGTCCGGCCGTTGCCGTCCCAATCACCGACGACCGGCAGGTCGGTGCCGAGGCCGTAGGGGAAGGTGCGGCTCGGCCCGAACACGCTGTTGTCGCGGAGGTACCAGCGACCTCGACGGAACAGGCCGAGGGAGTCGACCCCGTCGCCGTTCCAGTCCCCCATCAGCGGGACGTCGCCCTTGGCGCCGAAGTGGACGGCCGTGTAGGGGCCGCCGGCGCTGTCCCGGATCAGCCAGATGCCGTCCTTGAACAGGCTGAGTGTGCCGGTGCCGTCGCCGTCGGTGTCGCCGGCCACCGGTGTCCACCCGGCGGTCTCCTCGACGTACGACGTGTAGGGCCCGCCGTCGAGATCGGGCTGCAGGAACCAGGTGTCGCCGCGCCGGAGCGTGAGCCGGTCGTAGGGGATCTCGGTGTCGGGCGGAGTCGCTGCCGGCGGCGGCGCCGCTGTCGCCGGCGACGACGGCAGCAGGGGGGTGAGCAGAGCGCCGAGCAGCACGAGGCCGGCCGCGGCGCGCGGGAGCGAGGAGCGCACGTGGGTCCTTCTGAGGGTCGCGAGGGGTGCCTCGACTGTCGCACGGGACCGGCGCGGGATCCGTCAATTCGGACAGATGTCCGCGATCGTGTCCCTGCGTTGCGCGGTCGCCCGCTCCCGGCGCTGTGCTTTCATGGCAGGCGAACTACACGGTTGTCGTTCGCCCGAGGAGGACCATGGACAGCGCTGCCGCTCCGGCCCCTGGAGCGCCTGCCGCCGCGACCGGTTCCCTGTCCGAGCGCGAGCGCGAGATCCTCGCCTTCGAGCGCCAGTGGTGGAAGTACGCCGGCGCGAAGGAGACCGCGATCCGCGACTTGTTCGACATGAGCGCGACCCGCTACTACCAGACGCTGAACTCCCTGATCGACCGTCCCGAGGCGCTCGTGCACGACCCGATGCTCGTCAAGCGGCTGCGCCGGTTGCGCACCACCCGCCAGCGCACCCGGTCGGCCCGGCGCCTCGGCATCGACGCCTGACCGTGCCGCAGGAGACCGACCCGCCCGGCCGACCCGGCTCGCCTGTCGAGGACTGGGGCTTCCCGCCGGTCCTGCCCGCGGCAGTGTCGGTCCTGCCCGCGGCACCGGCCTGGCTGCCCGAGGCGCGGGACGAGCTGCGGATGGCGCCCGAGTTCGAGGAGCCTCCGTCGACGGGCGTCCTGCCGGTGCCGCGCCGCGTCCCGACCCCGGGCCCGCCCGTGTCGCCGTTGCGGGCGCTCGCCGGCGCTGCTGTCGCGGTCGCGGGTGTCCTGCTCGGGATCGGGGCGCTGCTGTGGGCGACCGACGCGCCCAAGGGTGCGCCGACGCTGCAGCAGGCCCAGGGCTCCGACGCGGCGTCGTTGCCGTCGCCGAAGCCGTCGCCGCGGCCGACACCGGAGACGATCACGCTGTCGCCGGCTCCCGCGACGACGCAGGCCGTCCTCGCCCCCCTGCCGGCCGCGGCGCCGAGGCTGGCGCTCACGGTGCTCAACAACTCCAACGTGACCGGCCTCGCCAAGCGGTCGGCCGCGAGGTACCAGGCAGCCGGCTGGCCGATCAAGCTCACCGGCAGCTTCCGCGGGCGCATCCCTGTCACGACCGCCTACTACCCGCCGGAGCAGCAGGCCTCGGCGCTTCGGCTGCAGCGGGAGTTCCCGGCGATCGAGCGGGTCCGGCCGCGGTTCGAGGGCCTGCCGGGGTCGGGCCTGACGGTCGTGCTCACCCGCGACTACCCCGGGTAGTAGTGCCGGCGCCGCGCTCCGCCAAGGGGCGAGCCGGGCTCGAGGCGCTGCGCGCTGACCCCGGTCGGGCCCTGGTCGCGCTGGACTACGACGGCACGCTGTCGCCGATCGTGGCGCGGCCGGAGAACGCCGTGCCAGCCGAGGGCGCAGTTGAGCTGCTGACGGCCTTGGCGCCTCGGGTCGGCCGGCTCGCGATCCTGACCGGGCGCCCCGCGCAGGTCGTGGTCGAGCTCGCCGGCCTCGCCGCCGTGCCCGGGCTGGTCGTCGTCGGTCAGTACGGCGTCGACCGCTGGGACGGCGGACGGCTGACGGCCGGGGTGCCGCACCCGGGGATCGCGGCGGCGCGGGTGGCCCTCCCGGCCCTGGTCGAGTGGCTGGGCGCGGAGGTCGAGGACAAGGGGCGCTCGCTCGTCGTGCACACCCGCAACGCGCCCGTCGGTGCGCAGGAGCAGCTGGCCGAGCCGGTGGGTGAGCTGGCCCGGCGCGTGGGGCTCGAGGTTCATCACGGCCGCAGGGTGCTCGAGCTGCGACCGCCCGGCTTCGACAAGCACGGCGCACTGCTCGCCGTCGCGGACCCCCGGCCTGGTGCGGTGCTGTTCGCGGGGGACGACATCGGCGACGCTCGTGCGTTCGACGCCGTCGACGAGCTGCGCGCTGCCGGCGTACCGGGGCTGACCGTCTTCAGCGACAGCGACGAAGGCCCGGTGGCCCTGCGGGCGCGCGCCGACGTGGTCGCGGACGGGCCAGCAGGCGTCGTCGCGTTCCTGCGCGACCTCCTGCCTTAGTTACTCGCGACATGGGTGCGGGCACTACGACCCGCGCTCCTCGCGGCGCCCGGCGAAGGCTTGCAGGGAGGCGACCTGCGCCGGGTCCAGGGACGGTCGGACCTTCGTCAGCGCCGCCTCGAGGTGCGCCGCCGTCACCGTCGTCGCCGACATCGACTCGCGCATCGCGCCCAGCGCGGCCTCGCGGATCAGTGCGGCGCAGTCGGCTGCCGAATAGCCGTCGGTCCGCTCCCCGAGCGCGGCCAGGTCGACCGCGGCGTCGAGCGGCACCGACTTCGCCGCCGCCTTGAGGATCAGCCCGCGGGCGACGGCGTCCGGCGGCGGGACGAACACCAGCCGCTCCAGCCGGCCGGGACGCAGCAGCGCGGGATCGATCAGGTCGGGCCGGTTGGTCGCGCCGATGACGACGACGTCGCGCAGGCTCTCGACGCCGTCGAGCTCGGTCAGCAACGCGGCGACGACGCGGTCGGTCGTGCCGCCATCGGTCGACTGCCCGCGCGTCGGGGCGAGCGCGTCGACCTCGTCGAGGAACACCAGGGTGGGCGCGGCTTCGCGAGCCCGGCGGAACAGCTCGCGCACGGCGCGCTCGGACTCCCCGACCCACTTGCTCAGCAGCTCCGCCCCCTTGATCGAGAGCACGTTGCACTGGCCGGAGCCGGCGATCGCCCTGACCAGGAAGGTCTTTCCGCATCCCGGCGGCCCGTAGAGAAGCAGCCCACGAGGCGGCGAGACGCCGAGCCGGGCGAAGGTGTCGGGGTACTGCAGCGGCCACAGCACCGCCTCGGTCACGGCCTCCTTCACCGAGACCATGTCGCCCACGTCGTCGAGCGAGAGCTGCGCGAGGTCGAGCGTCTCGCCGCCCATCGCGGTCGGCCGCACCACCTCCAGCGCCGCATCGAGGTCGGCCTTCGCCACCGTTGGCGACGCGACGTCGCGCTGGCGGGCGGCGGCCCGAAGACCGGCCTCGCGGACGAGTGCGATGACGTCGGCCGCGACGAAGCCCGGCGTACGTCCTGCGACGTCGTCGAGCGACACGTCCGGAGCCAGCGGGACGGCGTGGGTCATCGTGTCGAGCAACCGCCGGCGCTGCGCCCGGTCGGGCAGCGGGATGGCCAGCTCGTGGTCGAGGGTGCCCGGTGCGCGCAGCTCCGGTGCGACGGACTCCGGCCGGGACGTCGTGCAGACGACCGCCACCGTCCCCGCCGCGACCACCTCACGTACCGCGGTCAGGAAGACCGGCAGCAGCGGCGAGGGGTTGTCACGCCGGGCCAGCGCATCGATGTCCTCGAGGAGAACGACGGCAGGCGCGGTGTGCGCTGCCTCCGACAACAGCGCCGTGATCTGCTCCGCAGCCCTCGTCGGGTCGAGCGATGCGAGCTCAGGTGCCCACGCCCGCATCAACCGCGCACCGAGGCCGGCGGTGACGGCTTCGACAAGAGCCCCTTTGCCGGACCCGGCCGGACCCGTCACGAGCACGCCCATCCCCGGCTTCGTCCCGAGCCGGGCCAGCAGGTCACGGTGGTGGAAGCCGAGGTCGAGCCACTCCCGTAGTGCAGCCGCCTGCGACTCCAGGCCCGGCAGGTCCGCGACAGTCGGCGCGTGCGCCGACGTCGGCACGACCATCGGCGTCGCGCTGCCGGTCGTCGTCGTACCGCCCTGCCACCCCACGACCGTCGCCATCGTGACGAGGGCCGGCCCGGCAGGCGAGACGTCGGTGATGGTCAGCAGCATCGACGTCCATGCCGGGCCCAGGGTCGCCGCCAGGCGCTTGCGCGCACCGACCACGTCGAACGCCCCGAGGGGAGCGAGGTCCTGCGGCAGCAGCGAGGCGTTGTCGCCGGCGGTCAGGACCTTGCCGAGCAGGGCGGTCCGCAGCACGGTCGGGTCGACGACAGCCACCACCTGCGGGTCGGCGGCGGCCACGACGCTCACCGCGGGGACGGTGGCCGCCGCCTCGACCTCGATGACCGTCCCGTCCGTGACTCCGAGGTTGCCGAGGACGAGGTCGTCGCACAGCACGGCCCGAGGATCACCACCCGGCGGTGCGATGGCGGCGAGTGCCCCGGTCGTCCGGCGCCCCGTGAGCCGGACGGTGTCCCACACGGCGAGTCCGAGCCCGGCGAACACCGTCGGGTGCAGCCGCACGATCCCCCGTCGTGCATCGAGTGCCGACGGATGCAGGACCGCCGTCAGGGTGAGCACTCCCGCAGGCTAGGGCGCCAGGCAGGCGAGCTGGTCGGCGAGCCACTTCGACGGAGGGAAGGCGGTCGCGGCAGTCGCCAGCCGCTCGCATCGGGCGGACCGCTCCGTGCGGTCCATGAGGAGCGCCGCGTGCATGGCCTCGGCCGTCTGCGAGACGTCGTACGGGTTGACGAGCAGGGCGTCGGCGCCGAGGTCGTCGGCGGCGCCGGCCTCGCGGGACAACACCAGCCCGACGCCGTTGTCCGACAGGACCGGGCCTTCTTTGGCGACGAGGTTCATGCCGTCCCGCAAGGGGTTGACGACGAGCACGTCGGCGAGCCGCATCGCCGCGAGGGACCGTGGGTAGTCGTCCTTGACCTCGAGGTGGACCGGCACCCATCCCGGTGTTGCGAACTCCTCGTTGACCTCGCGGGCAACCCGCTGCACGGCGCCGGTGTACTCGCGGTACTCCGGCAGGTCGTGCCGCGACGGGTACGCGAAGGCCAGGTGCACGACCCGCTCGCGGTGCTCCGGCCATCTGCGCAGCAGCTCGCGGTAGGCCTCGAGCCCGCGCACGATGTTCTTCGACAGCTCGGTGCGGTCGATGCGCAGCAGCAGCTGCCGGTCGCCGACCAGCTCCCGGATCGTCGGCAGCTTCGACGTGACGTCGTCCTCCGTCGCCCGAGCGACCAGCTCGCGGCCGTCGACCCCCAGCGGGTGCACGTCGACGCGGGTGACGCGGCCCTCGTGCGTGACCGACCCCCCGTCGTACGTCGCCCCGAGCAGATCTACGCAGCAGCGCGCGAACGCGTCGGCCCAGCGTGCCGAGTTGAAGCCGACCGCGTCGGCACCGAGCACGCCGGTGAGCAGGTCGTGCGCGATGACATCGGGCAGCAGGCGGAAGTACTCCGGCGGCGCCCACGGGGTGTGGCTGAAGTGGCTGATCCGCAGGTCCGGACGGCGTTGGCGCAGCTGCCGAGGTGTGAGCGACAGGTGGTAGTCCTGCACCAGTACGGCGGCGCCCGGCGCGGCGTCCTCCGCGAGCGCGGCCGCGAACGCGTCGTCGTACTCCGTGTAGGCCTCCCACTCCCGCCGGCTGCGCTCGCCGAAGGCGGGGCTGCTCGGCGTGGCGTAGAGCAGGTGGCTGACGAACCACAGCATCGAGTTGGCGACCGCGTTGTAGGCGCGGTCGAACGTGACCGGGTCGATGTCCAGCATCCGGACGCCCGTCGGCGCGAGGCCCTCGGCCAGCCGGCCCCCCGTGGTGCGCGAAGCGCGGCGGTCGGCGTCGGACAGCGCCGCGCACACCCAGACGGACCCCGCCGGGGCGTCAGCGTGGCTGATGGCGGACACCAGGCCGCCGCCGCCGCGGCGTACCGAGCCGTCGTCGGCGAACGAGACCGGGCCACGGTTCGACGCCAGCAGGAGAGAGGCGCTCACGGCGCGGAACCCTAGCCGTAGACTGGGGGAACAACTGAACAGCACTCATCCAGAGGGGCACCAGGGACACGGCCCGATGACGCCCCGGCAACCAGTGCAGGTTTTCGCGACCCAGCCACCAGGTGCCAACTCCGTCCCACGCGACCGCGTGGGGAAGATGAGGAGACCATGACGATCACCGCACCACCTCTCACCGGGTCACCGGCCCGAGCCCTCAAGTGCCGCGAGTGCGGCAACGAGGTCCCCCTCGCACCCGTCCACGTCTGCCTCGAGTGCTTCGCGCCACTCGAGGTCGCGTACGACGAGGACGCGCTGCGCCGCGTCACCCGCGAGTCCATCGCCGCAGGTCCGCAGACCATCTGGCGGTACGCCGGCCTGCTGCCGGCGGGTCAGGACGAGGCCACCCGCGTCGACATCGGCGCCGGCATGACCCGGCTCCGTCCCGCACCGAACCTCGCCAAGGCGCTCGGCATGAAGACGCTCTACGTCAAGGACGACAGCGGCAACCCGACGCACTCGTTCAAGGACCGCGTCGTCTCCGTCGCGCTGTCGGCCGCTCGCGCCTTCGGCTTCACGACGGTCGCCTGCGCCTCCACCGGCAACCTCGCCAACTCCGTCGCCGCGCACGCGGCCCGCAACGGGCTGCACTCAGTCGTGTTCATCCCCGACGACCTCGAGCAGGGCAAGGTCGTGCAGACCGCCGTCTACGGCCAGACGCTCGTCGCGGTGCAGGGCACGTACGACGACGTCAACCGGCTGTGCAGCGAGATCGCCGAGAACGAGGACTGGGCGTTCGTCAACGTCAACGTCCGCCCGTACTACGCCGAGGGCTCCAAGACGCTCGGCTACGAGGTCGCGGAGCAGCTCGGTTGGCGCCTTCCGCAGCAGGTCGTCATCCCCATGGCATCGGGGTCGTTGCTCACCAAGGTCGACAAGGCCTTCGGTGAGCTCGGTCGGCTCGGACTCGTCGATGCCACCCCCTACCGCGTCTTCGGCGCGCAGAGCAGCGGCTGCTCGCCGATCGCGACGGCGTACGAGAACGGCTGGGACACCGTCAAGCCGGTCCGACCGACCGGCATCGCCAAGTCGCTCGCGATCGGCAACCCGGCCGACGGGCCGTATGCCCTCGACACCGTGCGCCGCACCGGCGGCGCGATGGGTCACGTGGGCGACAAGGAGATCGTCGAGGGGATCCGCCTGCTCGCCGAGACCGAGGGGCTGTTCGCCGAGACCGCCGGTGGCGTGACCGTCGCGACGCTGCGCCAGCTGCTCGCGGCCGGTGCCGTGGACCCCGAGGCGGAGACGGTGCTCTACAACACCGGCGATGGGCTCAAGACCCTCGACGCGGTCGCCGGCCTGGTCGGTCCGACGGCAACGATCAAGCCGTCGTACGCCGCCTTCGTGAAGAGCGGACTCGGCACGGAGGAGTAGGGCAGGATCCGGGGCATGCGGCTTCGGACGATGGCGGGCCTTGCGGTCGGCGGGATGCTGCTGGATGCGGCCGTCCTGGCGCCGCGGCGGTTCCGGATCCACGACGTGCCGCTCGCCGTACCCGGCTGGCCGGCCTCGTTGGACGGCTTGCGCGTCGCGCTGGTCGGCGACCTGCACGCCGGCGCGCCGTGGGTCGACCTGGCCCGCGCGCGGTCCGTCGTCAACTCGGTCATCGAGGCCAAGCCCGACCTCGTCCTGCTGCTCGGCGACCACGTCGCGGACGTGACGTTCGGCACGCACCTCGAGCCCGGCCAGGTCGCCCGCGAGCTGGGCGGGCTGCTGCGCGCCGGCGTACCTGTCCTGGGTGTGCTCGGCAACCACGACTGGTACGCCGGGGGCTGGCGGATGCGCGCGGCTCTCGAGGAGACCGGGCTACCCGTGCTCGAGGAGACCGCCGTCTCCGTCCTCGACGACCGGCTGTGGGTGGCCGGGGTCGGCGACCTGTGGGAGCGGACCCCGTCGGTGGCCGCCGCGCTCGCGCACGTGCCGCCGGGCGCACCGGTGCTGCTGATGACGCACAACCCGGACGTCGTCGCCGACGTCCCGCCGTCCGTGCAGCTGGTCGTCGCCGGTCACACGCACGGCGGCCAGCTGGCCTTCCGCGGCCACCCGTACCACCGGGTCAGCGAGCGCACCGGCAACCGGTTCAGCCGTGGGCGCTGGTACGGCGAGGACCGGCTCTACGTGACGGCCGGCATCGGCTCGTCCCTCATCCCACTGCGCTCGGTCACCCCCGAGGTCCCCGTCCTCGTGCTCAGGGCCCCCTGAGCCGACCCGTCGCCAGACGATCACCGCCGGATCCCGCGCTCAGGGCGGACGCTGAGACGGCGGTGATCAACTTCGGGGGCTGGGGACCTGGCTTGCACTCTCGGGGGGAGAGTGCCAACATGGGGTAGCACTCACCTACCCCGAGTGCCAGATCTCCCCCGGCGAGACCGGCAACCCGGTCGTCCGTCGCGGGCGCCGTGAGGAGATCACCCCGACCGGGAGGATCTACACGCATGGCCAAGATCATCGCCTTCGACGAAGAGGCCCGACGCGGTCTCGAGCGCGGCATGAACCAGCTCGCCGACGCCGTCAAGGTCACGCTCGGCCCGAAGGGCCGCAACGTGGTCCTCGAGAAGAAGTGGGGCGCCCCCACGATCACCAACGACGGCGTCTCCATCGCCAAGGAGATCGAGCTCGAGGACCCCTTCGAGAAGATCGGTGCCGAGCTCGTCAAGGAGGTCGCCAAGAAGACCGACGACGTCGCGGGTGACGGCACCACCACCGCAACCGTGCTCGCCCAGGCGCTCGTGCGCGAGGGCCTGCGCAACGTCGCCGCCGGCGCCAACCCGATGGGCCTGAAGAAGGGCATCGAGGCCGCCGTTGAGCGCGTCGTCGAGGCCATCGGCCAGGCTGCCAAGGACGTCGAGACCAAGGAGCAGATCGCGGCCACCGCCTCGATCAGCGCTGCGGACACCACCGTCGGCGAGATCATCGCCGAGGCGATGGACAAGGTCGGCAAGGAAGGCGTGATCACCGTCGAGGAGAGCAACACCTTCGGCCTCGAGCTTGAGCTCACCGAGGGCATGCGCTTCGACAAGGGCTTCATCTCGCCCTACTTCGTCACCGATGCCG
>JAENVS010000028.1 GCA_016650445.1 Frankiaceae bacterium | reverse complement strand
GGCCGGCCGCACCAATCCTGGCACCGGCGATGCTCGTCGTACACCTCTGGCAGGCTGGACGGCGTGTGCGGACGCTACGCGGCGAGCCGGAACCCCGACGACCTCGTCGAGGAGTTCGACGTCGACGAGCGCCCGGAGCAGTTCCTCGAGCCGAGCTGGAACGTCGCGCCCACCCAGGACGTCTACGCCGTGCTCGAGCGGGCGCCTCGCGGCGAGCCGGAGCAGCGACCGAGGCGTCGCCTGCAGGTGGTGCGGTGGGGACTGGTGCCGTCCTGGGCCAAGGACCGTGCGATCGGCAATCGCATGATCAACGCCCGGATGGAGACCGTGGCGGACAAACCGGCGTTCCGGAAGGCGTTCGCGAACCGGCGTGCGCTGCTGCCCGCCGACGGGTACTTCGAGTGGTACGGCGAGGTCAAGGGCAAGAAGCAGCCGTTCTTCATCCGGCCCTCCGACGGCGGTGTGCTCGCGATGGCGGGTCTCTACGAGCTGTGGCGCGACCCGTCGGTCCCCGAGGACTCCGGCACCGACCCGTGGCTGTGGACCGCCACCGTGCTGACCACCACGGCCACCGACGAGCTCGGCCGCATCCACGACCGGATGCCGCTGCTCGTCGAGCGCGAGCGGTACGCCGAGTGGCTGGACCCCGGCATCGACGACGCCGACCGGCTGCGCGGTCTCCTGGTGCCAGCGGCGCCCGGACGACTTACCGCCTACCCGGTCGCCACCACCGTCAGCAACGTGCGGAACAACGGCCCGGAGCTGGTCGAGCCGCTGCCGGTGGAGGGCGCCCCGGAAGGCGGGAAGTCCGGCGATGACGAGCTCCAGCTCTTCTGAGCTGCGCACCCTGACGACGCCGGTCGGGGACGCCCGGGTCGACGTGCGCGCGGCCACCGGCCGGAGGCGGGCCACTCTCGTGCTCGGTCACGGCGCGGGGGGCGGCATCGGAGCCGCCGACCTGGTCGCGCTGGCTGACGGGCTGCCGGCGCACGGCGTCGAGGTGGTCCGCGTCGAGCAGCCCTGGGTCGGCGCCGGCCGCCGGGTGGCCGCTCCGCCACCCACCCTGGATCGAGCCTGGCTCGCCGTGCTCGAGCACCTCGCCGTGACGGGCCCGCTGCTCGTGGGTGGGCGGTCGGCCGGAGCCCGGGTCGCGTGCCGCACGGCCGAGGCCGTGGGCGCCAGCGGGGTCCTCGCGCTCTCCTTCCCGCTGCGCCCCCCGGGAGCACCGGAGAAGACCCGGCTGCCCGAGCTCGACCTGCCGGCTGCCGTTGGCCTGCCGACGCTGGTGCTGCAAGGAACCCGGGACCCGTTCGGTGGCCCACCCGACATCCCTCCGGCGGCCGGCCGACTGGTGGTCCCCGTCGAGGGAGGCGACCACTCCCTGCGGGTGCCGGTGGCCGCGGGCGGCCCGGCGTGGGCGAGCCTCGTTGCGGTGACCCTGGCCTGGGCGCTCGAGGTGGCGTCCGGTTGACGCCGACGGGAATCCCCGTCGCACCACCTGGGTTGACCCTGACATGTCCGCACTCGCGCCCGACCGGCGCCGCACCGATCTCGACGTGCGCGGGTGGCCCGACTGGCCCCTCGGGGGCGGTCCTGACAGCGGGATAGCATCGAGGGTGATGACCCAGCCACTTGCCGAGACTGTCGACGAGCGCAACGCGCGTTTCGAGCGCGACGCCATGCAGTACATCGACCAGCTGTACTCGGCGGCCCTGCGCATGACGCGCAACCCGGCCGATGCCGAGGACCTGGTCCAGGAGACCTACGCCAAGGCCTACGGCTCGTTCCACCAGTTCCAGGACGGGACGAACCTCAAGGCCTGGCTGTACCGCATCCTCACCAACACGTTCATCAACACCTACCGCAAGGCGCAGCGCCAGCCGAAGCAGTCAGGCACCGAGACGGTCGAGGACTGGCAGCTCGCCCGGGCGGAGTCGCACATGTCGACCGGCCTGAAGTCGGCCGAGGCGGAGGCGCTGGACCACCTGCCCGACTCCGACGTCAAGGAAGCCCTCCAGGAGATCCCCGAGGACTTCCGGATCGCGGTCTACCTGGCGGACGTCGAGGGGTTCGCCTACAAGGAGATCGCCGAGATCATGGGCACCCCCATCGGGACCGTGATGTCCCGGCTGCACCGAGGACGGCGTCAGCTGCGAGGTCTGCTCGAGGACTACGCGCGCGAGCGTGGACTGGTGCCCGCCGGGGCACCTGACGGGGGAGAGGGAGGCGACCCGTCGTGAGCTGCGGCAAGCCGCACGAGACCCCGTGCGCCGAGGTCCTGGACCGTGTCTACGAGTTCATCGACGGTGAGCTCGACGGCGAGAAACGGCACACGATCAAGCACCACCTCGACGAGTGCAGCCCGTGCCTGCAGGAGTTCGGTCTCGAGGAGCACGTCAAGGCGATCGTCAAGCGGTCCTGCTCCGACCCGGCCCCACCCGAGCTCCGCGCGAAGGTCCTTCGTCACATCGCCGCGGCCCGCGACGAGCTCCGCACCGATATCTGATCGACCCCGCACGACACGCCGGATGCAGACGGCCCGACCCCGCCGAGGCGGGACCGGGCCGTTCGTGCGAGAAGCGCCTGCGTCAGCTGTTCGGACGCTTGCCGTGGTTGGCTTTGCTCTTCTTCCGAGCCTTCTTCTTGCGCGACTTCTTGGCCATGGGGCGGTCTCCCGGGGTCGTGTGCTGACCGGTCGTCCCGGTCCGTGCTCCACCACCCATCCTCCCACGGCTGCGGACCGACACCGCCGCCACCCGTGACCGATCCCCCCGCAACCGACGACCAGGAGACCACCCGACCGTGCGCGCCACCCTCATCCACGCCCCCCGAGACATCCGGGTCGAGGACGTCCCTGACCCCCAGATCCGCCGGCCCGGCGACGCCCTCGTCCGGGTGGTCGCCGCCTGCGTCTGCGGGTCCGACCTCTGGCCGTACCGCGGCGTCACCGAGACCACCGAGCCGCACCGCATCGGCCACGAGTTCGTCGGCGTGGTCGAGGAGCTGGGCTCCGAGGTGTCCACGCTGAAGACCGGCGACTTCGTGATCGCCCCCTTCGCGCTCTCCGACGGCACCTGCGGGCACTGCCGCAACGGGGTGCACACCTCGTGCGCGAACGGGGCCTGGTGGGGCGGCGAGGACAAGGACGGCCTGCCGATCGATGCCGGCCAGGGCGAGGCGGTCCGGGTTCCGATGGCGGACGGGACGTTGGTCGCGACGCCGGACCTGCCGGACGAGTCGATGATTGCCGGACTGCTGACGCTGTCCGACGTCATGGGCACCGGGCACCACGCCGCGCTCTCCGCCGGCGTCAGTCCCGGCTCGAACGTGGTCGTTGTCGGCGACGGGGCCGTCGGACAGTGCGCGATCATCGCGGCGAAGCGCCTCGGCGCCGAGCGGATCATTGCGATGTCGCGGCATGCCGACCGGCAGGCGTTGGCTCGCGACCTCGGTGCGACCGACGTGGTGGCCGAGCGCGGCGACGACGGGGTCGCCAGGGCCGAGGAGCTGCTCGGCGGCGTCGGCGCCGATGCCTCGCTCGAGTGCGTCGGCACCAAGGAGTCGATGCAGCAGGCGCTGGACGCCACCCGGCCGGGCGGTCGGGTCGGGTACGTCGGCGTCCCGGCCGGCGGTTCCGAGCTGCCGATCCGCAAGCTGATCTCCAGCAACATCTCGGTGGGCGGCGGTGTCGCTCCCGTCCGCGGGTACATCCCCGACCTGCTCGCCGACGTGCTCTCGGGCGCCATCGACCCGGGCCGGGTGTTCGACCTGGAGCTGCCGCTCGAGCAGGCGCCGCAGGCCTACGCGGCGATGGACGAACGCCGCTCGATCAAGACGATGCTCCGGCCGTAGCCGGCGGCCTCAGCCCGCGAGCTGGCGGTTCAGCGCAGCGAGGACCGAACGCGCGACCGCGTCCGCCTCGTCGCCGCGCACGGCCGCGCAGCCGGTGAGCACCTGCTCGCCGGTACGCGGGACGGTCATCGTGAGCACGGTGAGCGCCACCTCGCGGGTCCCTGTCGCGACGATGGTCGACGACTCGACCTCGCACGGCTGACCCAGCAGCTCGGACACGGCGTCCAGGGTCGCGATCGCGACCAGGCGGGCCCGGTGGCTCTGGCCTGCCGGGCCCTGGCTAGTGCCTTCGAACAGCTGGTCGCCGGCCGCCAGGGTGACCGATGCCTCGGTCTCGCCCTTCCCGCTGCGCACCATGATCGCCGCGATCGACGGCCGGACGACGGGCTCCGCTTCGGCGCCGGCACCGGCTTCCTCGGTGCCCGGCACGGCGGCGGCCGGCTCGGGGGCGCGGACTTCGTCGTCGCCCATCTGCACGACCGACACGATCCGGTGGTCGATGTCGATGTCGTAGCGCGCCAGCGCCAACGACTGGACGTCGCGCACGACCTGCTTGGCCGGCTTTCCGGGGGAGGCCAGCACGTGCACCTCGGTCGGCACCGCGTCCGGGCCGGTCACGACGCTCGCAGCCTTGACGCCCTGGATGTGACGCAGGGCGTCCTCGAGCTCGGGCAGCAGGCGCAGGGCAGACATGAGTGGAGCGCTCCTCAGCTGGTTCGGTCGGGGCCGCCGGGTGCGGTCGTGAGACCGGCGACGAGCAGGCGCGGTCGTCGCCCCTCCAGGGTGCTGGGTCGCGGCGGATCCGGGGCTGAGGCGCGCCGGGCGGCCTCGAGGGCGCCGAGGTCGACCAGGACCGGGGAGGCCGGCTCGACACCGGGCTCCGGGCCGGTCGGGTGCCACGGGTCGGGCGGATCGGCAGGCTGCTCGGGCTGCTCGGGTTCGTCGGGCGTCAGCGCCGGCTCGGCGCGGGCCGGTTGGGCCTCGTCCAGGGCCGCGGCCGCCTCCTCGGCATAGCGCTCGGCCTCGTGCCGCGCTGCAGCCAGGGCGCCGAGGGCGACCGGGACCACGGTGCGCGCGTGATCGGCCAGCGAGCGCACCGAGGCCCGCTGCCAGAACCGCAGCCGATGAGCGGCGTCCTGCGTCAGCGTGCCGTCGGCCAGGCCTGCGGCCAGCTCGGCGTCGAAGCGGGCCGTGGCCGGGTCGTCGCGGGCGTCGAGCAGCCCCCCGACGAGGTCGTACCAGACGTCCCGGCCGATCCCATCAGGCGTCACTCGCCCCACCTGTCCACGCCCGGAGGGTAAAGCAGCCGCGCGTGCGGAAGCCCGCACAAGCCCGGTTTTGGTCAGTGTCGAGCAAAATTGTCACCCGTTCGGGCGCATCCCCGTTTCCTAGTCATTTAGGACGATCTTGGCCGGACGACTAGACACAAACCGTCCTAACACTTGACGTGAGGTTTACCTGCGCCCTTCACTGACAAGGCGGACGAGCCGAGGTTCCTCCCGTTTGGCGGAGAACTTCGGCTCTACCGCGCCGGTACGGGGGCCGCACACCAGCGGGGCATTGACAACTGCACAGAGCGTGATCGGGATCGGCAGCACATCGTTTGTCGATCAGCAGCGTCGTTTTCTTCGGTATGGCAGAACCGATCGTCCTTGAGCGGAGCGGATCTTGCACGGGCTATTCAGCGGAGCCCGTGACATGAATCCAAGGGGATGAGAACCACATGAAGAAGATCGTGTCCGCTGTCGAACAGCTGCTTCAGTCAGGCGCCGGATGGCACTGGTAACGGGCAGCACCCCTGCGCTGCCGATCCCCATCATTCTCTGTGCGGACTTCCCCTGAGCAGGAGCGTCCATGCCCGAGCTGTCACTGCCCGCGCGGTTGTACGTCGCGCTCGTGGTGCTCGGTGCCTCCGTCCTGCTGGGGTTCGCGATCGTCAACCGGCCGGTCGGCCGGATGGACATCGTCGCGATCCTGCTCCTGCTCCACGTCGTGAGCGAGTCGCTGCTGACCCGCGGCAGTCGGGACATGGCGTCGATCACGCTGGGGTCGGTGACGTCCCTGGCTGCTATTCCGCTGGTCGGCATGTGGGGAGCCGCGATCGCCGCGTGGAGCGCCGTGCTCGCGCACAACCCCGAAGGCACGCCGGTCGTCAAGCGCCTGTTCAACGGCGCGCAGATGTCGCTCTCGGCAGGAGCCGCCGGCGCCGTCTACGAGCTCCTGCACAAGGGTGAGCTCGGGCTCGAGGCCAGCGACTTCCCCCAGGTGCTCGGGCCGATCCTCGCTGCCGACATCGTGCACTGCGCCGTGAACGGCGTGCTGGTCGCGATCATCGTCGGGCTTCACAACCGGGTCTCTCCGGTCGTGGTGTTCCAGGGGACGATGGCCCGGTCGGTGATGGCCTACCTCGCGTACGGCCTGTTCGGTGTCTCCCTCGCCGTCCTGTGGGACGGCGCCGAGGTCGGACCCGCGGCCGCTGTGCTGCTGCTTCTCCCGCTGTTCGTCGCCCGGTGGGCCTATGCGCAGTACGCCGAGGAGCAACGGGCCTACGACCGGACCGTGCGCACGCTGATGGCGGCCGTCGAGACCAAGGACGTGTACACCCGCGGCCACAGCGAGCGGGTGTCCGCCGCATCGGTGCTCGTGGCCCGCACCATCGGGATGCGGGAGGACCGGGTCGCCTCGCTGCGGTACGCCGGGATGCTGCACGACATCGGCAAGCTGGGTGTGCCGACCCGGGTGCTGCAGAAGTCCGGGGGTCTCACCGACGACGAGTTCGCGTCGATCCAGCGCCATCCGGTGCAGGGCCTGGAGATCGTCCGCGAGATCGACTTCCTGGCGGAGGCGAACGCCGGCATCATGCACCACCACGAGCGCCTGGACGGGCTCGGCTACCCCATGGGGCTGAGGGGCGCCGAGATCCCGGAGTTCGCGCGGGTGATCGCGGTGGCGGATGCGTTCGACTCGATGACCACGACCCGCTCCTACCGTGGCGCCCGGTCGCTCGACGAGGCCGTCGTCGAGCTGCGCCGGTGCGCCGGTACTCAGTTCGACGCCGCGATGGTCGAGGCCCTGGTGCGCAGCCTGGACGAACACGGGTGGAACCCCGAGACCGTGCAGGTGTTCTCCCCGCCGGACGCCACCCAGGTCTTCGACCAGGACCGGCGGGCCTTCGACCACGACGACCCGGCCAGCTCGCTCGTCGAGGACTCCCGGTGACCGGCATGCGTCGGCGTCTCGACGATGCCGGGACGATGGGCTACGTCGTCGTCGCCTCTGCCGCACTGCTCGCGGTCGCCTCGGTGGTCGTCACGGCTTCTCCCGACGGCTTCGTCGATCTGCACATCGCGATCGCGTTCGGCGCCTTCATCGCAGTCGGTGAGCTGGTGCGCATCACCCTGCCCGGCGGCCGGGACGCGGCGCCGATCGCGACCGCTGGCGCACTCGGGTACGTGCTGCTCACGCGGTACCCGGACGGCGCGGCGCACCACAGCGCTCTCCAGGTCGTCGCCGTCGTCGTGGTGGCGATGCTGGTGGGAGTCGCGCCGCACGCTGTCGTCGGCAGGGCGCCGTCGGTCGACAGCATGGCGCGGCGGGTGCTCAGCATCGGCGTAGCAGCAGCGATCTACCGCGGGTCTGGCCTGGACGCCGAGGTCAACACGCTCCAGGACGCGCCGCTGGCGTTCATCATGATCGGCGTCGTCCTCGTCACGCTCGTCGTCGACGCGGTCGTCGCCGCTGCGGTGCGGGCGGGAGCCGACAGGGCGCCGTTCTTCGCGGTTCTGCGCAACGAGATCCGAGCCCAGGCCGGCATCGGCTCCGCGATCGGCGCCACCGGTGCGCTGCTCGCCCTGGCGGCCAGCATCATGGGGTCCTGGGCGCTGCCCGTCTTCGTCGTGCCTCTGCTGCTGACCCAGTTCTCGTTCCGCCGGTACGCCGCCATCCGCGAGTCGTCGCTGCAGACGATCCGGGCGCTCTCGCGGGTCACCGAGCTCGGCGGCTACACCGAGTCCGGGCACTCCCGCCGGGTCAGCCAGATGGCCGTGGCGGTCGGTCGCGAGCTCGGCATGAGCGACGCCGAGCTGCGCGACCTGGAGTACGCAGCCCTGATGCACGACATCGGCCAGCTCTCGCTCGCCGAGCCCATCCCGGGTGGTGCCACCGTCGTGGCCGCGCCGGCCGAACAGCGCCGAATCGCCCACCTCGGGGCGGACGTCATCCGCCAGACCGGCGTCCTCGACGGCGTGGCGTCGATCGTGGCCCAGCAGGCCGAGCCGTACCGCCGGGCTCACGACGTCCGGCGCCGCGACATTCCGCTCGCGTCCCGGATCATCAAGGCGGTCAACGCCTACGACGACCTGGTCGGCGAGTCCTACGAGACCCAACGCCGGCTCGATGCGCTCGAGCGGCTGCGGCTGGGCATGGCCTACGAGTACGACCCGACCGTGGTCGAGTCGCTGTCCAAGACCGTCGAGCGTTCAGCGCGCCTCGGCGTCTGAGTTCGCCGCGATCCGGCGGTCAGCAGGAGCAGACCGACGCCCGCCGCGACAAGCACGTCACCCGGGCTGACCACCTGTGGCCAGCGCGGCAGCGCCACCGAGATCACGTCGCCGAGCGCGCCGAGCCGGGTGGTCGACCTGGACGGCTCCCGCATCGCGTCCCGGGCCAGCCCCAGCTCGGCCCGCGAGATGCCGGCCCGGGCGGCGGCGTCGACCGAGACCGGCATCGCCGCGTTGGCGCCGACCACCACGACGTTGAGCAG
>JAENVS010000027.1 GCA_016650445.1 Frankiaceae bacterium | reverse complement strand
GTCGACGAACGCCGCCAGCTTCTCCGGCGACATCGCCGACGGCACCGGCCGTGACAACCAGTCGACCGGCGAGGCAGTGGTGGGCATGCGACAAACCTAGATGCGACCTCCGACACTTTCGGGTCGGAATCCCTTGCTGTGGAAGGACTTTTCGGGCTGTGGACGGCCAGACGAGGCTGGCCCTGTGGACAGCGCCGAGCCGCCGTCGCCAGACGTGCGCAAGGCTGACCCATGGACCGCGACGATGCCGAGCGCTACCTCCGCGCGCTTGCCGGCGACGGGGCCCGGCTCCGCGACGACCAGTGGACAGCCATCGAGGCATTGGTGCGCGACCGCCGTCGGAGCCTTGTCGTGCAGCGCACCGGCTGGGGCAAGTCGGCGGTCTACTTCGTGGCGACCGCCCTGCTCCGGAAGGAAGGTGCCGGACCCACTGTCATCGTCAGTCCGCTGCTTGCCCTGATGCGCAACCAGGTCGCCGCGGCACAGCGCGCCGGCATCGCCGCCGTCACCGTCAACAGCAGCAACGTCGAGCAGTGGCAGGAGGTGTACGACGACGTGCAACGCGGCGCGGTCGACGTGCTGCTCGTCAGCCCCGAGCGACTCAACAACCCCGGCTTCCGCGACGCCGTCCTCCCCCAGCTCGCGGCGAGTGCTGGTCTCGTCGTCGTCGACGAGGCGCACTGCATCAGCGACTGGGGCCACGACTTCCGCCCCGACTACCGCCGCATCCGCACGCTGCTGGCGCAGCTGCCGGAGGGCACACCCGTACTCGCGACGACAGCCACCGCCAACGAACGCGTCATCGCCGACGTCGCCGACCAACTCGGCAGCGACACCCTCGTGCTGCGCGGCTCGCTGGAGCGGGAGTCTCTGCACCTGGCTGTGCTCAGCCTTCCGTCGACCGCCCACCGCTGGGCGTGGCTCGCCGACCACCTGCCGGAGCTCACCGGCTCCGGCATCGTCTACACGCTGACGGTCGCCGCGGCGGACGAGCTCGCGTCGTTCCTACGAAGCCGCGGCATCACCGCCACGGCCTACTCCGGCCGCACCGACGACGCCGAGCGCCGCCTCGCGGAGGATGACCTGCTGGGGAACAAGGTCAAGGCGCTCGTCGCCACCAGCGCCCTCGGCATGGGCTTCGACAAGCCCGACCTCGGGTTCGTCATCCACGTCGGCGCGCCGCCCTCTCCGATCGCCTACTACCAGCAGGTCGGTCGCGCCGGCCGTGGCGTCGAGCGTGCCGATGTCATCCTGCTGCCAGGAGCGGAGGACGAGGCGATCTGGCGCTACTTCGCCTCTCTCGCGTTCCCGTCGCAGGAGCAGGTGGAGCAGACGCTTGCGGTCCTGTCGGACCGGCCGATGTCGACCGCGGCGCTGGAGGCGCACGTCGACCTGCGGCGTACACGTCTGGAGACGATGTTGAAGGTCCTCGACGTCGACGGAGCGGTACGCCGGGTCAGCGGCGGCTGGGTGGCCACCGGTCAGCCCTGGACGTACGACGCAGACCGCTACGCGCGGGTCTCTGCGGACCGGGCAGCCGAGCAGGAGGCCATGCGCACCTACGCGCAGACCGAGTCCTGCCGGATGGAGTTCCTGCGCAACCAGCTCGACGACCCCGGTGCCGCACCCTGCGGCCGGTGCGACCGCTGCACCGCCACGCCCTTGCCGGCCACGGTCACCGATGCGTCACTGTCCGCGGCCCAGGCCGCCCTCGGTCGGCCCGGCGTGGAGATCGAGGCCCGGCGCATGTGGCCGACCGGCCTCGCAGCGTTGGGGCTCGACCTGTCCGGACGCATCCCGCCGGAGCTCCAGGCCGACAGCGGCCGGGCGCTCGGCCGCCTGTCCGACGTCGGCTGGGGCAGCCGGCTCCGCGAGGTGTTCGCCGGCCCGGACCGCGAGGTGCCGGACGACGTGCTGCGCGCGGTGGTGCAGGTGCTCGCCGGCTGGGGCTGGGAAGAGCGACCGACCGGCATCGTCGCCCTCCCCTCACGAAGCCGTCCGTTGCTCGTGGCGAGCCTTGCCACCCAGCTGTCGGAGGTCGGGCGGCTGCCGCTGCTCGGGACGCTGGAGCGCGTTCACGACCACGGCCTGCGCGGGGGCAGCAACAGCGCGCAGCGGCTGCTGGCGGTGCATGGTGCGTTCGCCGTACCTGCGTCGATGGCCCTCGGCCCAGCGCCGATCCTGCTCGTCGACGACCGGGTCGACACGGGCTGGACGATGACCGAGGCGGTCAGGCTGCTGCGGGAGGGTGGTGCGGGTCACGTCCTCCCACTGACCCTGGCCGTAGAAACCTGACCTAGCGTTTGCCCATGACCACCTGGACGGCGCGCTCCCTCGCCGAGCAAACGGGCCGCACGTTCGTCATCACCGGTGCCAACAGCGGCGTCGGCCTGGAGGCGGCGCGCGACCTCGTCGGCCGCGGCGGTCACGTCGTCCTCGCCGTCCGCGACCTGGACAAGGGCGAGCAGGCACGAGCCGCTCTCACGTCCGGCGGTGGCACCGGATCGGCCGAAGTACGACAGCTCGACCTCGCCGACCTCGACAGCGTCGCCGCCTTCGCCAAGGGACTGACCGAGAAGCTCGAGACAGACGGGAAGCTGCTCAACGCGCTCGTCTGCAACGCCGGCGTCATGGGCGGGCCGCTGCTGTACACGACGCAGGGCTTCGAGCGGCAGGTCGGCACCAACCACCTCGGCCACGTCGCGCTCGTCTCGGCCCTGTGGCCGGCACTGCACAGCGCAGCCGGACGCGTCGTCGTCGTCAGCAGCATCGCCTCGCGCGGCGGGCGCCTGTCGACGTCGACCACACGCAACGACCTCGTCGCGCCATCGCCGTACGCCTCGGGCAAGGTCTACGCGAACTCGAAGCAGGCCAACCTTCTCTTTGCGCAGGAGCTGCACCGCCGCGTCGTCGAGGCGGGATCGCCCGTCAGCGCCGTCGCGTGCCACCCGGGCGTGAGCTGGACCAACCTGTTCGCCCGGCAGCTGCGCGACGAGGGCAAGGGCTGGCTGGTGCCGGCGCTCACGCTGATCCGTCCGATCGTCTTCCAGTCGGCCGGCGCGGGTGCCCAGCCGACCCTACGAGCCCTCGACCCGAGTACGCCGAGCGGCGCCTTCGTCGGGCCGAAGTTCCTCAACGGCGCACGCGGGCGACCGGAGATCCTGGACGTCTTCTCGACCGGTGCTGATCCGGACGTCGCGCAGCACGTCTGGCAGCTGACCGAGGACATCCTCGGCACGCCGATCCCCGTATAGGTATCTCCACACTCGTCCCTCTATGCTCCCCTGCACCACACCGCCTGGGGGAGCCATGAACCACCACTACGTCCTGGCACCGCACGACCCGGATCTCGCCGACCGCGCGACGCGGCTCGTCGACAGCCACCAACCCGGTCACGGGGTGCGCGCGATCGCCTCCGCCCATCGCGAGAGCGACTTCGGCCACGTGATCGCCCTGCAGGCGTCGGACGAGCAGGCGCTGCAGGCGCTTCTCGAGAGTCTCGAGTTCCCGTTCCATCAGGCCGACGCCATGTCGCCGGCGTCCGCGCCGCTGTCGCTGTCGCTGACGGTCTGCGGCGATGTTCCCTGCGAGTACATCAACCAGCTGTTCGGTTTCGTGCCGTCACAGCTGCCCGCTTGCGAGGAGATCGTCTTCCTGCTGATGGAGCTCGACCGGGACCTCCACGAGATCGTTGACAAGATCCATGTCCCACCCGTCGACTCCCACCTCGCCGGCGTGGCGATCGCCAACGGGAACACCTTGCTTATCGAGCTCGGCAACGACGACCCGGACCAGCTCGAGCGCGATGTCGCCGAGCTGCTGAAGATCGCCCATGTTCGTTCGGTCCGCAAGGTGCATGCCGCGGGTCACAAGCTGGTGCGCTCCGACCGCAGATGAACGAGGCGTCGCCGACTGCCGCGGTCGGCGGGGGCACGACGGCCGAGCGCAAGGTCCTGACGCTGCTGTTCGTCGACCTCACTGGCTATACGCGGCTCACGACGACCCGCGACCCTGAGCACGTCCTTCTCACGGTGGGACCGCTCCTCGCCGACCTCCGCGCGATTGCAGCCGACCACGGCGGACACGTGCCGTCCGTGCAAGGAGATGGCTTCCTCGCGGTGTTCGGAGCACCGACGGCACATGCGGACGATCCCAGGCGGGCCGTCGAAGCTGCTGTCGCGATGGGGCAGCGCGTCAGATCAAGGCGAGACCTCGGCGAGGACGTACCCGACATCCACATCGGCATCGCGAGCGGCGAGGTGCTCGTCACTGCCCATGGCGGGCAGCACGACGTCATCGGGGCTCCGGTCAACCTCGCAGCCCGGCTCAGCGATGCCGCCGCACCCGGCGAGGTGCTCGTCGACGAGACGTCCGCCGCGTTGACGGCCGAGGATGCGCTTTTCGGGCCGGCCCGCGCCGTCTCACTTGCCGGTTTCTCGGGCACCGTCCGTGCCCTCCCACTGGTGGGAGTCGGACGTCGTCCGTCATCAGTAACGGTGGTGGGCCGCGAACAGGAGCACGCGCAGGTCGATCGGGCGCTCGAAGCCGTCCGGATGTCCAGGACGAGCTCCGTGGTCATCGTGGTCGGCGACGCGGGGGCCGGCAAGAGCCGGCTGGTCGAGTCGTGGGTCGAGAGGCAACAACGCCTCCTTGTTCTACGCGGTAGCTGCCGCCCGTACGGCTCGCCGCTTCCGCTTTCCGCGATCAGCGAAGCCGTGACACGTGCCGCTGACGCGCTTCGCGCCGAGCACCTGACCGGCGAGAGCTCCGATGCGCTGGACGCGTTCCTGAGCCTCCTTCCGCGAGAAAGACGAACCGGGGGTCATGCACGGGAGCCGGACGAGGCTGTTCAGGTCGCAGCGCGTCGTCTCCTGACCGCGCTGTCGCGTACGCGACCCGCGGTCCTCGTGCTCGAAGACGTGCACTGGGGAGATGAGTCGCTGCTCGATGCGATCAGGCTGCTGCACACCGACCCTGTTCCGGGTGCGCTGCTTGTCGTGGCAACGAGCAGGGCGCCACTCGCGGACGTGCCCGCCATCGCGGTCCCTGCATTGTCGCCGAACGAGATCGCGCGCATCGTCGAGGTCCGGGTTGGCGCACCGCCGTCGGAAGGACTCCTGAGATTGCTGGTGCAGCGAAGCGCCGGCAATCCGCTCTGGCTGGTCGAGTGCCTCGCGCTTCTCAAGGAGCGAGGTCAGCTGACCCTGGACGGCACCCACTCGGTCGTCGTCCGGGAGTCGGCCGATGACAGCGACGTCCCCGACAGCATCCGGATGCTGGTCGCAGCCCGCCTCGACAGCCTGTCGCCCGTGCAGAAGGCCGCTTTGCAGCGAGCGTCGGTGTGGCCGGCAGACATCGCGATCTCGGACTGGCCGGGCGACGTCGCAGACATCGCCGCTCTCGTCGGCAGCGGGCTCCTGGAACAGCGCGAGGGCGACGTGGTGCGCTTCTCACACGGCCTGGTCCGTGAGGCCGTCTACCGCTCGATGCCGCGCGGGGCCCGCGTCACCGAGCACGAGGCCCTGTTGGCGAGAACTGCTGACCCGGCGTTGAGGGCCTACGCCGCGTTGGAGATCCAGCGCCTGGACGTGGTCCCCGACGAGGACCGGCGCCGCGTCATCGCCGGGCGCGCAGTGACGGCGGTCGTTGAGCACGCACGTCACCTGCGGTTGTCGCACACCCGCGCAGCCGGAGATGTGCTCGTGCGCGCAACCGACCTGATTGATGTCGTCGACTCCATCGTTCCGCAGGCATGTGCCGGGCTCCTCACCGAGCTCGCCGAGATCCGCAAGGCCCTGGAAGACGGCGCGGGCAGCCGTGAGGCGGCAAGCCGCGCAGTCACGCTCGCGGCCCTGGCATCACACCGCGAGACCGCGGTCGACGCCACGCTCGCTCTCGGCGAGGCGATGCTCGGCATCGACAACGAACGGGCCCGCAGCATCGCGTCCGAGCTGCTCGGCGACGAATGCCTGTCGGAGTCCCAACGCGGCCGAGCCTGGACGCTGCTCGGTGGTTCACACGCCTATGACGACGTTGGCGAGCTCACGCACTGTCTCGAGATGGCGTTCGCACAGTACGAGGCGGCCCCCGACGCCGACGCCGCAGCCGCTACGGCGCGGCAGCTGGCCTTCAACCTGTCCGTGACTGCGGGCCCGGAGTTCGATCGCTGGTTCAGCATCGCGACTGAGAAGACGTCTCACGATCACGCGCATGGTCAGGGCGTGCTTGCGCTCGTCAGCGCGGTGGTCGCCGGGGCCAGGGGTGAGTGGGAGGAGGCGTGGGCAGCTGCGACGTCCGCCATCGAGCTCACGGAGCGCATCGGCCTGCACCGGCCGCTCGTCGACGCCGTGTCGGTGGCGGTAGAAGCGGCGACGGCGACCGGGAGGCGTGGCGCACTGCCTGGGCTGCTGACCCAGCTCGATGCGCTGATCGAGGGGCGCCGGCCAAGGCTGCAGATCACCGGGCTCTGCGCCAGCGCGCCGGCACTCGTTCTCCTCGGTCGTGACGCCCAGGCCGAGGACGCGCTCGCGAGGGCGAGGGCGCTGCTGGCATCGGTCGGTCCGAACGAAGCCACGATGTTCTGGACGGCACAGGGCGCGGCGGCGCTGCTGGCCGACCGGCCGAATGACGCCGAAGTCGCCTATGGGCATGCCGAAGAGCTGGCTGAAGAGCTCGGGCACGCGTTGTACGCGCAGGGGTGCCGGCTGCATCGGTTGACCGCGCAGGCACGGGTGGGTAGTCGGCCCGGCCTTCGGTCCGAGGTCCTCGCGCTGGCTCGCACCCTGGCGGCGGCGGGCGCTCGCCCGCTCGCCGACACCGCGCACACGCTGGCCCGCACGCTGGCGGAGTAGCGGTGCGAACTGTCGCGTAGTCGACAGGCGCAGTGACCGCACGGCGACAGCCGCGCGCCCCGGAAGAGGCGACTCTCGCTGCAGAAAGCGAGACCACCACTTCCTCAAGGAGCTCGAGATGCTGCAGACCAAGAACCTCCGCACCGTTGCCATCGGCGTCAGCGCACTGGGCGTCGCCGCCGCCGGCATCGCCACCGTCGCGATGGGCGACAGCCCGTCCGGACGGCACGGCTCCCACGCGGGTGCCTCCGCCGGCCGCACCACGACCGCACAGGCCGACATCTCGCACCTCGGTTCGCTGGGGTGGAGCCGGAGCGCGTTCGACGGGCCCGCCGCGGCCAGCCGCACGACGGACCGTCCGATGTCGCCCAGCACGGCCAGCACCCGCCGTACGAGCCCGACGAGCCCGACGAGCCTGTCGGTGCCGGCAGCGGCGCACAAGCCGCTCGTCAGCGCCCACGTCGGCGGACCGGTGACCGTCCAGGTCGACACCGACCAGGTCCTGGCGACCGCCAACTCGGCAGTGAAGACCGCCGCCAACACCGTCAACAACACGGTCACCTGGGCGAAGACCACCGTCGACCGGACCGTCCAGTCGCTGCCGGTGAAGGCATCCGTCAAGCAGGACCAGAGCGGCACGACGGTCAGCGTCTCCGCCGCCGGCACGACGGCCTCCGCACATGTCGGCTGACCGAGCTCGTGAGCGGGCGACTTCCGACACAGGGGGTCGCCCACTCGCGCGCTGCCGCATGCGACCTCTACGGTGTCGCCGTGTCGTCCCTGTCGGATCTGCTCGCCGATGTGCCGCTGCTGGCCGAAGCCGCCCCGGAGCTGCGCGAGCGGCTGGCGTCGTCGGCGTACCCGAAGAAGCTGTCCCGCGGGCAGGTGCTGTTCGTCGAGGGTGAGCCCTGCGACGCGATCTACGTCGTCAAGAGCGGACGGCTCAAGATCTCCGTGACCTCGCCGCACGGCGACGAGCTCGTGCTCTCCGTCCTCAGACCAGGCGAGTCCGTCGGGGAGCTCGGGATCGTGGACGGCGGAACCAGATCCGCCGGAGCCCTGGCCCTCGAGGACACCGAGCTGGTCTGCCTCCCGCGGGACGCCGTGATGACCCTCCTGCACGCGTCACCCGAGGCGTCCCTCGCACTCGCCCAGGAGCTCGCTGCGACGCTGCGGCGGCTCACCAGCTCAGCCGCGGACCTGGTGTTCCTCGACCTTCCCCGCCGGCTCGCCAAGCTCCTCGTCACCGGCGACGTCGACGGCATCGCGCAGGCGCAGGTGGCGGCTCGGCTCGGCGTCGGTCGGCAGAGCCTGAACAAGGCGCTCAGCCGGTTCGCCGACCGTGGCTGGGTCGAGGTGCAGCGCGCCGCCGTGGTCGTACGAGATCGTGCTGCCCTGCAGAAGTTCGCGGACTCCTAGGACGAGATCCGCACGACCATCTTCCCCGTGTTGTCGCCGCGCAGTAGGCCCAGGAACGCCGCCGGTGCGTTCTCCAACCCGTCGACGAACGTCTCCCGGACCACGACCTTGCCCTCGGCCAGCCAGCCGCCGACCTCGCGGCCGAACTCCGGCACGAGGTGGGTGTGGTCGCCGACGAGGAACCCCTGCAGCAGCAGCCGCTTGCTGACCAGCATGGTCATGTTCTTCGGTCCCGGCGCCGGCGCGGTGTTGTTGTACTGCGAGATCATCCCGCAGATTGCGGCGCGACCGTGCACCTTCAGGCAGCTGATGGCCGCCTCCAGATGGTCGCCCCCGACGTTGTCGAAGTAGACGTCGATGCCCTCGGGCGCGAACGTGCGCAGCTGGTCGAGCACGGGCGCGTCCTTGTAGTTGAACGCGGCGTCGAAGCCGAGCTCCTCGACGAGCCAGCGCACCTTGTCGCCCGAGCCGGCGCTGCCGACAACGGTTGCGCCGCGCAGCTTCGCGAACTGCCCGGCGAGACTCCCGACCGCCCCGGCAGCCCCGCTGACGAAGAGCGTCTCACCCTCCTTGAGCGCGGCGACGTCGAACAGGCCGGCGTACGCCGTGAGCCCGGGCATCCCGAGAACACCGAGGTGGTACGACGGAGGCACGGGCGCGTCGACGCGGCGGAACGCGGCGGCCGGACCGACGGCGTAGTCGCGCCAGCCGAGCCCGTGCAACACGACGTCACCGATCGCGTGCGTGTCGGACATCGTCTCGACGACCTCACCGACCGCGCCGCCCTCGAGCGCCGCACCGACCTGGAACGGTGGCGCATAGCTCTTGACGTCGTTCATCCGACCGCGCATGTACGGGTCGACCGACATGACGAGGTTGCGAACGACGACATCACCGTCTGCAGGCCCGGCAACGTCGACCTCGGCGAGCTCGAAGTCACTCGGCTTCGGCTCGCCGACGGGACGTGCTGCCAGCCGGATCTCACGGCCCTTCATAGGTGTCCCTCCGTCGTGCTGCTGCGAAGTCCGGCGACCGCTTGGCCAGGAAGGCCGCGACCCCTTCGGCGTACTCGGCGCTGTTCCATGAGGACGCGTACATGTCCTGGACCTCGGCATCCTCGTCGAGCCGGCCGGCGAAAGCGCGCTCGATGAGCACCTTCCCGCCGGTCAACGAGATACGCGCCCGGTCCGCAAGCGTTCGTGCAAGTGCGTAGCCGCGCTCCTCGACATCGGGCACCACCTCATGGACCAGGCCCACGCGAAGCGCCTGCTCGGCATCGAGGAGGTCGCCTGTCAGCAGGATCCACCGGGCCCAGGCCGCGCCGACCGTCTCGACCAGCCGCGCGGTCGAGCCGAGGGCGTAGACGATGCCGAGCTTCGCCGGCGTCACCCCGAACCGCGCCGTCGGATCGCACACCCGCAGGTCGCACGCCACCGCGACCTGCGTTCCGCCGCCGATCGCGAAGCCCTCGACGAGCGCGACCGTCGGCTTGGGGAACGTGATGATCGCCTGCTCCCCCGCCGCGACCGCCTGGCTGTAGCGCCGCGCCCCCTCGGGGTCGGAGCGCAGCGTCGTGAACTCCGAGATGTCGGCGCCTGCCGAGAACGGGCCGCCGGGCGTCCCGCGCAGCACGACGACGTCGACGTCGTCATCAGCCGCCAGCACCGGCATGAGCCGCCCGAACGCCGACCACATCGCGAAGGAGATCGCGTTGTGCTTGTCCGGACGGTGCATGCGGATCGTCACGATCCCGCCGTCGCGGGTCACGACGAGCGACCCGGCAGCGTCCTGCAGCAGCTCGTCCACCCGTCCATCCTGCTGGGCCGTGCGCGCGGCGCCGTGATCGGGTAGGCAGGACATCGACGGGAGAGGTGCGCGTGGACGGTGACGGCTGGTCGCGGTGCGCCCTGGGTCACCGGCACTGGGGTCGGTACGGCGCCGCCGGCCTGCTCGTCCTCGCGCCCGGGTCCGTCGTGCTGCTGCAGCACCGAGCGCCGTGGAGCCACGGCGGCGACACGTGGGGGGTCCCGGGCGGCGCCCGGCGGCGCACCGAAACCGCCGTGGAAGCCGCCCTCCGCGAGACAGTCGAGGAGACCGCCCTGGACGTCACGCAGGTGCGCACAACGGGCCGGCACGTCGACGACCACGGCGGCTGGGCCTACGTGACGGTGCTCGCTGAGGTGGACGCGCCGCTGCCGGTCACCGCAGAGCGGGAGAGCCTCGCCTTGCGATGGGTGCCCGTGTCAGAGGTGGCGGCGATGCCGTTGCACAGCGGCTTCGCGACGGCATGGCCGCTCCTGCGCCTCCGCCTCGCGAGCTGACTGAACGTCTACTGCCCGATCTTGTACGCCGACGTCTGGGTAGGCGTCTGGTCGATGACCGGCGCGGTCACGGCGGACGTACCGGCGGCGCCGACGATCCCGCGGACCTCACCGAGGGCCGGCGAGATGATGCTGCCGACCTTCACGCCCGGGGGGAGATCCTTGAGGAGGAGCGTCCAGACGATCGAGCTGCCGACGACCTTGCCGTCGATCGGGATCGAGACCGTGTTGCTCACGGCAGCGGTCGCGCTCGTGCTGTCGACGCAGTCGTGCCGGAGCGTCGGCGCACCCGAGCCGCCCGCGGTCCAGTTGTACTGGAACCAGAACACCGTGCAGTTCGCCGCCGAGCCGGTCACGCGGTAGAGCACGCCCTGCGACGGCGCCCCGGTGAGCTTCATGGTCACGGTCATGCCCAGGAGCTTCTTGCCGTTGTCCAGCCGCGCGAACGTGACACCGAGGACATCGGCGGCGTCCCACTGGGCCGGACCGGCCGACTCGGGGAGCGGTGCCGGGGCAAGGCCGCCCTGGTCGTTGAAGACGTTGGCGTCGCCGGCCATGTCGGTCCAGGCGAGCGGCTTGGCCGGGGCGAGCTTGGCGCCGGCGAGCGCAGGCGTCGCGGCGACGGCAGCGACGACGAGCAGGGAGAGCGGTACGGCGCGGCGGATCCGCATGGGAGGAACTCCGGTCTGGGTAGGCAGCTCAGTCGTGGACACCTTTCGGCGCCGGCCCCCGATTTCCTGCTCCGACCTACGCCTGGGCGGTCTCGGCCACCAGAGCGGCGGTCACAGCGCGTAGGTCTGCGTCCGTGCTGAGCGCCACCGCCCGCTGCCGAGCAGCGGACGAGCCCCGCGCGAGCGACTGCTCGACCAGGTCGCTGACCTCGTCCCAGTCCCCGAGCTCCTCCAGGTCCTCCCGCAACCGGGCCAGCAGGCCGCGGACGACCTCCCCGGCAGGCTTGAGCGCATGGGCCCGCGTGTCGAGAAGGCACTCCTCGAGACCGAACCGGGCCGCCCGCCACCGGCTCGCCCGCACCACCTCCGAGCGCAGCAAAGGCAACGGCACGCCTCGTTCGGCGTCGGCCGCTCCCACCCGCACGAGCGACCGCGCCAGCGCCGTGTGCAGCAGGACGTCGTCGAGCAGCGGCATCGTGTCCGCGACCCGGACCTCCAGGGTCGGGAACTTCGTCGACGGCCGCACATCCCAGTACAGGTGCGACGCGTCGTCGATCATCCCGGTCTCGACCAGGCCCGCCACGAGCTCGTCGTACGCCGCCTTGCTCCCGAAAGCGTCAGGCATGCCGGTCACCGGCCACCGCCCGAACCACTGCGTCCGGTAGCTCGCGTAGCCCGTGTCGACGCTCTCCCAGTACGGCGAGCTGGCCGACAGGGCGAGCAGCACCGGCAGGTCCGGGCGCAGGTAGTCCATCGTGCGGACCGCGAGCTCGGTGTCGCCGACGTTCACGTGCACATGGCAGCCGGTGATCATCTGCTGCAGCGCGAGCAGCCCCCAGCGCTCGAAGAGCGAGAGGTAGCGCTCCCCCACCGTCAGCCGCTGCTCGTGCCAGGTGCCCGTCGGGTGCGTGCCGGCGGCCAGGATCCGGCAGCCGTGCTGGCGGGCCACCTCGTCGGCGCTGCGGCGGATCCTGGTCAGCGCCGTGCGCACCTCGGCGAGGGAGGTGCAGACCGGCGTGGCGATCTCCAGCTGGCTGGTCGAGATCTCGCCCTGCGCCTCGTCGCCCATCAGCGCTATGGCCGCGGTGACGACCTCAGGCATGTCCGCGAGCTCAAAGGTCTCGGCGTCGACGAGGTGGTACTCCTCCTCAACGCCGATCGTCACCCCTACGTCCCGCACCCACAGATCCTGCCCCACCGGCGCATCTGGCAACGTGTTCCGACCACACACGCGACCAAGGGACCCATGTGAGCCAGCAGTCCGCCGCCCTGCGCGGGGAGATCGCGCGCGAGCAGGAGCTCGTCGACGCGGCGCTCGCGCGGCTCGCCGTGCTCCGGGCGGAGACGAGCGCAGCGGAGGAGGCAGGCCTGCGCGGCGGCGGCGGCACCCCACAGGCGGTCTACGAGCGCGACGTGACCGTCCTGCACTTCGCCGGCCGGCGCGCCACGCTCGACGCCGCCGCCGACGGTCTCGTGTTCGGCCGGCTGGACCGCGACGACGGCACCGTCCACCACATCGGGCGCATCGGCGTGCGCACCGAGGAGCAGCACGCGCTCGTCGTCGACTGGCGCGCTCCGGCCGCGGCCGCGTTCTACCGGGCCACCGCGGCCCAGCCCGACGACGTCGTACGCCGGCGGACGATCTCCTGCCGCGGGGACAAGGTCGTCGCCGTCGAGGACGAGCTGCTCGACCCTGCCCGCGCGGATGACCTCGTCGGCACGACGGTCATCGGCGACGGTGCCTTCCTCGCGGCCCTGTCGAAGGAGCGCACGGGTCGGATGCGCGACATCGTCGCGACGATCCAGCGCGAGCAGGACGAGGCGGTGCGCGCCCCCGACGACGGAGTGCTGCTCGTGACCGGAGGGCCCGGCACCGGCAAGACCGCTGTCGCGCTGCACCGCGTGGCGTTCCTCATGTACAGCCACCGCGAGCGGTTCTCCCGGCGAGGCGTGCTCGTCGTCGGGCCGTCACCGGTCTTCGTCGACTACGTCAGCCAGGTGCTGCCGACGCTCGGCGAGACCTCGGTACGACTCGTCTCGCTGGAGACGCTCGTGACCGGCACCGCCGTCACCGGCCGCGACTCTGCCGACGTCGCCGCCGTCAAGGGCTCGCTGCGGATGGCTGACGTGCTGAAGAAGGTGACGCGCACCGCCGGCCGCCCCCGCGTCGAGGACGTCCGCATCGTCTTTCGCGGTCGGGCTGTGACGGTCCCCGGCAAGGAGCAGGCGACCCGCCGCTCACAGCTCGAACGCTCGCCCCGCAGCCACAACTCGCTGCACGGCCAGGCCCGCACCGCGCTCGCCAACCTCGTCGTGCGCGCCTGGATCCGTGCGGCCGGCGCCGAGGACTGGTCGGACCGCGCGAAGGACGACCTGCGCGAGGAGGCGCACATCGACCTGCGCGACGACGCCGTCTTCGAGCAGGCGCTCGCAAGCTTCTGGCCGGTCCTCGAGAGGCACGAGGTGTTCGACCGGTTGCGATCCGGGGACCTCCGGCTGCCGCAAGGCGCGCTGACCCCCGACGAGGTCGCGCTGCTCGCGGCCGCGTGGCGGGACAACGACAGCGTGACGGCCGCCGATGCGGTTCTGCTCGACGAGCTCGACGACCTGATCGGTGCGCCGCCGGCCCCGCCGGAGCCCGACGACGACGAGCCCACCCCTGACGACTACGGCGAGGTGACGACCTTCGCCGACCGGTCGTTCCGGGCCGAGCGGGACCTGTCGGCCGACGAGTCCCACCGCGACTACGCGCACGTCGTGGTCGACGAGGCGCAGGACGTGTCGCCGATGCAGTGGCGGGCCCTGGGTCGCCGGGCCCGCTCCGGGACGTGGACCGTCGTGGGCGACTGGGCGCAGTCGGTTTGGCCCCACCCGGACGAGACCGCCGAGGCCGTCGTCGGCGTGGCCGGCAAGCGGCGGCTCCGTCGGCATGAGCTCACGACGAACTACCGCACCTCCACCGAGATCGCCGAGCTGGCCGCGACTGTCCTCACCCTGATCGACCCAGCGGCCACGCCGCCCGCTGCGGTGCGGTCGACCGGCCACGCCCCCGTCGTACAGATCCAGGTTGTCGATCTCGACGCAACAGCCCGGGCCGCGGTCGCCGAGCTGCTGGGGCAGGTCACGGGCACGGTCGGCGTCGTCGCGACCGCCGCCGACGCCCCGCGACTGCGCGAGCTGCTCTCGGACGACCCACGGCTGCAGGTGCTCGACACCTGGCAGGCCAAGGGCATGGAGTTCGACGGCTGCCTGGTCGTGTCCCCCGAGCACATCGCCGCGGAGGGAGCCGCCGGGCTTCGGTCGCTGTACGTCGCCATCACCCGCGCGACCCAGCGCCTCATCGTGATCAGCGCCGCCGACCGCCCCTGGTAGCTCCGCTCACAGGAAGCTCCCAGCGGCATCTCACGGGATCCTCACGCGGCGGGGTGTCGAATAGCCCCATGAGCCCCGCACGCAAGCCTGCCTCCAGCACGGACCCCGCCGGCTCGCTCGAGCGGGCGCTCATGGAGGTCAAGAAGGTCGTCGTCGGCCAGGACCGGATGGTCGAGCGGATCCTGGTCGCCCTGCTCGCCCGCGGGCACTGCCTGCTCGAGGGCGTGCCCGGCGTCGCGAAGAGCCTCGCGGTGGAGACCCTCGCGACCGTCGTCGGCGGCTCGAGCGTGCGCCTGCAGTTCACCCCGGACCTGGTGCCGTCCGACATCGTCGGCACCCGGATCTACCGGCCGTCACGGGAGGCGTTCGACGTCGAGCTCGGCCCGGTCTTCGCCAACCTGGTGCTCGCCGACGAGATCAACCGGGCGCCGGCGAAGGTGCAGTCGGCGCTGCTCGAGGTCATGCAGGAGCGCCAGGTCTCCATCGGCGGTACGACGTACCCCTTGCCCGTGCCCTTCCTCGTTCTCGCGACGCAGAACCCCATCGAGAGCGAGGGCGTCTACCCGCTCCCGGAGGCCCAGCGCGACCGCTTCCTTCTCAAGGTCGTCGTCGGCCACCCGTCGATGTCCGAGGAGATGGAGATCGTCCGACGCATGGCGGTCAACCCACCGCACGCCGAGCAGGTGCTCTCCCTGGACGAGCTCCTCGACCTGCAGCAGACCGTCGACGCGGTCTTCGTCCACCACGCCGTCGCGGAGTACGCCGTGCGCCTCGTCATGGCGACCCGCGACCCCGGTCCCTGGGGCGCACCGGAGCTCGCCCCGCTCATCGCCCATGGCGCCTCGCCGCGCGGCAGCCTCGGCCTCGTGCAGGGGGCTCGTGCCCTTGCTGTGCTGCGCGGCCGTGACTACGCGCTGCCGGCTGACGTCACCGATCTCGCGACAGACGTGCTGTCGCACCGCCTCGTGCTGACGTACGAGGCACTCGCCGACGCGGTCGCCGCGCCGAGCATCATCGAGCGTGTCCTGCAGGTCGTCGCGGCGCCCCAGATCGCACCGTCGCAGCTTCAGAACGGCGCGGCATGAACTCACCCCACGACATCGCTCGCTGCGCTCACGATGCCGCGGGGGCCCCGAGATGAGCGGAGTCCCACTGGCACCCGAGGCGTCGGCTCGGCGGCTCCGGCTCGACGTCGCCCGCCGGCTCGACGGCATGCTCGCCGGCGACCACCTCGGGTTCCTGTTCGGGCCCGGAACCGAAGCCGCCGAGGCGCGCCTCTACGGACCGGGAGACGACGTACGCCGGATCGACTGGTCGGTGACGGCACGAACGCAGCAGACGCACGTCCGTGATGCCGTCGCCGAGCGCGAGCTCGAGACCACGCTGCTCGTCGACCTGACCGCGTCGATGTCGTTCGGCACCGTGCGGTGCGAGAAGCGCGACATCGCCCTCGCCGTCGCAGCAGCCGTCATGCACCTCGCGGCTGGACCGGGCGACCGGGTCGGTGCGGTCGTGCTCGGCTCCGAAGGCATGCGCCGGTTGCCGCCACGGGGCGGCCGCGACGCATCGCTCGCACTGCTGCACCGGCTGCTCACGGAACCGCGCGCCGAGGGCGCCGGGCCCGATCTCGCCGCCGGCCTGGCCGCCGTCCTCAACCCGCCGCGCCGCCGCGGCCTCGTCGTCGTGCTGTCGGACCTGCTGTCACCGCCCGGGGTCGAACCGCCATGGGCGCGGCCGCTGCGGATGCTCGCGACCCGCCACGACGTCATCGTCGCCGAGGTCCTCGACCCACGCGAGCTCACCCTGCCCGACGTCGGCGTACTGCGGTTGGTGGACCCGGAGACAGGCCGGCACCTCGAGGTGCAGACGCGGAGCAAGGCACTTCGGGAGCGGTACGCCGCCGCCGCGGCGCAGCGCCGCTCCGGTCATGCCGCAGCCGTCCGCCGGGCCGGCGCCGGGCACGTCGTGCTGCGCACCGACCGCGACTGGCTCGTCGACCTCGCGACGTTCCTGGCCACGCGCCGGCGGCTGCGCGCCGCCGGCCGAGCAGCGGTGGTGCGCTGATGGACGGGTTCGCGTTCACCGAGCCGGTCCGGCTGCTGCTGCTCCTGCTCGTCGCGGCGTTGGTCGGCGGCTACATCTGGATGCAGACCCGACGGCCGGTCTACGCCGCGCGGTTCACCGAGCTCGACCTGCTCGCGTCCGTGGCCCCGAAGCGACCGGGGTGGCGCCGGCACATCCCGGCCGGTCTGCTGCTGATCGCGCTCGTCGCCCTCACCACCGCGTTCGCGAAGCCGGAGGCCGAGGTCAAGGTGCCGCGCGAGCGCGCCACGATCGTCGTGGCCATGGACACGTCCGCGTCCATGCAGGCGATCGACGTATCCCCCGACCGGTTCACCGCCGCCCAGGCGTCCGCCAAGGCCTTCATCGACCGGCTGCCGAAGCAGTTCAACGTCGGGCTCGTGTCGTTCAACGCGGTGGCCGCGGTCGTCGCCACGCCGACCCAGGACCACGACGCGGTGCGGGACGCCGTCGACGGCCTGCAGATGGCCGGCGGCACGGCCATCGGTGAGGCCGTCATCGCGGCCCTGAACGCGATCCGGAACGTGCCCGGCAGTGACAGCAGGAAGCCGCCGCCGGCTCGCGTCGTGCTTCTCTCCGACGGCGCCAACACGATCGGCCGCTCGCTCGCCGATGCCGCCGCCGCCGCCAACGAGCTCGGCATCCCGGTCTCGACGATCGCCTACGGGACGGAGGCCGGCGTCGTCAACGTGCAGGGCCAGATCGTCCCGGTCCCCGTCGATGCGCCCTCGCTCGCCGCGCTCGCGTCAGCGACCGGCGGCAGGAGTTACACCGCGAAGTCGGGCGAGGAGCTCAACGGCGTCTACTCCGACATCGGCAGCCAGGTCGGCTTCACCACGGAGCGCAAGGAGGTCACCGCGACCCTGGCCGGTCTCGGCCTGCTCGCTGCCGTTGCCGCCGCCGTGACGTCGCTGCTCTGGAGCGCTCGCTTCCCCTGACGCGCACAGCCCTATGTCGGTTGCCCGGCTTCGCCCGATCTGCGACGATATAGCCGCTGGTCACGGGGATACCAGCAGCGCGCCGGGGGGCTCCAGCACCGTCCGGCGCCGGGGGTGGTGAGTTCGGTGCTCTTGGAGCGCGACGCCGATCTGGCTGCCGCGGAGTCGGTGCTCGACGACGTCTCGAGCACGCGCAGCGGCCGGATGATCCTCATCGAGGGCCTGCCGGGGGTCGGCAAGACCGAGCTCCTCCTCGAGCTCTGGCGACGTGCCACGGCGCGAGGCATGGACGTGACCGCGGCGACGGCGGGAGAGCTCGAACGGGAGCTGCCGTTCGGCGTCGCCCGGCAGCTGTTCGTCGACGACGTCGCGGCGCACGCCACCACGCCAGCCGCAGCCGCGGCCCTCGGGCGATCGGCGGCTCAGGGAGCGGGCGAGGCGCGCACGGCGGAGCTCGACGCGCTGCAGGGACTGTTCGGGCTGTGCACGGCACGCGCCGCTGCCGGCCCTCTGGTCGTGATGGTCGACGACGCTCACTGGGCCGACTCGGCGAGCCTGAAGCTGTTGGTCTACCTCGCGCGCCGACTGCGGGGGCTCCAGGTGGTCCTCGTCCTCGCTGCCCGGCCATCCGCCATCGCCGCGCGCACGTCGGAGCTCGAGCAGCTGGCCGACCGCGCGGACATGACCCTCAAGCTCGAGACGCTCTCTGCGGCGGCGACCGCTGCGGTCGCCCGGGGCTGGTTCGGCGACGTTCCGAGCGAGAGCTTCACCCGGGTGTGCGTCGACACGACGGGCGGCAACCCACTCCTGCTCCGCCAGCTCCTCGAAGAGGCCGCGGTCGAACACCTTCGGCCCGTCGACGAGGACGCTCCGCGACTGCGCGAGCTCGGGTCGACGACGGTGGCTCGATCCGCACTGCTGCGGGTGAGCCGACTCGGTGACATCGCGGTTGACGTGGCGGGCACAGCAGCCTTGCTCGGCCGCGACGCGACCCTGCCCTTGGTTGCTGCGGTCGCCGGCGTGCCGGCCGAGGAGGCCGAGCTGGTCGTCGACGACCTCGTCGAGGCACACCTGCTCAAGCCGGGTCGTCCGCTCCGCTTCGTCCACCCGCTCGTGCAGTCTGCGATCTACCGGCACATGCCGCGCGGCCTGCGCTCCCGGCGGCACCGGGAGGCCGCCCGTCTGCTGGCTCTCGCCAACGCACCGCATGACGAGGTCGCAAGGCACCTTCTGCGCACCGACCCGGCCGCGGACGCCTGGGTCCGCGAGGAGCTCCGCGCGGCCGGCACGCAAGCTCTGGAGACCGGCGCGCCCGACGTCGCGGTCTCGCTGTTTCGGCGGGCGCTCGACGAGGACCCGTCGTCGCACGACCCGCGCCTGCTGCTCGAGCTCGGCGAGTCCGAGTCCGTCGTGCGCGACCCGCAGGCGCTGACCCATCTGCAGGAGGTCTTCGAGACGACCGAGGATCCCTGTCTGCGGTCGATGGCAGCACTGCCGCTGGCCCGCGGGCTCGCCTATCGACGCAGGTACGCCGAGGCACTCGCCTTCCTCGACGCGGTGCTCGCCGACTCGGCCGGGATCGATCGCGAGACCGTCCTTCGTCTGCGCAGCGAGCGGTTGTGGCTCGTCGAGAGCAGCGACCTGTCGACGCCCTCGTTCGTGGCAGACGCGGAGGAGCTCGCGACCGGCCTGACCGGGTCCACCCGCGGTGAGCGGCTCGCGATCGGCCACCTCGGGACCGCACGGTTGTTCCAGTGTGCCCCGCACCAGGAGGTCAAGGCGCTGGCGCTGCAGGCCCTCGCCGACGGCCAGATGCTTCGCGACGAAGGACCCGAGTCTCCGAGCTGGCTCTACACCGCGTCACTGTTGTCGGTCGTCGGCGACCACGCCGCCGGGGAGCGCGAGATGCTGCGCGGCGAGCAGATGGCGTACGACCGCGGCACGGACGCGCCGCTGGTACCCATCCGCTCGACGCGCGCCTGGCTGGCCTGGGAGCTCGGGGAGCTGGACCGGGCAGAGGAGCTGGCGCGCGACGCGATCGCGAGGACGCGTGGCATGGGATCCAGCGGTGCCCGCTACGCCGCTTCGTGCCTGGCGACGGTCCTCCTCGAACGCGGCCTGGTGGACGCCGCGGCCGAGGTGGTGGCGGCTGCTGCGCAGCCCACGTCCGCGCTGGACCGCTTCGACGCGCTGCTGCTGCACGCCAGGGGTGAGGTGCGGCTGCGACGCCAGGACGACGGCGGTATCGACGACCTGCTGGCGGTCGGTGAGTGGTGCGAACACCGCGGCATCCAGAACCCGGGCGAGTGGGCCTGGCGCACGGACGTGGCCCCGGCGCTCGCCTCTGCCGGTGACGTGGATCGCGCATCAGCACTTCTCGCGGACGACCTGGCCCGAGCCCGGGCGTTCGGTCTGCCACGGCCCCTCGGCCGAGCGCTGTACGCCGGGGGGTTGATCGCACCACGCGAGCAACGGCTCGAGCTCTTCGGCGAGGCGGTCGCAGTGCTCAGTGCGTCGCCGGCTCGGTTGGCAACCGCGCGGGCATGCCTGCAGCTGGGCATAGCGCTGCGGGCGGCCGGTCAGGTCGGTGAAGCCCAGGCGCCGTTTCGACGGGCGCTCGACCTGGCGACCTCGTGCGGTGCGACCCCCGTTGCGGAGGCGGCGCGGCGCCTACTGCTGTCAACCGGGGCGAGACCGCGCCGCACGGCGCTGATCGGCCCGGACGCCCTCACGCCGAGCGAGCGCGAAGTCGCCGACCTGGCGTCACAGGGGCAGACCAACCGGCAGATCGCGGCGCGGCTCTTCGTCACCGTGAAGGCAGTCGAGAAGCACCTGCGCAACGCCTACACCAAGCTCGACATCGAGCGGCGTACCGAGCTCGCGGAGGCGCTCGGCGGACGGCCGCGACAAACCGGGTAAAGGTAGGGCAAGTTCCCTACCGACGCGCGCAGCCCACCCACGGATGATGTTGATCATCACCGTGATCAAGGGGGGCCACGCCGCATGTACCGCTCCATCGTCGTCGGGACCGACGGATCGCCCAGTGCCCAGGAAGCCGTCCGTCGCGCCGGCGAGCTGGCGGCGCTGTGCGGGGCCCGCCTCGCCATCGTGTCGGCCTACCGGCCGGTCGCGCACGCCGCGGTTCTGGCCATGAGCGGTGCCGCCGGCGGCTTACTGCTCGACCCTGCCGAGCTCGTCGAGCAGCAGCGGCAGGAGGCCGACGAGGCGCTCGAGCACGCGATGATGATGCTGGACGCGACCGCGCCCTTCGCCAGCACCGTCTCGGCACCGGGCAACCCCGCCGAGGTCCTCCTCGCCATCGCAGCGGACAAGGACGCCGACCTCATCGTCGTCGGAAACCGCGGCATGCAGGGCGCGGCGCGGTTCCTGCTCGGCAGCGTCCCGAACCGCGTGGCGCACCATGCCAGCTGCTCGGTGCTGATCGTCCAGACGATCTGAGGACGACGCCGCGACCGGCGTCATTCGTGCTTCACTCCCGATCGCACGCTCGCCAGACGTCCGAGGGAGGCCAGGGTGACGTCGCCCGACGCACTGCTCGCAGAGCTCGGCCGGGTTGCCCAAGCGATCGGCCCGGCGGTCGCGCCGCCCGACACCAGCCGGCTACTGGCTGCTCTCGCAGACACGGCGAGAAGGCTCTTCGGCGCTGCCGCCTGCTCGCTGGCCCTGCTGACCGACGACGAGAGTGAGCTCGTCTACACCACGGCCGCCGGCGCAGGTGCCCAGGATGTGACGGGGATGCGCATCCCTGCTTCGCAAGGCGTGGCCGGCTGGGTCGTGCAGTCGGGCCAACCGGTGTCCATCGACTCCCCCGCCGACGACCCGCGCTTCGCCCGCGACGTCGCCGAGTCGACCGGCTACGTACCGCGCGAGATCCTGGCCGTCCCCGTCGCCTCGGCGACCACGATGCTCGGCGTGCTCACTCTGCTCGACCGAGACACCGCCCGCCCGGGGGCCGTGCAGGACATGGCTCTGCTGCAGGTGTTCGCCGACCAGGCAGCGATCGCCCTCGAGGGATCGCGCGCGTTCACCCGGATGGGATCCGTGCTGCTGACAGCAGTGGCCACCGCCGCGGCCGCCGACGCGGAGCTGGCCGACATCGCCTCCTCACTCGCCGTCGCCGTACCTCCGGTCGACCGGGATCTCGCCGAGCTGGCCGAAGTGTTCGCCCTGCTCAGCCGTCACAGCGCCGCCGATCGGCGACTGGCAGTGCGGCTCGTCCGCGAGGTCGTCGCGCACACCGAACGGGTGGCAGCACGTCCGGGGGCCTGAGGCCGGCGTGGTCGGAGGACTTTCTCCCCGACCGCCTCACCGGTGTCCCGGTAGCGGCCTTGCAGATCACCCGTGACTGGGCGTTCGACGGCGCAGACGGGCAGGGCGTCGACGTGGCTGTCGTCGACAGCGGCATCGATCCGACGCACCCCGCCGTCGGCCCGGTCAGCAGCGCCGTTGCACTCACCTGGGATCCGCTTGCCGAGCAGGTCATCGCCGCTGATGGTCCGCACACGGACCTGTTCGGGCACGGCACGGCGTGCGCGGGCATCATCCGCGCCGTAGCCCCGCAGTGCCGGTTGCACAGCGTGCGCGTCCTCGGCGAGCGACTGTCCGGCAAGGGGCCCGTGTTCGCGCACGGCCTGCGCCACGCGATGACCATCGCCCGTGTCGTGAACCTCAGCCTGTCGACGAGCCGGCCGGAGTACCGCACGTTGTTCTACGAGATCGCGGATGAGGCGGCGTTCCGCGGTGTGGTCCTGGTCTGCGCGGTCAACAACGCTCCGGCGCCGAGCTACCCGTCCCAGTTCGCGTCCGTCGTGTCCGTCGCCGCGAACGACGGAGCCGGCCCCTACGACCTCGATTGCAACCCGACCCCGCCCGTGGAGTTCGGCGCGCCGGGCATCGGCGTCACCGTGCCATGGCTCAACGGCGGGTCGATCGTGACGACCGGCAACTCCTACGCGGCGCCGCACGTGGCCGGACTGGTTGCGCGCCTGCTCTCCAAGCACCCGACGCTGACGCCGTACGAGGTGAAGACCGTGCTGCGGCACGTTTCGCGCAACGCGCAACGCGGCTGAGAAACGCGACGGGCGATCCCCCCAGAAGGACCGCCCGCCGCGTGCTTCCCCCCAGGCCTAACCGACGTGGCCGTCCACGTCGTGGCCCGCGGCGCCAGCCGAGACGTCCACGCCTCCGTCGGAGACACCCGCCCCCACCGACACGTCAAGGTCGTTGACCGTCTGCCGAACCGTGTGGACCGTGTCGCGCACGGTCGTTCCCGCCGTGCTCACCGTGTCCCTGGCGACCGTGGTCGCCGTGTCGACGGTGTTGTTCACATCCGTCAGGGCAGCGTTGACGACCTCATTGGCCGTGTTCACCGCGTACTGCGTGGTGTCCTGCACGGTCTGGTCGACCCCGCGGATGGTGTCGCTCGCCAGCTGCGTCGTGTCATCGACGGTGCGGATCGCGGTGTTGAGCGCCGTGTCCCGGGCCGCGCGGGTCGTGGCGAGGGCCCAGTCCGTCGTGCGGTCGACCCCGCCGACCGGGTCGTCGATGCCCACCGTCACCGAGGGCGCCCGCACCGAGGCGCTGTCCGACGCCGACGAGTGCGCGGCGATGGAGGCGCCGGCGCTGCCCACGACGGCTGCCGCGACACCGAGCCCGACGGCGATCTCCTTGAGACCGTGCCCCTCGACGTCGTCGAACTCGCCGATCACCTGGTCGTCTACCGGTCCGTCGATGTAGTCGTTGCCGCTCATGTCCTGCTCCTTACGGGTTGGGATGTCCGATGCAGCGAGACTGCGCGACAGCACGCGTGCGCGCTGTCGCCTGCGGGACAGACGGACTGTCGTGTGTGCGACACAACGGACAATCTGGACTACCGCTCGGCCCGGCGCGGTCGGGTGCAGGCCCCACCATTTCCGTGGCGACATGTCTGTTTCGTCCCGGTTTCCCGCACGGGATACGGTGCGCCGTGCGCACCGAGCAGCTCCAGACACCGGCGCTGCTGGTCGAGCGGGCGGCACTGCAGCACAACCTGCAGACGATGGCCGCGGCGCTGCCGGGTCCGCGGCTGCGGCCGCACGTGAAGGCACACAAGACGACGTCGCTGGCTCGCTTGCAGTACGCCATCGGGCACCACGGGTTCACCTGCGCGACGATCCGCGAGGTCGAGGGCTTGGCAGCCGCCGGCCTCGGTGCGGACCTCATGCTCGCCAACGAGGTGCTGGACGCCAGGCGGCTCGGCGTCGTCGTCGAGTCCGGTGCGCGGGTCACCCTCGCGGTCGACAGCGACATCACCGTCGACGCCGCGGCCGCGGGCGGCGTGCGCGAGGTGGTCATCGACGTCAACATCGGCCTGCCGCGGTGCGGGTGCGAGCCCGACGACGCCGGCCGACTGGCCGACTACGCGCGGACCAAGGGCCTCGAGGTGCGCGGCGTGATGGGCTACGAGGGCCACGTCATGCTCGTCGACGAGCCCGCCGAGAAGTCGCGGCAGACCGAGGAGTGCATGACGCGCCTGCTCAAGGCGTCCGCCGACGTCGGCGGCGACCTCGTGTCCGCGGGCGGCACCGGCAACTACGCGATCAACACCTGGGCCAACGAGATCCAGGCGGGGTCATACCTGCTGATGGACACGACGTACGGCCCGCAGGGCCTGCCGTTCCAGCAGGCGCTGACCGTGCTGGCCCGGGTCATCTCGGTCAACAAGGGTGGCTGGCGCGTCGCAGACCTCGGCCTCAAGTCGCTGGGCATGGACCACGGCAACCCGCACATCCCCGGCGGTGTCGTGTGGTTCTGCTCCGACGAGCACACGACCTTCTCCGCGGAGGAAGGCCACGACTTCGCCGTCGGTGACCTCGTGCGGGCGCACCCCGCACACGTCGACCCGACGGTCGCGCTGCACGAGCGGATCTACGTCGTGGACGGTGAGGAGGTCATGGACGTGTACGACGTCGACCTGCGTGGGTGGTGACTACCGCTTCTGCTCGAGGTCATGGACCGATGGGCCCTGGATGACCTTGCCGTCCAGGGTGTAGCGCGAGCCGTGGCACGGGCAGTCCCATGTCTTCTCGGCCGTGTTGAAGGCGACCAGGCAGCCGACATGCCGGCACACCGGTGACACCGCGGTGATGCTGCCGTCGTGGTGCCGGTAGGCCGCGACCTTGTCACCATCGAGCTTGACGATGCCGCCCTCGCCGGCCGCGAGCGTGTCCGCGTCCGGCGGGTTGAGCGTCTTGAGCCGATCACCGATGAGGTGGCCCCCGACCGCGTCGATGCTCTCCCTGTAGGTGTCCATCGACGTCAGCGGTCCGATGACGCGAGCCGCGTGGAACGCGTCGGCCCACGCGTTCGTCGCCGTTCCGCCGATCAGGTCGGCGATGATGCCGCCCGCGGCGGTGCCGTTGGTCATCCCCCACTTGCCGAAGCCGGTCGCCACGAACACCTGCGAGCCCGGGAGCTGGCGACCGACGTACGGGATGCCGTCGCCGGACATGTAGTCCTGCGCCGACCAGCGGTGGACGACCTCCTCGACGTTCCACTCCCGTGCACCCCACTGCTCCAGTGCGGCGTACCGCTCGCGGGTGTCGGGGTCCTGGCCGACCTTGTGGCCCTCGCCCCCGAGGATGACGAGCGTGTCGCCCTCGGCGGAGCGGACCGAGCGGGTCGGGGAGTCGGCGCTGAGGTACATGCCTCGCGGGACGTCGCCCTTCAGGCGGACAGCGGTGGCGTAGGACCGGGTCGGGTGCGTCTTCGCGAAGAACAGCCCGCGGTCGAGGATCGGCAGGTGCGTGGCGAGGACGACGTTGTCTGCCGTGACCGTGCTGTCGTCCAGCTGGACCTCACATGGCGAGCCGGCACTGACTCCCGTCACGCGCGCATGCTCGACGATCTGGCCGCCGAGTCCGGTGAACGCGGCCGCCAGACCGAGGCAGTAGCGCCGAGGGTGGAACTGCGCCTGGCCGTCCATCCGGATCGCGCCGGCCACGGCGTACGGAAGCTCGGTGTTCGTCGTGAAAGTGACCGGCAGACCGAGGCTCTGCGCAGCCGCCACCTCGGCCTGAACGTCACCGACCCGCTCGGACTCAGTCGTGTAGGTATACGCCGGCCGCCGGCTGAAGTCGCAGTCGATGTCGTATCGGTCCACCCAGGTCGCCACCTGCTCGACGGCCGCCTGGTTGGCGTCGGCGTACGCCTTGGCAACTCCGTCCCCGCGGTGCTTGCGGAGCCCGTCGTACATCAGGCCGTGCAGGCTGGTCACCTTCGCGGTCGTGTACGCCGTCACGCCGCTGCAGATGCGTCCCGCCTCCAGCACCGCGACCCGTGCCCCACGCTCTGCCAGCACCAGCGCCGTCGACAGCCCGGTGATGCCGGCGCCGACGACGACCACGTCGACAACCCCGAGCGCGACCAGGTCGGTCGTCTGCGGCTGCTCGTCGCGGGTGGTCTCCACCCATAGCGACGGGTTGGTCTCGTCCAGGGTGCCCATGGCTGGCCCGTACCCGGGCGTGCAGCAGCGAACCAACGTCAGAAGGGCGGCGGATCGTTGTCAAGAGGTGGCGTCTTCCAGGGCCGGTCGTCCGCCCGCGTCGGCACGCGCACGAGCTCGGCATCGATCTCGTGCAGCTCATCGGGTTCGGGAAGCTCGGCGTCGGCATCGAAGTCGGGTGGGGGGTTCATCCAGTGCTCCACCTCGACGGCCTGACCGGCGGGGCTGAACCAGATCGTGCGGCCGGGGATCCGCAGCGGTGTCCATCCGTCGTGCTTCAGGACGTGGGTGCGCGTGGCCCGGTCGACGAGGTTCCACGCGGCGGTGGGGCCCTGGGGATAGGCGATGCCGTGATCGGCCTCGCAGCGCTTCGCCGGCACGCGGCGACCGGTCGGGCCGTCACAGTAGACGTCGCGCATGTCGACGAACTCAGCCAGCGCGTCACTCGGGACGTAGTGGGGCTGTTCCTCGTAGGTCTTGGGGCTGATCTCACCGGGCTGGGCGACCATCGCGAGGAGCGCCTCGCGGATCGCGGTCGGGGTCGGCTCGGGACGCACCACACGGTCGGCTACGTCGACCACCTGGCCGGTGGCGGTCACACAGACCTGACGCAGCTCCGCCACGGCGAGCCACTCGCGGCACTGCGGTGCACTGATCCAGCCGTATCCGTCGAGCCAGCCGGGGTCGTTGTCGAGCCCGAGCGCCGTCGTGACCGGCACCTGGATGTTCGCGCGGATCGGCCGGCTGCAGCGTCGGTCGGAAGTCATGGCCGGCGCACCAGGAACCGACACGGTCGCGAGCTCGCCGGTGCTCGCACCCACGTCGTCGGCCACGTCGTCGGCCACGTCGTCGGCCACGTCGTCGGCCACTCCGCCGGCGAGGCTCGCGATGCCCAGGTCGAAGCGAAGAGCGTCGAGGCCACGGGGGTCACCGGGGGTGCGTGCGGCCTTGGCATCGGCCGTCAACCGCTCGTAGGCCTGCACGACCTGCAACGCCGGCCCGGACAGGATGAGGTCGGCCTGCGCTTCGGGCTGCGCCTCCACCTTCACGCCCCGCGCACGGGTGGCCTTGGCGGCACGGACTGCTGCCGCGTCGGCGTCGTAACGCAGCTCGATCTTGCGCACGGCATCAGTGATGCGGCTCGGCGACAGCCGGCAGGCGCGCTCCGCGACCTCATCCTCGACCGCCGCGATCGCCTCGCGGTCCATGCCGGCGCACTCGGCGACGAGGGTCCGCGCGTTGTACTGCGGGATCGCGCCGGCCTCGAGCAGCGCAAGAGTCCGCGGGTGCACCGCCAGCAACGCGACGGCGATGTGGATCTCGTTGGCCGCAGCCTGGTCGCTGCACCGCTTCGCGACCGCGATCTCACGCAGGAACGAGGTCCAGGGCGTGGCACCGCGGGTGTCGAACCGCGAGCGCGGGACCTGCGCGGCCAGTCGCGCGATGAGCCGGCACTCACGGGCCCACCTGACCCATCCATCGCGCGCCGACCCAGCGAGATCAGCAAGGTCCACGCGGAACTCATCGCGGTCGAACGGACCGAAGGGGTCAGCCGGATCGAAGGTCGGATCGACCGGATCGCGACGCGGTTCAGGCGCAGCGAACACCGTCGTACGCTCGACGGGCGCTGCGGTCATGTTCGAACATTAGTTCGAAGAACATACTCTGTCAAGACCGTAGAAAAAGGCCTTGCGACCTGTGGACGACCGCCCACTACGGTTCCGGTCATGTCATCGGATGGGTTCGTGCCCTCCGAGTTCGAGCCGCCCACGTCGCTCGTCACGGAGCAGTTCCGGCTTGAGCCGCTGGGTCCCCAGCACAACCAGCCGGATCTTGCCGCCTGGACGTCGAGCATCGAGCACATCCGCTCCACTCCCGGCTATCCCGACGGCAACTGGCCGCCACCAAGCGGCATGACGCTCGAGCAGAACCTCAACGACCTCCGACGCCACGCCGGCGACTTCACGAGGGGTGCCGGCTTCACCTTCACCGTCCTCGACCCAAGCGACAGCGATGTGATCGGTTGCGTCTACCTGTATCCCTCGCGCTCCGACGAGTGGGACGTCACGGTGCAGTCCTGGGTGCGTGCCGACAGAGCCGCCCTCGATGTGCCACTCGCCGACGCCGTTTCGCACTGGGTCGCGACCGACTGGCCCTGGGCACGTGTTGACCGCTGCGGCCGCTGACGCTGCTACACGAGCCAGAATTACGCTCCGGCCGTGGAGCGCGACGCATTCGACATGACGGTGTACGTCGAGTTGAGCAAGGCCGAGTGCTTCGTATGCGCTTTTCTCAACGGCGACCCTGACTATCCGCACATCACCCTCTTCGATGACGGCGAGTTCGTCGCCTTCCTCAATCGCTTCCCGACGCTGCCCGGCCAGGCACTCGTCGTACCCCGCCGACACGTCGAGCACGTCCTGACCGACCTCACCGACGACGAGTACGGCCGATTCCTTGCCGTCGTCAGGCGCGTGGGCCTGGCCATGCAGGCCGCTCTTCCCACTGAGAGGCTGTACCTGCTCTCCCTCGGCAGCATGCAGGCCAACCGACATGTGCACTTCCACGTGGCCGCGCTGCCGCCAGGAGTGCCGCTGGCGCAGCAGCAGTATCAGGCGTTGGACATGTACAACGGCGTGCTCACGTACGGCCCAGGTGAAGCACAGGAGCTGGCGCGCCGGATCACCGCCGCGCTCCGTACCCCCGACTCGCCTGTCGTGCCGTGATGGCCGCGCTCGACCCGAGGAGGAGCACGTGGTCCTGGCCGACCCAGGGGCGAACGAGTTCTGCGTCATCGAGCCGGGAAACGCGTTCCTCGCCGGGTGCGGCTTCCTCGGGGAGCTGGCCTGCGACGGCACCCGGGACGTGGGCGTGTTCTGGCGTGCAGCCTTGGGTTGGCCGCTGGTCTGGGATCAGGACGAGGAGACGGCGATCCAGGCGCCGTACGGCGGCACCAAGGTCGCGCGGGGAGGCCCGCCCGTGGCACCGCGGCCGGGAAGGGACCGGCAGCGCTTCGACCTCCTCCTGGTCGAGGGCGACCAGGCCACCGAGGTCAGCCGGCTGATCCGTGCCAGCCGGGCTACCGGTTCAGCTCGGCGAGGCGGGCCACGTCGAGATCGACGGGTCCGGTCACGCCGTCGACGTCGGCCAGCGCACGCCGCTGCCACACGACCCACGGCGGAGCGGGTCGACCTGACGCCTTCACCCAGCGCGGCCGATCCGACGTACGAAGCACGGGATAGCGGCGCTCCCACTCGTCGCCGACGTACAGCAGGACGGAGCGACCCCAGGCTGCCTCGACGCGCGTCAGGAACACCCGCAGCTCGGCAGCCACACTGGCCGGCTCCGGCCGCGCCGCGCAGTTGCCGATGAGCTCCAGATCGACTGCGGGTGAGAGCGCGCCGGCTTCGGCCGGCGCGACCCGCAGGAACTGCTCCGCCTGCTCTCCCCCGCGACGACACAGCGTGAAGAAGTGATACGCGCCGCGGGCAACGCCAGCGGCCTTCGCGCCGGCCCAGTTCTCCCGGAAGCGTGCATCGACGAAGTCGCCGCCCTCACTCGCCTTGATGTAGGCGAAGGCGATGTCATCGCGGACGACGCGCTCCCAGTCGATGGTCCCCTGGTGGCTGCTGACGTCGATGCCGTACGTCTCGCCGCGGTGCAAGGGCGGTCGCTCGTCCGGGGCGCCATCGGACGGACGCAGCAACCACCACGTCATGGCGGCGACGAGGACGGCCAGGACAACGGCCACGACCCCGACCGCCAGGGGTCGGCGCACCTCTACCCCAGCACGCGCTCGAGGTAGGCGTTGCCGAAGCGCCGCTCCGGATCAAGCGAGTCGCGCAGTGCCACAAACTCATCGAACCGCGGGTAGCGCGCGCGCAGCTGCTCGGCCTCCAAGGTGTGCAGCTTGCCCCAGTGCGGCCGCCCGCCGACTGCGTCGTACAGCTTCTCGACCGCACGGAAGTACGGGTCGTAGGCACTGCCTTTGAACATGTGCACGGCGATGTACGCCGTGTCGCGCCCGAAGGCGGTGGACAGCGTCGCGTCATCGGCGGGCGCGACCCTGACCTCGACAGGGAACGACACCTTCAGACCATGCCGGTCAGGCAGGCTGCGCAGCTCGCGGAACAGGTCGGGCAGTGCCTCGCGCGGTACGGCGTACTCCATCTCGCAGAAGCGCACCCGTCGCGGTGAGGTGAAGACCTTGGGCGCCGCGTCGATGTAGGTGCGGGCAGTCAGCGCCCGGGCCGCGACCTTGTTGATCCGCGGGATGACCGTCGGCATCCGGCGGCCGAGCCGGCAGGTCAGCTCGAAGACCCCGTTGGACAGCAGCTCGTCGTCGATGAAGGCCTTCGCCTTCGACAGCGGCTTCACCTCGGCGTCGGTCCGGTTGTTGCGCTTGGTCAACGCGATGTCGGTGTGCGGGAACCAGTAGAACTCGAAGTGCTCGTTGGCAGCCACGAGGTCGAAGAACCCGTCGAGGACGTCGTCGAGCGGCATCGGTCGCTCGTCGGCCTCGAGCACGAACGCCTTCTCCGCCTGGAACGTGACCGTGCTGATGACGCCCAGCGCACCGAGCCCGACGCGTGCTGCGGCGAACAGCTCCGGCCGCTCCGTGGCACTGCACATGACGACGGAGCCGTCGGCGAGCACCAGCTCCAAGCCGGCGATCTGAGCCGCGAAACCGGCGCTGTCGCGACCGGTGCCGTGCGTGCCGGTCGAGACCGCACCCGACACGGTCTGCACGTCGACGTCGCCCATGTTGGTGAGGCCGAGCCCGTGCTCGGGAAGCAGTGCGTTGAGCCGGTGCAGAGGCAGGCCGGCCTGCGCCGTGACGAGACCGGTGGTCGGGTCGGCAGAGACCAGGCCGTTGTACGCCGACATGTCGAGCAGCACGCCGTTGGTCAGGCCGATCGCGGTGAAGGAGTGACCAGAGCCGATCGCCTTGACCCGCAGACCGTCGGCCGCCGCCTGCTTCACGGCGCCGGCGATCTCGTCGACGGACCGCGGCTTCACAACGCGCACCGGGTCCATGAGCTGGTTGCCGGCCCAGTTGGACCATTCCACGACGGCATCCTCCCACCTCAGACGCCGTGGCCGACCTAGCGTCGGTGCCATGTCCGTGGGCGACCTGGTGCTGGTCGGCGGCGCCGGCTTGCTGGGCGGCGCCGTCAACGCCGTCGCGGGCGGGGGGACGCTGATCTCGTTCCCGGCGCTGCTCGCCGTCGGCGTATCCCCGATCGCGGCCAACGTCACGTCGTCGGTGGGGATGCTCGCGGGATACGCCGGCGGGTCCGTCGCCTATCGACGCGAGCTCGAGGGACAGAGCTCCCGGGTGCGTGCGCTGCTGCCCTTCGCCGTCCTCGGCGGGATCGCAGGGGCGGTGCTGCTGCTCATCACACCGGAGACGACGTTCCGCGCGGTCGTGCCCTACCTCGTGCTGCTCTCGTGCGCGCTGCTCGCGGTGCAGCCGCGGCTTGCCGCAGCTCTCAGCACCCAACGGCACGGCTCCCCCGGCGTGCACTGGGGTGCGCGACTCGGGGTCGGGCTGGGGGCCATCTACGGCTCGTACTTCGGAGCGGGTCTCGGCGTGCTGCTGCTGGCGGTCCTCGGCGTGCTCCTCGCCGACGACCTGCAGCGCCTCAACGCGTTGAAGGGCGTGCTATCCCTGCTGATCAACGTCGTCGGCGTGGTCGTCTTCCTGGTTTCCGCCGAGGTGGCGTGGGCGTACGCCGGGTTGCTGGCCGTGGGCGCCTACCTCGGCGCCACCTTCGGGGTGTCCGTCGCGCGCCGGCTTCCAGCTGCCGTGCTGCGTACCGCCGTCATCACCCTCGGGACGGCCGTCGGTGTCGTCCTGCTCGTCACCTGAACAGCGTCACCATGCTCGGTGCGATGACCGCGGCGTAGACCGCGGTCAGGTGCCGACCGTCGAACAGCACCGGGAGTTCCGCGACGACCGCTGGACACGTGTCGGCCACGCAGAACCACTGCCGTGAGTCGACGAAGACGGCGCGGGCCGACGTGGCGGCCTCCTGCTCGGCACCGGCGTAGGTGCGCCATCGCTCGGACACCTGGCCGGTGCAGTCCCGCGGCTCCGACAGCCGGGTGTAGCACGACTGCAGGTTCCCGGTGCCGGGCGGCGGCGTCAGGATGACGATGCGCTTCGTGTACGGCGCGATCTGGGCGAGCATGCGCACGGTGCCGTCGAGCCACTGCTCGGGGGTCTGACCGCCTTGGTACCGCGCCGACATCACGACCACGTCCGGTCGTAGCCGGCGTACCTGCTCCAGGGCCCAGTCCTGGTGCTGCGTGCAGGCCGGGCTCACCTCAGCCCGCAGGTTCGCGCACTGGCGGCGGGTCAGCACGTGGATGCGTGCATCGCGCAGCGAGCCGACCCGCCGCAGTGCCGGCAGCCAGCTCACCGCCACGGAGTCGCCCAGCAGCGCGACCTTTCGCGTGGCGCCGGGCGAGCCGTAGGTGCACCGGCTGGCGTTGCGGTCGGAGACGTCCAGGCACTTGTCGTGCAGCCACTCGGGTGCGCCGGCGTTCGCGAGATCGGCGTCCAACCCGTCCGGCCAGCTCGACAGCTGCAGACCCGCCAGGAGCGCGGCGGGCAGGTCGCGCACGGGTGGTGTGCCGACCTCGGACCCGACCGGCGGCGTCGTGTGCCGCGCTGTCCGCTGGGCGGCCGGTGATGCCGCCAGGACCCACGTCGCAGTGAGCGCGGCGAGGAGAACCATGGCGTACGCCGGAGCGATCATCGACGCCCGCCGTGGACCTGGCACGCCCTGCGGGCGGCGACGCCGGAACGGTTGCTCGACGAGGTGGTACGACAGCACGGAGAGCACGCCGGCGAGGGCGATGAGGATCGCCTTGCCCAGCGCCGTCGTACCGCCCGGGACGGTCGCCCCGAGGACGACGACGGGCCAGTGCCACAGGTAGAGCGAGTACGAGATCAGTCCGACGTAACGGATCGGGGCCGTTGCCAGCCCGAGCTTCTTGCCGCCTGCCGCGAGGATCGCGACCGTGGACGCCACCGGGAGCACGAGGGCATAGCCGGGCACGGCCGTCGTCGGGGTGATGACGATTGCCGAGGCAACCAGTCCGGCCGCGCCGAGCCACGCGACGAACCCCGGCACCCGCTTCGGGTTCAGCAGCACGAGCAGCGCGCCGGCACCGAGCTCCCAGGCGCGCGCCGGCGAGGAGAAGTACGCCGACGCCGGCGTCTGCGCCGTACTCACGACTGACCAGGCCAGTGACGCGAGGACGACGAGCGCCGCCAGGCCGAGGAGGGCGCGGCGCCCGGCTCGCTTCGCGAGACCGAAGGTCAGGAGAATGGCGCAGGGCCACACGAGGTAGAACTGCTCCTCCACCGACAGCGACCAGTAGTGCTGCACCGCGGAGGGCGCTCGGGTCAGCGAGAAGTAGTCGGTGCCCAGGGCAGCGAAGTGCACGTTGGCGAGGAAGCCGAACGCCCAGAGGGAGTCGACGAAGGTCTCGTGCGCGCGGCTCGGCAGCAGCAAGATCGAGGCCGCCAGGTCGGTGAGAACGAGGACGAGGACGCCGGCGGGCAGCAGTCGCCGGGCGCGGCGCGCGTAGAAGCCGCGGATGCTGATCCGCCCGGTGCGCTCTCGCTCGGCCACGAGCAGCCCGGTGATCAGGAAGCCGGAGATCACGAAGAAGACGTCGACCCCGACGAACCCGCCGCGCGGCCAGCCGGTGACGTGCCCGAACACGACGAGCAGGACCGCGACGCCGCGCAGCCCCTCGATGTCCCCGCGGAAGCCCGGGGACCTCGTGCGCCGCGTCGGCACCGGCCCGGCCGGCCGCGTCCAACCGCGGTCTGCCGTCACTCCGGAGATCAGCTCTCGAAGAAGCGCCGCGGGTTGCCGACCAGCATCTGGTCGACCTGGTCCTGGGTGACGCCGCGCTCGAGCAGGGCGGGCACGACGTCGCGCTGCACATGCAGGTAGGTCCAGTTGGGCAAGAACGGCAGCAGCTCGGGGTCGACCCAGTCGATGTGGCAGGCGGCGTCCTGCGACAGGACCATGCTGGCGGCGTAGCCACGCCGGCACAGCTCGGCAACGACACCGACCCGGCCCTCGAAGTCGAGGATCGTGTCGATCCCGAAGCGGTCCATCCCGAGCAGGAAGCCGGCGTCGGCGAGCTGCTGCAGGTGGTCGGCGTCGGCGGAGTCGCCGCTGTGCGCGAGCAGAACCGCCGACGGCGGCACGGCCTCGCCGGCCAGCACCTTCTGCACGTCGAGGCCGGTCTGCTTACCCGGGTGGGTGTGCACCATCAGCGGCACCCCGGTCCGCCGTTGCGCCTGCGCGCACGCGCGCATGACCCGCTCCACTCCGCGGGTCAGCCCGTGGTGGTCGATCGCGCACTTCAGGAAAGCCGCGCGCACCTCCGTACCCTGGATCCCGACCTCGATGTCGCGGACGAACAGGTCCACCATCGGCTCCGGCAGGTCGGGCAGCGCGCCGGGGCCGCGCGAGCTGAAGTAGCCCGGGACGTCGGCGTACGTGTAGACGCCCGTGGCCACGATCACGTGGAGCCCGGGCACCTGCTCGTTGATCCCCGCGATCCGCGGGATGTCGCGCCCGAGCCCATCGACGGTCGGGTCGACGATCGTCTGCACGCCGCTGTCGACGAGCACCTGCAACCGAGCCACCGCGTCGGCGACCCTGGCGTCCTCGTCCCAGTCGTTCTGCCACTGGCGCTGCGAATCCGGGCTGAGCACGAAGACGTGCTCGTGCATGAGCGTCGTACCGAGGTCTCCGGTGTCGACCGGACCTCGGACGGTCTGGACCGTGCTCAGCGCAGCTCCTTCTTCAGGATCTTGCCGGTCGGGCCCATCGGCAGGGCATCGACGATGCGCACCTCACGGGGGTACTTGTACGCCGCGAGCCGCTCCTTGCAGTAGGCGATCACCTCTTCGGGCGTCACGGACTCGCCCGGCTTCACCGTGATGACGGCGACGACCTCCTCGCCGAGCTTGTCGTCGGGCTTGCCGATGACGGCGGCCTCGGCGATCGACGGGTGCGCGTAGAGCACCTCCTCGATCTCGCGCGGGTAGACGTTGTAGCCGCCGCGGATGACGAGGTCCTTCTTGCGGTCGACGATGAACAGGAAGCCGTCGTCGTCGGCGTACGCGAGGTCGCCGGTGTGGAACCAGCCGCCGCGCATCGCCTCCGCGGTCGCCTCCGGGCTCTTGTAGTAGCCCTTCATGATGTTGTGCCCGCGGATGACGATCTCGCCGACGTGCTCCTCGCCCGGAGGCAGCTCCTTGTCGTTCTCGTCGACGATCCTGACCTCGACCCCCCAGATCGGCTTGCCGATGCTGAGCACCTTGCGCTGCTCGGCGTTGATGTTGAAGGTCGTCGTGCTCGCGCTCTCCGACAGCCCGTAGCCCTCGAGCACGACGAAGCCCGGGAGCTTCTCCTCGATGCCCTTGATGACCTCGCCGGGGATGGCGGCGCCGCCGGAGACACCGACGCGCAGCGAGGACAGGTCGCGCTTGGACAGGTCCATCGCCAGCAGCGTGAAGTACATCGTCGGTACGCCGGAGAAGATCGTGCACTTGTGCTTCTCGATGGCGTCGATCACCGGCTCCATCTCGAAGCGTGGGACGAGCACGATCGTCCCGCCGAAGCGCACGCTCGTGTTCAGCACGCTCGACAGACCGAAGACGTGGAACAGCGGCAGCACCGCGAGCCCGATGTCGTCATCCTCGAAGCCGAACAGCTCGCCGGCGATGGTGCAGTTCATGAAGAGCTGGAAGTGCGTGAGCTCCGCGCCCTTGGGCTTGCCAGTGGTGCCGCTCGTGTAGAGCAGCACGGCGGTGTCGTCGGCACTCAGCGGCACGATGTCGCGGGTGTCGTCGGCGAAGTACAGCTCGTCGTAGTGCTTGGTGCCCTCCGGCCGAGCGTCGTTGCCGGGGAGGTTCACGACGTAGGTCGTGACGCCGCCGGCCTCCTGCGCGCCCTTGAACGCCTCCTCGGCGAACATCTCGAAGGTGACGAGCAGCTTCGCGTCGCTGTCCTTGAGGTGGTAGGCGACCTCCGGTGCCTTCAGCAGCGGGTTCAGCGGGACCATCACCAGACCGGCCTTGAGGATGCCGAAGTAGGTGAACAGGAACTGCGGCAGGTTGGGCAGCTGCACCGCCACCTTGTCGCCGCGCTCCAGCCCGAGGCCGAGCAGGCTGCTCGCGAGCCGGCCGGAGATCTCGTCGGTCTGCGCGTAGGTGAACGACAGGTCCATGACGTGCATCAGGGGCTTGTCCGGGTGGGCTTTCGCCGACTCCCGGAGCATGGTCGCGAGGTTGAAGCTCATGGGGTCAAGCCTAGAGGGCAGGCTGTCCCCCATGCCCACCCCCGGCACCTGGCAGGTGCGCTTCGGGACGGCGGAGCTGTACGCCGACGACGACCGCCCCGCCGGGTGGCTCCTGACGGTGGACGGCGTCGCCCAGTCGTACGTCGACCTGGACGAGCCGCACCACCTGGAGTTCGACTACGTGCGCCTCATCGGCGACGTCATCGACCTGGTTGCCCAGCCCGACGAGCCGATCACCGCGCTGCACCTGGGCGGGGGTGGCTGCAGCCTCCCGCGCTACATCGCGGCCACCCGCCCCGGCTCGCGACAGGTCGTCATCGAGGCCGACGACCTGCTCGCCGATCTGGTACGACGCGAGCTAGGCGTGGCCGGCTTCCGGCTCCGGATCGGCGACGCGCGTGAGGCGCTCGCCGAGATGCACCGCGGCACCGGTGACCTCGTCGTAAGCGACGTCTTCGCCGGGTCGGACCTGCCGCGGCACTGCACGACGCTGGAGTACCTCGAGCAGGTACGGAGCGTCCTGAAGCCCGAGGGCACCTACGTCGTGAACGTCGGCGACGGGCCGCCGCTGGCCTTCACCCGCTCGCAGGCGGCCACCCTGCGGGCCGCCTTCTCCCACGTGGTCGTCCTCGCGGATCCGGGGGTGCTCCGGGGGCGGCGCTTCGGCAACATCGTGCTGGCCGGCTCTGACCGGCCGTTCGAGGTCGGTGAGCTCGCCGCACGCGGCGCCCGCGCCCTCGGCCGCGCCCGCGTCGTGTGGGGCGACGACGTACGCGACTTCACCGGCGGCGCGAAGCCGGTGACGGACGCGACCGCAGCCCGCGCCCCTTCACCTCCCCCGGACGTGTTCAAGCGGCGGTGACCTGTCACAAGTAGGGTGGACATGTCCGGTTCCAGGAGGCCCAGATGAGCATCAAGGTCACACGGCAGGCGAAGGCCGGCACCGCGAAGGTGACGTTCACGCTGCCCACGGACGTCCCGGAGGGCACGGTCTCGGTGCTCGGCACCTTCAACGACTGGACACCCGGCATCAACGAGCTCAAGAAGCGCGCCGGCGGCGTCCGCAGCACGAGCGTCACCGTCCCCGCCGGCACCACGCTGTGCTTCCGCTACCTCGGTGAGGGCATGGCGTGGTTCGACGACGCCGACGCGACGCCGTGCGAGGAGCACGGTGGATCGGTGACGGTCTAGCGGAGCGCTGCGGCACATGCCGACGCTCCTGGTCGTCCACCACACGCCGTCACCGGCGATGCAGGCGCTGCTCGAAGCAGCGCGGGCAGGCGCGGCTCTCGTGCCCGACGTGGTCGTGGTGACCCGGCCGGCGCTGTCGGCGAGCGCCTCCGACCTGCTCGCCGCGGACGCGGTCCTGCTGGGAACGCCGGCCAACCTCGGTTACATGTCCGGTGCGTTGAAGGTCTTCTTCGACACCGTCTACTACCCGTGCCTCGAGGCGACGATCGGCATGCCGTACGGCGTCTACGTCCACGGCCAGAACGACACGACCGGAGCGATCCGCAGCATCGAGAAGGTGGCGACCGGCCTGAAGTGGCGCCTCGCCGTCGCACCCGTCCTCGTGACCGGCGAGCCCGGCGCAGCCGACCGCCAGGCCGTCACCGAGCTCGGCGGCACGCTCGCCGCGACCATCGCGTAGTCCGGGACAACGCAGCCGCTCGTGCAAGCCGATGAGCGCGCGCTAAGTAGATCTGGCTCAAGCGTCGGCGGGTTTGGGTCGAAGCCGTTCTGACGCGCGGCTTCTTGCCGGGCTCTGGCCACGCAATCACCGGAAGGCTCTCGTGGACGTCTCGACCCCTGCCGCCCCACCGCAGCTGAGCCCGGATGGGCACTGGTGGTGGGACGGACGCGAATGGATCCCGGCTCAGGCCGTCCCTGCACCCGCAAGCGCGGCGGCCCCACAGCCAAGTTGGCACGCGGCACCGTCCTTCGGGTCGCAGCCCCTGCAATGGCACTCCCAGCCGGCGGGACGCGACCGTTTGGCCATCGCCAGCTTGGTGCTCAGCATCGTGTGGCTGCTTGGCCTGGCCAGCATTGCCGCGGTCATCTGCGGGCACACGTCACGCGGTCGTGCAGCACGCTCAGGTCGTGCGCCCAGCGGAGTCGCGCTGGCAGGGCTGATCCTCGGCTATGCAGGTTGTGCCTTCCTCGTAGTAACCCTGCTCGCCGGCATCGCTATCCCCACATTCCTGCACCAGCGCGACGCGGCGCACAGAGCTGTCGCGGCCGCTGTCGGTGTGCCCCCGGCCGTCGCGGCCGAGTTCGGCGGCTCACCGTTCACCCCCGAGCAGTTCGGAAGAACCTCCGCAGACCTCGAAGCGCACCGTCGGGACTGCTCACCGACGGTCTCCTCGAACGCGATGCCGGCGGCGCTCACGTACGCCGCCATCCAGTACGACACACATTTCGAGGAGACCCTGCTCAGCTGGTCCCTCGACGGAGCACCCCGGCCCTCAACACCGCAAGAGCGTGCCGAGATGCTGCGCCTGGACCGCAAGAAGCTCGCCGCGATCCAGCTGTCCCCGGAGCTCGCGCCGACGGCGGCCGGCCTGACGACAGCGATGGCCGAGTACGACACCGTGCTGGCAGCGTCCATCGAGCCTGCGGCGTGGTCCGAGAACTCGGAGACAGCGCACGCGCTCAGCGCACGACGTGGGGCCGCCGCGATCGAGCTCCGCGCCATCCTGGGGCTCGGCGGCGGCCAGTGCGTCGTGTACCGGCCGTAGCCGAACGCACCGAATCCCCGCTCGGCATGCTCGCCGCGACGATCGGCTGAGCCCTACGTTGTCGCGGTGACCGACGCCGCATCGAACTGGGCAACCGTGTTCTCGCACGTGTTCCGGGAGCCGGAGTCGTCGGTCAGCGCGCGGATCTGGGCGCAGGCCCTCGGCGACGAGTACCCCGCCGAGGTCGCGCCGTACAGCTACACCTCGCGCACCGAGCTGACTCGGATCGCCGGCGACGTCGCCCTGTCGCCGGGTGGGTTGCTGGTCGACGTCGGCTCGGGGCGAGGGGGCCCCGGCCTGTGGGTGGCATCCGCCACGGAGGCGCGCTACCTCGCCGTCGACATCACCGCCGACGGCCTGGCCGAGGTTGAGCGGCGGGCCGCAGGGCTTGGGCTCGGCGACCGCACCCGGGTGGCGGTCGGCTCCTTCGAGGCGACGCCCCTCGCCGACGACGAGGCCGACGCGATCATGAGCATCGATGCGCTCCTGTTCACCCCCGACAAGGGGGCGGCGTTGCGCGAGCTTGCTCGCGTGCTGCGTCCCGGCGGTCGCCTGGTCCTGACGACGTGGGACTACACGGGGCAGCCGGTCGGTCGGCCGCCGCAGGTGCCCGACCACCGCCCGCTCGTCGCGGCCGCCGGCCTCGACCTGGTCGCGTACGACGAGACACCCGACTGGCGGCGTCGGCAGAGCGAGATCAACCGGCTGCTGATGGAGGCTGCGGACGAGCTGGCCGCGGAGTCCGGTGAACCGGTCGACGAGGTCAGGGCCGGGATCGCCGAGATGGCGGCCACCAACGAGCTGATGATTCGCCGCGTGCTCCTCGTCGCCGAGAAGCCATGAGCGTCACGGTCACGACCGACGGCGCCGTTCGCGTCGTCACCCTCGACCGTCCGGACGTACGCAACGCCGTCGACGGCGAGCACGCAACCGCCCTGTACGACGCGTTCCGTGCGTTCGACGCCGACGACACCGCATCGGTCGCGGTCCTGCACGGAGCAGACGGCGTCTTCTGCGCGGGCGCAGACCTGGACGCGGTCAGTCGCGGCGAGATGCCACTACCCGGTCCACCCGGCCAGGACGACCGCGGACCCATGGGACCGACGCGCCTGCTGCTGTCGAAACCGGTCATCGCGGCGGTCGACGGCTACGCGGTCGCCGGAGGCATCGAGCTCGCCCTCTGGTGCGACCTCCGCGTCGCCGACCCGGCCGCCACGTTCGGTGTCTTCTGCCGACGCTGGGGGGTCCCGCTCGTCGACGGCGGGACGGTGCGGCTCCCCCGGCTCGTCGGCTTCGGCGTCGCGATGGACCTCATCCTCACCGGCCGCGCGGTCGGGGCCGACGAGGCCTTGCGCATCGGGCTCGTCAACCGGGTCAGCGCACCGGGTCAGGCGCTGGCCGAGGCGGTGCGGCTCGCACACGACCTGGCTGCGCTGCCGCAGCTGTGCCTGCGCCACGACCGGCTGTCGGCGTACGAGCAGGAGGGGCTCGATCTCGACCGGGCCATGGTGACCGAGTGGGCGCACGGGCTCGTGTCGCTGCGGGAGGCGGCCGCGGGGGCGGCGCGGTTCGCCGCGGGCGAAGGCCGGCACGGCACCACCGCCTGACGTGTGCGAGCGTGACCCCATGCGGACACGGACACTCGGGCAGGGCCTGGTCGTCTCCGCTCAGGGGCTGGGCTGCATGGGCATGAGTGAGTTCTACGGGGAGGGTGACGAGGCCGAGTCGCTCGCCACGATCGGCCGGGCGCTCGACCTCGGCGTGACGCTCCTCGACACCGCCGACATGTACGGCCCGTTCACCAACGAGAAGCTCGTCGGCCGCGCGATCGCGTCGCGCCGTGACGAGGTGGTGGTGGCGACGAAGTTCGGCGTCGAGCGGCGCGAGGACGGCAGCCGGGGGGGCATCAACGGCTCACCGGACTACGTCCGCGCGGCCTGCGACGCATCTCTGCAGCGGCTCGGCGTCGACGTCATCGACCTCTACTACCAGCACCGGGTCGACGTCGGCGTCCCCGTCGAGGAGACCTGGGGTGCGCTCTCCGAGCTCGTTGCCGCGGGCAAGGTCCGCCACCTCGGCATCAGCGAGGCGGCCCCCGACACGATCCGCAAGGCCCACGCGACCCACCCCGTCACCGCGCTGCAGACCGAGTGGTCGCTGTGGACGCGCGATCCCGAGGAGAACGGCGTGCTGGCAACCGTCCGCGAGCTCGGCATCGGCTTCGTCGCCTACTCACCGCTGGGGCGCGGGTTCCTCTCGGGGTCGATCCGCAGCATCGACGACCTCGAGCCGAACGACTTCCGCCGCCACAACCCGCGCTTCCAGGGCGAGAACTTCGCCAAGAACCTCGAGCTCGTCGACAAGGTCAACGAGCTGGCCGCCGTAAAGGGCGCCACTGCGTCGCAGGTCGCGCTGGCGTGGCTGCTGTCCCAGGGCGATGACGTCGTGCCGATCCCCGGGACCAAGCGCGTGCGCTATCTCGAGGAGAACGCCGCCGCAGACGACATCCGGCTGACCGAGGACGAGCTGCGGGCGATCGACGACGCGTTCCCGGTGGGCGCCACCGCCGGCGAGCGCTATCCCGACATGAGCAGCATCAACCGCTAACCGACGCGCCCGACGGAGTACGTGCGACCGGCGAAGCTCTGCAGCCGCACCACGTCGCCGCTCTCGACCGATGCCCACATCTGCATGCCGCCGGCGTAAATGCCGACGTGACCGATCGTGCCGCCGCGATAGGTGAAGATCAGGTCTCCCGGCCGTTTCTCCGCATCCGGGATACGGCTGGTCGCCGCGGACTGCTGCGCGCTGTTGTGCGGCAGGTGGATGCCGAAGCGCCCGAAGACGTACACGGTGAAGCCGGAGCAGTCGAAGCGGTTCGGGCCGGCTGCGCCGTAGGAGTACGGCGCCCCCTCGTGCCGCCGCGCCTCGGCAAGCACGCGCGTGGCGAGGCTGCCGGACATCGGTGCGACGACATCAGGCCGCGGGATGACGCGGCGTACCGCCGGCGTCGGTCGTGGCGCCGGCGCCGACCGGCGGGCCCTCGACGCGCGCGCCGGCACCGGCGGGGCGACCGTCAGCCGGATGGCCGGTCGGTCGTCGACGAGGTCGTCGAGCGGGGTCGCCGCGACAACCGCACGGCTGGCGACCAGCGTCTCCTGCTGCGTCCCACCGGACAGCGCGAAGACGGCGCACGGCACCGCGACAGCACCCGCAAGGGTGCCGACGAGCAGGAGGCCGCGCAGCTGCGCTGGGACGTGACGGGGCATTCGCACCAGTTTGCCACGGTGCTATTGTGCTTGTAACAAGCAACCAAATGCCACGGAGTACGCCGGATGTCCTCGATCGAGACCGTCTCGCGCGAGCTGGTCCAGCTCGTGCGCGGCCTGCGTGAGCTGCACGGGGCAATCTCGCTCGCCTCGCAGCACCCCGTCGACCCCTCCGGTGCGGCCGTGCTCGCGCGGCTCGACGAGCTGGGTCCGGTGCGGCTGTCCGGGCTCGCCACGGTGCTCTGCCTCGACATCTCGACCGTCAGCCGTCAGGTGCCGGTCCTCGAGCGCCAGGGCTGGGTCGTCCGCGAGCGCGACCCAGAGGACCAGCGGGCGCAGCTGTTCGACCTGACCCCGTCCGGACGCGAAGTGCTCCAGGACGTCCGACGGTCGCGTGTCGAGGTCCTGCGCCGGCTGCTGCCCGACTGGACCGAGCCCCAGCTCGCCGCCTTCGCCCGGCAGCTGCACCGCTTCAACGAAGACGTGACCACCAACCGCCAGGAGATCGTGCTGGCAGCGACCGGATCGGAAAGCGCATGACGCCCAGCACCACCACCGGTGGGCTGACCCACCGGCAGATCCTCACGGTGCTGTCGGGCTTGATGCTCGGGATGTTCCTCGCCTCGCTCGACCAGACCATCGTGTCCACCGCGATGCGCACCATCGCGGACGAGCTTCACGGTCAGACCCAGCAAGCCTGGGTCACCACGGCGTACCTGGTGACGTCGACGGTGTCGACCCCGCTCTACGGGAAGCTGTCCGATCTCTACGGCCGCAAGCCCTTCTACCTGTTCGCCATCAGCATCTTCGTCGTCGGCTCGATGCTGTGCGGCTTCGCGAACTCGATCTACGAGCTCGCGGCGTACCGCGCCCTTCAGGGGATCGGCGCCGGCGGCCTGATGTCGCTTGCCTTCGCGATCGTGGGCGACATGGTGTCGCCCCGCGAGCGAGGCCGCTACCAGGGCTACTTCATGTCGGTGTTCGCGACGTCGAGCGTGCTCGGGCCGGTCCTCGGCGGCTGGTTCGCCGGGCAGGCCTCCATCGCCGGCATCGACGGCTGGCGCTGGATCTTCTACATCAACGTTCCGATCGGGCTGCTTGCCCTCCTCGTCGTCAGCCGGGTGCTGCAGAGGCCGAGCACCCGATCCGAGCACCGCATCGACTACCTGGGCGCCGCGCTGCTGACGTCCGCCGTCGTGCCCGTCCTGCTGCTCGCGGAGAAGGGACACGAGTGGGGCTGGACGTCGTCCACGAGCATGGTCCTGCTAGCCATCGCCCTGGTGTCGCTCGGCCTGTTCATCCCGCGCGAGCGGCACATGGGCGAGGAGGCCATCCTGCCGCTGCGGGTGTTCGCGAACCGCGTCTTCACCGTGTCGTCGACGGTCGCGTTCCTGGTCGGCATCGGGATGTTCGGCGGCCTGATGTCGATGCCGCTGTACCTCCAGATCGTGAACGGCGAGTCGCCTACGCGAGCCGGCCTGCAGATGATCCCGTTCATGGTGGGGATCATCTGCAGCTCGTTCGTCACCGGCCGCATCATGAGCCGCACCGGGCGCTACAAGATCTTTCCGATCATCGGTACGGCGATCATGGCCGTCGCGATGCTGCTGTTCTCCACCTTGGGCGTGGACACCCCGATCGCGCGCACGATGTCGTTCATGGTGGTCATGGGCATCGGGCTCGGGTTGTCGATGCAGACCCTCGTCATCTCGGTGCAGAACGCCCTGCCACCGCGCGACATGGGCATCGCGACGAGCAGCGTGACGTTCTTCCGCTCGATGGGCGGCACGTTCGGCGTCGCCGCAGCGCTCTCGGTGCTCTTCGGGTCGGTCACCGGCAACATCAAGGATCGCGCCCTGGAAGCGCGGCTGCCACTGGGCGACATCACGCGGTTCACGGCAGCCGGCGGCCTCGACGACACGAGCAAGATCGCTCGCCTGCCGGAGAGGTACCAGCAGGTCGTGATCGCCGGCTTCGCCGACTCCATGCACACCGTCTTCCTGACCACCTTCTTCCTCCTCATCCCGGCGTTCGTCCTGACCTTCTTCATCAAGGAGCTGCCGCTGCGCTCCATGGGCGGGATGGCCGCCGCCCGGGCCGAGGCCGAGAAGCGCAGCAGCGCGGAGGTCGAGGCCGACACCGCCAAGGCAGAGACCGCAGTCCTCTAACCTGGGAATGTGCTGGACCCGAGCGAGCTGTTCGAGCTCGACCCAGATCGTCCCGAGATGGGGCGGCCGGTGCTGATCCAGGCGCTCGACGGGTTCATCGACGCCGGCGGCGCCAAGCGGCTGGCCCGGGAGCACCTGCTGGAGACCTACGACTCCCACGTCGTCGCGACCTTCGACGTCGACCAGCTGCTCGACTACCGGGCCCGACGCCCGACGATGCTTTTCGTCGAGGACCACTGGGAGTCCTACGACGACCCACAGCTCGCCGTGCACCTCGTCAGCGACGCGGTCGGCACGCCGTTCCTCCTGCTGGCCGGCCCGGAGCCGGACGTGCAGTGGGAGCGCTTCACCGCCGCCGTCAAGATGGTGATCGACCGCCTGGGTGTGCGCCTGACGATCGGGCTCAATGCCATTCCGATGGGCGTGCCGCACACCCGGCCGACCGGCGTCATCGCGCACGGCAGCCGCAAGGAGCTGGTCGCCGGCTACGAGCCCTGGGTCAACGCGGTGCAGGTGCCGGGCACGGCCGGGCACCTGCTGGAGTACCGCCTGGGCGAGGCGGGCTATGACGCCGTCGGCTTCGCCGTGCACGTCCCGCACTACGTCGCCCAGACCGAGTACCCCGGTGCGGCGGCGGCGTTGCTCGCCGAGGTCAGCAAGGCCTCGGGCCTGGCGCTGCCGTTGGACAGCCTGCTCGAAGCAGCCAGCACCACGCGCGCGGCGCTCGACGAGCAGGTCGCGGGAGCGCCGGAGGTCGCCGCCGTCGTACAGGCACTGGAGAGCCAGTACGACGCCTTCATCGCCGGGCGTGACTCCACCCTGCTGCTGGAAAACGCGGACCTGCCCACCGCGGACGAGCTCGGCGCCGAGCTCGAGCGCTTCCTCGCCGAGCAGTCGCAGGACCCTCCGCAGTGACGGTCCTGACATGGCGATGACACCCGAGGAGTACTACGCGCACGCACTGAGCGCGGCCGACGCCGAGGGGCGGCTGCCCGTGCCGGCCCAGGCCGGCTGGGAGATCTTCCCGTTCGAAGCGGAGTCGCTGCGCGTGAAGCCGCTCGACCAGCCCATCCTGCCGGAGCCACTGCGCAACGGCGAGGGTGACAAGCCGTGCGGCCGCTGCGCCGATCCTGACAAGAACGTCGTGTGGGGCAATGAGCGCTGGGTGCTGGTGCGCTTCCAGACGCCGCCGGGGGTGCCGTTCATGGCGATGCTCATGCCGCGGTTGCACCTCGACCTCGGCGATCTCGACGACGACATGAGCGCGGAGATGGGACGGCTCATCGTCCGTCTCGACCGCGCCATCAGCGCCCTCCCGGGGATCGGCCGGGTGCACATCAACAAGTGGGGCGACGGCGGTGCCCACCTGCACGTGTGTGCGCTGGCCCGCCCGGCCGGGCTGCTGCAGCTGCGCGGCTCGAACCTCGCGCTCTGGGACGACCTGCTGCCCGCCCTGCCGGAGGACGTCTACGCCGCTGATCTGGCGATGGTCGCGGCCGCGATGTGACGGGGGCGCTGCTCGCGTTCGCCCTCGCCGCCGGCGTGCTCGTGATCCTGCCCGGTCCCGACTCGATGCTGATGCTGCGCGCCGTCGCGGTCTCCGGACGGGCCGGAGCGATCCGCACCGCGGCCGGGATCATGACCGGCCTCACCGTGTGGATCGTGTCGGCCTCCATCGGCCTGGCTGCGCTGCTCAAGGCCAGCGAGGTCGGCTACACCGCGCTGCGGGTCGTCGGTGCCGGCTATCTGCTGGTCATCGGCGTCCAGGCACTGCGGGCACGGGGCAGCCTGCAGCGAAGCGGGCTGCTCGGCACGGGATACAACGCGGGCCTCGCCTGCAACCTGTTCAACCCGAAAGTCGGGGTCTTCTTCGTGACGTTCCTGCCCGGGCTCGTCCCCGCGGGCGCCGATGTCGGCACGACCTCGCTGATGTTCGGCGGGATCTTCCTGGTCGAGACCGTCCTCTACTTCGCGACCATGATCCTCGCCGTCGAGAGGCTGACCTCGTGGCTCCGGAACGACGTCGTGCGGCGTCGCATCGAGCGACTGTCCGGCTGCGTTCTCATCGCGTTCGGCGTACGGCTCGCCGTGGAGTCCTGAAGCCCGCGGTTCCCCGGGACCTGCGTTAGCGTGCATGGGGTGGAAGCCGCGAGCGCGCCCTACCTCGCGGGAGCGCTCCTGCTCATCGTGGCAGGTGTCGCCAAGGTGCACGAGCCGCTCTCGCTGGTCCGCGCGCTCCGGGCTGCCGGCCTGCGCGTCCGGGCCCCGCTGCTGGCCCGCTGGGTGCGCATCGGCGCGGCGCTCGAGGCCCTGCTCGGACTCGCCGCTCTCGTCCACCCCGGGCGGATCGTCGCGCTGGGGGTCGCCCTGTCGTACGCCGGCTTCTCGGTCTTCGTGCTGCGGGCGCTGCGCAGCGGGAGCCCGCTGGCCTCGTGCGGTTGCTTCGGGAAGACCGACACTCCCCCGACACCGGGACACGTCGCCGTGACGGCTGCCCTCGCCGTCGCTGCCCTTGTCGTCGCGAGGGGCTCAGCGCCGGCAGTCGACCTGCCCCTCGCCGTCGTCAGCGCCGTCCTGGCCTACGTCACCTACGTCGCCCTGGCCGTGCTTCCGCTGATCTCGCGACGGGCGCTGCGGTGACGGGGCTGATCGTCGGCCTCGCCCTGGTGGTGCTCGTGCTCGGTGTGCTCGTCGCAGGTCTCCTGCGCAGCCACGCCGAGATCCTCAAGGCACTGCACGAGCTCGGTGCCGGCCTCGAGCTCGACCGGGCCGGCGACGGTCCGGCGCCGGTCACCATCGACGGCGTCGTTCCGCCGAGGCGCAGCGACAGCCCTGTGCCCGACAGCCTCGTCGGCACCACGCTCGACGGCGAGTCGGTGGCCTACTCGCTGCAGGGCGGCAGCACGCTGCTCGCCTTCCTCTCCTCCGGCTGCACGACGTGCCAGGCGTTCTGGTCGGCCTTCGCATCGGGCACTCCGGCTGTCCCGGCCGCGGCGCGTCTGCTCGTCGTGGTGCGCGACCTCGACGAGGAGAGCGAGAGCGAGCTGCGCAGCCGGCGGCCGGCCGTGGTGCCGGTGGTCTGCTCGACGACCGGGTGGGACGGCTTCGACGTCCCCGGCTCGCCGTACTTCGTCCTCGTCCAGGACGGCCGCGTCGTCGGTGAGGGAGCAGGTGCGAGCTGGCCGCAGGTGGCCAACCTGCTGGGCCATGCCGCTGCCGACACTGCCCTTCACGGCAACGGGGCGGTGCGCGAGTCGCGCGACAACGACGTCCTGCGGGCCGCGGGTATCGAGCCGGGCCACCCGAGCCTCTACGAAGCGTCATGATGTTGCTCGTGAGCGGAATCTGTGCGCGGTGCCCCGCGACGAAGGAGCGGGCGTGCCGCGCGCTGCTGGAGCGAACATCATGATGTTGCTCGCCGGTCTCCTCGTGGCCACGATCGCGGCACTGCGCGCGACCTGGTCCCCTTGAGGTGAGTCGATGCTGACGAGCATCAGCCCGCTCGGTGAGCGGGCCCGAGGACACCGCTGGGGCACCACCGTGACGGCCTATGTCGTCGCGTCGGTCCTCGGCGGGCTGACGATCGGCGCAGCACTCGGCGCGCTCGGGTCCCTGTTCAGCCCGCAGCCGATCGTCGCGGCGGCGGTCTGCGCAGTGGCCGCTGTCGCCGACCTCGTGCGCCGGCTGCCGACGGTGCGCCGCCAGGTCGACGAGGACTGGCTGTCGCGCTACCGCGGGTGGGTCTACGGCGTGGGCTACGGCTACCAGCTCGGACTCGGGTTCGTCACCATCGTCACGAGTGCGGCGACCTATGCCGCCCTCGCGTTGTGCGCGCTGGGCGGCAGCCTGGTCGTCGGCGCGGCCATCGGCAGCTGCTTCGGTCTGGTGCGTGCGTTGCCCATCCTGCTGCTCCGCACAGCGACGACACCGGACCGGCTTCGGTCCGTCGCTGCGGGGCTCGAGCGGATGTCCGCGGCCGCCGGCCGGGCCACCGTCGTGGTGCTCGGCGCGGCCGCCGTCGCGCTGGCGGTCACAGCGTGACCCTGGTGGCGGGTGGGCTGCGGCTCGAGCTCGCGCCCGGCTGGGAGGCGCGGGTGCGTCGGCAGGCGCCGTCGCAACCCGGTCAACCGGGCAACGTGCTGCTGCACGCCGCCACCGTGGCCCTGCCTGAGCAGCGCGGCGACTTCGGCAGCGGCGTCGTCGAGACTCTGGGTCCCGACGACGCCTTCATCGCGATGCTCGAGTACGACGCCAAGGACGCCGGCAAGGTGCTGTTCAAGGCGAGCCGGATCCCGGTCCCCAAGCCGTCGGACTTCTCCCCCGACGTGCTGCAGCGGACCAGAGCCGGCAACACCGGCGCGCAGTGGTTCTTCTCCGTGTCGGGACGCGCGTTCTCCCTGCACGCCGTGCTCGGCAGCCACGCGCGACGCGCACCCGGCGCGACCAAGGTGGCTCGGCTGCTGCAGGGGCTCACGATCGGAACGACGCGATGAGCACCGCATGACGGCCACCGCCGACGCACTGCATGCGCTGGGGGGCACCTCGGGCGCGTCGGCGACACAGCGGGCGGCCGACGCGGTCACCGGCTGGTTGAGCCGGCGTACCTCTCGGCGCGGCTTCCTCGTCCGCGCCGGTGTCGTCGGGAGCGCACTCGCCGTCGACACGGTCGGGTTCGTGCTGAAGCCGCAGTCGGCGTACGCCGCCGTGTGCGGTCCCGGCAGCACCTGCGGCTCCGGCTGGACGGTGTTCTGCGCCACCATCAACAACGGGATCAACGCCTGTCCGCCGGGCTCGATCGCGGCCGGCTGGTGGAAGGCCGACGGCGCCTCGCTGTGCGGCGGCAAGGCGCGCTACATCGTCGACTGCAACGCGACGTGCTCGCGCTGCGGTGGCGGCGGTTCGGGCATCTGCGCCCGCTCCTGCTGGTCGTGCACCTGCGCGTGCGGGCCGAGCACCTCGTGCGACCAGCGCAAGATCTGCTGCAACGCCTTCCGCTACGGGCAGTGCCACCAGGAGGTCGCGCAAGTCGGCGGCGTCACGTGCCGGGTCGTGTCCTGCACACCCCCGTGGAAGTGGGAGTCGTGTTCGACCGCGCCCGCGACCGACAACAACACCCGCAACCACAACTCGGCCCAGCTGCCCACGGCGTACACATCCATCACGGCGCTCTACATCCGGCTCGGTGAGAACGGCTCGCAGCTGGGCAACACGGTGTACGGCGAGATCGCGGTGCCCGGTGGGCGGGCGCAGCGCTACGAGCGGGGGCGCATCTCGGCGAGCACGGCCACCGGTGCGCACGAAACGCTGGACCCGGTCGCCACCGCGTTCGTCGCGGCCGGTGCTGAGGGCGGGCGGCTCGGCTTCCCGGCCACCGGCACGGTCGTGTCCCGGGACGGCCGTGGCCTGGCGAACCGGTTCCAGCGCGGACGCATCAGCTACCACCCCGACCTGGGGACATTCGTGCTGACCGGTGCGATCGCCACCCGCTACGCCGCGGCGTCGGGTGAGGACGGTGTCCTCGGTTTCCCCCTCAGCGACAGCACTGCGACGGCGAACGGGGCGGGCGCGTTCGCCCGCTTCCAGCACGGTCGCGCGTCCCAGCTCGGGTCCGGCGAGGTGTTCCTGACCCACGACGTCATCACGGAGGCCTACGAGCGGTCCGACGCCGAGGCGGGGCCGCTGGGCTTCCCGGTCGGCAGCGAGCAGGTCGTGGGCAGCGGACGGTTCCAGCAGTTCCAGCACGGCCGCATCAGCGGCAGCCTGGTGACCAACGCGCACTGGCTGTCCCGGGCGATCGCGGAGAAGTACGTCGAGCTCGGCGCGGAGACGTCCAGCCTCGGCTTCCCGATCGCCGACGAGCGCGACGTACGTGCGTGGCCCTGGAAGTCAGGCTTCAACCCGGAGGTGCGCACCGTCATGTTCCAGCACGGCACCATCACCCACGAGGTCGCCACCGGCCGCGTGCTGGTGCAGCAGACCCCCTAGCGCTCCAGCCGGCCGTCAGTCGAGGCAGAACTCGTTGCCCTCGACGTCCTGCATCACCAGGCACGACTCGTTGACGCCATCGGCACGCAGTAGCCGAAAGCGCACCGCGCCGAGCGCGACCAGTCGTGCGCACTCGGCCTCGAGAGCAGCCAGGCGCTCTTCACCAACGAGTCCACTGCCGACCCGCACGTCGAGATGCACCCGGTTCTTGACGACCTTGCCTTCGGGGACGCGCAGGAAGAGCAGCCGCGGGCTCACACCTTCGGGATCAATGCAAGCGAACACTGAGCCCTGACGCTCTGGGGGCAGCGTGCGATCCACGTCGTCCCACGTAGCGAACCCCTCCGGCGGAGGCGGCACGACGTAGCCCAACACCTCACACCAGAAGCGAGCGACGCGCTCAGGCTCTGCGCAGTCGAAGGTGACCTGGAACTGCTTGACCGTGGCGGTCTGCACGTCACACGAACATGAGCGACAAGGTCTCTGCGACGCAGACGGGCTTGTCGAGACCCTCGGCCTCGACCTCGACCTTCTGGGCGATCATCACGCCCATCGGGTGGTCGGTCACGTCGATCAGGGTGCTCGTCGCGCGGACACGGGTGCCGACCGGCAGCGGCGTCGGGAAGCGCACCTTGTTGGTGCCGTAGTTGATGCCGCCGGCGACGCCTTCGACAACAGGCATCAGCGGGCCGGCCAGCTTCGGCAGCAGCGAGAGGCTCAGGTAGCCGTGCGCGATCGTCTGTCCGAAGGGGCCGTTCTTCGCGGCCTCCTCGTCGATGTGGATCCACTGGTGGTCGTCGGTGGCGTCCGCGAAGGCGTTGACGCGCGCCTGGTCGACGAGCAGCCACTCGCTCGGTCCGCGCTTCTCGCCGATCTGGTCCTTGAGCTTCTCGCTGAGGTCTGACATCTGCGTCCCTCCCATGGGTTCCTGCGGGCCATCCTGCCAGCCGTCGGTGGCACGCCGTCAGTGGCCCAGCGTCACGCCGCCGTCGACGACGAGCGTCTCGCCCGTGATCCAGCCCGCATCGTCGCTGAGCAGGAACACCCCCGCCTTGGACGTGTCCGCGGGTACGCCGAGTCGCTTGAGCGGGTACGCCTGCGCGACCTCGTCCTCGCGGCCTTCGTACAGCGCCCTCGCGAACTTCGTCTTCACGACCGCGGGTGCGATCGCGTTGACCCGCACCGTCGGCCCGAGCTCGACGCCGAGCTGCCTGGTGAGATGGATCAGCGCCGCCTTGCTCGCGTTGTAGGCGCCCAGCGGCGAGCCCGCGCGGATGCCGCCGACACTCGCGATGTTCAGGACGCTGCCGCCGTTGTCCCTCAACCAGGCCCGCCAGGCCTGCTGCGTCCAGGCCAGACAAGCCGTCACGTTCACGTCGAACACCTTGCGCACGGCGGACAGCTCCGCGTCCATGAGCGGCCCGTACTGCGGATTGACGGCGGCGTTGTTGACGAGGTGGTCGAGGCGACCGAAGCGGTCGATAGCGAGCTGCACAGCTGCCGCCTGATGCGCCTCGTCGTCGGCGCTCCCCTGGGCCGCGGCCGCGACGTCGGGACCGAGGTCGGCGACGACCTTCTCGAGCTCTTCGGCCTTGCGCGCCGTGACGACGACGCGTGCGCCGCGGTCGACGAGCTCCTGCGCGATGCCCAGCCCGATCCCGCGCGTGCCACCGGTGATGAGCGCGACTCTTCCTTCGAAGTCCTTGGTCATGAACGCATCCTGCCGGGTCGCTCAAGCCGGGGAACAATCGCGTCGACTGATACGCTGTAACCAGCAGCCCGCACAGCGGCTGCCCGGTGAACACCTCCCGGATCAGGAAAGACCCCAGCGCAGATCGCATCGCGATGCGCAGCAGGCCTTCAGAACCCGCCCCCACCAAGGTGAAGCACGACGGTGGGTGGCCCAGAGAGGAACGTCATGAACGACTACGGTCCCTGGGACGACTAGTCCCCCCAAGCGCTGAACACGGCGGGTCGCCCCTCAGTCGTACTCGTCGTCCTCGCTCTGGCCGGCTGCGGCGACGTCAAGGCAGCCGACCAAGCGCGCCACGCTCCCGGTCCCACCGCGTCGTCCGGGCGCGAGATCGAGCCGTGCGCAACGGTCGCGCAACCCGGCAAGCCGATCACACGACGACAGATCTCCGATGGCTGCGTGGAGGACGACGGCACCGTCGCGGAGATCCGTCCGTACCTGTGCCGAGGCTCCGGAGGCACGGTCGTCGAGCTCCAGGGGCACCGGCTGGTAGGTCAGGACCTGTACTCCTTCGCCGATCAGGAACCCGACGGCGAGCCCCACGAACACGGTCGTCGGGACGTGGACGACACCGAGTGAGTTCCTGCCGAGCCACGACATCGACATCAACGGTTGTGGCGGGGGGGACTGGCCGCCGGTGCCCGAGCCAGCTACCCACGACGGGGGATGATCTTCTGATCTCGGAGCTGCCGGGGGGGCACGCCGGCGCGTCGGCCCGGTTGTTCCGAGATCGGTTGATCGCGCCAGCACCTTGGGCCGCAAGGCAGGCTGTCGGCATGACGGTGCGGCTGGAGGGGTTCCACGCGGTCAAGCACGCGCTGCGGTTCGCGCCCGAGCTGGTCGACTGCGTCACGGTCAACGACATCGAAGCGGTACGCCGGCTGGCGGCGCAGCTCGCACCGGATGTCATCGAGCTGCTGCTGGAGCGTGCCACCGTCGGCGAGGTGGAACACCCGACCGGCGTCGAGGGCCTCGCCCGCCGACCGGCGGAAGACCGGAACATCCTGACGACCCGCCGGACGCCGCTGGTGCTGCTCGACGAGCCACGTCACCCCGGCAATGCCGGCGCTGTCGTCCGCGTCGCCGCGGCGGCCGGAGCGAGCGGCGTGGCGATGACCGGCACCCTGGACCCGTGGCACCCTGCCGTCGTACGCGGGAGCGCCGGTCTGCACTTCGCGCTGCCGGTGCTCCGGGTGGCCGCGGCCGAGGTCGCCGGCCCACTCATCGTGCTGGACGCGGAGGGCGGGCAGTTCGACACGGTCCCGGACGATGCGGTGCTCGTGATCGGCAGCGAGCGCAGTGGTGTCGGCTCCGAGCTGCGCGCGCGGGCCGACGCGGTCGTCCGTCTGCCGATGCGGCCGGGCGTCAGCAGCCTCAACCTCGCAACCGCGACGGCGGCGGTGCTCTACGCGTGGCGGCTCACGCACCGAAATTAGTCATTTCGGGGCATGCACAAACGGCTCATCCACTGTCAGCCTCTGCGTCGCGGGTTACGTGCCAATTGTCAGCATGTGATCGGGGGGGCTCGCAATGTCCGTTCGTCGGGACCAGGTGGCAGAGCAGCGGCAGCGGCCTGCCCACAACCCGGTCGTCGTGCTCACCGAGCCCGAGCGGGAGGAGTACGAGCAGAAGCTCGACGCGTACGAGGTCATGCTCGCGGAGTACCGCAGCCGTTCCGAGGAGTACGACGCACAGCTCGAAGCGGCCCACCACGACGGGCTGACCGGCGCGTGGCTCCGGCACGGCGGTCGCCAGCTCCTCGAGGAGGAGCTGCGTCGCGCGGACCGGCACGGGACGCCGCTGAGCATCGCCTTCACCGACGTCGACGGACTGAAGGCGCGCAACGACCAGTTCGGCCACGCAGCGGGCGACCAGGCGCTGATCACCGTGGCTCGCGCGCTCCTGGTCGGTCTGCGTGGCTACGACCACGTCATCCGGTGGGGCGGTGACGAGTTCCTGTGCGTGCTGCCGGGGCTGACCCAGGACGAGGCGGTACGACGGATGGAGCAGGTCCGCGGCTTCCTCGCCGCCGGCGACCCGCGGCTGTCCATCAGCGTCGGGATCGCCGAGCGCGAGACCGGCGAGGGCCTGGACGCCTTGGTGACGGCCGCCGATCGAGCGCTGTACAGCGCCCGGGGCCGTCAGCTTCCGTAGCGAGAGGGTCGGGCGACCGCTGACTCAGAGCAGTGCGTCGATCGCCTTGTAGATCCGCTTCTCCGACACCGGCTGACGGGTGCGCATCCCCTGTGCGAACAGGCTGACCCGCAGCTCCTCGACCAGCCAGCAGATCTCCCGTGCCCGCGGGTCGTCGGGTCGCGTGCGCAGCAACGCGTCGACCTCCTCCTGCACGGCGTGCACCGTCGCCATCTCCCGGCGGTCCCGGTCGGCGTCGCGGGGCAGCTTGGACAACCGCGCCTCGATCGCCGTGAGGTAGCGCACCAGATCGGGGAGGCGATCAAGCCCCGTCGCGGTGACGAAGCCCGGCCGGACCAGCCGCGTCAGCTGCTCCCGCATGTCGACCTGTGCCGCGGAGATGCCGGCGACCTGCGGCGTCAAGGACGCCCACAGGGTCAGGGCCTCCTCGACGTGGCGCAGCACCTGCTCCGTGGTCTCGTTCAGCCCGCCGCGCACGTGGTCGCGCAACCGCTCGTACGCCGCCGCGTCCCACGGCAGCCCACCACCGGACCGCATCAAAGCGTCCACCGCCGCGACGACACTGTCGTCGAGCAGCGCCACAACATTGCCGTGCGGGTTGGTCGTCAGCGCCAGCTTCGAGGCGTTGCTGAGGCGCCCGGCGATCGCCTTGACCGGCGAAGGAATCGACAGAAGAAGCAAGCGGCGTACGCCGGCCCACATCGCGGCAGCCTGCTCCTGCCCCGAGCCGAGCACCCGGAAGGCGACCGACTCGCCTTCGTCCACGAGCGCGGGATATCCGGTGACGCCCGGCCCGGCAGCGACGCTGCGCGGCACGTCCGCCCACGCCGTCAACCCCGTCCGCTCGAGACCACCGGCGGCGGACGACAGTGCGCCCTGCACCTTCGGCGCCAGCTGCTCGCGCAGATCTGTGAGGTCGCTGCCCTCGGCAAGGGTGCGGCCGCGCTCGTCCTCGATGCGAAACGTCATCCGCAGGTGCTCCGGCACCCGGTCGAGCTGCCAGTCGTCCCGGCGGACGTCGACGCCACGCAGCCGCAGCAGCTCCTGCTCGAGCGCGTCGAGCAGCGGCTCCTGCCTCGGCTCCAGCACGGCGAGCAACGCCGCGGCGGTGTCCGGCGCCGGGACCAGCCGCACCCGTAGCGGCTTCGGCAACGACTTGAGCAACGCGACGATGAGGTCATGACGCAGCCCAGGCACCTGCCAGTCGAAGCCGTACGACATCACGGCTCCCAGCACGCGTACGGGGATGTGCACCGTCACGCCGTCGGCCTCGGTGCCCGGCTCGAACTGGTACGTCAGCGCGAGCCGCACGTCCCCCTGCTGCCAGGCGTCCGGGTAGTCGCCCGGGTCGACGGCGGCCGATTCCTGCACCAGCATCGCCATGGAGAAGGTCAGCAGGTCCGGCTTCTCCGCCCGGGCCGTCTTCCACCAGGCGTCGAAGTGCGCGCCCGACACGACGTCGGCCGGGATGCGCACGTCGTAGAAGTCGAACAGCGTCTGGTCGTCGACGACGATCCCCCGTCGCCGCGCGCGGTGCTCGAGCTCCTCGACGTCCTCGAGCAGCCGGAGGTTGTCGGCGAAGAACGCGTGGTGGGTCTCCCAGTCGCCCTCGACCAGCGCGTGCCGGAGGAACAGCTCCCGGCTCAGCTCCGGGTCGATGCGGGCGTAGCTGACCTTGCGCCGCGCGACGAGCGGTACGCCGTAGAGCGTCACCCGCTCGTAGCCGATGACCGCGCCCTGCTTGTTCTCCCAGTGCGGCTCGCTGTAGACGCGGGTGACGAGGTGCGCGCCGAGCTCCTCGGCCCACTCGGGGGCGATGCGCGCGCAGACCCTCCCCCACATCCGGTTGGTCTCGACCAGCTCGGCCGCGACGACCCACGTCGGCTGCTTCTTGTAGAGGGCACTGCTGGGTACGACGGCGAACCGCGCGCCGCGCGCGCCGGCGTACTCCCTCTTCTCGGAGTCACGCAGGCCGACGTGGCTGAGCAGGCCGGCGAGCACGGACTGGTGCACAGCGTCCGGTCCGGGGTAGCCGCTGTTGAGAGACAGCTCTAACGAGCGCGCCACGCGGCGCAGCTGGCTGTGCAGGTCCTGCCACTCGCGGATGCGCAGCCAGTTGAGGAACTCGGTCCGGCACAGCCGCCGGAACGCGCTGCTCGACAGTGCCTTCTGCTGCTCCGAGATGTGGTTCCAGAGGTTGAGGTAGGTCAGGAAGTCCGACGTCGGATCGGCAAAGCGCTTGTGCAGCTCGTCGGCCTGCTGCTGCTTGTCGAGCGGTCGCTCCCGTGGGTCCTGGATCGACAGCGCCGCCGCGATCACCAGCACCTCGCGCAGCGCGCCCTGCCGGTCCGCCTCCACGACCATCCTGGCCAGCCGCGGATCTATCGGCAGCGCAGCGAGCTGCCGCCCGATCGGCGTCAGCCGGCGCCGGTTGTCGAGGGCGCCGAGCTCGTGCAGGAGGTCGAGGCCGTCCTTGATGTTGCGACGGTCGGGCGGGTCGACGAACGGGAACGCCGCGACGTCGCCGAGCCCGATCGCGGTCATCTGCAGGATCACCGACGCGAGGTTGGTCCGCAGGATCTCGGGGTCGGTGTACTCCGGCCGCTTCTCGAAGTCGTCCTCGGCGTACAGCCGGATGCAGATGCCGTCGGCCACCCGACCGCACCGACCGGCCCGCTGCCGGGCGGAGGCCTGGCTGATCGGCTCGATGGGCAGCCGCTGCACCTTCGTCCGTGCGCTGTAGCGCGAGATGCGCGCCGTACCCGGGTCGACGACGTACCGGATGCCGGGCACGGTCAGCGACGTCTCGGCGACGTTGGTGGCGAGCACGACGCGGCGGCCGGTGTGCGCCGTGAAGACCTTGTGCTGCTCCGCGATGGAGAGCCGGCCGTAGAGCGGCAGCACCTCGGTGCGTTCACCGACCCGGCCGCGCAGCACCTCGGCGGTGTCGCGGATCTCCCGCTCCCCCGACAGGAAGACCAGCACGTCGCCAGGCGACTCGCGCTCGAGCTCGTCGACGGCGTCGGCGATGGCCTGCACCGGGTCGGAGTCATCGCGCGGCGGCCGGTAGCGGACCTCCACGGGATAAGTCCGGCCGCTGACCTCCACCACCGGTGCGTCGTCGAAGTGCGCCGCGAACCGGCCGGGGTCGATCGTCGCGCTCGTGATGACCAACTTCAGGTCCGGCCGGCGCGGCAGCAGCTGCTTGAGATATCCCAGCAGGAAGTCGACGTTCAGGCTGCGCTCGTGCGCCTCGTCGAGGATCAGCGTGTCGTACTGCCACAGCGACGTGTCGTTCTGCAGCTCCGCCAGCAGGATGCCGTCGGTCATCAGCTTGACCAACGTCGTGTCGCCCACCTGGTCGTGGAAGCGCACCTTGTAACCGACGGTCTCCCCGAGCGGTGTGTCGAGCTCCTCGGCGATCCGTTCCGCCACGGTGCGCGCGGCGATCCGGCGCGGCTGGGTATGGCCGATGAGGCCGGTGATCCCGCGGCCGAGCTCGAGCAGCATCTTGGGGAGCTGCGTCGTCTTCCCCGACCCCGTCTCCCCCGCGACGACCACGACCTGGTGCCCTCGCAGCGCCGTCATCAGCTCGTCGCGCGCCTGGCTGACCGGGAGGTCGGGGTAGGTGATGGTCGGCACGGCGGCCCGTCGCGCGGCCACCTTCGCCTCGGCCGTCTCGACGTCGCGGGCCAGGCGCGCCAGATCAGGACGGCCGGCCAGTCGCCGCTCGATCCGACGGCGGTCGCGCAGCATCAGGCCGTCCAGGCGCTCCCGGAGGTCGGCACTGCTCATCGTGCGGCCAGCCTAGGTGGCGCGCGGTGGTTGGCTGGTCTCATGCGTCCCCGGAGCCTGGTCGCCGTCGTGCTTCTGCTCGGCTCAGCATCGTGCTCCTCCTCGGGACCGGCGGCCGGCCCGCCGCCGTCGCCCACCCCGCCCGCCCCCAGCGACACGGTGTGGGCCTGCCGGCCGGGACTCGCCGGCAACCCGTGCGACAAGGACCTCGACGCCACCGTGGTGCAGGCCGGCGGCGCGCGGAGTCGCGTCGCGTTCGTGCCCGCGGCGGGGCTGAAGGCGGACTGCTTCTACGTGTACCCGACCGTGTCCCAGGCACCGTCGGACAACGCACCCCGAACGGTCACCCCCGAGGTGGTGGACGTGGTGCACGCCCAGGCCGCGCTGTTCTCGTCGGTCTGCCGGGTCTTCGCACCCGTCTACCAGCAGGTCACTACGCGCGCCCTGCTCAGCGGCCGGTACTTCGACCCCGCCGCGCAGAAGGTCGCCTACCAGGATGTGCGCGCGGCCTGGCTGGACTACCTGGCGCACGACAACAACGGCCGACCGTACGTCCTGATCGGCCACTCGCAGGGGTCGCTCGTGCTCTCCCGTCTCATCACGGACGAGATCGAACCCGACGCGTCGACGCGCGGCCGGCTCCTGTCGGCGATCCTCATCGGCAGCAACGTCACCGCGGCCCGGGGCAGCGACATCGGCGGGACGTTCACGAAGATCCCGGCCTGCCGGACCGCGGGGCAGAGAGGTTGCGTGATCGCCTACAGCTCGTACGCCGTCACGCCCCCGTCGTACTCGCTGTTCGGTCGCTCGTCGAGCACGGGCATCGACGTGCTGTGCACCGACCCCACCGTCCTTGCCGGTGCGGCCGGGGCGGCTCATCCGTTCGTTCCTGCGGGCCGGGTCACCGCCGGTCCGCGGGCACTGCCCGGCACCGGCTTCGTCAGCTACCCCGGGGGCATCCGGGTCGCCTGCCGCACAGCAGCCGGCGCCACCTGGCTGCACGTTTCCACCGTCCCCGGCAGCGGCGTGCCGCCGTTCGAGGCTGCCCTCGGGCCGGCCTGGGGGCTGCACGTCGCCGACGTCACCCTCGCGCTGGGCGACCTCGTCGAGGCGGTACGCCGACAGGTGGCCAGGTGAGACGAAGCGCCGGACTGCTGGTCTGGCGCCGGCGTACTGATCTCGAAGTGCTGCTTGCGCACCCGGGCGGTCCGCTGCACGCGCGACGCGACGTCTGGGGCATCCCGAAGGGTCTGGTCGAACCCGGCGAGGACCTGCTGACGACCGCCTACCGCGAGTTCGAGGAGGAGCTCGGCCTGCCCGCGCCACCGGGTGCCCCGGTCCCCCTCGGGGAGATCGTGCAGAAGGGCGGCAAGGTCGTCACTGCATGGGCGATCGAGGGCGACGTCGACGTCTCGGCGATCGTGCCGGGGCTCTTCGAGATGCAGTGGCCGCCGAAGTCGGGTCGGATCCAGCGTTTCCCGGAGATCGACCGCGCCGAGTGGTTCGCTGTGGACGTCGCGCGGACGAAGATGCTGCCCGCGCAGCAGCCGTTCCTGGACCGGGTGGAGGAGCTGTCGTGAGTCACCACGTCTGCGGCGACTGCGGCGAGCTCGCCGTCTGGGAGATCAGCAGCGCGCTGGACAGCGTCGCCGAGCCGTCGGGTACGACGTCGATGGTCGCCTGCGGCGCGCACCGGCTCGACGCGACCGAGCACATGCTCAACCAGTACGGCAACGTGACGATCACCGAGGTGCTGGGCTGAAGACCCGCACCCGCTTGCTCTCGACACCCTCGAGGTCACGGGTCGTGGGTACGTCGTACGCCGCCAGCTCGACCCACCCGTCCCGCGGCAGGTAGGTCCGGCCGGGATCACCGAGGAGCACCGACGCCGGGCTGCGCACCAGCCACGCGGTCGCCCGCTCGGCCATCGACTGCTCGTACCAGACGTCGCCCGCCAGCACCACGTCGACGGCCGGCGGCTCCCGCTCGAGCAGGTCCTCGAGCGTGACCTCGACATCGACGCCGTTCGCACGTGCGTTGACCTCGATCGCGGTGCTGCAGAACGGGTCGATGTCCGCCGCGAGGACGTGCGCCGCACCCGCAAGCGTTGCGGCGATCGCGACAAGCCCGGAACCGCTGCCGAGGTCGAGCACGCGTCGTCCGCGCACCTGCTCGGGGTGGTCCAGCACGTAGCGCGCCAACGCCTGCCCGCCCAGCCAGGCCACCGCCCAGAACGGCGGTGGGTCGTCCTCGCCGGTCACCTTCCACAGCGCGACGATGTCGTCGACGAGGTGGAGCTCGACCTCCGGGACGATGTCCGGCCGGCGAAGGCTGGTGTGCGCGAGCAGGAGCGCGTGGCGGTCCTGCGGGGTCACGACGTGCGGGCGACCTTGCCGTTCACGAACGTCACAGTCTGGGCACCGGATGCCGTGCAGTACTCGAACCCGTCGGCGCCGCGGGTGCGCGGCTGACCGAGCGCGACCAGCACCTGCTCGGGCGTCATGCCGGCCTTCACCCGCGCGACCTCCTGCTCGGTGCGGTCGCGGACGTCGGTGCGGCAGGCATCGGGCCGTACGGCTCGTAGACGGCCGTCTTGTCGGCCGCGTGCGCGGCGGGGGTGCGCTTGGCGCTCGGGTCGGCGGCCTGAGTGGCGGCGCCCACCGAGGTCGCGGCGAAGGCGCCGACGGCGAGAAGGGCGAGGACGGGGCGGGATCGGCTCACCGGGATGATCTTCGACAGTCCGCGGCAAACTCCTGCCATGCTGTCGGCATGCTTCAGAAGCTGCTGCTGCGCTGGGCCGTCCTCACGCTCGCCGTCTGGCTGGCCGCCTACGTCGTCCCTGGCGTGGACGTCCACGGGGGCTTCCTGACCCTCGTCTGGGTCGCCCTCCTGTTCGGGCTCGTCAACGCGATCCTCGGCCCGTTCCTGCGGCTGCTGGCGCTGCCGTTCACTCTGGTGACCCTGGGGCTGTTCGCGCTGGTGGTGAACGGCGTGCTGGTCGCGATCACGGCCGGACTCAGCGACAAGTTCGAGGTCGGCGGGTTCTTCGAGGCGTTCCTGGCCGCCCTGGTGATCTCGCTCGTGTCGATGGTCCTCAACCGCTTCACGAGCGGCAAGCGGCGCTAGGTATTGCCGGGAGCCGCCAGCGGGCCGTCGTCAACGGCCGCGAGCCAACCTGTGGACAAAGTGCAGCTGAATCCACAGTCGCCGAAATGCCTGCGGCATAAGGGATTCCGTCGGTAGTCCCGGATATTCTTCGCCCATGTGCTCGAACCCCTCGTTGCAGTCGGAGGTCGACGCGCTTGCCGCGGTCGACGTCACCGGCTTGTCGATGGAGGGACTGCAGAGGCTCGTCACCGATGTGGTTGGCGGGATGACACGCCTGGGCGGCGTGATGTCCCGGGCCGTCGGCGAGATTCAGGTTCGCGGTGGCGGCTCGGTGCCGGACACCGGCGGGATGACGGCACCGACGCCGGCCTGGCTGCGTTCGGTCACGAAGACGACGGGTACGACGGCAGGGCGGCAGATCCGTACGTCGGTGGCGTTGCGCGAGCTCCCGCTGGTCAGTGACGCGATCGTCACCGGAGACCTCACCGAGGAGGCGCCGACGCGACCCTGATCAACTGGCGCACTTCGTCCGGCACCAGATCGCGACGTGGTGCGAGCCGGCGCTCGATGCCGACGAGGAGTCAGCCGAGCAGGCGCGGTTCTTCTCCATGCGCAACAAGCACAACGGTCGCTGGCGCGGCACGTTCGACGTGCCTGACGCGATCGCCGAGATGATCCAGACCGTGATCGAGCCGCTCGCGCGGCAAGACGGGGACGCCGACAGGCGGCCTGCCGGGCAGCGTCGGCTGGATGCCCTGGCGGACGTGTTCGGGCTCGTTTTGCGCTACGCCGACCTACCGGAGGCCGGCGGGGCTCGCCCACGGTTGACCTACGTCGTCCCCGCATCCTGGGCAGTGCGTCTGCCGACACCCGCCCAGCGTGCTTTGGGAACGGATGCGCTGCCGTCGGCCGGCTTCTTCGTCGACCTGGAGCAGCATCCGGGACAAGGCTGCGCGAGCGCGCCGTGGACCGGCCCGGCGACGCGCACCCTCATCGAGACCTTGCGTTGCGATGCCCAGGTTGATCGGGTCGTCCTCGACGAAGCCGGCCAGGTCGTCAGCCTGATCAGCGTGAGCGAACAGATCACCGCCGGGCAGCGCCGAGCCGTCGCCGCACGCGACCGCTGCTGCGTCGCCAAGGGGATGCAGCCGACCACCCGCGTTCTGCGACGTGCATCACCTGCGAGCCCGCGCGGACGGTGGCTCGACAGACGTCGGCAACCTCGTGCTGCTCTGCCGCAGACATCACGTGATGTGGCATCGAGAGCAGCTGACCATCAGTGACCTACGCGTTGCCTGGCTCCTCCCGCAGCCGCGCGCCCCCTCGCGCACCTGACGCGGGCCCGCCCGCCATCGATGCCCCGCTCAACACGTGACGAGTCGCAACGACAATCGTCCGCGTTCGACAAGCGGCTCCTACTCCTTGCTGCACTTCAAGGTGATCGCGTGCTGGACGGCCCGCTCGTAGGCCTCGGTCTCGAACACGAACGGGCCGAAGTCGCCGTACTCCCAGTGGCGGCGATGGAGCTGCCTGAACTGGTCCCAGCGCACACCCGCGCCGTCCTGAACGACCCGAGCCAGCAGCGGCCAGCACTGCAAGTCGCCGCAAGTGCAGCCGAGGAGCGGGACGCGGTCGCCCGCCCACTCCGATAGCTCGTCAATGGCATCCCCGAACAGATGGGCTCGCCATTCGTCCGGGTCTAGCTGGAGCATCAGGCCCGCGTAGCCGCCGGCGGGCTCGTACCCGCGTCCGCGTTCATGTTTGCCGGCGAGCGACTGAAGGGACTCGCCGCCGATGAAGGGTGTCAGCGCACCGGCCACAGACCGGACCGTGCCTGTGTCGAAGGGGACCAGCCGCCACTCGAGGGTGTCCCAGTCCGGCTGCACGAACGGAGCGTAGGGCGGGTCACCCGGAGCGGCACCTACCTGCCTATCGCGCCGAGTGCGGCGCCGGGACAATCTCCGAGTGAAGCTTCGCACTGCTCTGCTCGCTGCTGTCGGGGTTGTCGCAGTCGGCTGCTCCAGTCCGTCAGACATGCCTGCCCGATCGACCGAGGAAGCGCCACGCTCGTCAGCGTCAGCGTCGGCGTCACCGACCGAAGTGGGTCCTGACGGGTGCCCGACAGACCCGTCTGACGCCGACTACGACTACTGCACCGTGCATGCCGCACCACCGATCACGTTCGCCGTCGACATCCAGCCATCTCTGAGACCGCTCCGCCCCGGAGACGACTTCCGGCTGCTCGTGACATCGGAGTGCGGCGTTCTCGGCGCGGGACTAGTGGTGGCAGGTCAGCAACCGAACGCGGTTGAACTCGTAGAAGCCCGACCTGCATCCATCGGCTCGGTCTACCGGTTCTACGCGATTGGCACGGTGCCGGCGGACGCTACCGATGGAAACCTCACGCTCTCCGCAGCGTCCGAGTGCGGGCGGATCGAAGACGGGGGCTACGACGAAATGATCCTTCCGATTGACGGGAGGTAGCGGCTGGCAACAATGGCGTTGGCGCTGCCGCGAGTACCTGTGGCGTCAGGGAGGGGGACTCATGTCAGCGATCAGTCCCGAATCGGCTGACGTGCGCGGCGCGGCGCAGAACCAGACTCTGCACCGTTTCCGCCAGGTGTCTTTGGCGCTGGGAGCCGTCTCGTTGACCAAGTACCTGGGCCTCGCGTTCAAGGACTTTGCCAATGCCCCGCACTTCTTCCTGATTTTCCTCGTACTCCCCTTCCTCCTGGCGGCATGGCTGGTGTCCCGGGCGCGGAAGACGAGCGCGATCGTGTTCCTGCTCTTCGGGGGGTTGTTCGCCTGGTTGATGGTGCAGCAGCTCGTCGGCGGGATCGAGGACTTCTGGGGTGACTATCTCCTGGTCTTTTTCGGCCTGCCGGTCTCGCTCGTTGGCATCGGCTTGGCAGTGAAGGTGCTCGCGAACCGCGAGTAGTGCGGCTACCGAGGGAACATGTCAGCCGGATAGCCGCGGGGGATGCAGCCCAAGCAGACATCGGTCGCCCAGCATGGAGGAGTTGCCGGCTACGTCTTCGAGCCGCCGACGCCGACGAGCACCGCGAGGCCGAGCACCGACCGGGGCGAGTAGGGCTGGCGCCAGAGACCACCGTGCGCGGCGGCCGAGGCCTCCGCGTCGAAGGGGTGCGTGCGCGGCGGGACAGCTGCCGTACGGACGTCATGCACGAGCAGCGCGGCCATGAGCACGTTGCTCGTAGCCGGCTCGAACACCTCGACGCCGAACCGGCGCGCCCCGGCGTAGGCAGTCGCGAGCAGCCGGTTCTTCACGACAGACCGGGTCCGCGTCGGCGGCGCGACGTTGAGCGACACGTCGACGCCCTCGTCGCGAGCGACAGCGGCCCGCCAGCGCTGCAGCCGCTTCGCGAGGGCGTAGTTCGGTCCCTGCTGCGGCACCAGGCTGTCGCAGACCCGCGTGTCGCCGGGGTAGTTCGGGACCAGCAGCCGACCACCGCTGACCGCCCGAAGCGGTCCCCGCAGTGTCTTCAGGACCCGACCTGGTGCGGCGCCGCTGCGGGCGTGCTCGACGACCTCGGACGGCACGGCGAAAACATCGGTCGGTGTGGCCAGGAACGACAGCGCGACGTCGCCGCGCTGCTCGAGCAGGTGCACGGTCAGGGCGTCGACGGCGGCGGACACCCTGAGGTTGGTCACGCCGTCGGCGTACACGTAGTTGCCGAGGACCAGTGGTCCGGACAGGCTGCCGAGCCAGGCAGCGACGTCGGGCAGGTCGGTGAGCAGGTCGACGCCGGCCTGCTGCTCGAGGTCGCCGTCGCCCGGGCGCACCGGCACGGTGAGCCGTCCCGCGCCCGCGCGGGCGACGGTGAGCACACGCGACCACAGGTCGGCCCGCGGCAGGTCGACACCGACGAGGTTGCCGCCCCAGCGCAGCATCGCCTGCAGCGGCCCCATCTCCGCACCGGCGCCCAGCACGACGACCTGCCGGTCGGACAGGTCGAGCCAGTCCGGGTTGTCGACGACGCGCAGCACGGCTTCGGCGCACGACGGCTCGATCGCGCCACCCTCGATCCAGGCATCGAGCTGCCGGCGCAGCGCGTCGCCGCGCAGCCGCTCGCCGCGGTACGGGATCGACAGCTCGGTCTCCCGGTCGCCCTCACCCTTGACGTCGACCGTGTGCGGGGCTGTGCCGCCGCCCAGCCCACCCAGGAGCTCCTTTTCGCCGTCGTCGCCGTCGTACCGCATGCGCTCGTGCAGACCGGTCAAGCCGTTGCGCGCGCTGGTCAGCGCGGCGTCGTACGACGGGAGCCCGATCTCGATGAGCCGATGAAAGTGCGGGAGGTAGCCCGAGCGCCAGTCCTTCGTCGCAAGCGCGCGATCGGCGGCCTGCGGATCAGCCACGCGCAAGGCGTCGGCAACGACCGCGCGACCGAAGGCGCTGCTGCTGCGCTGACCGTCGACTTCTGGGAGCTGCACACCGGTGGGCATGTCAGCGACCGTACGTCGTCTCGCTGGCTACCCGCAGGTAGGGCTATCTGACCGACCAGGCGAGCGGCAGGGACTGCATGGCGTAGATGCCGGTCGTCTGGCCGAACACCGGCTCCCCGTCCAGGTGCAGGTCCGGCGTGCGGGGCGCGAGGTAGGTGAACGCCTCCTGCAGCTCGGCGCGGGCGAGGTAGGCGCCGATGCAGTAGTGCGCGCCGAAGCCGAACGTCAGCACCGGCTCGGGCTCGCGGGTGATGTCGAAGCGCTGTGGGTCCTTGAACGTGGCCGGGTCGCGGTTGGCCGTTGCGGCGCAGACGAACAGCACCGTGTCCTTGGGGATGACGACGTCGCGCAGCACCACGTCTTCCGTCGCGATGCGCGCCGTGAACGGAGTGATGGGCTCGTAGCGCACGACCTCCTCGACGGCCTTCTCCGCGAGCTCGGGCTGCTCGGCCAGCAGCGCCCACTGCTCTGGATGCTGGGCGAACAACCGCAACCCGTGCGCGAGCTGCGCCTCGGTCGTGTCAGTACCGCCGGAGATGACCGAGCAGATCAGCGTCACGTAGTCGTCGTCGTCGAGCTCGGTGCCGGCGGCGAGCACGGAGATGAGGTCGTCGCCCGGCTCCTTGCGCCTCTCCGCGAGCTTCTCGAAGACGTACGCACGGGCTTCCTCGTACGCCGTCTCCACCTCGGCTGCTGTCTCCTGCAGCCGCATCTTGAACACCTCTTGCAGCTGGACCGACCAGCGCGCCAGCAGGGGCGCGTCGCCCTGCACGCCGAGCAGCTCGGCGATCGCCATCGACGGCAGCGGCTCGGCCACCGTCTTCACGAACTCGACGTGACCGGTGTCGGCGACGGGCTCCCACAGCTCGGCGATGAGCTCGCGCAGCCGCGGGCGCAGCCGCTCCGTCGCGCGTGGGGTGAACGCGGGGGCGAGCTGGCGCCGCAGCCGGCTGTGCGGCTCGCCGCTCTGCACCATCAGGCCGTCAGCGGTGCGGTCCCAGATCGGGCCGGAGGTGACGCCCTGAAGCTCGAGCAGCTCGAGCGCGGGGAACGCCATCCGCCGGTCGCGCAGCACGGCATTGGCGGCCTCCCGCTCGAGCACGGCGTAGCCCATGAAGCCCTTCGCGATCCAGGTCTCGCTGGCGAGGTCGTCGAGGGCTGCGTGGAAGGCGGCGCCGGTCACGGTGGGGTCGATGTGGTCGTACGACGGCAGGTCCAGCTCCGTCAGCAGCATGAGCAGAGTCTGTCGCACGCGGCGCTGGGGTCGCACCCTGCCAGGAGTCGTCGGGCAGGCCCGCTGCCCGTCGAGCACCTCGACGACGGCAGCGACATAGCCCCTCCCGGTGCTTGACGGCCGTCTGTGCACTGTCCACCTTGGTGTCGCATCTCACCAAGGAGGAACAGATGTCCGAAGCTGGACACGCCGGCAAGGCGTCCCGCGCCTCGTCGCTCCCGCTGCTCCCGATCGGCATCGCCGCAGCGCTCGTCCATGCGGCCATGATGATCCCCGGCTACAACGAGGACGAGAAGTTCCAGACCTCTGACTGGCTGATCATGACGGCCATCTCGATTGTGCTGGCCATCGTGCTGTTCCAGTTCGTCGTACCGAAGGGCGGCGGTACGTCGGCGCTCGTCCTGTCGGCCCTCGGACTGCTGGCGACGCTGGCGTTCTGGGCGATGTTGTCGCTACCACTCGCAGTTGCGGGGATGATGACCGCCACGCGGGCGCGCGACCGCGGCGAACGTGACGGCAAGACGACGGCGGCGCTCATCATCGGCTTGCTCGCCGTCGTGGCCCTGGTGGGCATCACCGTCGGCGACGCGATGAGCAGCGACTGATTCTCAGCGGCTGCCGCGCACCGCCTCGTCGTGCCGCTCGTGCAGTCGCGCCCGGATGTCCTCGGGCGTGTAGGCCCGGCGCCGGCGCTCGGCACGGGCGACCGCGACCCCGGTGGCGGCGACCCCGACCACCCCGGCGATTCCCAGGACCCGTGCCCACTTCATCGTGCCTAGGCTACGACGGTGCTCACCCTGGACGACGCCGTGGACCTCACCCGCACCGGCGACGTCTGGGTGTTCCGCGGTCGCAGCGCCGCCGACCGCGCGATCCAGGTGCTCAGCAACGCACCCGTCAACCACGTCGGCATGACCGTGGTGGTCGACGACCTGCCTCCGCTGATGTGGCACGCGGAGCTCGGCCGCTCCCTCCCCGACATGTGGACGGGCAACCACCAGCGAGGTGTCCAGCTGCACGTGCTGCGCGACGCCGTCACGGTGTGGGCGCAGAAGTACGGACAACGCTGCTGGCTGCGCCAGCTCGAACCGGCGGTGACCCGCGGGATGGAGGACGCGATCCTGCGGACAGTCGCGCGTCTCGACGGCACGCCGTTCCCGTCCACCGCGCGGCTCGCCGGTCGATGGATCAGCGGACGGGTGCCGCTCAAGCAGCGGTCCGAGGCGGCCGCCGAGACGGCGTACTGCGCGGAGGTTCTGGCGACGACGTACCAAGCCATGGACCTGCTCCCGAAGCAGATCCGGCCCAACGCGTTCGACCCGGGCAGCTTCTGGAGTGGCGACGACCTCGCGCTCGACGGTGGTTACCGCCTGGGCGACGAGATCGCCGTCGCGGTCTGATCGGTCACCCAGTCATAGGGTCGGGCCATGTCGGTCGTCGTCGTGACAGGAGCAACCGGGACGCTGGGGCGCGTGCTCGTGCCGGCGCTGCACGCGGCCGGCCACCACGTGCGCGCCATGACGCGGACCGCCGGACGGGTCCGAAGCTCCTACGAGGTGGTGGCCGACGTGCTCGACCCGAGCACGCTCGGCCCGGCCCTCGAAGGGGCGGACTGCGTGGTCCACCTCGCCTCGAACCCGCGCAAGGACACCCGGCGCACCGAGGTCGACGGCACCCGCAACGTGCTCGCCGCGCGACCACCCGGTGCGTCGCTGATCTACCTGTCGATCGTCGGCTGCGACCGCACGCCGTTCCCGTACTACCGGGCCAAGACCGCCGCCGAGGCGCTGGTCCGCGCGGCGCCCGACGGCTACGTCGTGCGGGCCACGCAGTTCCACAGCCTGGCCGGCTTCATGACCAAGCCGCGGGTCCTCGGTCGCTCAGTGGTGCCTCGCGGTGCACTGATGCAGCCGGTCGCCGAGGACTTCGTCGCTTCGGTCCTCGTCGGGGCGGTCGGCGATCCCGGCGGCGCGCCGGCCGAGATCGGCGGACCCGAGCAGCTCACCATGGCCGAGATCGCGCGGCGGGTGCACGGCAGTCACGTGATCAGCCTGCCGATCCCGGGCCGGTTCGTCGCCGCGGTCCGCCGCGGTTCGCTGCTCGCTGGACCTGATGCGGTCACCGGCGGTGCGCCGCTGGGTGCGGTCTGAGTCAGGCCGCCCGCCCGCGACGCCGCCGTGGGCGTTGCGCCCGCCGAGTCTCGCGCAGCCACTGCTTCACCGCCGACGGCGGGAGCTGACCGTCGAGCCCGGCCCGGAACAGCTTCGCCATGTTGTACGCCGGATCACCCGCCAACGCACGGTCGAGCGCGACGTTGGCGAGGGCACCGTCACCGCGCACCCAGGCCACGAGCGCGACCAAGGTGCACACCGGGACGTCGTACGGCGCGACGCTGTCCCTCGCCAGCGCGAGCACCAGTGTCAGCAGCGCCTCGCTGTCGTCGAGCGCCCACGTCGCGACCTCGTCGCGGACCGCGACGTCCTGCAGCGGGACGACCAGGTCGGCGACGTCGTGCTCGACCGATCCCGTCAGCGCGTTCCGCAGTGCCGCGAGCGACTGGGTCCGCGCGGCCTCGGGTCCGGAGCCCTCGACGACGGCGAGCCATCGCACCAGTGCGGCGTCCAGCCGCTGCTCGGCCAACCTCGCCGCGAGCAGGACCGGCGGCGCCAAGGATGCGACCAGCTCCTCCCGGTCGCGCAGGACCACCCGGCCGTCGTACGCCGCGGCGGCAGCGATCACATCGGCAGGCGCCGGCACCGCGGTGCCTTCGGGTGGGCAGCACTCGGGGTGCGAGCAGGTGTACGACGACCAGGCGCCGGCCCGGACCAGCAGCCCTTCCATGATGGTCATCCCGCGCAGCTCGACGGCGTCGATGACGGCACGGACCAGGGGGTCGCGGGGCCGGCCGCCCGGTTCCTCGGTGTAGACGACGAGCACCACCGCCGACGCGTCGTCGTGGGCCAGTCGCGCAGCCACCTGCTCGGCGACGTCCTCGTCGGCCTCGGCCGGCATCAGGTCGAGGCGCAGGGACAGCCCGATCCGCCGCCGCTCGCCGCGGAGCGACACCGCCACCAGGCTCTCCGTCGGAACGAACCCGCACAAGTGCGGGACGGCAGCAGCGATCTCACCTGGGCTGGTCAGGCGCACGACGGGCATGTCTGCAGCGGTCATGGCGCGGCACTCTGCCGCTCCGTCAACCGGTCCGCACGCGGCTGGGCACAGTGCCTTGCGCCGTACACAGATCTCACTGTTGGTCTTGTCGGAGGTCGGTAGCAGGTTCACGTCGAGGCGGCGCGCGGATCCTCATGACCCAGTTGACCTGGTTCGCCCCCTCTTCTGCATCATCTTTCTCAAGCCCGATCACGTGCATCCGATGAGGAGGTGAGGACCCGGACCGAGGGAGACGCCGTGAAGCGCATCCAGATCGCCAAGCCCGTCCGTCGTCCTGCCGAAGTGCCCCTGGACCTGCGTACCCCGTCAGGCCGGCAGCTGCCCTTCTGATACGTGCACAACGCCACGGCGTTTCCCCTAGCGGCAGCCGTGGCAACCGCTCGCCCGCAGTCAGCTGCCGGCGTGCGGAATCAAGATCCACGTGGCCGGCGTCCACGCGCCGCGGCAGGCGTTCTTCGTCACCGTGCCGCGGATGGCGATGGTGTTGGGGCGGACCGCCTCCACTGCGCCCAACACGAACTGGTCACGTGCGCTGCACTGCACGGAGCTGGACGAGCTGGTCAGCGTGAGGGCTGAGTTGCGCAACGACCACTGGCCACGGTCGATCGGTGCACCAGAGTTGTCCGCGAGGTAGTAGGCGCCGCCGACAGCCAGCTCGAGGAGGTGCCCGCCCCCCTCGGCCAGCCAGACGCCGGACAGAACCGTGTTGTCCGACAGCGGCGCCCAGCCAGTCTCCTGGGAGAAGCGCGTCTCCTCGGTCGTCGGGGAACTGGGCAGCAGCTGGTCCAAGGCCCCTCGCCCCGGCGGCATGGGGACGCACGGGTCGGATGCCGTTCGAGCGAAGCGCAGGAGCCCAACCTCGGGCATTGCGGCGCGAATTGCGAACGTGCTGCCGATGCAGCTCTGCTGGGCGTCGCTGGTGATGGTCACATTGATCGCGTCGCCGGCGATCACGTAGGTACCCGTCGTGACGGGACGGGAGAACAGCGTTCCCTGCTCGTCGAACCGCACAGTGCCGTCTTCGCGGAACTGCACAAGGACCATGCCGTTGTCCACCCGCCAGACTCCCTCGATGAGCTGAGCGGTCGGGGCCTGACCCGTGAGGTGCTCCGCGTCCGGATCACTGATCGGCGTCGGCCCCGGGTTGGCGGGCTGCGACGCGCGATCGTCGTCGCCGAACGTCAGGAACCCTGCGATCCCCGCCGCGAGGACAACAGCGGCGGCAGCGACTGCCGCGGTGCTGCCGAGCCGGACGCGCGGACGCTTGCTGTGGATCCGGTCGATGACTGCCTTGCGCACTTCTTGCAGGTCTGAATCGGTCACGACGACGCCTCCTGATACGGCCGCGATGTCCCGCGCGAGTCGCTCTTCAATGCTGCTGCTCATCGGGCCACCTCGATCCGCTGTTGTAGGGCCTGCAGCCCACGATGGGTATGGGCCTTGACCGAACCCGTGCTGATCTCAAGCAGCTGGGCTGTCTCCGCGACCGACAGCTCGAGGACAAACCGGCACGCCAGCACCTCACGCTGGCGTCGAGCCAACGTCCGCATCGCCGCGACGAGCGACCCGACCTCGTCGCGACCGACGGTCGTGTCCTCCGCACTCTCCTGGTGCTCACGGACGAGCATCAGCGGACGCGGAGCTCGCTGGGTCACCTGCCGCCGCACCCAGGACCGACTGCGGTTGAGCACAGCACTACGGAGGTAGGCATCGGCCGCTTCTGGGTCGCGCAACGAGCGCCAGTTCCGGTGGAGGGACACGAACGCCTCCTGGACGGCATCTTCTGCAGCCTCGCGGCTGCCCAGCATGACGACAGCCAGCCGGAGGAGCTCGGCGTAGTGCCGCCGGAACAGCACCTCAAGGAGGGCGGCGCGGGTCGGCTCCAACGCGGCATCGCGCCCGCTGGTGGCGCGCCGGGTGCCCATGGAGAGCATCTCCTCCGGAACGGAGCTCGTCATGCCTGAGAGTCGTTCGACCGCCGGTTAGGTTGACACAGCGACAGCCCGAATTTCGTGAGGCGAACAGCGGTGACCGCGCAGAATGGCGGGCATGGCGAGCCTTGATGACGAGAAGACAGTCCTGCACGACTACCTCCGCGCGAGCCGCGACGACCTGATCTGGAAGCTCGACGGCTTGAGTGAGCGCGACGCCCGACTGCCTCGGACGCCGACCGGCACCAACCTGCTGGGGGTCATCAAGCACTGCCTCAATGTCGAAGCCGGCTACTTCGGCCCTACCTTCGGCCGCGCGTTTCCTACGCAGCAGGAGCTCGTTCCCATGGAGGAGTTCGACGAGGACCCGCAGGCGGACTGGTATGCGCGGGCGGACGAGACGAAGGAGGGGCTGATCGACCTCTACCGTCGCGTCGCCTCATTCGCGGACGAGACCATCGAGCAGCTGCCGCTCGATGCGCCGGGACACGTCCCGTGGTGGGGGCCGGACCAGAAGGGCGTCACCCTGCAGCGGATCATCGTCCACGTCATCTACGACCTTGCCCGTCACGCCGGCCACGCGGACATCATGCGCGAGGCACATGACGGCGCGATCGGCTGGCAGCGCAAGAACACCAACATCCCGGACGGTTACGGCTGGCCGGCGTACGTCGCCAAGCTGACCGAGATCGCTGACGGCTTCGGCTCATCCGACGCCGTCACTCCCGGGTGACCGTGGGCTGGGGTGCGCCGCTCCAGGTCAGCACGTAGCTGGCGCCCTGAGCGACAGGTGTCAGCAGAGCCGGGCGGAAGCAGGCGATGCAGGTGCCCGCCGGACGGCGTACCGAGGGGTAGACGACGCCGGAGGCACCACGTGGGAGCAGCTCACGCGCGAGCTGCTGGCCATGGACGTAGGTCGCGACACCCGGCTGCAGGCACCTGCGCGTGCGCACCTCGGTGCCGGTGAGGTCCGCGAAACCGGGGCCGGCGATGTCGGCGATGTAGTCGACGTAGACCGCGCGTTCGTGCCACCGGTCGATCTCCGCCCACTCGAGGTTCTTGTGGAACGTCACCTCGGCCAGTGACGTCGTGACGTCGGTCGCGGCGTACCACGCACCGCGGGTGCGGTCGCTGAATCTGGCTCCGTCGAGGCCGGGGTAGGTGAACGCACCGTTGATGACCTGCGTGTGGGACAGGTCGAAGACGAGCTCCTGTGGCTCGATCGCCACGGTGGACCGGCCGTCCTGGGTGAGCAGCCGGGCGTTGGTCGCGGCGGTGAGCTCGGCGAGCGCGTCCAGCTCGTTGTCGGTGCCGAGGTCGGCGAGGAAGGGTCGGTCCTGCGTGGCATAGGCGTCGGGGATCAGCCGGTGCGTGTCGAGCCAGCGTCCGTCGATCAGCGGCGGCCAGAGCTTGCGACTCACATGCCGCCACGACGGCCGTCGAGCAGGCCCCGCACCTCGACCATCGCCGGAATGCCGCCGCCGAGCATGACCTCGAGCGGGCTGCGGCCGTGGAAGAGGACGTTCGTGTTGGGCAACCGGAGCCAGGTATCAGCGAGCTCGTCGGCGTAGAGGGCGCGCAGCGACGTGTAGATCCCGAGCAGCAGCGATGCGCGGGTCAGCCTGTCGACACCCAGGTCGGCCGGCGGCTTGCTCTTCCAGGCGTACCAGCTGCTCGGCGACACGTCTCCGAGCAGCGTGCAGACCTGGTCGGTGGTCAGCTGCCAGCGGGAGGCGAGCCGCCGGAGGCCGGGCAGGACCTTCGGAGTGAGCCGCCGACGGGCCGCGGAGAGAGCAAGGTCGGGCACCAGCGTGCGCTCGCTGTAGGACGCGGGAGCGTTCAGCAAGCTCGACATGAGTTCTCCAGTTCTGGACCCAGCATACTCCAGTTCTGGAGCATCGGTCAGTACCGCCTCGTGAGCCTCACCCGTTACCGACTTCTGAAGGGGTTGCTCGCCGACCTTCTGCAGATCGTCGAGGACCTGCGCAGGTGAACTCCAGGCCGTCGAAGGCGGCCGGCCCAGGCCGGAACAACTTGCGGTCGAGTATGTAGTTCTGGTGCACCCTCCACGGCAACGCGTCGCCCTGCCGCGGGAACTCGTGCATCGACCGCAGGATGTAGCCGGACGTGAGGTTCAGGAACGGCGTGTCCGGGAGCTCCGCCGCCGTCCAGCGGGGAGTCACCTGATCGACGCCGATCCGGTCCATGTGCGCGAGTAGGTCGCCGACGTACGCGCAGATCAGGTCGCACTTGAGCGTCCACGACGCGTTCGTGTAGCCGACCGACACGGCCATGTTCGGGATGCCACTGAGCATCATCCCCTTGTAGCCGACCGTCTCGGAGATCTTCTTCTCCTCACCGTCGACGACGAACTGCACACCGCCGAACACCAGCATCTGCAGGCCCGTCGCGGTGACGACGACGTCGGCCGCCAGCTCCTCGCCGTCGGTGAGCCGAATGCCCTTCTCGGTGAAGGTTTCGATCGCGCCGGTGACGACTGATGCCTTGCCGTCGCGCATCGACTGGAACAGGTCACCATCTGGGACGATGCAGAACCGCTGGTCCCACGGGTTGTACGGCGGGCTGAAGTGCGTTGCGATGTCGAAGCCGGGCAGCTCCTTCTCCAGCCCCTTGCGGACGAGCGCCTTCATCAGCGCCGGTCGGCGCACGCTGACCTGGTAGCTCAGCATCGTGAGCAGCACGTTCTTCCAGCGCAGGATCGTGTACGCGATCTTCGCGGGAAGCTTGGCGCGCAGGAAGTCGGCGACCTTGTCGACGGCAGGGCGACTGGCGATGTACGTCGGCGTCCGCTGCAGCATCGTCACGTGCTCGGCGGTGTCCGCCATGGCCGGCACGAGCGTCACGGCCGTCGCACCGCTGCCGATGACGACGACGCGCTTGCCGGCGTAGTCGAGGTCCTCCGGCCAGTGCTGCGGGTGGACGACGTGACCGGCGTACTGCTCCAGTCCGGGGAAGGCAGGGGTGTAGCCCTCGTCGTACCGGTAGTAGCCGGAGCACATGAACAGGAAGCCACAGGTGAGCTGCGACGTGCCCTTGGCGTGCTGCAGCGTCAGCGTCCACCGCGCGTCCGGAGACGACCACTCGGCGCGCACGACGCGGGAGTCGTAGCGGATGTGCTTGTCGACGCCCTCGTCACGGGCGGTGTCGCGGATGTAGTCCAAAATCGACGGGCCGTCGGCGATCGCCTTCGCGCCCGGCCAGGGCCGGAACGAGTAGCCCAGCGTGTACATGTCGGAGTCGGACCGGATGCCCGGGTAGCGGAACAGGTCCCAGGTGCCGCCGGAGGCGCGGCGTGCCTCGAGGATCGCGTAGCGCTTGTGCGGCACCGCCTTCTGCAGGTGCACGGCCGCGCCGATGCCCGACAGGCCCGCGCCCACGATGACGACGTCGAGGTGCTCCATCAGGGCATTCTTGCGCACGGATGGTGCGGGTTTCGCCCGAGGTCAGCGCCTGGTCAGTCCCTTCACGTACTCGACCAGCTCGTCGTAGGGCAGCGACGTCCGGACCCGCAACCACTGGTCGGCGCCGAGCGGGACCGTGAGCACCAGGCCGCCGCCCGTCGCCTGCACGCGGCCGGTGCCGAGCCCCGGCAGCTCGACGGGCAGCCCCCGCGCCTCCCCCGTGCCGCGGATCTGGTCGACCACGAGGACATCGGTGGCGGTGCCGAACACGGCGCGGTAGGTGCGCCGCACGACATCGATCGTCCCGGCCTCGAGGTCGTCGGCCCGGGTCGCGGCCAGCAGGTTCCAGCCAGGGGGCGTCGTGAGCTGGACGTGGTCGCTGACCGGTTCTTCGCGCGCCTCGACGGCGGTGAGGATGAGTGACGGCGGCAGGGGCTCCGGGGTCATGCCGTCGAAGACATCGAAGTCGGCCCGGCTCACCTGCGTGGCAGTACGGCGGCGCAGGTCGCGGTCGCCGGCGCGCCAGACGTCGGCGAGCAGCCGGCCCTTGTCGTCGACGCACGACCGGGTGCGGTCGGCCGTGGTCGCTGGGGCGACCGAAGCGATGTCGAGCGGCTCCTTCGTGAGCCACCACGTGCAGGCCTGCCCAGCAATCGTCGCCGTACCGTCGTTCGCGGCGAGCTGCCGGTCCGCTGCCCACGCAAGTGCCGCCGACAGCCGCAGGTCCTGACCGACCTCGCCGGGTGGCGTGACGGCGACCTGGCGCCACCGGCCGTCGCGCAGGTCGAAGACGCCCTTCTCGCTGGTGGCCGAGCCCGTGCGCCCGGTGAGACGCCGGCTGCGCAGTGGGCCATCGACCTCGACGACCTCGGTCGTGCGCACGTCGGCGACGAGATCTTCGACGTCGTACGTGATCCTGTAGCCGCTCGGCGTTTCGTCCTCACGCAGGAGCAGTACGCCGGCAGCCGCCGCGGCGACAGCGAGCAGCGCTGCGCCCGCGACGACGCCTCGGATCAGCGGTGTGACGGTCCGACCCACGCCGGCAACGGTGCCAGGTCGGGCTTGGCGACCTCGGTGAGGTAGCGGATCGTCCAGTACGGCGTGAGGTAGTCGATGCCCGGCGCCTGGTGGGTGGGCGCGTCCGACCCGTTGAGCTGGGTCGGCGGCCGCTGCCACTGGAAATCGGTCGGCGCGCGCAGCGCGACAGGCAGCGGGTATCGGGCACGCATCTTGGGCTTCGCGCCGGGCTGCAGTGACGCCGGGTCCGGAACCGTCACGACAGTCCCGCCCTGGACGTACTCGAGCTCACCCTGCGGCACGCACTCCAGGTCCTGGCCGCAACGCTGCGAGTTCGTCACCGGACCAGCCTCGATGTTGCGGCGGTAGTCCAGCCACTGGCCGAGGTGCAGCACCGCCGCGTCGATCCGGCTCTGCTCGCCCGTCACGCCGTACACGAGCGACTCGAAGTGGGCGTTGCCGTCGTCACCGGTGGTGACGTCCATGACGCCGAGGGCGCGCTTGAACTCCTCGCGCACGATCGGGTCGGTCTCGAGCCGGATCGTGTTGCCGACCGTCAGGTGGTTGAGGTTGTACTTGTAGTAGCCCTCGTTGGGCTGGAACGAGTCGACCTCCATCGACAGCGCCAGGTCGGGCAGCTGGGTGGCGAGCTCATCCGCCCACACTGCGTCCCAGTACTGCTTCTCCTCGGCGCTGCCGTCCTGCGCCACGTGCCGGGCGCTCTGGGTGACGTTGAGGCGAGCCGACGGCACCTGCTGCATGAAGGCCGGGGAGATGAAGTTGTCGAAGTCGTGACCGTCGAAGCCGGTGATCGGGACGCTGACCGGTGCCTTCGGCACGGAGATGTTGCCGTGCGGCCGTGGGAAGCTCCAGCCGTACTTCACCAGCCTGCCGGCCAGGACCAGGATGTCGCCGCGAATCTGGGCGCTCAGGACGGGGTCGTCCTTGCCGACCAGGTCATAGGCGTGGGTCAGGCCGTAGAGCGTTCCTGCGTAGCTGTCCCGGCTCGGGGCCGTCTCGCAGTAGTAGTCGAGGCCGTCCTCCCAGCGGAACGGTCCGAAGATGCGCTTGTTGGAGTTGGGGGTGATGCCGATGCCGTCGGGCGTGTCCGCCGGCTTGGGAGCGCAGCCGCGCATGAGGATGCCGTCCTCGCCCTGGAAGACACCACCACCGAAGGACAGCGGGCCACCCGCCGGCGACGTCGGCTGGTAGGACGTGTTGGGCGAGAGCTCGGTCTGCCACTCGCGGCCGATCCGGGCGAGCAGGTGGAACTTGTCGGCCATCATCCGCGTACGGGTCAGCGCCTCGTCGCGCTGCGCGGTCCAGGAGACGCGCAGGGCATCCTCCTCCGCGTCCTTGCGCTTCTCCTTGCCGTCGTCCGGACCGAGCTTCTCGAGCTTGTCCTGCGCGACGGCGTACCGCATCGACTCACCGGCGAGGTAGACGCCGGTCCACAGCGCGGAGTCGCCCCACGCGCCGCCGCTGGCGACGTCACCCAGGACCCGCTCCGGGGTCCGGTAGTCGATCTCGAGCGCTTGGCCGAAGCGGATGTTGTCCGCGATCCGGCGCTCCAGCTCGATCATCGCCGAGTCGTCGGCGCAGGCCAGCGGCCCGTTGCAGGGCAGTGGCGGCGCGGCGGGCTTCGGGTCGGCGAGCGCGAGCGAGCCCGTCCCGACGAGCATGGTCGCCGCGAGCAGCAGGGCGAGGCGGTTGCGCACGAGGATCCCCAGGGTCAGACGGACGCGGGGGCGGGAGCGCCCCCGAGGAAGACGGAGCGGAGCAGGTCGTCACGGTGCAGGAGCTCGGCCGTCGGTCCCTCGAACCGGACCTGGCCCTTCTCCATGAAGTAGGCCCGGTCCGCCAGCGTGAGAGCGACGTTGACGGACTGTTCGACAAGAACGACCGTGATCCCTTCCCGGTTGAGCCGCCGGACCGTCGCGAGGAGCTCCTGGACGATCACCGGAGCGAGGCCCAGCGACAGCTCGTCGATGAGCAGGAGCTTCGGCTTGAGCAGGAAGGCCTGTGCGAGAACGAGCTGCTGGCGCTGCCCGCCTGACAGCGAACCGGCACGTAGCGGAAGAAGCGGACGAAGCGCCGGGAAGACGCCGAGCACCTCGTCGAGCCGGGCGGCGAGCAGGGCCTTGTCCTTGCGGATCAGGAAGGCGCCGAGCCGGAGGTTCTCCTCGACGGTCAGGCCGGGGAAGATGCCGCGGCCACCGGGTGCCTGCACGATGCCGCGGGCGGTGGTGCGCTCCGGCGGCTCGCCGGTGATCGCGACTCCGCCGAACCAGACGTTGCCGCCGTCGGGCTGCACCAGCCCGTTGATCGCGTTGAGCGTCGTCGACTTGCCGGCGCCGTTGGTGCCGAGCAGCGCGACGATCTCGCCCTCGTGGATCCGCAGGTCGACACCGAACAGCACCTGCACGCCGTCGTACGAGACCGTCAGGTCCTTGGTCTCGAGCAGCAGGACGCGGCCGTCCTCGTCGGTACGGGCGTCCTCGTCGACGTGCGCAGGGTCGCGGCGGGCGACGTCGGCGTCGATGTACCGCGACACGGTGAGGATGTGGAAGGTGCCGCGCAGCAGCACAAGCGCGAGGAAGGCGAAGGCCCAGCCGAACCCGAGCCATTCAGCGATCCCCAAGGCGGCGAGGGCCGGGATGGCACCGAGTAGCCAGATGACCTGACCGATGGAGTACGCCGACGAGCGCAGCTCCGGCGGGGCGATGAGCGTCCCGAGCGTCGCGAGCAGCGGGCTGATGAGGCCGAACAGCGCGTACAGCACGAACAGGATCGGTACGGCGATCCACAGTGTCGGCGCGAACCCGAACACCGCGAGCACGCCGCAGACGACGAAGAAGACGCTGGCGATCCAGCGCACCCCGATCCGCGGCGCCTCGTTGAGGCGGTCCTGCGCGAGGCTCGCGCCGATGAACGTCGCCGCCATGGCACCGAGCCCCGCGACGGCGCCGATCACGCCGAGGCCGAACGCGCCGATGTCGTACGTGTCCTTGAAGTAGAACGGCAGGATCAGCCCCGCGCCCAGGAGCACGGCCACGAGGTAGACGCCGGCGAACCACACGTAGCGCTGCGACCGGATCGCGTAGAGCCGCGGGAAGACCTCCCCCAGCGGCAGCGGCTTCACCGACTCGAGCCGCTCGAACGCACCGCGCTCGGGCTCCCGGACCGACCTCACCGCGAGGATGGTCAGCACGGTCGGGATCGCGAGAATGGCGAAGGCGGCCCGCCAGCCGAAGAACTGCGCGATCGCTCCGGCACCGAGCGCGCCGAAGATCGCGCCGACCGTGTTGGCCTGTGCGTGCACGCCGAGCGCCTTGGCACGCACGCGCGGCGGGTAGAAGTCGGCCATCAGTGACAGCTGCACCGGGTAGCTAACGGTGCGACCGAGGGATGACCCGACGCGCGCGATGACGAGGAGGGTGAGGGTGAACGCCAGGGCCGATGCGAGCGAGAACAGCCCCCACATCGCCGCGCAAGCCAGGGCGATCGGCATCCGCGCGCGCCGGTCGGCGAGCAGCGAGACCGGGATCGCGATGAGTGGTGCGACGACGAGCACGAGGATGCCGATGACGCCGAACGCGCCGACGCCCTTGCCGAACGACTCGGCGATGATCGGGCCGAGCCAGATGAACGTCGCGCTGTCGAGCTCGTCGACGGCGTTGAGCCCGAACATCGCCGCGGCCGGCTTCGGGTCCTCGCCGTCGAGGTAGCCGCGCAGCCGCTCGAGCGGCCTCATCGCCCGGCTCCGACGAGCTCGGGTGTCGTCTCCGTCAGCGCGGCGGTCTCCTCGAGATCGAGGTGCTCGACCCGCGGGCGCGCGTCGAGCCCGGTCACAAGCTTTGCCACCCGGTCGCGGACGGCAACGACGACCCTGGCCAGCCCGCCGGGCAACCAGAGGACGAGGGCAAGCAGCCCGACGCCGCTGGACAGGACGCCGAGGTACGGCGAGACGTCCGAGCCGAAGTACGGGATACCCAGGAAGTACGCCGTGCCGAGTACTGCACCGCCGATGCTGCCGAGCCCGCCGATGATCGCCGCGGCGAGCAGCCCGAGCGAGCGATACGCCGGGAACGCCTCCGGTGACGCGGTGCGGATGCCGGCCGACCAGAGGAAGCCGGCCAACGCGGCGAGCGTCCCCGACAGGACGAACGTCGTCAGCTTCGTGCGGACGACGGCGATGCCCATAGCCGCGGCCTGGACAGGGTTGTCGCGCACGGCAAGCACGTTGCGGCCGAACCGGCCGTGCTGCAGCGAGCGGACCGCGAGCAGCACCGTGGCCAGGAAGATCACGCAGATGTAGTAGTAGGTGTCGATGCCGATCCAGGCCGGCCGGTCCAGCACGCCGGTTCCGCGGAACCACGGCTCGTCGAACAGCCAGCTCGAGCAGACCACGGCGAAGCCGAGGGTGACGACGGCGAGCAGCGGACCCGGCAGCCGCAGCGCGGGCAGGCCGAGCAGCAGGGACACGACGCCGCCGAGGACGCCGGCGAGCACGAAGGCGATCCAGAACGGCACGCCGATGACCTCGTGCAGCCGTGAGCCGAGGACGCCTCCGACCCCCGCGAGCGCCCAGTGGCCGATCGACAGCTGCCCGCCCCAGCCGGACAGGATGGTGAGGGCGACGGTGACGACGCTGACCGCTGCGATGGTGGCCAGCAGTAACGTGCTCGACGCGGTCATCAGCAGCGGTGCGGAGATCAGCAGAGCGACCACGACGACGACCGTGACGACGGTGAGCTGGCGCCAGCGCAGGTGCGAGGTGATCTGCTCGGGCAGCCGACGTACCGGGTCGGCGACGGCCCACGACGACTCCTCCGCCGCCGTCGTACGCCGCTTCTCAAAGCGCCGGAACAGCAGCACCGCAAGGACGATGCCGAGCAGGATCGCGTCGGTGACGCCGCTCTGGCCGGTGTAGAAGATCGCGAGCTGGTCGATGAGACCGAACGCCAACCCGACGCCGAACGCCAGCCCGATCGACTCGAAGCGCGCGACGGTGGCCGCGGCGAGGCCGCGGGCGAGCAGCGGGAGACCGACCGCCTCGGTGCTGGAGAAGCCGACGACGGGGGCGAGCAGGATCGCGCCGATGCCCGCGAGCAGCCCGCCAAGGACCCACGCCAGGGTCGAGATGCGGCGGACCGGGATGCCGAGCAGCTGCGCGCGTTGCGCGTTCTCCGCGGAGGCACGCATCGCCATGCCGTAGACGGTGGCCCGCAGGAACCACACGACGGCCAGGACGACCAGCGGGCCGACGACCAGGACCATGAGGTGCTGCGGATGCAGGACGACGCGGCCGAAGGTGAACGTCGGTGAGTCGAACGGCACCGGAAACAGGTCGCTACCCCCCGCGAAGACCGACTCGCCGTCTTTCTTCGGCTTGGGCAGGATCAGCCGGCCGACGGTGACGACCTGCGCGACGCCGACCGTGGCGATGAGCACGATGAGCCGCGGTGCGGTGAACAGCCGCTGAATGACCGTGCGCTCGATGAGGGCGGACAGCACCGCCGTACCGGCCAGGCTGGCAAGCAGGGCGAGCCAGTAGTTCCAGTGCAGGACCTGCGTGAACGTCAGCATCAGCGCTACGGCGAAGGCGCCGATCTCACCGTGGGCGAAGTTGACGACCCGGTTGGACATGTAGATCAGGACGAGGCCGACCGCCAGAAGAGCGTTGGCCATGCCGATGGTGAGTCCCAGAAGGACGAGGTCCACCTACGGCTGCTTCCAGCTCTTGTTGAAGTACGGGCGAAGGTCCTCGCCGCCGGACTTGCCAGCACCGAAGTGCGCCCAGTACTTGGGGTACTCGGGGAAGTCGTAGTCGCCCTTGCTGCGGTTCCACTTCACGACGGTCTGGTGGTCGTAGCCCGTGAAGTCGAACGGCTGCGACAGGCTCGTGGGGATCGTGAACGTCATCGGGACGTGCGCCTTCCAGTAGAAGTCGCGCTTGATGGCGTTGATGCCGACCTGCATCGAGTTCGCCGTGAGCTCACCGGTCAGGTCGACCGCGCGCTTCATCGCCTCCGTCGTCATGAGGATCCCGCCGCACACGATGTCGACGGATGCGGACTCGGACTGCCCGTCGCTCGGGTAGTACTTCTCGTAGATCTTCTTGCAGTTGCCGTCCTTCGGGTGGTCGCCCGGCTTGATCCGGGGCGAGAGCCCGATGGCGTTGGCCCACTGGTCCTGCTGCATCAGTGACCCGCCGAGCGCAGCGTCGGTGAGGTAGGTGCGGCCGGTGAAGGTGTAGGTCGGGTGCCACTGCTGCTGCTGCGCGGCGTTGGTGAAGAAGATCATCGCGATCGCGTTGTTGGCGAGGAACCAGACCTGGTTGCACTTGCCCTTCATGCGGATGACGGCCGCCGTGGCCTGTTCCTGTCCCTTCGAGGCGTCGTCGGCGTACCGGATGAAGTCGGCGAAGACCAGGCCTTCGGCCTTCATCTTCGCGACCATGATCTTCTCTTGGTTGTTGAAGTCGGCGGTGTCGGGGTGGACGAAGCAGGCCTTCTTCTCGATGTCGGTGTTGTTGGTCCCGAGGTAGTTCTTGCCGAACGACGCCCAGTTCGCGAAGTCGCCGTCGGCGTCCTGGATGGGCTGGAACTGGCCGAAGCCGCGGGCCTTCTGCTCGGCCTTGGTGAAGCGACCGCCCCAGATCGGGATGTGCCGGCGGATGACCGCGTCACCGACGTCGTGCACCCCGGGCGCCACGAGGAAGACCTTGTGCTGGTCGACCATCTCGACCGCCGCGGCGCTGTTGCGCTCCGGGCACTGCAGGCCACCGTCGTCGACCGTGACGACCGACAGCGTGCGGCCGCGCACGCCGCCGTTGTCGTTGACGTACGACGTGAAGGCCTTGACCGCCTTCTCGGGGTCACCGACGACCGCGGGACCGAGGGCCGCCTCGAGCGCGCCGGCGTCGCCGCAGCCTGACTTGTTGTAGCTCAGGCCGATCTTCACCGAGGTCGGCGTCACGCCCTGCGTCTTCAAGCCGAAGTCGGGGACGCCGACGGTCTGGCCCGGCTTCACTGTCGTGGGGATGCTCCCCTTGGGGCCGGAGCCGGGGGCGATAACGCTGCCGCCGGGCGTCGTCGGGGTGCCGGGCGTCGTGGTCGTGCCGGTCGTCGGCTTCGCACCGGGCGCGAGGCTGGGGGCGGTCGTCGGTGCGCTGCCAGGAGGCGGGGACGGCTGCTCGGACGCGCCGACCGCGAGGTTGTCGCCGCCGGGCTTACCGTCGTCGCGCAGCTCGTACTTCACCTGGCCGATGGACAGCAAGCCGGTGACGAGCACGACGGCGGCCGCGATCCCGATCGGTCGGACAAGACGGTCTTCCACGCTCGTCCCCCTCTACCCTGCCGGGATTTGTAGCAAAAGGTTACATTGTCGGCCGGTGCTGTCAACGGCCTCTGGAGGTGTTCGGTGTCCAGCCCGACAATCCTGCTGTCGAACCGGCAGATCGGTGACGTCAACCGGTCGCGGGTGCTGCGCGCGCTGTGCGACCACGGGCCGCTGTCTCGTGCCGACCTCGCGAGGCTGGCGGGTGTCCCCCGCGCCACCATCGGGACGATCGCCCAGGGACTGGTCGAGGACGGTCTGCTCGAGGAGCACGCCCCGACGCGCGAGGCGGGCAGGGTCGGCAAGCCCTCCCGTCCGCTGTGGTTCCGCGACGACGCCGGGTTGTGCGCCGCGGTCGACTTCGGCGCGGACGCGGTCCGGGCGGCCCTGGTCAACGCGCGCGGCGACGTGCTCACCCGCGTCACCGTGCCGTGTCCGACGTCGACGGCGTCCGCGGCCCAGCTGGAGGCGGCGGTCGTCGAGGCGGTCGGCGGCGTCCTGCGCGGCTCGCCGGCGGAGGTGCTGGGGGTCGGGATCGCCGTGCCCGGCGTGTGCGATCCCGCGACCGGCATCGTGCGGGGGTCCGGGCCGGTGCCCGGCGCGGCGGGCAGCGGACTGTCGGAGGCCGTGGCGGTCGCCTACGGGCTGCCTGTGCTGGTCGACAACGACGCGCGGGCCCAAGCGCTCGGCGAGAAGTGGTTCGGCGACGGCCGGGGCATCGCGACGTTCGCGTCCGTGCAGACCGGTGTCGGCCTCGGCGTCGGACTGGTCCTGGACGGTGAGCTCTACCGCGGTGCGGGCGGCGCCACCGGCGAGCTCGGGCACACGGTCGTGGCGGTCGACGGCGCCGACTGCCACTGCGGCCTGACGGGCTGCTGGGAGACGATCGCGACCCTGCGCTGGCTGCGAGCCGAGGCCAAGCGGTTACGGCTGCCGGACGCGGAGCGACTCGACGCCGCCGCACTGGTCGCCCTGGGCACGCCGCGGGCGAACGACCTGCTCGTTGTGTACGCCGACCACCTCGCAGTCGGGCTGGCCACCCTCGTGCAGCTGCTCGCGCCGGAGCGGCTGCTGCTGCACGGTGACGTCGTCGGGGGCGGTGAGCTGCTGCGCGCGCTCGTCGAGGAGCGGCTGCGGGAGCGCTCGCTGCCGCACCTGCGCGACGGCGTCGAGGTGCTGCTGTCGTCGCTCGACCAGGACGCCGGTCTCCTCGGCGCCGCCGGCCTCGTCCTGTCCGAGCGCTTCGCCCTGGCGGCCTGAGCCCCCCAGCCACGTCCCCCCAAACGATCACCGCCGCCTGGGCGTCCGGCGCACGCTTACGAATCGGCGGTGATCATCTAAGGGGGGCCGCCGGCTGCGGGTCAGCCGGAGCGGTTGATGGCTTCCGGGTCGTCGCCGAGGTAGGAGCGGACGACGGCGGGGTCGCGCACGACGTCGTCCGGCGCCCCCTCCGCGATGACCCGGCCGGTCTCGAGCGCGTAGAGCCGGGTCGCCAGCGACAGCACGAGCGGCATGTCGTGCTCGATGAGCACCAGCCCGCAGCCGAGCTCGTCGCGGACCCTCGTCAGCAGTGGCGCGAGCGCCTCGGTCTCGCGCTGGGCGATGCCCGACGACGGCTCGTCGAGCAGGACGACCTTCGGTCGCTGGATGAGCAGGCAGGCCAGGTCGATGATCCGGCGGGTGCCGGTCGACAGCTCCCCGACGAGCTTGTCGCGGTAGCCGCCGAGGGAGAACACCTCGACCAGCTCGTTGGCACGACGCGTCGCCTCGGCCTCGCCGTCGCGGGCGGCTTTGCCGCCGAGCAGTGTGCCGAGCAGTGATGACCCCTGCGGCCGGTGCGGCTCGCTCGCCGTACGCAGCGTGTCGAGCACCGTCATCGAGTGGAACAGCCGCGCGTCCTGGAAGCTCCGGCCGAGTCCGGCGCGGGCCCGCGCATGCACCGACGCCGTGGTGACGTCGACGCCGCCGAGCACCACACGACCGCTGCACGGCGTGATGCCGGTCAGGCAGTCGAACAGCGTCGTCTTGCCGGCGCCGTTCGCGCCGATGATCCCGACGATCTCGCCCGCGTCGACCGTGATGTCGACGCCCTGCAGCGCCTTCACCCCGCCGAACGCGACCGCGATGCCCGTCGCCTCGAGCACCGTCACGGCCGCTCCCCCGTCAGTCGTCCCAGCGCCTCACGGCACAGGGTGTCGAGCAGTGTGTCGCCTCGCACCAGCCCAGCGGGGTCGGCATGCTCCGCGTCACCCGTCCGTGCGGTGACCGGGTAGAACGCCCAGCGGATGCCGAACAGCTGCCGCTCCATGGCCAGCCCCCGTCGCCAGACCTCGGCGACCGTGAACGCCCCGCCTGGACCGTCCGCGGTGCCGTCCTGCCAGCTGCGCAGCGCCGCCAACGCGATCGGCACCGCCATCGCGTGCCACTCCCACGCCTGCAGCCACGGCTCCAGCTCGGCCGCCCACTCCGCCGGGAGACCGTCCCGGCAGCCGGCCGCGAAGTAGTCCTCGAGCCGGGTGTCACCGTCGAGCGCCGCGTGCGTCCAGGCGAGCAGCTCGGGGTCCGGACCCGGCTCGGTCAGCCAGGACCGGCACGCTCGTGCGAGTGATGCAAGGCCTGGTACGCCGGCCAGCTCGGCTTCCCAGATCTCGGTGCGGTCGCGCTGTGGCTCGCTCCACCAGCGCAGCCCTGCCGCGGCCGGCAGCCGGCTTGCGACGGGCGTCGGACCGAGGTTCAGCAGCAGCCCACCGACGGCGGCGGGCAGGTCGGGATCGCGCTGCGGGTACGGGCCGAGGTGCAGGACACCCGCCATCGGCCCGTCCGACACCGGGAAGTTGTCCGCGAAGACGAGCCGTCGCCCGAGCCGGCGGGACAGGTCCGTCGTCAGCGCGACCGGGACGTCGGGCGACAGCACCGACGGCCCCGTCCAGAACAGGTCCACGTCTGCCGGTAGCGCCGCGACGAACGCCCCGAGGTAGGCCGTCACCCGGTCGGTGCCGTAGTCGACCGGGCAGGCCGCCCACAGCACGTCGCCCGGCAGCGCAGCCACGGCCGCCGCGACCGCGTTTCCGTGAACGGTGCCGAGGTCGGCCCCACCGGGTGGGACGTCGTCGAACGCGATCCCGAGGCAGCGCGCACCCAGGTCGTAGAACGCCCGCAGCTTCGCGACGAGGGCAGGCTCGTCACCCGGCTGCCAGTCGAGTCCGGGTGAGACGACGAAGCCGATCCGTACGCCGGCGACCTGGCCCGCCGCCACGAGGTCGGCGAAGTGCTGCATCCGGTCCGGCGGGTACGGCGTGCGCCACTGCGCGCGCTGGTACGGGTCGTCCTTCGGCGCGTACACGTAGTCGCGGCCGCCGACCGTGCCCACCCAACGCACCAGGTCGAGGCGCGCGGCGTCGGCGTACGGCTCGCCGTAGAAGCCCTCGAGCACGCCGTGCCAGGCCGTCATGCTGACCGCTGTCATGCCGCGCCCAGGGCGACCAGCAGCCGGCTCATCGCGTCGGCGCCGAGCCCGAGCTCGTCCTCGTATCCGCCGCCCATCAGGTCGGGGTGCGGCAGGTATCCCTGCCAGACCGGCGCCAGCCCGACGTCGACCGTCGTGCCCGGCCGCGGCAACGCCGCCGCGAAGCCCGACAGCGCCTCGCCCGGCAGCGATCGAAGCAGCAGATCGCCGACCGACCACGTGAACAGCTCGGTGACGACCGCGTCCGCGCCGCCGGAGACCAGCCGCGACAGCTCGGCCTGCGCCACCGGCAGCTCGACCGTCCGATGTGACAGCGCCAGACCGGTGCCGACGTCCTTCGTCTGCTTCGCCGCCGTCGTCGCGAGCCCGGCCACCGCGGTCCCGACGGAGCACGCGAGGGCGGCGCCACCACCACTGCGGTCGTAACCGTCGCCGCCGGGTGGGTTCACGTCGCCCAGGGCGCCGGCGACCACGAGGGCCGTGCCGCCGAGCGCCGCCTCCACTGCGACGCGGCAGTGCCCGACCCAGTCGGCCGTGATGACGTGGACGTCCGGTCCGTGCGTGACGGGGTGGATGCCGACGCCGACGACGGTCGCGACGCGCTCGGTGCCGGCGAGCAGGTCGACCACCTGCAGCCGGGGCTCGTGCGGGAAGCCGCGGCGGTTCACGGCCAGGTCGAGTGGCACCGCGACCTCGGCGGCACCGACCGACACCGGCCGGAGCGCGGCCACCGCGGTCTGCGCCGCCTCCACCGCACGCAGAGTGAGCAGTTCGACATAGCCCGCGTACAGGTCCATCCCGAGCAGCGTGTCTGGGCCGGAGTGTGTATGGGTGCAGGAGGTCATCACCCGCTCGACCGGTACGCCGGTGGCTGTCGCGATCGCGAGCCGCACCGGACCGGCGAAGGCCGCCGACATCCCGACGAGGTCGAAGACCGCCAGCAGCCCGGTCGTGTCGCCGTCCTGCAGCGCGAGGACCCGCACCTGCAGCGGGTCGGCGACGACGAGGGGAGGCACCGTGGGCTGGCGGGCCATGAAACCGGCCAGCCGCACCGGTTGCGTCGGCGTGATGTCGGCGACCGCCGCCCCTGCGCGCAGACCGCTCATGCGACCTGGACCCGTCGGCCGGACTCCGCAGCCGCGTAGCCCGCGAGGACCGCCGCGAGTGCGGCGCGACCGTCAACGCCGTCGGCGGACAGAGGCGTGCCGGTCGCCAGCGCGCGGGCGAACGCGGCAGCTGCGTTGGGCAGCGGCGCTGCTGGGACGTCGACGGGCGCGCCGTCTCGGAGCAGCTGTCCGCGCTCGATGGCGAGGGTGCCGCACTCCCCCGTCAGGGCAAAAGAGAACTCCGGCTCGGGCAGCTGCCACGACACGAAGACGCGTGCGGTTGTCCCGGTGCTGCACACGACGGCGAGCTCCGCCTCCTCGTCGATCGGACCTGGCGCGGTCGCGGAGGCGACCTCGGTGATGGGTCCGACGCACCACGCGAGCGCATCGAGCACGTGGCTGCCCAGGTCGAGCAGGACGCCGCCACCGGAGCGGGACGGGTCGCGGAACCACGTGGCGTCGGGTGCCCACGCCTGCGGGCCGGGGTGGCCCAGCCGGACATCGACCTGGCGCACAACTCCGACCTCGGGCAGCAGCCGGCGCAGCTCGATGAGCAGCGGGTTGCACCGGGCGTCGAACGCAACGCCGAGGACACCGCCGTCGATCGCGAGCAACGCGTCAGCGTCCGCCAGCGTCGTCGTCATCGGCTTCTCGACGAGCACGTGCTTGCCGGCCGACAGCGCCGCGGCCGCGACCTCGGCGTGCAGCGCGTTCGGGACGCAGACGTGCACCGCGTCGACGTCGTCCCGCGCGACGGCGGCGGCCCAGTCCGTGGTGACCTCCCCGGAGCCCCACGCGTCGCGGGCCTGCTCCGCGCTGCCCATCGTGCGGCCGGCGAAGACGACGACGTCCGCATCGCCACCAGCGCGCAGCCCGGGCAGGTGGTTCACCCGAGCGACGGTGCCACAGCCGACGACGGCGACCCGGATCAACGCAGCATCGCGTCGGCGACCTTGCCGACCGCGTCGACGACGTCGTCGCAGTCGGCGTCGGTGTAGGCGGGTGAGACGCCGATCCGCACACAGCGCGCAAGCAGGTCCTCGGTCTGCGGGCACATGCCCATCGCGTACGCCGGCGCCGGGTGCTCCGCGCAGTCGAACGGATGTCCCTTGCGCGACGCAGTGCGCTGCTGCAGCACTGCCGGCGTCGCGTAGACCGGCAGCCCGCCGTACGGCGAACCGGCAGGCACGCCCTCCGCGCACAGGGCGGCGGCGAAGCGCTGCGCTGTCGCCGCGTCGTCGAAGAACATGCCGATCCCCGACCCGCCTTCACCGACCGGGTCCGGGTAGCGCCGCGGCGTCGTGCCCGGTAGGGGACCGATCGCCGACGTGATCCGGGCCTTCGCCGCGCGCATCTGATCGAGCAACCCGTCGAGGCGTCCGAGCTGCACCCGCCCGATCGCTCCCTGCAGCTCGGTCAGTCGCAGGTTGTCGCCGCAGAACGGCTCCGGGGCGTGGTCGCGGCCGGCACCGTGCTGGGTGAGGAAGTGCCCACCTTGGTCCTGGAAGGCCGCCGCGCGCAGCGCGAGGTCGCGGTCGCGCGTGATCACGACGCCGCCCTCGCCGGTAGTGACGTTCTTGTCGAGCTGCATGGACAGCGCGCCCATGTCGCCGATCGTGCCCAGCCGGCAGCCGTGCAGCGTCGCGCCCATCGACTGGGCGGTGTCCTCGAGGACCGCGACGCCGGCAGGGCGGGTTACCTGGAGCAGCGCGGCCATGTCGACCTGGCCGTTGTCGAGGTGGACGGGCATGACCGCCGCCGTCCGAGGCGACAGCACCGCGCGCACCGCGTCGGCCGACAGCCCCAGGGTCTCGTCGACCTCCGCGAACACCGGCAGCGCGCCGGACAGCACGACCGCGTTGACCGACGCGACGAACGTGCAGGCCGGGACGACGACTTCGTCGCCCGGGCCGATCCCGAGCGCGGCCAGCGACGTCCGCAGCGCCGCCGTGCCCGACGACACCGCGACGGCTCGCACCCCCGGGCCGTGCAGGGCAGCGACCTCCTCCTCGAACGCGGCGACCTCCCGCGGCGGGACGGGCCCGTAGTAGCGGAAGAGCGCGCCGCTGTCGAGGACGCGAAGGACCGCCTCGCGCTCCTGCGCCCCCAGCAGCTCGGCGCCCTTCCCGACCGGGAGCGGGGCGGTGCGCACCGGCGTACCGCCGTCGATGGCAAGCGTCACGACTCCTCCAGGAAAGCGGCTAGCCGCGCCGACGTCTGGCGGCGCAGCGACAGGACAAAGCCGTGCCCGACACCGGGCAGCACCTCCAGGATCGCCCCGGGGATGCTCTCGCGGTAGTACTGCGCGTGGCTCACGGGGACCACGTCGTCCGCGTCGCCGTGCAGGATGAGCGTGCGCACGTCCGGCCCCGGTGGCCACGGGTCCGCGCTGGTGATCTCACGGAACCACCGGAAGTCGTTGCGCAGCCCGGCGACCGACGTCATCGAGCGCCGCCGCGCGTGCGCGAAGGCCAGCAGGTCGGCCTCGACGAGCGGGTCGCCGGACGCGATCGCGATCTCAGCCGGCCCGAGTCCCGCGAGCGCCTGCGCCAGGGCAGCCTGCCGGTCGCGGAGCCGTCGGCCCATCCGAGCCGACGCGACCTTCGCGCCCACCTCCCACAGTGCCGGCACCGAGCCGAGCAGGCGGGTCGCGGTCGGCACCGTCACCAGGTGCTCCGCGACGGCGCAGCACAGAACGAGTGCGGTGCAGCGGTCGCGGTGGTCGGCCGCAACCGCGCGAGACGACGGTCCCCCGCCGCTGATCCCGACGACGGCGGCCCGGTCGATGCCGAGCGCGTCGAGCAGGGCGACGTGCGCCTGCGCCTGCTCCTGTGGGGACCGGCCGGTCGACAGCGGTGTGCGGCCGTAGCCCGGCCGCGACGGCAGCAGCACGCGGTGGGAGCCAGCCAGGTCGTCTGCCAGCGCCCGGGCCTGCTGCCAGTCACCGGGTGTCCCGTGCACGACGAGGACAGCCGGCCCGGCGCCGGACTCGGCGTACTCGACCGGCCCTCGCGTCGTGCTGAGGAGGTGCGGCGTCACTGCACGACCCCACCGACGAGGACGTGCCGGACGTGGAGGTCCTCGTCGAGGACGACGACGTCGGCCCGGTTGCCCGGTGTCAGCCAGACGTCGATGCCGAGCGAGCGCGCAGGGGTCGTCGAGGCCATGGCCAGCGCATCTTCGAGCGGGATGCCCCAGGAGACGGCGTTGCGCACCGCGCCCGACAACGGGAGCGCTGATCCCGCGAGTGTCCCGTCGTGGAGCCGAAGCACGTCACCGTCACGACGCAGGACGTCAGAACCGGCGCAGCCCTCGACCCCGTCGCTGACGAGCGCGATGCCGGCCGGCCCCTTGGCGTCGTACAGCGCTCGTACCGCTGCCGGGTGCACATGGACGCCGTCGGCGATCACCTCGACGAGCAGGCCGGGTTGCGTCATCGCCGCACCGACCAGACCGGGCTCACGCGCCGAGAGCTGGCTCATCGCGTTGAAGCAGTGCGTCACCCCGGTCGCGCCGACCGCGATCGCGGCGAGGCACTCGGCGTACGACGCCGTGCTGTGGCCCATCGAGACACGCACGCCCCGGCTGACGAGCGCGCGCACGAGGTCGAGCGCACCGGGGACGTCTGGTGCGACGGTCACGACCCGGACCGACCCGGCGCCGACGAGAGCCAGCGCGTCCTCGACGCACACCGACTGAAGGTGCTCTCGCGGCTGGGCGCCCGCGGCGGCCGGCGAGAGCCACGGGCCCTCGAGGTGCACGCCGAGGCACCGCGCCCCGGTGGACGGCAGCGTCGACCGGACCAGGTCGGTGAGCTCGACCAGAGGTGCGCTGACCGCTGTCGCGAGGAAGGACGTGACGCCGCCCGCGGCGAGGGCAACGGCCATCGCGGTGAGGTCGGCGTCGGGGCCCTGCGCCGGGAAGCCACCGGCGGCGTGGACATGGAGGTCGACCAGCCCTGGCGAGACGACGCAGCCCGTGACGTCCAGGACCTCGTCGGCCTCGCCGACTGCCGTGATCACGTCGCCGTCCACGACGAGGTCGCCCGTGGACCAGCCCGCAGCGGTGAGCACGCGCCCGCCGCGCAGCGCAAGCACGCTCACCTCCGGACCGTCGACACGGCACCGACCTTGACACCCGTCCCGGACATTTGCAAACTCTCCATGCAAACTCCCCCGACCGCGCCGAGCACCCGGAGCTGGACCGTGCCCTCCCCCCGGCGACTGGCCTGCGTCGAGGTCGGCGGCGGCGGCGTCGAGACGGTGCTGCTCGGCGGCTCCGAGCTCGAGGTGCTCACGGGCGCGCACCTGCCGGCGGGATGGTCGCTGCTCATGGCCGTGCCCGGCCTGATCGAGCGCGGCCGCGTGCTGGCCGCCTCCAACCTCGGCTGGCTCGACGTCGACCCGGCGCACGAGCTCGGCCTCCCGGTCGCCGCCGAGGTCGTGCTCAACGACGCCGAGGCGGCCGCGCTGGGCGAGTCGGCGCTGCGCGGCGGCGCAGCGCTCACCTTTGTCGGCCTGGGGACCGGAGTCGGTGGCGCGGTCGTCGCTGACGGCCGCGTGGTCGCGGCCAACTTGCTGGGCCACGGCGGCGCCTTCGGCGACGTGCGCTGCCCCTGCGGCCGCACCGGCTGCCTGGAGACGGTGGCCGCCGGCTGGGCCCTGGCCGACCCGTTGCCCGCGCCGCTCTACCCGGCCGTCGCGCAGGCAATCGCCACAGCCATCCGCGACGAGCCCCTCGCGACCGCGCCACTCGTCGTGGTGGCCGGCGGGCTGACCCGACGGCACCCGGGCCTGGTCGACGCCTTGCGTGCCGCGTTGCCCGATCACGTCGTCGAAGGAACGGCCGCTCCAGCAGCGGTGAAGTCGGCGGCGGCGTGGGGGCTGGCGCTCGCCTACGAGCAGGTGACGGCGCCATGAGGGTCTCCGTCGAGCCGGACGTCGAGCTCGAGGTCGAGGTTGTCGGCGACGGACCCGAGCTCGTCTGGCTGCACGGCCTGTCGGGCAGCCTCGAGGACGGCCGGCTGGTCGTCGACCGGCTTCGCTCCCGGTTCCGGGTGCTGCACTACTCGACCCGGGGGCACGGGCGCTCGACGCCACTGCTCGACAGGGGCCGCTACGGCTACGCGCGGATCGCGCAGGACCTGTCGACGGTGCTGGACGCGGTTGGCTTCCAGCGCCCGCTGCTCGTCGGCGGCAGTCACGGCGCCAACACAATCCTGCGGCACGAGGCAGACCACCCCGGCCGGGCCCGCGGGCTGCTGCTCATCGCGCCCGGCGGCAACGCGCTTCGCCGGCCCAAGCGCCTGCAGTTCTCCCTCCTCCGGCTGGCCATGTGGCGGGGCTCTCGGCGCGGCCTCGACGGCCTGATCGAGCTGTGCACCGGCTTCCACCCGGACGATCCCCGCGCCGACCCGCACCTGGTCACGGCCATGCGCACGCACGACCTCTCATCACTCAAGGTGGCCATGCGGCACATCGCCGACCAGCAGGCGGTCGACCCGGCCGCGCTGCCGGGGTTCGCGGTGCCGACGCACGTGCTCGCGTGGGACGGGGACCCGGTGATCCACCCGATCGCGACGGCCCGCCGGGTCGCGGAGCTGATCCCGGGCGCCACCTTCGAGCAGATCGCTCAGGTTGCCGGTTTGTCCGCCGCGCAGGTGGCGGACCTCGCCACGTCGAATATCCACCGTTGGGCCGATGACGTCGTCGCCCGCACCTAAGGGGAGAACTGTGCTGCCTGTCCGCCGTCTCATCGCCGTCGGCGCCGTCCTGGCCGTCGTGGCGACGCCGTGGGTCGCCTTCTCGCACGCCGACACCGGCGCGCCGCTCGTGCCCGAGGGCTACACCGCGCTCGTCGGCCCGCTGCACGAGCACAGCGCTTACTCCGATGGCTGGCCCGGCTCGACGCCGGCCACGTACTACGCCTCGGCGAAGCAGCGCGGGAACGATTTCCTCATGAGCGGCGACCACTCCGACACGCTGGACGTGCCCATCGCCGCCAACGACGAGTGTGCCGGACCCGGCGTGACCGGCTGCCTGGTCGCCGACCCCGACCCGGCAAAGGCGGTCACCAAGTGGGACGCCACCGAGGCCTACGCCAGGGCTGCCAGCGACGCATCGTTCACGGGCGTCCGCGGCTTCGAGTGGACGAGCGACCGCTTCGGTCACATCGACGTCTACTTCTCCAAGAACAAGACCAACGCGAAGGCCGACGGCGGCTACGCGAGCATGGACACGTTCTACAACTGGCTGACGACCCGGCCCGAGAGCGGCGGCGGGCTCGACGGGCTGGCCACGTTCAACCACCCGGGAGCGAAGAAGCTCCAGGTCGTCGGCAGCAGCGACCCGCGGGTCAACTGGGACGACTTCGCCTACGTCCCCGCGGCCGACCGGCAGATGGTCGGCGTCGAGGTCTACAACGACAACGACCACTACGGCGACTGGTTCTCGCACGTGCTGGACAAGGGCTGGCACGTCGGAGCCGTCGGCGCCGAGGACCTGGGCCACAAGCGGACCGACGACTGGGGCGGTCCGAGCTGGGCCAAGACCGTGATCCTGAGCCGGGACCGGTCCGAGCCGGCACTTGCCGAGGCAATGCAGGCCAGGCGCTTCTACGCCGTACGCCGGCCCGACACGCGGCTGGGCTTCACCGTCGACGGTGCGGTCATGGGCACCCGGCTGGCCCGGCCGGTCGGTGCGCCGCTGACCATCGCCGCAACCGGCGTGCGCGAGGGCCAGACCGGCTTGAAGCTCGACATCGTCACCAGCGGTGGCCGCGTCGTGGCGACGGGCACCGACGCACTGACCACGACGGTCGCCACCTCGGCCGCCGAGCGCTACTACTTCGTGCGGGTGACCGACGGCAGCGAGGTCGTCGGCTACTCCTCCCCCGTCTGGGTCGAGCGTGGCCTGGCCCCGGCTGCGGGTGAGTGGCTCGCCGGCGATCTGCATGTCCACACCTGCTACTCGCACGACGCCTACTGCGGGCCCGACGACGACAACACCGCGCCGGAGGAGTTCTACACAGCCGGCGGCTCGCCGACGGAGCGCTTCGCCGAGGCCTCGGCGCGAGGGCTCGACTACCTCGCCCTGACCGACCACCACTCGGACAACGCTCCGCAGGAGAGCGGCTTCGACTCGGTGCAGGACCCCGGCTTCGGCAGCGCCGGCGTCATCGGCGTACCGGGCTACGAGAACTCCATCGGTGGCCACGCGCAGATGCTCGGCGCGAAGCGCATCTACCCGAGCGGTGGTGGAAGCGACGCAGCCATCGAGGCGATGGCCGACGCCTTGCGCGCCGACGGTGGTGTCTTCCAGGCGAACCACCCCGCCGACGACATCGAGGGGCAGGTGACCGACTGCGCGCACCTGCCGAAGCTGCACTGGTCCTACGGCTTGCGCGTGCCGGTCGACACCGTCGAGATCTGGAACATCGGGCACCACCTGCAGCCGCCCGCACCGGCCGGCACGTCGAACGCTGACGCCATCGCCTACTGGGAGTGCTGGCTGGGTACCGGTCGGCACGTGGGGGCGACCGGTGGCAGTGACTCGCACTGGATGACGACCGCCGCCGTGCAAGGCGTCGGCAACCCGACGACGTGGGTCTTCGCCAAGGAGCGCAGTGCGCGCGGTGTGCTCGAGGCCATCAAGGCGGGGCGTACGTCGATCTCCTTCCAGCCGCCCGTGACGGGCTTCGCGCCACTGCAGATCGAGGGCGACGTCGACAAGGACGGCACCTACGAGGCCATGGTCGGCGACACCGTGCCGCCGGGGACGCCGCTGCGCGTCCGGGCAACGGGAGTGCCCGGCGGCGGCCTCGTCGAGGTCCGCGCGAACGGCCGGACCATCATCGACGGCGCGACCCTCAGCCCCGGTGGAACGGTGGACTTCACCCTCGACCAGCCCGGTTGGGTCTGGGCACAGCTGTACGCCGAGGACGGTCGCGCGGAGCGTCGCGAAGGCTGCGACCCCGTCGTCGGCGGAGACACGACGTACTGCCGCAACCGGGTCGGCGTGCTCGCGATGACGTCGGCGATGTACGTCGCGGACACTGTCGAGCCCTCGCCCTCGCCGACGGTCGAGCCGTCTCCCACGGTCGAGCCGTCTCCCACGGTCGAGCCGTCCCCGACCACGTCGCCGACGCCGTCGCCCACCGCGTCGGCGTGCCCCTCAGGTAGCCCGAAGCCGCGCCCGTCGGGCAACCCGAACGGCGACAAGTGCCGCAAGGAGTGAGCCTGGGCACCGCGTTCGCGCGGGACCTCGCCGCCCAGCCGGCCGCGCTCGATCGCGTGCTCGGGGTCAACGCGGCCGCACTGCGCGACGCCCGCTCGCTGGTCGCCGGCGCGCGGGCTGTGCGGCTGCTCGGGATCGGCTCCAGCCGGCACGTCGCCGGCATCGGCGCCGCTGCTCTCGAGCTCGCCGGTGTGCGCGCGGACGCCCCGCCCGCGCCCGGCGCCGATGTCCCGCTGCCGGTGGTCGGCGTCGGTGACGTCCTCGTCGCGGTGTCGCAGTCCGGCGAGACCCCCGCGCTGGTCACCGCAGTACGCCGCGCTCATGAGCTGGGCTGCTCGATCATCACGGTCACCAACACCGGCGGCACCCTCGCGCGGCTCGCCGACATTGCCCTCGACTGCGCCGCCGGACCGGAGCAGGTCGTTGCAGCGACCAAGTCGGTCACGACCAGTGCCCTGCTGCTGCGCGCCCTTGCCGGCGAGGTCGACGCCGCTGCGCTGACGGCCGCGGTCGCTCAGGTCCTCGCCGCCGACGCGTCGGGGCTCGTCACGGGTGCGCACCCGACACATGTCGTCGCGGGCGGGCTCGGCGCCGAGCACGTCGCCGCAGAGGTGGCGCTGAAGATGGCGGAGACCGGCGGGCGGCTGCTGACCTCCGAGCCGGTGGTCGAGCACCTGCACGGACCCGCGGCCGTCCCCGCCACGATCCTGGCGCTGGTCCACCCGTCCGACCCGAACGCCACGCAGCTCGCCGGCGACGTTGTGCGCATCGGTCCCGACCCGTCGTACCAGCTCGTCACACCCGAGCTCGCCGACCCGGCACTGGCCGCGATCGTCGCTCTCGTCGCCGGTCAGGTCGCGGCGCTCGCCTGGTCGCGCCGCACCGGCGTCGACGCCGATGCCGCCCGGGGGCTGTCGAAGATCACCCGCACGGCGTGAGTGGTCTGCTCCTGCCGCCGGAGGCGGTGCGCACCCTGCTCCGACAGGTCGTCGCGGACCGGCGCGAGCAGGGGCACGACGTCGACGCGCTCGCGTCGGAGCTCGAGACCGCCACCGCGTCTCTCGACACGCTGCAGGACATCGCGACGCGGCTCGCGCAGGCGCCGCTTGTCGAGGAGTGGCCGCACGTCGAGCCGACCGACCTGGACGCGCTCCTGGCCGAGTGCGGCGACCTGCCGTCGAAGCGCCCCGTCGGTGCCGACGTCGGCGAGCGGATCGAGACCGCCTGGGGCGCGCGCGTCGCCGGCTGTGTGCTCGGCAAGCCGTTCGAGTTCGACCCGACCCTGGCCGAGCTGCGCGGAGCCTTGGAGCCAGCCGGTGAGTGGCCACTGAATGACTACGTGACGACCGCGACCAACGCGCGGCTGCGCTCGCCGCAGCCGCAGTGGCCCGAGTGCGTACGCGAGCAGATCGCGCACGTGCCGGAGGACGACGACCTCGGCTACACGGCGCTGTCGACGGTCCTCCTCGAGCGGCACGGCCGCGACTTCACCCACGACGACCTGCGCCGGCTGTGGCTGCTGAACCTGCCGGTGCTCGCGACCTTCGGACCCGAGCGGACCGCCCTGCTGGCAGCAGGACTCGCGTCGCTCACCGGCAGCGACCCCGATGTCGGCCCGCTCAACCCGGCCGACGAGCACTGCGGTGCGCTGATCCGCGCCGATGCCTACGGCTTCGCGTGCCCCGGCGATCCCGTCGGGGCGGCTCGGCTCGCGCACCGGGACGCGACGCTGACGCACCGGCGTACCGGGGTCTATGCCGCGATGTGGGTGGCGGCAGCGGTCGCGACGGCGCTGGTCGCGGACGACTGGGAGGACGTCGCCGAGACAGCGGCGAGGGTCGTGCCGACGCGATCGCGCCTGCGCGCGGTCCTCGACCAGTCGCTCGAGCAGGTCCGCGCGGCCGACACCTGGCTCGACGCGTACGCGCGGATCCACGGCCGCTACGCGATGTACAGCCACTGCCGGATCGTCCAGGAGATCGGCACGCTGCTGTCGACCTTGCGCTTCGCACGCGGTGCGACGGACGGCATCGGGCTGCAGGTCTGCCAGGGCAACGACACCGACAGCTTCGGCGCGACAGCCGGCTCGCTGCTGGGTGCGCTGCACGGGCCGGCCGGCTTCGACGCGGAGCACTGGCTCGGCCGGTTCGGCGATCGGATCCACCTCGCCCTTGCCACGACTCACGACGACTCGATCGCCAGCTGGGGACGCCGGATGGCCGCGCTGCACACAGGGGGACTGCCATCGTGATGCACCGACGTTGGACTGCATTGGCCGTGGCCCTGCTGCTGTCGGCAGCCGCGACGACGGCTCGAGCGGGCGATCGGCTCGAGGACACTGCGCTCGCCGACGACGTCGCGACAGCCGCGATGCTTCAGCTCGAGACGCTGATGGACGACTCGATGCACGTCGGTCACGCGGTGCCGGTCGTGTTCGACAGCCCGGAGCAGCTGCCTGGGCACGTCGTGCGCACGCCGTACTGGGGCGACACCGAGCTCTGGACCGGGGTCTACCTCGCCGGCCAGGCCATGCGGTACGCCGTTGCGCAGCAGCACCTTCGCCACGACAACCGGGTGTTCTGGCGGGACCAGCGCGAGCAGGCGCTCGGACGGATCCAGATCGTGTTGGAGGCGTTCCACCGCGACATCAACATCGCCGAGGACTGGGACCAGGAGCTGAAGGTGCCGCCGGGCGTCAACACGCAGGACCCGACGGGTCCGCACGCCGCCGACTTCGGTGGCGGTGTCGTGCACGGTGAGCGCGGCATGCTGACCCGCGGCTGCACGCCGGTCGGGCTCGGGCCGCTGGGCATCAACCCGCCGAGCACGGATCCGGCCAACCCGATGAACGACCACGCCAACCACGTGTACGAGATCACCTGGACCTCCGGCGACGGCAACAGCTACAACTGCGAGACCTCGCCGAGCCGTGACACGTACGCGGGCGTGACCTTCGGGCTGCTGACGGCGTTCGACCTCGTCGGCGCCGACGACCCCGCGATGGCCGGCCAGATCCGCGACGACCTGCTGTCGATGGCCGGCTTCCTCGTGAAGTACGGCTGGAGCTACCCCCGGCCCAACGGCTACGTCTCGACCGGCAGCGACGAGAACGGCTTCATCAGCCCACTGATGGCACACGTGCCGAGCGCACGCCTCAACATCGCGAACGCCGCCAGGCACGTCGCGTCCACCCCCGACGACAAGGCGACGTGGGACGCCGTGTGGGCGGAGGAGCTGGCGACGCAGGCTCCGCTGCTCGGCGCGGAGAAGGAGATCAACAGCGCGCAGCCGAGCGAGGGCTACTTCAAGTTCAACCTCGACCACCTCACCGGCTTCAACCTGCTCCGTACGACGACCGGCGCCGAACGTGAGGTGCTCGCGCGCGGCTTCGCGGTGATGGACAAGACGACCCGCAACGACGGCAACGCGCACTTCGAGGCCCTGACCTACGGGTTGACCGGCGAGCCCGCGCGTCGCGATGCGGCCGTCGAGCACCTGCTGCAGTGGCTCGACTACCGGAGCAACACGGCCGCCGGTGTCGCGGTGCGCAACAGCGCGCGGTGCGGAGGGGAGCTGTCCTGCGTGCGGAAGGACCGCGCGGACATCACGCTCGACGCGGCACCGGATGCGCCGATCACCTGGTACCCCGGCGCGCCGGACGCCCCGCCGCTGAGCTCACCCGCCGACCTTCGTGCGGAGCGGCCGATCCCGGTCGCGCTGCGGCCGCCCGGCGACTTCCTCTGGCAGGAGCCGCCGACCAAGCTCGACGGGCAGCAGCCCCCGGAATGGCGCGAACCCGGCATCGACTACCTCACGCCGTACTGGGTGATCCGGTACTTCACCGAGGTCGCGCCGCCCGCCCTCGCACCGCTCCCGGAGTGGGTCGGACCCGAGCACACCTAGCCGCGGGACCGGGACTGCAGCTGCGCGAGCGTGAGCAGGCCCTCCTGGGCGCCGGCGGTCTCGGTCGAGTACGCCGCCGCCGCGTTCGCCTGCCGCACCGCCTCCGTGAGCGACAAGCCGGCGGCGAGGCCCATCGCCAGCGCCCCGTTGAAGGCGTCGCCGGCGCCGGTCGTGTCGACGCACTGCACCGGGACACCGGCGACCCGCTCGACCGTGTCGCCGGTGCAGAGGAGCACCCCCTCCGCGCCGAGTGTCGCCACAATCCGGCAGCCGCTGTCGGTGGCGAGCTGTCGCACGGCTGTCTCGACGTCACCTTCGCCGGTCATCGACTGCAGCTCGCTCTGGTTGGGCGTGAGAACCGCGCCGGCCGGCCATGACGTGCCGGGCGGCGGTGCCGGAGCCGGGTTGACGACGACCGCCCAGCCGGCATCGAGCGCCATCGCCGCCACCGACAGCACGACGTCGACGGGGACCTCCAGCGAGGCGAGCAGCACGCCAGGTCCTGACGCCAGTACGTCGGCGAATCCAGCCGACACGGCGATGCACGCGTTGGCGCCCGAGGCGACCGCGATGAGGTTGTCGCCGGCGTCGTCGACGAGGATCAGCGCGGTGCCGGTCGGCTGATCCGGCACCACCTCGACGAGTGAGGTGTCGACGCCCTCGGCCACGAGCCCGGCGAGGGCGTAGCGGCCCTCGTCGTCGGCACCGACGCCGCCGACCATGCGCACGCGTGCACCGAGCCGCGCCGCGGCCACGGCCTGGTTCGCGCCCTTGCCGCCGCGTCGACGGGCGAAGCGGCCGTCGGCGACGGTCTCCCCCACCTGCGGGATGCGCGGCACGCGCATGACGAGGTCGACGTTCAGCGAGCCCAGGACGAGGACGTCAGCGGACATGCGCGTGCACGCGCTGCACCCCGTTGTTGGCCATGCCCTGGGCGTTCCACGCAGGAGATGTCGGCTGCGTGTCACCGGTGTCGTCGGTGGCCCGGACGGACAGCTCGTGGTCCCCGGGCGTCGCGGTCCAGGTTGCGGTCCACCTCGCCCAGGCAAACCGTCCCGGCGCCGGCTCGAGGACCGCGTCCGCCCACGTCGTACCGCCGTCGTACGAGACCTCGACGCGCGTCACGACTCCGCGGCCGGACCAGGCGCGACCACTCAGCGCGACGTGTCCGGCCTCGACGATGCGACGACGCGAGCCGAAGTCCGGGAAGCCGGGCGGGATCATCAGCGCCCGCACCGCGATCCGCGACACGGGCTCGCCCACGTCGTCGACGTCCTGCTTGACGCGGTAGGCGACGGCGTTCTGGAAGCCGTCGTACGGCGCGTCGGTGAGGGTGATCGAGGTGAGCCACTTGACCGACGTCATGCCGTACCAGCCGGGCACCACCAACCGGAGCGGGAAGCCGTGCTGCGGTGGAAGCGGCTGGCCGTTCATCTCGTAGGCCAGCAGAACATCCGGCCGCAGCGCCTCGGCGAGCGACAGGCCACGGGCGTAGTCCTGCTCGACCCCGCGCTCCACCCCATGGTCCGCGCCGGTGAACACCACGTCGACAGCGCGACCCGTCGGGCGGGCATCGGCCAGGACATCGACGAGCCGCGCGCCGGTCCAGACCGCCGTCCCGACCGCGCCCTCCAACCAGGGCTGGCTGACCGGGCGCGGCTCGAGGTGCGCACGGCCGTTGCCCGCGCACTCCATCGTGACCGGGATGCTGACCGGCGGGTAGGCCCGCAGCCGCTCCAGATCCATCGACAGCGGCGTCGCCACCTTGCCGTCCACCGACAGCGTCCAGGTGGTGGCGTCGACGTCCGGCACGTCGTAGTGCACGAGGACGTAGTGCAGCCCGGCGGGTGTGACGTCGTGTCGCATCGCTTCGAGGAGCAGCGCGTGGTTGCGCCCGGCGAGCGCGAGCTCATCGGCGGAGATCCCCTCGCCGGGATCGGCGAGGCGAGACGGGGCGCTCGGGAGGTTCGTGGCCGTCGTCATGGCGGCCAGCATGCCTGTTAGGGCCGCGGCGCGTACAGGCTCTGGGTCGGGTCGCCGCCCACGACGACCGGATGCTGCGGCCCCGCGGCCTGCTTCGCGGTCACACGCGGCGCCTGCGCCTTGCCGTAGGCGACCATCTGCCCGATCGTCGCCTTGTTCGGCTTGGCGCCGGCCTTGCCCTGCAGGAAGGCGTGGTCCCAGACGAGGCCACCCCAGACGGACTCCTTCCAGGCCGGCTGCTCGTACGACGTCTCATCCGGCCGGGACGACGCGCTGAACAGCCGCTTCGGCGAACTCAGCCCGACGTTGAACGCACCAGCTTCGCAGCCGGCGAAGTCGAACCACGCGCGGCCCTGCACCTGACCGAGCACCGACCCGACCGTCGTCTCCGGGATGAACCGGTTGTCGTAGCCCCACAGCCACGTGTGTCCTGACGGGCACGGGCCGCGGCTGGCGATGCAGATGTGCCCGGAGTAGTGGAACAGCGTGAAGGTGCTCGGTCCGCTGCGCGCCGCGAGCCACGCCATGGCGTCGAGGATCGCGCTCGCCGTCGCCTGCCCGTCGAGCAGGACCATGATGTGGTCATTGCGCCAGCCGCTGCGCAAGAGAGCCGTGCGCGCGGCGTTGACGTCGCCGCGGGCGCCGTACGTCGAGTGGACGTTGCCGGCGTAGTCCTGCACGCCGATGAGGAGTGCCCAGCGGTTCTCGGGGCTGATGGTCGGCGGCTTCGGCGGTGGCAGCGGCCGGGTGAAGACGATCGCGATGCGCCCGCTCGTCGGCAGCGACGCTGTGCCGCTCGGGCAGGTGCCGGCAAGGGTCGTGACCTGGACGGTCGACCCGACCGCGATGGCGAGCGTCGGGCTCGTGCCGCAGTAGACCCGCGTCGTCGTGCTCGTCTGCCCGGCCGGCTGGTACTGGATGTGGATCGCCACGGCCCGGCCGGACTGGTCGCTCACCGCGATCTGCGCCTTGTTCTCCGGCGACTTCGACGGGTGCGCCGGCCCCGGGGACAGCAGCACCGGCTGGCCACTTGCGGGGGCGATCCCGCCCGCTCGGCTGTACGACGCCTCGACCGTGCGGGTGGCGGTCCGCGGCGCGGTGTCCGCCGAGGCGCCGGAGTACGACAGGCACGGAACGATCGCCACCAGGGCGGCGAGAAGCACCCGGCGGCGTGTGCTCCCCTCGATCACCTGGATGGGTTCGCTTCCGACACCCGGACTCCTGCTCACTCCCGGGTGACAGTCCACACTGGCGGCATGACCGAGCGCTACCACGACGGATCACGCCAGCTGCAGGACCGGCACGACACCCGGCGACTCGCCGACCGGCTCGTCGAGAAGGTCCACTCCGACGTCCTCGGGCCGGGAGAACGCGCCTTCCTGGAGCGGATGAGCATGTTCTTCCTCGCGACGGCGGACGCGGACGGGCAACCGCAATGCTCCTACAAGGGTGGAGATGCCGGATTCGTCAGGGTTCTCGACGAGCGGACGATCTGCTTCCCGGTGTACGACGGGAACGGGATGTACCTCTCGCTGGGCAACGTCCAGGTCAACCCGAAGGTCGGGCTTCTGTTCGTCGACTTCGAGAGCCCGTCGCGGCTGCGGATCGAGGGCACGGCCACCCTCGACGAGGACGACGAGCTGACCGCGTCGTACGCCGAAGCCCAGGGGGTCGTCCGGGTGGCGGTCACGCAGGTGTTCCCGAACTGCCCTCGGTACATCCACCGGATGGAGCTGGTCGAGCCCTCGCGGTTCGTGCCGCACCAGGGCGAGCCGACGCCGGTGCCGGACTGGAAGCGCAGCGATCTGGCCGCAGGCGTCCTGCCGGCCGGCGACCCGGCAGCGCAGTAGCCGATGGACGTCCTCGACCTGGCGGACAAGCTCTGGCGCGGCGAGACGACGGTCGAGGAGAGCCATCCGTTCTCACTGATCGGCGAGGCGCAGGAGGTCGCCGACGGCGTGGCGTTCGTGCCGTCGTTCGCCAACGTCAGTGCCTTCCGGACCGACGACGGTCTGGTACTCGTCGACACCGGGAGCGCACCGCTCGCGCAGCACGTGCATGGCACGTTGCGGCGGTGGGACACGTCGCGGCTGCACACGGCGGTGTACTCGCACGGGCACATCGACCACGTCTTCGGCGTACCTGTTTTCGAAGAGGAGTCCGCCGCTCACGACTGGCCGGCACCGCGCGTCGTGGCGCACGAGGCCCTGCCGGCCCGCTTCGACCGCTACATCCTCACTGCGGGCTACAACGAGGTCATCAACCAGCGGCAGTTCCAGCTGCCCGACCTGCTCTGGCCACGGGCATACCGCTACCCGGACCAGACGTATCGCGACGCGCTCGCGCTCGACGTCGGCGGCGCGCGCTTCGAGCTGCGGCACTGCCGCGGTGAGACCGACGACCACACCTATACCTGGATCCCGGATCGCAAGGTGCTCTGCTGCGGCGACCTGTTCATCTGGGCCTCGCCCAACGCCGGCAACCCGCAGAAGGTGCAGCGCTACCCGCGCGAGTGGGCGGCCGGCCTGCGCGACATGGCCGAGCTCGGCGCCGAGCTGATGCTGCCGGGGCACGGCGTTCCTGTCGTCGGCGCGGACCGGATCCGGCTGGCGCTCACCGAGACCGCCGAGCTCCTCGAGCACCTGCACGACGCGACCGTCGCGATGATGAACGAGGGCGCGCGTCTGGACGACATCGTGCACACCGTGCGCGCACCGCAGCACCTGCTCGACCGGCCCTACCTGCGACCCGTGTACGACGAGCCGGAGTTCGTCGTACGCAACATCTGGCGGTTGTACGGCGGGTGGTGGGACGGCGACCCGGCGCACCTCAAGCCGGCGCCCGCCAAGGCGCTCGCGACAGAGCTGGCTGCCCTTGCCGGTGGAGCGCGGGCGCTGGCAGACAGGGCTCGGGCTCTTGCCGATGCGGGCGACCTCCGGCTCGCGGGACACCTCGCCGAGCTCGCCTGGCAGGCAGCCCCGGACGACGATGTCGTCAACGCAGCCCGTGCGGACGTCTACGGCGCACGCGCCGAAGCAGAGGCGTCCACGATGTCCAAAGGCGTCTTCTCCTGGACTGCGAAGGAATCCGGGTGAGAACCCCGCGGTGGCGCGGCCAGACCGGACGGCTCGAGGTCTGGTACACGACTCTCACCGACCCGGCGACCGGCACCGGCTTCTGGCTGCACACGGAGCTCGTCGCGCCGACCACCGGCGCGGCGTTCGTCCACGGGTGGGCAGCTGCGTTCCCGATCGACGCACCGCCGGTGTGGGAGCGCTTCGGACCGACCCCGCCGGACGGGCTGCCACCCGACGAGCTGCGAGGTCAAGCCGGCCCGCTGTCCTGGGAGCTGCGGTGCACGAATGACGGCGGGCCGACGCTGTTCACCTTTCCCCGCTACGCCTGGGAGCGCGAGCTGCTTCCGGCCGCGCAGGTGGTGCCCTCCCCCACGGGGTCGTACGACGGCACCTTCGCCGTCGGCGACCGGGTCTTCGAGCTTCAGAACGCGCCTGGTGCATCGGCCCGGATATACGGCCATGGCAGCGCCCGCCGGTGGGGCTGGCTGCACGCCGACCTCGGCGGCGGTGACGTGCTGGAGATCGTGTCGGCGGTCTCGACGCGGCCGGGACTGTCGGCCCTCCCGCCGCTGACCTTCTTGCAACTACGGGTGGACGGCATCGACCGGCCACGAGACCCACTCCGGCAGGCGCCGCTGCTGCGGGCCCGGCTCGGGCTGCCGGACTGGCGGGTCCGCGGTCTTCTCGGCGCACGGCACCGCATTCGCGTCGACGTCCACCAGGACCCGGACCGCTCGGTGCAGATCGGCTACACCGACCCCGACGGCGCCACCGCGACCTGCCACAACAGCGAGGTCGCGACAGCCCACATCCGGTTGGACCGGCTCACGCGGCGCGGCTGGAAACCGGAGCGCAGCTGGCACCTGGACCGCAGCGCCCACGCCGAGATCGGCGTACGGCCCTGATGTGACGTGACAGTGCGAGAGTGATCGCATGACCGGCCTGCTGCTCGACCCGACGTCGTACGACCCCGCCGAGCTGGACCCGGAGGCGCGCCGGCTGATCACCGCGACCATCGAGTGGTTCGAGCAGCGCGGCAAGGTGGAGCTGAAGCGCGCCCACCACGAGCGCGAGTGGTACGCCGACTTCCTCGCCTTCATCGCGTCGGAGAAGGCGTTCGAGACGCTGCTCACCCCCGGCGAGCAGGGCGGTCGCTGGGACACCGCCCGCATCTGCGCGTTCGGTGAGGTGCTCGCCTTCTACGGCCTGGGCTACTGGTACACGTGGCAGGTCACCATCCTCGGCCTCGGACCGATCTGGCAGAGCGGCAACCAAGCCGCCAAGGCGCGCGCGACGGAGGTCCTGGCCGACGGCGGGGTGTTCGCCTTCGGCCTGTCCGAGCAGGCGCACGGTGCCGACATCTACAGCACCGACATGGTCCTGACCCCAGCCGCGGAAGGTTTCACCGCCACCGGCGGCAAGTACTACATCGGCAACGGCAACGTCGCCGGGATGGTGTCGGTCTTCGGCCGGCGCGCCGACGTCGAGGGGCCGGACGGCTACGTCTTCTTCGCAGTCGACAGCCGGCACCCGTCGTACGAGCTCGTGCAGAACGTCGTGATGGGGCAGATGTACGTCAGCGAGTTCCGGCTGCACGACTACCCGCTCACGGACGCCGACATCCTGCACACCGGACCGGCCGCCTTCGACGCCGCGCTCAACACCGTCAATATCGGCAAGTTCAACCTCGGCTTCGCTTCCATCGGCATCTGCGAGCACGCGTTCTACGAGGCGATCACCCATGCCGACCACCGGGTGCTCTACGGCAAGCGGGTGACCGACTTCCCGCACGTCCGGCAGGGCCTCACCGACGCGTACGCACGGCTGATCGCGATGAAGCTGTACGGCGAGCGCGCCATCGACTACTTCCGCTCCGCGTCCGCAGAGGACCGGCGGTACCTGCTGTTCAACCCGGTCACGAAGATGAAGGTCACGACCGAGGGCGAGCGCTGCATCGATGCGCTGTGGGACGTCATCGCCGCGCGCGGCTTCGAGAAGGACACCTACTTCGAGCAGGCCGCGATGGACATCCGCGCGCTTCCCAAGCTCGAGGGCACCGTGCACGTCAACATGGCACTGGTGCTGAAGTTCCTGCCGCAGTACCTGCTCAAGGTGAGCGACGTGCCGGCGGTCACGCGTTGCCGCGACGCGGCCGACGACGCGTTCCTGTTCCACCAGGGACCCGCGCGCGGACTCGGCGCGATCGGCTTCGGCGACTGGCGGACGGCGTACGACGTCTACGCCGACGTCCCCAACGTCGCCGTCTTCCGCGAGCAGGCCGAAGGCCTCGTCACGCTCGTCACGACGGCCGGCCCGGACGCCGAGCAGGCGAAGGACCTCGACCTGCTGCTCGTGCTCGGCGAGCTGTTCACCCTCGTCGTCTACGGCCAGCTGATCCTCGAGCAGGCGGCCCTCGCCAACGTCGACCGCCGGCTCGTCGACCAGGTCTTCGACGTGTTCGTGCGCGACTTCTCGGCGTACGCCGTCGACCTGCACGGCAAGGCCGCCGCCACCAAGGCGCAGCAGATGTGGGCACTGGACCACGTGCGCGCGCCGGCCCGTGACGACGCCCGCTACGGCCACGTCTGGCAGCAGGTCCGCGACCTCGCCGGCACCTACGCCATGCGCCCGTAGCAGCGGCCGCGATCGAGCCTGACAGCCAGGCTCATCGCCGAACTGCGCGGGCACCACTGACCCGACGAGAACCGGCCTTCTCTACGTGCCTCCCTTGGGCCGCCGTACGCATCAAATCGGAGCCCCTCAGGTGCGGCACGCTCCGATCTCATCCGTACGGCGGGCGATCCCGGCGAGCAGAGAGGTGCCGTTTCCAGCGCGACGGGCTACGTTCCGGCGGTGAAACAGCCCCCGACCATTCAGACCGCCGCGACGTTCGCCATCGGCGGAGCAGTGGCAGCCGCTGTTGGGACCGGACTCGCAAGAGGTGACTGGGGACAGTCGTTCCTGTACGCCATACCCGTAGCCGCCGTCGTCTTCATGCTGCTGTGGGCGTTGCTGGCCTCCGGCCACCGGAGGTAGGTGCCGTGCCACGCGGCTTGGGCGCCGCGTGGCATGCCGGAGCCGCAGGCGGGCGAGGGCTCGTCTGTGGCTGTCGGCGGGGCGGGCTCGGACGGGGTCAGAAGCCCTTGGGTTGTCGGAGGAACTGCCAGCCACCGCGGGTGATCCAGATGTAGGTGCCGTCGGTGTCGCGGAGCACGGTGAAGACGGTGTGCTTGGCGCGATGATGGTGCCTGCACAGGCAGTCAAGGTTGTCGGCGCTCGTCGGGCCGAGCGGCCAGGGCCGGCGGTGGTCCTTGTCGGTGCGCCGGGCTTGTCGGTTGCAGCCGGGGAACACGCAGGTGCGGTCGCGGGCTTCGAGGAACCGGCGCAGCCGGGGTGGGATGCGGTAGCCGCTGTAGGCCAGCTCCCGTACGAACGGCGCGGCGGCGAGGAGCGCGAGCCGGGCGGCTCGGATCGGGTCGACGGGTAGCGGCCGCTCCAGCGGGCACGGGTCGGGTGCTGGACGCGGGGTGCGGATCGGGTCGCTGACGGCGATGACCTGGCCGTCCGGGCCGACCGCGGTCTGCCCGATCGTGTCGGCCTGATCGAGCAGGTCACGGGCGGTGGCGGGCAGGATCGGTCCCAGCCCGGGGAT
>JAENVS010000026.1 GCA_016650445.1 Frankiaceae bacterium | reverse complement strand
AGGACTACCTCGACTACGTCGCCGCCCAGCTCAACCGACGACCCCGCAAAACCCTCGGCTGGAAGAGACCGGGCGTCGCCCTAAACGAGCTACTGTCCGCACCACCAGACCGACGTGTTGCGACGACCGGCTGAATCCGCCGACCTCAACGCTCCGAGTTGATCCGTGCGGCGGCTCGAGCGACGTACCGGTAGGGCCGGATCTCTGCGGTGAGCACCTGCCGTCCGCGCGAGGCCGCGCCTGCCATCAGGCCTGCGCCTGCGGGACCAGGACGCAGTGGGTGCCGGCGCGCGAGTAGATGGTCGGCGCGCACTTGTTGCAGTGGATGCAGAGCGACTCGGCGTTCTGCTCCGCCGCCATCCGCTTGGGCAGGTCGGGCTCGCGCAACAGTGCCCTGGCCATCGCGACGAACGTGAAGCCCTCGTCGACAGCGTGCTCGATCGTGTCCACCCGGTTGATGCCGCCGAGCAGGATCAGCGGCAGGTCGAGAGCCTCGCGGAACTGCCGCGCGAACGGCAGGAAGAACGCCTCTTCAAACGGGTACGTCGGCATGATCCGCGGCAGGTAGAGGCGCACCAGCGGGCGGATCGCGGCGGGCTGCGAGCGGACGAACTCGTCGATGGGCACGTCGCCGCGGAAGAAGTACATCCCGTTGAGCAGGGAGCTGCCGCCAGTGAGCTGCAGCGCGTCGACGCTCCCGTCGGCCTGGATCTGCCTGGCGACCTCGATGCTCTCGTCGAGCCACAACCCGCGCTTCACGCCGTCGGACATGTTGAGCTTCGCGGTGACCGCCGCCCGATCGCCGACCGCGTCCCGGACCGCGGCCAGCACCTCGCGCGGGAAGCGGGCCCTGTTCTCCAGGCTCCCGCCGTACTCGTCCTTGCGCTTGTTGAGGTTGGGGCTGAGGAACGAGCTGAGCAGGTAGTTGTGCCCGACGTGCACCTCGACGCAGTCGAAGCCCGCTTCAACGGCGCACCGGGCAGCTCGGACGAAGTCGTCCCGCACGCGCGCGAGGTCTACCGCCTTTGCTGCGGGCACCAGGCTGCGACCCGGTGCGCTGAACCGCCGCGACGGCGCGAGCGACTGCATCTTGTTGGAGACCGCGTCAGCAACCAGTCCTGCGTGACCAAGCTGCGCGGACGCCGCCGCTCCCTCGGCGTGCACAGCATCGGTTAGGCGCCGGAGACCGGCGACGCTGTCCTCGTCGAGCACCAGGCAGTCGCGGAAGACGCGACCGTCCCGCGAGACCGCGCAGTAGGCAACTGTGGTCATTGCCGCACCGCCGCGGGCCACCTCGGCATGGAAGTCGATCAGCTCGGGCGTGACCTCTCCGCGTCGAGTGCGTCCCTCGAACGTCGCCGCCTTGAGAATGCGGTTCTTCAGCGTCAGTGGCCCGAGTCGCGCCGGCGTGAAGGCCCTCCTCACGGGGAAGCAACCGTCCACCGGCGCAAGGTCATGCCGCTCGCCACCAACCCGTAGGCGAGCAGGGCAGCCGCGGGGGCCAGGAAGAAGAAGAACGTGGAGTCACGCGTTTGCAGAGCGACCGCGAGCGAGAGGAACGACAGCAGCGCGGCGAGAACGACCGCGAGCCTGGCCGGCCGGCTGATGCTCGACGCCCGGCCCAGCACCCACACCGCAAGCGCGATGCTCGGCACCAGGAACACCGGCACGGCCTGGTCGGTCTGGCTCCCGTTGTCGTCATGAAGGACGTTGTCGAGGACGTAGGCCAGCCCGGAGCCCAGCGCCAAAGAAAGTCCGAGCAGGCTGAGATCTCCGGCCCGCCAGTCGCTCACGTAAAGAACGACCCCGACACCGATGACGACCGGCACCGAGACCGCCACGCCCGAGACCCGGAACAGTGCTCCGACAATGATCCCGCTGATGCCGAGCACCGCGACCCCGGCCACCACCCACGGAAGCCCGACTCCCGTGCTCAGCTGGCGAAGCCCCGTCAGACCCACCGCGAACAGCAGCAGCCCGAGGGCTCCGGCGAGGAGCTGGGCCGACTCGCCGATCGGCAGCGCCGTGACGAGCAGGACAGCCGGGCACAGGGCGAGAGCCCAGCCAGCGAGGCGCACGGGCACCTCGCGACCCCGTCCCCGCAGACCTCTCACGGCTTCGCGAACGTCACCCCCGCTCACATCAGGGTCCGGCCGGCCGCGACAAACTCCGCCTGCAGGGCGACCACGTCGGCCGAGGTGAAGGGCCGCAGGATCAGGTCGGCACCGTCTCGGCACCAGAGATCCTGCGCCTCCCAACGCTGTGCCGCCAGTGCCCGCGTCACGATCTTGCCCGTCGGCGTGCGCGGCGGATCCGGGACCACACGAACGAACCGCGGGACCCACTGGGGTGAGCAGTCCGGCTGTTGCGCGACCCAATGCGCGAAACGCTCCGGGTCGAACCCCTCGGCGGGTACGACGGCCGCCATCACCTGGTCGCCCGCGACCGGATCCGGCACGGCGTAGACCACCGCCTCGACGACGTCCGGGTGCCGGGTCAGCAGCCGGGCAACGGGAGCCGCCGGGAAGTTCTCGCCGCCGACGCGCAACCGGTCCAGCGAGCGGCCGGCGAAGTACAGGAAGCCGTCGTCGTCGCGGTAGCCGAGGTCGCCGCTCCAGTAGCGGCCGTCACGGCCGCGCGCGGCGGTGTCCTCCTCGGCGTCCCAGTAGCCCTCGAAGCCGCCGACGCCGTCCATGTTGACCAGCTCACCAACAGCCTCGTCGGGGTTGGTAAGCCGGCCGCGCTGGTCGAGCTGCGCGGCCGCGCACTCCTCCTCCGTGCCGGGATGCAGCACCCGGATGTCCCCGACGCCGACCCCGAGTGAGCCCGGTGGGGTCTCAGGCGTCCTCGTGATGCTGATGCCGCCCTCGGTCGATCCGAAGCCGTCGATCACCTGACAGCCGAAGCGGGTGGCGAACCGCTCCAGATCGGCGGGAGCGCCCTCGTTGCCGAACACCCGCTGCAGCGGGTTGTCGGCGTCGTCGGGCTGCTCGGGCTGGGCGAGGACGTAGGACAGCGGCGTGCCGACGTAGTTGGCGAACGTAGCGCCGTACCTCCGGATGTCGGGGATGAACTGCGACGCCGAGAACTTCCGGCGAAGCGCGATCGTGGCGCCGACCGCGACACTCGGCGCCCAGCCGGCGATGACCGCGTTGGAGTGGAACAGCGGCATGCTCACGTAGGTGACGTCGTCGGGGGTGAGGGCGACGCGCTGCACCATCCCGTAGCCGTACGTCGCGATCTTCCCCTGCGAACAGCGCACGGCCTTCGGAGCGCCGGTCGTGCCGCTGGTGAAGATGAGCAGGTAGAGGTCGTCGACGGTCGCGTCGTCCGGTGGCAGCGGCCCCGGCTCGTACGACGTCGCCTCCGCGTCGACGACCCGCACCCCACCGAGGTCGAGCCCCTCGAGCAGCTCCTTGCCCGTCGCGTCGGTGATCACCAGTCCGCAGGCAGTCGACCGGATGTCGGCAGCCATCTCCTCCCCGCGCCGGGTGGCGTTGAGCCCGACCAGCACGAACCGTCCCAACGCAGCGGCCGCGAGCCAGAAGCTGAACTCCGGGACGTTCTCGAGCAGTACGCCGACGTGCGGCGGGCCGTCGCCGGTGCGCTGCTCGGCGTACCACGCAGCACGGGCAGACGCCTCGGCCGTGTGCTCCGCCCACGACCAGGTGCGGTCCTCGAACCGGAGCCCGGGCCGTGCGTCGTCGGCCCGCGCATGCACCAGCGCCGACACCGTCGTGACCCACGGACTTGTCAGGCTGTCGCTCCTGCAGCCTCGGTCAGGACCTTCGTCGCCCAGCCGTAGTCGGGCTTGCCACTCGGTGAGCGCTGCATCGTCTCGACCGTGTGCACGAAGCGCGGCACCTTGTAGCGCGCGATGCGCGACGCCAGGTGCGCCTCAATCTCCTGCTGCGTCGGCGCGACCGCACCGGGCCGCGTCTGCAGCACCGCGGCGACGCGCTGGCCCCAGCGCTCGTCGGGGATCCCGGCGACGACGGCGTCGATGACGCCCGGCATCGACTTCAACGCACCCTCGACCTCCTCGGGGTAGACCTTCTCGCCGCCCGAGTTGATGCAAATCGAGCCGCGGCCAAGGAACCGCATGCTGCCGTCGGCCTCGACGGTGGCCATGTCGCCGAGCAGCACCCAGCGCTCGCCGTCGATCTCGACGAACGTCTCCGCCGTCTTCTTCTTGTCGCCGTAGTAACCCAGCGGGATGTGCCCCCGCTGGGCGACGCGGCCGATGACACCGCTGCCGGGCTGCACCGGCTTGCGCTCGTCGTCGAAGACGCGGGTGCGCTCGTTGACGGCGAACTTCAGCCCGTCGGCCGGCTGCGACCCCGCGGCCGCGGTGCCGTTGAAGCCCGTCTCCGTCGAACCGAAGCTGTCGATGACGAAGATGTTGGGAAGCCGCTGTGCGATGGCGTCACGAAGGGGCTGCGACAGGATCGCGCCGGCCGACGCGAGCACGTACAGCGAGGAGACGTCGTACTCCTTCTCCGCCAGCGCGTCGACGAGCGGCAGCGCCATCGCGTCGCCGACAATGGTCATGCTGTTGCACTTCTCCTGCTCGATGAGCGCGAGCGCACCGTGGCCGGTGTAGCGGCGGATGAGGCAGACCTTCCCCCCGCCCATGAAGTTGATGAAGCTGCCGAGCTCGGCGGCGCCGTGCATCAGCGGCGGCGCCGGGAACGACACCATAGGTGTGTTGGCAGCGGCCCGGGGTCCTGCTTCCTCAGGCTTCGCGAGCGGAACACCCATCGGGTAGCCGCCACCCATGCCGGCGAAGAAGATGTCCTCCTGCCGCCACATGACGCCCTTGGGCATCCCGGTCGTGCCACCGGTGTAGATGACGAACAGATCGTCGGCCGACCGCTCCGGGAAACCGGACCGGTCCTCCGACTGCACCTCGATGGCCTCGTCGTACAGGACCGTCCCGGCCGGCAGCTCCCCCGTCACCGGCCCGACGGCGACGAGGTACTTCACCGCATCGACCCGCGGCAGGACCGCGGACACCCGGTCGGCGAACTCGGTGTCGTACACGACGCCCTTGAGGTCGGCGTCCTTGTAGAGGTAGAGCAGCTCGTCCTCGACGTACCGGAAGTTGACGTTGATGGGGACGGCCCGGATCTTGAACAGCGCGAGCATCGTCTCGAGGTACTCGGTGCCGTTCATCATGTGGCAGCCGATGTGATCGCCCGGCCCGACGCCGATCGACTGGAAGTGGTGAGCCAGCCGGTTCGCCCGCGCGTCGAGCTGCGCGAAGGTCAGCCGCCGGCCCTCGGCGTACAACGCCTCGCGGTCGGGGACAGCGTCGACCACGGCCTCGAACAGATCCGCCATGTTGAACTGCATGTCAGTGCTTGAACCCCGATCCGGCGATCGCGCCGCCGTCGACGGCGAGCTCGGCACCGGTGACGTACGACGACGCATCGCTCGCAAGCCAGGCCACCGCCTCGGCAACCTCCTCCGCGGTGCCGGTCCGCTTGAGCGGCACCTGCTTCCCGACGGAGGCGACGTGCTCGTCCTTCGGCGCGAATGCCCGCACCATCGGCGTGTCGATGCCACCCGGGTGGACGCTGTTGACGCGGATGCCGTCGACAGCGAGCTCCAGCGCGGCGCACTTCGTCATGCCTCGTACGGCGAACTTGCTGGCGCCGTAGGCGATGACGTACTTGTTGCCGCCGAAGCCCTCGACGCTCGACATGTTGACGATCGCGCCTCCGCCGGCCCGCTTGATGGCCGGCGCCGCCTCCCGGATGCCCAGGAAGACGCCGAGGACGTTGACGTCCTGAACCTTGCGGAAGTCGGCCTCCGTCGTGTCGGCGATCCCCTTGATCATCAGGATGCCGGCGTTGTTGACGAGGATGTCGAGCTTGCCGTAGCGCGACTCGGTCTCCGCGACAGCTGCCTGCCACGACACCTCGTCGGTGACGTCGAGCGTCACCGCATGCGCGTCGTCACCGATGGACGCGGCCGTCTCCTTCACCTCGGGCAGCACGTCGCCGATGACGACCTTGGCCCCTTCGGCCACGAAGAGGCGCGCGGTTGCCGCACCCATCCCCCGGGCCCCGCCGCTGATCAGCGCGACCTTTCCTTCAAGGCGACCGCTCATGGCTTGTCCTTTCCGACGACCCACATGGCGAAGAACTGCGAGCCGCCGCCGTACGCATGGCCGAGGGCCTTGCGTGCGCCGTCGACCTGGTGCTCTCCGGCGGTGCCACGCACCTGGTTGGCGACCTCGAGGAAGCGGAGCATCCCGGAGGCGCCGATCGGGTTCGACGAGAGCACGCCGCCCGACATGTTGATGGGCAGGTCGCCGTCGAGTGCGGTGACGCCGTCCTGCACGAGCTTCCAGCCGGTGCCCTCCTCGGCGAAGCCGAGGTTCTCCAGCCACATGGGCTCGAACCAGCTGAACGGCACGTAGATCTCGGCGCAGTCGATCTCGCGGAACGGGTCGGTGATGCCGGCCGCGGCATAGACCGCCTTGGCGCAGTCACGACCGGCGTGCGGGTTGACCCGGTCGCGGCCGGCACCCATCGTCGGCTCGGACCGCACCGCGGTGCCGTGGATCCAGGCGACCGGCCGGCTGCTGGCGTCTGCGGCCTGCTCGCTGCCGATGACCATCGCGGCCGCACCGTCCGACGACGGGCAGGTCTCGGCGTAGCGGATCGGGTCCCACAGCAGCGGCGAGGAGACGATCTGCTCCATCGAGATGTCCGGCTGGTGCAGGTGCGCGTAGGGGTTCTTCAGCGCGTTGAGCCGGTCCTTCAGCACCACCTGGAAGCCGGTGTCGAGTGGCGCGTCGGCCTTGCGGATGTAGCCGCGGATGATCGGCGCGAAGTAGCCCCCGGCGCCCGCCACGAGCGGCTGCGAGAACGGGATCTTGATCGAGAGCGCCCACATCGCGTTGCTCTCGGACTGCTTCTCGAAGGCAACCGTGAGAACACGTTCGTGTACGCCGGCCTGCACGAGGTGGGTGGCCACGATCGCGGTCGAACCGCCGACGGAGCCCGCCGTGTGCACGCGGATCAGCGGCTTGCCGATCGCGCCAAGAGCCTCAGCCAGGTAGAGCTCGGGCATCATCACGCCCTCGAACATGTCGGGCGCCTTGCCGATGACGACCGCGTCGATGTCGGCATACGTCAGGCCGGCGTCTTCGAGCGCCCGGTCGGCCGCCTCGCGGACGAGGCCGGCGATCGAGACGTCCTCGCGCTTCGCGACGTGCTTGGTCTGCCCGGTCCCGAGGACCGCGGCCAGGTTGCCGGCCATCAGGAAGCCTCCAGGACGCAGACGAGGTTCTGCTGCAGCGCCGGGCCGCTCGTCGCGTGGGCGACGGCCCGCTCGCCCTCACCGGCGGACAGCCGTCTCGCGGCCTCGCCGATGCGCACCAGCCCCGCAACCATCACCGGGTTCGACGCGAGCGCGCCACCGGACGGGTTGATGCTGGTCGTGCTCTCGTTGAGACCGAGCGCCTCAGCGACGATGAGCTCCTGGTGGGAGAACGGCGCGTGGATCTCGGCCAGGTCGACCCGGCCGACGCCGGCCTTCTGCCCCGCGAGCTTGGTGCTGGCTGACGTCGCCAAGTCGCGCGAGCCCAGAGCTTGCACGTCGATGCGGTGGTCGATCCCGCGGATCCACGCCGGTCGCTCACAGAGCTCGCGGGCGCGGTCACCGGCCGCGAGGACGACCACCGCCGCGCCGTCGCTGATGGGCGGGCAGTCGTGCATGCGTAGCGGGTCGGCGTACAGCGGCTCGTCGAGCAGCGTCGCCTCGTCGACCTCGCCGGACAGCTGTGCGTGCGGGTTGCCCGCAGCGTTGCGCCTGCTGCGCGCGACCACCCTCGCGAGGTCCTTCTCGTCGTGCCCCGCCTCGAGGAACGCGCGCGCCTGGAGGGCGGCGATGCTCACCGCGTCGGGCCACAGCGGTCCGACGACATAGGGGTCGAGCTGCAGCGCCAGCACGCGACCGACGTCGCCCGGCGAGCTCTTGCCGAAGGCGTAGACGAGCGCCGTGTCGATGTCGCCGTGCTGCAGCCGCACCCAGGCCTCATAGAGCGCCCACGCGCCGTCCATCTCGACGTGCGACTCCTGGATCGGCGGCCACGGACCGACGGCGTCCAGCGCCGAGACGAAGGCGAAGGCCTGCCCGGCGAGGTAGTCGCTGCTGCCGGAGCAGGTGAACCCCATGTCGTGCGTCGTCAGCCCGGTCGGCGCCATCGCCTCGCGCAGTACGGGCATCAGGATCTCGACCTCGTTGCGCGTCTGGTCGCGACGGGTCGCGCTCTGCGCGAACGAGACGACCGCCACGTCCCTCATCAGACGAACTCCCTGTAGCTGTCGTAGTCGGCGTCGGGCTCGTCGATCGGCTCGACGTAGTCGATGTTGGCGAAGGTGAAGTCCCACTCCTCGCGCGGCAGCCAGTGCGCCTTGACCCGCATCCCCATGCGCACCTCGTCGACCGGGATGCCCTGCACCAGGACCATCGATGTGGTGTCGGACCCGTCGAAGCGGACCTCGCCGGAGACGTACGGCAGGTCGATGACGCGGTTGGCGAAGTTGACGTTGACGACGGCGAAGGTGACCAGCGTGCCGGTGTCGGCGACCTCGACCTCGTCGGCGAACTCCACGCCGCACATCGGGCAGCTGCCGCGCGGTGGCACGTAGACCTTCGAGCACTGCGGGCACCGGCGGCCCAGGATGCGGCCCTCCTTCATCCCGCGCAGGAAGCCGGAGGGCGCCGTACCCGGTGTGTAGGTGTAGTCGAGCCGGATCGGCGTCACGATTCCGGTGATGGGCTCGGCAGTCATGAGGCGGGCTCGAAGCACGCGATGTCCTTGATGTAGCCGACCGTCTCGTCGGCCCAGCGGATCCGTACGCGCATCCCGGTGCGGATCGACTCACGGGGCGCATCCAATGCGTGGAGGAGCCCCGTGTCGGCGCCGTCGAGCTGGACGAGCGCCCACGCGAACGGCCGCTCGAACGGCTGCCCCGCCCGCGGCTTCGGGTTCCACGACCAGCTCGTGACGACCCCCTCTGTCGCGACTTCGATCAGGTCATCTGCCGGCAGCACAGCGGCGGTCGCAGCGTCGTACTCAGGCGGGGGTACGACGACGCGACCCGCGCTGTCGCGGACGCCCAGGACGCGCCGGTCCCGCAGACCGGTCAGGAAGGCACCGACCATCGGGCCGGTCGACCGCGTGTACGGGAACTCCATCGAGTGCGGTGCGCTGAGCACCTTCGTGTCGGTCATACGAGCTGCGAGTCCTTGTCGGCCCAGAACGGGTCGCGGAGCTGCCGCTTGAGCAACTTGCCCGTCTCGGTCCGAGGGAAGTCCTGCAGGAAGTCGATGGAGCGCGGGACCTTGTACTTCGCCAGGTTCTCCGCGCAGTGGGCGAGGAGCTCGGCCTCCACGTCGGGACCGGCGTCCACGCCGTCCACGAGCTGCACCGTCGCGTGGATGGCCTCACCGAGGTCCTCGTGCGGGATGCCGTAGACGGCCGCGTCGTTGACCTTCGGGTGCTGCAGCAGCACCGACTCCGTCTCGGCCGGGTAGATGTTGACGCCGCCCGAGATGATCATGTCGATCTTGCGGTCACGCAGGAACAGGAAGCCGTCCTCGTCGAGCTCGCCCGCGTCCCCGACCGTGAAGAAGCCCTTCTCGTTCCAGCTCTTCTTCGTCTTCTCCGGGTCGCCGTGGTACTCGAACGTCCGGTCGCCCATCTTCATCCAGACCGTGCCGATCTGTCCGGGCGGCAGCTCGTTGCCGTCGTCGTCGAGGACGACGACCTCGCTGCCCGGCCAGGCGTTGCCGACCGTGCCCGGCTTGCGCAGCCAGTCCTTGGGGGTGGCCGTCGTGCCGCCGCCCTCGGTCGCCGCGTAGTACTCGTACACGACCGGGCCCCACCAGTCGAGCATCCGGTGCTTGGTCGGAATCGGGCACGGGGCCGCGCTGTGAATCATGTGCCGCAGCGAGCTCACGTCGTACTTCTTGCGCTCGTCCTCGGGCAGCTGCAACAGCCGGTGGAACATGGTCGGGACCATGTGGCTGGTCGTCACCTGATAGCGCTCGATCCGCTCGAGCGTGCCCTCCGGCGTCCACCTGTCCATCAGCACGATCCGGTGCCCGGAGTGGATCGCCGTCTGCATGAACTGGGTGACAGCCGTGTGATACATCGGCGCGACGACGAGGTGGACGTTGTCGGCGAAGTTCTCGATGCCGAACAGCATGTGCAGGAACGTCGCCATCTCGGCCATGACGTCCGGGTCGATGTCGGCCAGCGGCCGGCGTACGCCCTTGGGCTTGCCCGTCGTTCCGGACGTGTAGTTCATCAGGCCGCCGCCCTTGCGGTCGGCCGGTAGCGACGTCGGCTGGCCCGCCTTCAGCTTCTCGTACGGCTGGAAGCCCTCGATGTCGCCGACGCTGAACCGCGCCTCGTCGGGCAGCGTGATGTCGGCTGCGGCGCGCATTGCCTCCGCGCCGAAGGTCGCGTGGGCGATGAACGCCTTCGCACCCGAGTCGCTGATGATGTAGGCGATCTCGGGCCCGACCAGGTGGTAGTTGATCGGCACGAGCTGCCAGCCGGCCTGCTGCACGGCGAGCAGCACTTCGAGGTACGGCGCACCGTTGGGCAGCAGGACGGCCACGACGTCACCGCGCTCGAGGCCGAGAGCGCGCAGGCCGTGCACGACCTGGTTGCACGACGCCAGCAGCTCACCCGCCGTGTGCTCGGTGTGGTCCGGCTCGATCAGCGCGACGCGGTCGGGATCCGCTTCCGCGATCTTCCAGAAGCCGAGCTGGGACACGTGTGCTCCTCCTCGTGGGCGATCACATCTCAAGCTCCGCTGCACCGCATCGCGGGGCGACCGTCGCTTCGCTCCGGGGCCCCGCTCCGCGGTTTCGCAACCGCACGCCCGCAGACTAGAACGTGTTCTCGTTTCGGTGCAAGGAGGGTCAGGCGGTGTAGCGGACCGGGAGCTCCTTGATGCCGTTGATGAACGCCGACCGCAGCATCCGCGGCTCGCCGGTCTGGGTGATGTCGGGCATCCGGTTGGCGATCGTGTCGAACAGGATCCGGATCTCGGCGCGAGCCAGGTTGGCGCCTAGGCAGAAGTGCGGTCCGCCACCACCGAAGGCGATGTGCTCGTTGTCGGCTCGGGTGATGTCGAACCGGTCGGCCTCGGGCAGCGCGTGCTCGTCGCGGTTGCCCGACGAGTAGTAGATGACGACCCGGTCGCCCTTCTTGATGAGCTGGCCACTGAGCACGTAGTCCGACAGCGCCGTCCGCTGGAACTGCATGACCGGCGTCGCCCAGCGGATGATCTCCTCGACCGCGGTGTCGAGCGGGCGCTCCTTCTTGAACAGCTCCCACTGGTCGGGGTTCTGGAAGAAGGCGTGCATGCCGTGGGTGATGGCGTTGCGCGTCGTCTCGTTGCCGGCCACCGACAGCAGCAGGAAGAACACGTCGAACTGCTCGACGGTGAGGTTGCCGCCGTCGACCTCGGCCTGCAGGAGCTTGGTGATGATGTCGTCTTTGGGTTCCTTCTGGCGCTGCTCGGCCAGCTCGTTGGCATAGCCGTACATCTCCATCGACGCGATGTGCGCGTCGCCGATCGAGGTCGTGAACTCCGGGTCGTCGAAGCCGATGAGCCGGTTGGACAGGTCGAAGATCTTCAGCCGGTCCTCGGCCGGGATGCCGATGAGCTCGCAGATCGCGAGCAGCGGCAGCTCCGCAGCGACGTCCGCGACGAAGTCGCCCTCGCCCTTGGCCAGCGCGCGGTCGACGATGTCGTCCGCGAACTCCTGCAGCCGGCTCTCAAGCGCCCGGATGGTCCGTGGGGTAAAGGCCCGCTGGACGATGTTGCGCAGCTGGCTGTGCTCCGGCGGGTCCATGTTGAGCATGAGCAGCCGCGTCATCTGCAGCGCCTGCTCCTCGTCCTGCTCGCCGGTGGAAAGCAGCGCACCGCGCTCGTACGACGAGAAGATCTCGGCCTGCCGTGACACCTCCATCACGTCGGCATGACGCGTCACGACCCAGAAGCCGTCGCCCCAGGTGCCCGGCTGCTCGTGCCAGAACACCGGCGCCTGCGCGCGCATCGCGGCGAACGCCTCGAGCGGGAGGCCGTGCTCGAACGTGTCCGGGTCGACGAGGTCGATGTCGACCGGGCAGCGCGGGCGAGTGTCGGTCACGGGGATCTCCTGGTTGGTGTGGGTCATGACACGGGTGCCGATGTCGACAGCCGCGGCAGCGACTCCACGGTCCGGGTGTACTCCTCGCGCAAGGCGTCCACAACCTCGCGCACAGTCTTCGTCTCACTCATCGAGCCGACCAGCTGCCCGATCGGCGTGCCGAGCAGCGCCTCGTTGCCGGAGCGGCGGATGCGGTCCTGCGCCTCCGCGTTGAGCATGTACTGCAGCGGCATGCCGAGCGGCTGCGGGTTGTCGGGGTTGTCCCACGCGTCCGTCCAGGCCGTCCGCAGCTGCCTGGCCGGCTTGCCGGTGTAGGCGCGCGAGCGCACGGCGTCGCTCGAGGTCGCCTGCTGGAACTTCTTGTACATCAGGTCCGGCTGCGCGCACTCCACCGTGTTGAGCCAGATCGAGCCGGTCCACACGCCCTGCGCGCCGAGCGCGAAGGCCGCCGCCACCTGGCGACCGCTGCCGATCCCACCGGCCGCGAGCACCGGGGCGTCCCCGACCGCTTCGACCACCTCGGGCACGAGCACCATCGTCGCGATCTCGCCGCTGTGGCCGCCGGCCTCGGTGCCCTGCGCGACGATGATGTCTACCCCGTTCGCGACCTGCTTGAGCGCGTGCTCCTTCTTCCCGACCAGCGCCGCCACCTTCACGCCGGCCTCGTGCGACTGGTCGACGACGTCCTTCGGTGGCGGGCCGAGGGCGTTGACGATGAGCTTCACATCGGGTCGCTCCAGGGAGCGCTCGACCTGCTGCCGCGCCTCCGTGTCGTTCCAGCTGAGCAGGTCGCGCTGCTGCTGCGCGTCTGCCGGCAGCTCTGGCACGCCGTGCTCCTTGAGCAGCCGCTCCACGAAGTCGCGGTGCTCTTGCGGGATCATCTTCTCGAGCATGTCGTGCATCTCGTCCATCGGCATCCCGGCGACCGCCTCGGTCTTGGCCGGCATCACGATGTCGACGCCGTACGGCCGGCCGCCGATCCGCGCCTCGACGTACTCGATCGCCTCGCTGAGCTCGTCGGGCGTGAAGCGCACCGCCCCGAGCACACCCATGCCACCGGCCTTGCAGACCTCCACCACCACGTCGGGCATGTAGCTGAAGGCGAACAGCGACAGGTCGAGGCCGAACTCGTCGGACAGAGCGGTGCGCACGGTTCTCCCTAGTGGTCCGCGGACAAGACGAGTCCGCTGGTTGGTACGCCGGTGCCGGCCGTGACGAGGACGTTGTCCACGTCGGGCACCTGGTTGACGGCGGTACGCCGGATCTGCCGCACGGCCTCGGCGATGCCGTTCATGCCGTGCAGGTAGGCCTCGCCGAGCTGCCCACCGTGGGTGTTGACCGGCAGTCGGCCGCCGAGCTCGATCGCGCCGTCGGCGATGAAGTCCTTGGCCTCGCCGCGCTTGCAGAACCCGAACTCCTCGAGCTGCTGCAGGACGAAGGGCGTGAAGTGGTCGTAGATGACCGCGGTCTGGACGTCCTCCGGACCGATGCCGGACTGCGCCCAGAGCTGGTCGGCGACGAGACCCATCTCGGGCAGGCCGGCGATGTCGTCTCGGTAGTAGCTGACCATCGACTCCTGGCCCTTCGCGGCACCCTGTGCCGCGCCGGCGATGACCGCCGGGGTCTGCGCCAGGTCACGCGCGCGCTCGGTGGTGGTGACGACCAGCGCCTGGCCGCCGTCGGTCTCCTGGCAGCAGTCGAGCAGGTGCAGCGGCTCGACGATCCAGCGCGACGCCTGGTGCTCCTCGAGCGTGATCGGCTTGCCGTAGAACCACGCCTTCGGGTTGGTCGCGGCGTGCTTGCGGTCGGCGACGCTCACGCGGCCGAAATCCTCGCTCGTCGCGCCGTACTCGTGCATGTAGCGACGGGCGAACATCGCCACCCATGCGGCCGGGGTCATCAGCCCGAAGGTGCTCACCCAGCTCATCGCGATCCCCTCGGACGTCGGCTCGCTGCGCGACAGACCCGACCCGAAGCGGTGACCGGAGCGCTCGTTGAAGGCGCGGTAGCAGACGACGACGTCCGCGACGCCCGTGGCAACCGCCATCGCGGCCTGCTGCACGGTGGCGCACGCGGCGCCGCCGCCGTACCCGATCTTGGAGAAGAACGTCAGGTCACCGAGGCCGGCGACGCGGGCGACGTTGATCTCGGAGTTGGTCTCCATGGTGAAGGTCGTGAGGCCGTCGACGTCCGAGGGCTCCAGCCCGGCGTCGGCGACGGCGGTCAGGACGCACTCGGCAGCGAGCTGCAGCTCGGACCGACCGGAGTCCTTGGAGAACTCCGTCGCGCCGATGCCGACGACCGCCGCCTTGCGGGAGAGAGTCACGGGAGAAGCACCGTGACCGTGCCGGTCACGTGGTCGCCCAGGGAGTTGCGGCCGCGTACGGCGACGGTGACGAGCTCACCTTCGGTCAACGACTCGACCGCGTCGACCGTGCCGCTCATGGTCATCGTGTCGCCGGCGTAGTTGGGTACGCCGAGGCGGATCGCGGCCTTCTTGACGACCGCCTCGGGTCCGGTCCAGTCGGTGACGTAGCGCAGGCAGTAGCCGTTGCTGGTCAGGATGTTGGTGAAGATGGTCTTCGAGCCGCGTTGCTGCGCGCTCGCGACGTCGTGGTGCACGTCCTGGAAGTCGCGGGACGCCAGCGCGGTCGCCACGATGTTGCGGACGCTGGCCGAGAGAACGAGCTCTGGCAGGGCTTCCCCGACGGTGGTCACGCGACCGGCCGGAACGCCGGGAGCAGCTGGCCGCCCGGGACCTTCTGGAACACGAGCTCTACCGGCAGCCCGATGCGGACGTCAGCGGGATCGGCGTCGGCGGCGAGCTCACTGATGATGCGCACGCCTTCCTCGAGCTCGACCAGCAGCGCCGTGTGCGGCGTCTCCACCCCCGGCAGGGGCGGGTAGTGGTGCGTCACGTGGCTGTAGACGACGCCTCGTCCTACGGCGACGACGTAGCCCTGCTCGGTGCTGCCGCACCGCGCGCACAGCGGCGCCGGTGGGTGCCGGAGCACCCCGCAGCCGCCGCACTTCTGAATGCGCAGCTGACGGGCCTCGACGCCCTCCCAGAAGAACGCGTTGTCCCGACCGACCGCGGGGCGCACGCGCTCCCCCACGTCGGCCTTCACCGGGGGCTTGAACTTCAGGATGCGCATCCGGCCAATGCCGACGACCTCGGCACCGACGAGGTACTCGTAGACCGTCGTCGTGAAGTAGCCGGGGCCGAGGGCGGTCTGCTTCTCCTGCGACAGGTCCTCGGCGTAGGTCCGCACGCTGACCAGCTCGCCGTGCAGGAGCTCGCGGACGTACTCGTGCTCGTAGTTGACCGCGACGACCGAGGTGTAGCCGGCGGCGTCGAGGCGGCGCATCACCTCGTCGCTGGGACTCGGCGCACTGGGGTCGCGCGGCGCATCCATGATCCAGGTCTGCAACATCCCGGGCGGCGCGACGAGGTGGCCGCGCGACGAGCCGTCCGGATCGAGGTACGCCGGGTTGCGGTCGCCCAGGGCCTGGGACCAGTGGTGGACCATCGGCAGGTTGACCGGGTCACGCGCCACGCGGGTAGGACCGGGGGTTCGACCCAGGAACGAGCGGGCCTCCTCGACCAGCCGCGCGGCCTCCCCGACCAGCGGGGCGGCCCCGTCGACCGAGGGGTCGACAGCGACATCCCCGACGGCAGTCATCCCCGGAAAAGTAGGCGTGTCCGCGGGGCCCGGTCAAGAACCTGTTCTAGTTCTGCCGCCGCGTGGGCGTGCTGGCGGCGTACTAGAACACGTACTATTTTGGCCGTTCCCCGAAGAAGGAGCGACGCATGCCCGAGGCCGTGATCGTCGAGGCCACCCGCACCCCCATCGGCAAGCGCAACGGAGCGCTCGCGGGGCTGCATGCCACGAAGCTGCTGGGCGCCGCCCAGGCCGAGGTCGTCAAGCGCGCCGGGATCGCGCCCGACACGATCGAGCAGGTCATCGGCGGCTGCGTGACGCAGGCTGGCGAGCAGAGCTCCAACGTGACGCGTGGGGCGTGGCTGGCGGCCGGGCTTCCCCACACGACCGGGGCGACGACGATCGACTGCCAGTGCGGTTCCGCCCAGCAGGCCAACCACCTGATCGCCGGGTTGATCGCGGCGGGCGCCATCGACATCGGTGTCGCCTGCGGGGTCGAGGCGATGAGCCGGGTCGGCCTGGGTGCCAACGTCATCAACGGGCCGGGGACCTTTCGCGACGAGGACTGGGACATCGACCTGCCCAACCAGTTCGAGGCGGCAGAGCGCATCGCGAAGAACCGCGGCATCACCCGCGCCGACGTCGACGCGCTGGGCCTGCGCTCGCAGACCAACGCCCGGCGCGCCTGGGACGAGGGTCGTTTCGACCGCGAGGTCCTCGCGTTGGAGGCGCCCGGGCCGGACGGAGCGACCGTCATCGTCGATCGCGACCAGGGGCCGCGCGACACGACGACCGAGGGGCTGGCGAAGCTCAATCCGGTCATGCCGGACGGCATCCACACCGCCGGCAACTCGTCGCAGATCTCCGACGGCGCCGCTGCCGTGATGTGGATGTCCCGGGAGCGCGCCGCCGCCGAGGGCCTGCGCCCACGCGCCCGCATCAAGGCGATGGCGCTGATCGGGTCCGAGCCGTACTACCACCTCGACGGACCCGTGCAGGCCACCGAAGCCGTGCTGCGCAAGGCCGGCATGACGCTCGCCGACATGGACCTGATCGAGATCAACGAGGCCTTCGCCTCGGTCGTCCTGTCGTGGGCGCAGGTGCACAAGGCCGACATGGACAAGGTCAACGTCAACGGCGGAGCGATCGCTCTCGGCCACCCGGTCGGCTCCACCGGCAGCCGGCTCATCACGACGGCGCTGCACGAGCTCGAGCGCACCGACAAGCAGTTCGCGCTGGTGACGATGTGCGCAGGTGGCGCGCTGGCGACCGGCACGGTGCTCGAACGGCTCTAGGTTCGGCAGCAAGCCCGGATGCGTGGTTGGTAACTCGCCCCTGCAGCCGTACTTGCGCCTGTTGCACTCAGCCCGGGGACTGGGTGGCCGCGGAACCTATCCGCGACGATCGGCTCGCCCCGCGAGTCCGGTCGGCGCTGCCACGCCCGGCCCGTGAGCCTGGGATGTGCGCGCGTCGCGCGTACCGGCGGGCAGGGCTTTGAGCTCGAGCGGGATCCGGACCGGCGGGCCGACCGGGTTGCCGTCCGGGTTGAGCCGGGACAGCGCCAGGTGGTCGGCGTTGAGGTCGAGCGCGACGACCCGGCCGGCGCGCAGCGCCCGCAGGTCTGGCACCGGCGGGGTCTGCTCGTGTGTCCAGGAGGCCCGGAGCATGACCTTCTCGCCGCGCTTGCCGTGTTCGAAGCTGATGCTGATCGCGGTGCTGCGCAGGGCGGTGACCCGTTCGACGAGGCCGGGCAGGTGACCGATCGGGGCCGGGTGCGTCAGCCGGACCCGAGCCGGCACGCCGAGCCGGCGCTGCACCGGCTCTGGCACCGACACTGTGAGCCACACCAGCCCGGCCTCCTCTTGTGTCCAGACGCCGACGCTTGGCCACCACTCGTTGCGATTCGGGTAGCCGTCCTTGCACGCCTCGCAGCCCCGCCGCTGCCCACAGCCACACTCCCGCCGCGTCCGCGCCACAAGCCGCCCCTCCAGAGTCGTGACCCCACGCTGCAGGCCGAGCTTGTGCCGCCACAAGCCCTCCCGGGCCAGGCGGACCTGCGCATCGTTGGCCCGCACGATGCTGCCCGCATACCGGGCCTGGATACCGAACCGGGCGCACAGGCTCTGGACCCGGTCGTTCTGCGGCTCACCGCGAAGCGCCGCACCCAGGTCCCCTCCGCGAGCAGCCGCAAGGTGCTCACCGATCACGCGCAGCAGCGCGCGCTCGTCAACGGTGACCCGAAGCCGCGTCCCGCAGCTCGTGCCGCCCGGCGGCGCCACGACGCGCCCAGGAAACAACGGACGGCTCAGCATGCGGGTGACTGTCCAAGTCACCTCTGACATTTACCGACCATCATCCGGGCTTGCTGCCCGAACCCAACCGGCTCTGACGACGGAAAATGCTGTCGGCGCCGGCTGCTAGACACGGCTCATGACGTTCGCAGTGGAGGCCGAGGGCCTCGTCAAGCACTTCCATGCCAAGGGCCGGGGCGGTGGCACGGTGGAGGCTGTGCGCGGCGTCGACCTGCAGGTGCGCGCGGGCGAGGTGTTCGGCTTCCTCGGTCCCAACGGCGCCGGCAAGTCCACGACGGTCAAGATGCTGACGACGTTGATGACGATCACCTCGGGGACCGCCCGCGTCGCCGGCGTCGACGTCGCGGCCGAGCCCGACCGGGCCCGCACGCACATCGGGGTCGCGTTGCAGGAGGTCGGCCTCGACGCGCGGCAGACCGGACGGGAGCTGCTGGTCCTGCAGAGCCTGTTGTTCGGCAGCAACCGCTCGACGGCTCAGGGCCGGGCGCAGGAGCTGCTCGAGCTCGTCGACCTGGTGGCGTCGGCCGACCGCATGATCAAGGGCTACTCCGGCGGCATGAAGCGGCGGCTCGACCTGGCGTCCGCGCTCGTCCACGAGCCCGACGTGCTGTTCCTGGACGAGCCGACCACGGGCCTCGACCCGGCCAGCCGGCTCACGGTGTGGGAGGAGGTCCGTCGCATCAACGCGCGCGGCACGACGATCTTCCTGACCACGCAGTACCTCGAGGAGGCCGACCAGCTGTGTGACCGGCTGGCGATCATCGACGGCGGGCTGATCGTGCGCGAGGGGACCCCCGCAGAGCTCAAAGCCGAGCTGAAGGCGCGCGTTGGTGGCCATTCGACCCCGACGCTTGATGACGTCTTCCTCGACGCGACGGGACGCACCCGCGAGCGCGGCGCCGGCGAGGTCCAGGAGGTCTCCTCATGAACGCGACCTGGCTGCTGGCCCGTCGCGCGATCCGGGAGTCGATCCGCACTCCCGAGGCGACGCTGCCGACCCTCGCCATCCCGTTGTTCTTCCTGGCCGTCAACGTGGGGCAGGCGGCGCGGGTGTTCCCGACCGAGACGACGCCGTTCCTGCACGGCCAGAGCTACGCCGCGTTCCAACTGCCCAGCTCGCTGCTGCTGGCCGCGTCGTTCGGGAGCGCGGCCATCTATCTGGTCGAGGACATCGAGCGCGGCTACTTCGACAAGCTGCGCGCGACCCCCATCCCGCGGTCGGCGATCGTGCTCGGCCGGCTGCTCGCCGGGATGGTCACCGCGCTGCTCATCGCGGTGCTCATGGTGCTGGTGTCACTGCCGTTCGGCATCCATGTCGAGGGCGGGGTTGCCGGCTTCGTGGTGCTCATCGCGCTGATGGCCGCATGGACCCTCGTGTTCTCCGGCTTCATGCAGCTCATCGCACTCAAGAGCCGGAGCGCTGCGGCGACGCAGTCCGGCTCGATCGTCTTCTTCCCGCTGCTGTTCCTGACACCCGGGTTCGTGCCGCGGGAGCTGCTGACGCGGCCGATGGAGATCGCCGCCTCCTGCAACCCGGTGACCTACGTCATGGAGGCGATGCGGTCCGTGATCCTGGAGGGCTTCGTCGCGGCACCGCTTCTGCGCGGTTTCGCGGTCCTCGCAGTGCTGCTGGCCATCACGTTCTGTCTCAACATCCGGCTGGTCCGCCGCTACGACTGACGCCGACGTGTAGGAGCATGCCCGCGTGGCGCTGCCTCCCGACGTTGCTACCCGCCAGCGGGTCGACGTCCGCCGACTGGGCGTCGCGTTGCTCGGTCTCGCGTCCGTCGCGTCGCTGCTGGCCTGGGTCTACGGCCTCGGGCCGTTCCGGACGTGGTTCCTGCTGACCGGACTTCCGGCGGCCATCGCCTTGCCGTCGCTCGGCGTCGTCACGCGCCGGCGCGGACCCGACGGACTGCGGCTCGCCCTCGTCGCGGGCGCGATCGGCGGTATCGCCGGCACCATCGGGTACGACGTGTTCCGGGTCCCGTTCGTTGTCAGCGGCCTGCGCCTGCTAGCACCGATCGACTCGTACGGCGTGCTGCTGCTCGGTGCCGACGGGTCCTCCTCGTGGACCGGGTTCGCGGGCTGGGCCTACCACTTCAGCAACGGGATCGGCTTCGGCATCGCCTATGCCTGCGTGGCTCTCGGCCGGAGCTGGCGGTGGGGCGTGCTGTGGGGACTGGTCTTGGAGACTGCGACGATCGTGACGCCGTTCGCCGACGCGTACGCACTGCGGGGCAAGTGGGACCTCATCGCCATCGCCTATGCCGCGCACCTGTTCTACGGCGCGCCGCTGGGGATCATCGTCCAGCGCGCGGTGCACAGCGACCGGCAGCGACCGCTCGTGCTCCCAGCCTGGGTGGTCCTCGGCGGCCTCCTCGTCGTGCTGCTCGTATGGCTGCGCCCTGGAACGGTGAGCCCCGACGACCGCGCGGGCCGGGCGGTGGCACCCGGGCCGAGCGCCGTCGTCGTCGCGGGCCGGCTGCATCCGGAGTGGTCGCGGGTCCGGCCGGGCCAGTGCGTTGCACTGCTCAACCGGGACAAGCGGCCGTACCCGCTCCCCGACGGTCGCACCCTCCCCGCGGGCGGACGCGCCGAGTTGTGCCTCAACGGCACCGGTGTGCACCGCGTGCGGCTGTCTGACGCGCCGTACTCCGGTGGGTTCGTCCTCATCGACGATCAGAGCTGAGCCGCTGCTACCTGGGCAGGATCCCCTTGCCCACGAGCGCCGCGCGTTGCTCCGGTGACCACAGCCCCTTCGCGTCGAGTGCCTTGGCGGCTTGCGTGGCCTGCTCGAGCTCGACGTACTTCGCGGTCTTGAGCACGTAGCCGTCCAACGTCTGCTCCACCACCGCCTGCCCGTCGGCCTTGTGCAGCGCGTCGATGGCCTTGTACAGCGAGTCCTTCATCTCGGGGTCCTTGATGACGAAACCGCCCTTGGTCTCCGTCAGCATCGACCGCGTCCACGCAGGCGTGTCGCCCTCCCCGATCTGCCCCATCGACTGCTTGTACTGCAGGTCGCGGCTCTGCTCGTACGTCAGCTTCTCGCCGCCCGTGTGCGTCACGGTGTCGATGTCGGAGGCCTGCCGACGCGGCGCGCTCCAGACGCCGTCGTCGGTCTGGTAGCGGACGTAGACCCTGTTGTCGTTGGGGTCCTTCCAGAACTCCGCAGCCTTCACCGGCTTGCCCGGGTCCTCGGGCACGTACATCTTCCCGTACTTCTCGACGGTCTTCTTGTCGCTGTAGTCGACGACCTTGCGGTCGGAGAAGCCGGTGTGGCCGTCCCATGCCTTCGCGTCCTTCACGCGGTCGTTGTACCGGGACTGCAGCTCCGGCGGCAGCTGTGCGAGCTCGTCCGCATCAAGCTTGCGCGGCGTGAAGTTGACGGTCTCGCCGGGGAGCGGCGGGTGGTCCTTGAACCTGGCCAAATCGTCGGCCGACATGAACGCGTCCTCACCTGGCACGTAGCTCTTGTCGCTGACCGGGTTCCACTTGCCGGTCCAGACGTCGGGATGCTGAGTGCGCAGCTCCTTGGCCAGCACAGCGTTCTCGTCGCCGAGCTTGTACTGCGTCCGCGGGCCCTTCCCCGCGGCTCCCTCGCCGTACTGCAGCGTGGTCGCCTGGCGCTCGTGCAGGATCCGCTGATCGAGCCCCAAGAGCCGATCAGCCTGTTCGGCAGTCAACGGAACGTCTCCGAGCTTGGCCTGCGCCAGCAGTGCGTTGCGCTCCGCCAGCAGCTCGGCCGAGAGCTTCGGCGTGGGGATGCCCTTTGCGGCGGCGCCCAGCCCGGACACGGCATCGTCCATCTTGCTGGCAAGGCGCGCGTCTTTCAGGAAGCCGAGTGCCTCCTTGCTCATCGCCATGCCCTTGCCCATGCCCTTGTCGCCCGCCGCGCCCAACAGGACCTCGAACTCGGCCGCGCCGGCGATCTTGCCGATCGACTGCCGGATCTCCGTCGGGCTCATGCCCTGGAGCTTTCGCTCGAAGTCACCCATCTTGTTCATGAAGCCTTGTACGGCGGTCTTGCCGTACTTGTCGTACGCCGCTTGCAGCTCTTCCGGGCTCATGTTGATGAACGTGTTGGCCATGTCGATGGCCTTGCCGCCGGCCTCGAGCATGCCGCCGACCCGCTTGTTGAGCCGGCCGGAGGTGATGTCGTCACCCAGCATGCCGGGGAACTCGTAGAGCGTGGCCGGGAGCTGCTTGAACTCGTCCCAGGTCGACTTGGCCGCCCCGGTGAAGCCCTCGTACCCGCCGAGGAACATGGCTCCCAGGCCTTCGGCTTGCTGGCCGGACGCCACGTCGTCCCAGTAGGCGCCAGCGAAGTTCTTGACGTCGTTCCAACGGGATTCGAAGAACCCTGGCGGCTGCGCGTCGAGGCCCTCGATGAAGCGCTTCATGTCCGCACCGCGTGCATTCGGGTGCGTCTCCTTGTACTTGCGGATGTACTGCTGCCGGAAGCGCTCCTTCTCCTCCTGGGTCAGGTCGTCCCAGTTCTTGACCGGCACGTCCTGCTTGGGCGGGATCCCGCTGCCGATCGCCGCGCCCAGGCCCGAGCCGCCGGCGCCGTAGACGGCGAGCCATCGAGCCCGGTCCGACCCGCTGCAGCTCCACCACTGGGACAGGCTCGAGCCGCACTCCCGCCAACCGCCGTCGTCCGCGTACACGGCATCCGCCGTGACCAGGAACAGCGCAACACCGACGACCGACATGAGCAGGAAGATCATCAGCCCGGCGGCCGGCTGATCCCGTTTCGCCAGAACGAGCGCTGCGATCAGGGCCCCCACGCCGAGGATCAGCCGGGTCGACGATCCCTGTACGACGACGGCGAGCGCCATGGCGGCCGCGCCACCGAGCGTGGCGACGGTGACGGTCTGGATCGGGGTGCGGTCCACCCGCTGCGGAGACAGGCGCTTGACGACCCAGTGCCAGGCGATGAGGAGCGCCCCGACGAGCAGCGGGCGCAGCACCGTGCCGATGGCGACCACGAGACCGACCGCGACGGCGCCGCTCAGCGACGGACCGAAGGTGTAAGTGATCAGCGTCGCGCCGGCGAACCCGAACAGCGCGTGGTTGAGCGCCCCTGCGTCATCGCGGACGACAGCCTTGATGGTGTCGGGGAAGCCCCGGATGTCCGCCCAGAACCGCTCCGAGCCGACGGTGAGTCGGTGGTTGACGATCGCAGAGGCGATCATCGAGACGACGAACCAGAACGATGTTCCGCGCAGGACATTGCCCTGCCCGCTCGCCGTGCTGCCCGGCGGCACCACGAAGCCGTCGTACGTGCGGGCCATGACGATGAGGTTGGCGAGCCAACCGAAGCTCGCCCCGACCGCAGCCGAGATGATCATGCGTCGCTTGTTGGCGCGCAGCCCGGCGAGGTACCTCGTGAAGGTCTGGGACCAGAGCCGGCCGAGGGTCTGGCGGTCCATGGGCGGCAGCAGCAGCTCGCTCTCGTCGATCGGCGCGGCGGACGACCGCTCCGCGGCCGGCGCAGCTTTCTTCGCCACCGGCGCCTTCTTGGCCGGCGCTGCCTTCTTCGCCACCGGCGCCTTCTTGGCCGGCGCTGCCTTCTTCGCCACCGGCGCCTTCTTCGCCGCGCGCTTGCGAGGTTCGCTGCCCTCGTCGCTGCCGGCCACGGCTACTCCCAACCCTCGAAGTACTGCGGGTGCGGGCCGATGGTCATCACCTCGAGCAGGCCGTAGCCCACTTCGCCGTCGCTCGTCGTGAAGCGGGCGATGTTGTCGATGATGGCCCCCGGCATCGGCACGATCGACGGGTCGTCGGTGTCGAAGTCCCTTCTCTGTACGACGGTCTCCGGGCCGTGCCACATGCCGTGCCGCCAGTCGGCGTCGAAGCCGTAGCCCGTGCCGCGCGCCAGGTGCAGCGGACGCAGCACCTCGCCGGTCAGCTCGAGCCCACGGGCGAACCGGATCACGGCTCGCGTGACTCGCCGCGTCCCTTCCGTGAACTCCAGCGCATGCTCCGGCCGGCCGAGCAGTTCGACCCGACCGTCGGCGTACAGCTTCACGCCTTCCTCCGTCGTACGCCGGCCGTTCGAGTCCTCCTGCGCCATGTAGATCACCGAGAAGCCGTCGAACTGGGCGACGAAGTAGTTCCAGAAGAAGCCGCTCAGCTGCGACGGGGCACCGGCCGGCTCAGGCTCGCCGACCGGGCGGACGCCCCACGAGCGGTCCCGGCTCCCCCAGAAGCGATCGGGGGTCACGTCGATCGAGCGGCCGTCGAGCAACAGCGTGCCGGTCCAGCGACCGGTCTGCAGGAACCGCATCGTGTCGATGATGATCCGGCCGTGCGGCGCGGCCAGGAGCATCCGCGGCTCCTCGTACGCCGGGATCGTGCCCTCCCAGGTCACGTCGAGCCCGAAGCCGTCGACCTCCTCGCAGACGAGGCGGACTGTGCGAAGCCCCTCGATCACCTCGACCCGCATGGGCCCGACCGAGACGTCGAGCCGGTCCAGGCCGAGCGGTCGCGACGCGCGCACGACCGTCTGCATCGTGCCGTGCGCGACCGCGACAAAGCCGTCGCACACGTCGAGGTTGGGGTACTGCCCGAGGCCGGCGGCGAGGAAGAACTCGTCGTCCGAACCGTGCAGGCTGAAGTAGTAGCGGTCGTAGAAGTTGCGGTCACTGGTGCCGACGGTCGCCATCGTCTCCGCAACCTGGTGGATGGGCAGGTCGTCCAACGGCGACAGCATCAGGCCCTCATCGAGCTGCGTTGCGTTCGGCGAGCACGCGCTCGGTCAGCCGCGTCACGGTGTTGTCCTGCGCCATCGCGTCGTCCGGGGGCAGCAGGTCCCAGTCCTTGAAGATGACGGCCAGCCGACCCATGATCACGCAGAACCGGAACGCCGAGTAGACCTCGTAGAACTCCATGTCCCGCAGGGCGATCCCGCTTCGTGCCTCGTAGTGCGCCACGGTCTCGGCCGTCGTCGGGAAGCCCGCCAGGCGAGGCACGTCGCAGCCCTCGCTGTGGTGGCGGTCGAGGAACAGCGCCCATGCCACGTCCTGCGCGGGCGCACCGAGTCCGACCATCTCCCAGTCCAGAACGGCGAGCACCTCGCCGTCGTCGTCGTACATCACGTTGCCGATGCGGGCATCGCCCCACGTCAGCACGACCTGCTCCTCGCCGGGCAGGTTGCTGCGCAGCCAGTCGAGGGCGCGCCGGGCCATCGGCACCGGCTCGTCCTTCTCGACCATCTCGAGGAACGACTCGTAGTAGGCCAGCCCCTCACCGAGTCCACCGGTCAGGAAGTCGAGCCCGCACTCGGCGGGGTCGAGTCGATGCAGGTCGGCCATCGCGTCGATCGCGCCCCACCACAGCGTCGCGCGGTGCGCCGGCGAGACGTCGAAGAGCCACCCCGCCATGTGGTACGGCGGGTTGTCCGGCGGCACTCGGCCCTGCACCTCGTCCATGACGAAGAAGGGCGCACCGAGCACCGACGCGTCCGTCTCGTACCAGCGCACGTTCGGCACGGGGATCGACGTCGCCTGCAGTGCGCGCAGCACTCGGTACTGCGTGTCGAACGCCGCGTCCGGGAACAGCGAGTAGCCCGTGGGCGCAACGCGGACGACGTACGACGCCTGCTGCGGGGTGCCGCCCGCCGTCCACGACGCGTCGACGATGAGCGTCTCGTTGGAGAAGCCGGTGGCGCCGGGTCCGCGCAGCTCGCCGAGGGCAACGTCGCCGTCCGCCGACAGGGTCGTGGCGAGCCACCCGGCGAGGGCGACCCTGGTCTGCTCGACATCGCGCTGCGGGGGGATCGCCACCGGAGGAACCTAGAACCTGTTCTGGTGGCGTGGCAACGTGGACCGGTGACCTCCGCCCGCGCCCGTGGTGCCGCCGTGGCCGCCGGCTGCCTGGTGGTTGCGCTCGCCGGTGCGGCCCTCGGGATCCTGCTCGCCGGGCATCAGGACGCGCGTGTGGGGCCGGTCGACGTCCGGCTCGGGCTGCAGCCGTCACTGTCGGGCGGCTCCGAGCTGCGGGTGCCGCCGCTGGGCACGATGGAGTTCGGCACGCACCACGGGCCGCTGGCGGTGCGCGCCTCGGTCGTCGAGTTGCGAGCAGACGTCGCGCGGAGCCTCGCGGAGGACCCAGGCGGGTTCGCGACCGTCGGAGACCGCGTCGGCAACGACCTGCACTCGGCCCTGCTTCGGCTCGTGCTGCGGGCGTCCGCCGCGGCGCTGGTTGCCTGCGCACTGCTGTCGCTGATCGTCTTCCGATCGCTGCGGCGTACCGCCCTGTGCCTCGGCATGTGCGTTGCGTCGATCGCGGTCACCGCCGGGATCGCCGCCGCGACCTGGCGGCCGGGAAGCATCCGCGAGCCGAAGTACACCGGCCTGCTCGCGAGCGCCCCCACCGCCATCGGCAGCGCCGAGCAGATCATCACGAACTTCTCGGCGTACCGGCTTGCGCTCGGCCAGCTCGTCGGCAACGTGGTGCAGCTGTACGACGTGACGTCATCGCTGCCGACGTACCGCCCGACCGGGTCGACCATCGCGTTGCTGCACATCTCCGACCTGCACCTCAACCCAGCGGGGATCGACCTCGTCGTCTCACTCGTCTCGCAGTTCAAGGTGCGCGGCGTCATCGACACCGGTGACCTCACCGATCACGGCAGTGCCGCGGAAGGCCCGTTCGTCGACGACCTCCGCCGCATCCCCGTGCCCTACGTCGCGATCCGCGGCAACCATGACTCCGACACGACCGTCGAGCAGGTACGCCGGCTGCCCGACGCCACCGTGCTCGACGGCGCCGTGACCACACTGGCCGGGATCCGGATCGCCGGCATCGCCGACCCTCGGTTCACACCGGACAAGTCGGTCACGATCGCGGACGCCGACGGCTTGGTCGAGTCCGGCCGGCAGCTGGCCGACGTGATCCGCGCGGAGCCGGCCCCCGTCAACGTCGCGCTCGTGCACGACCCGCTCGCCGGGGGGGCCCTCGCCGGCGTCGCACCGCTGGTGCTCGCCGGCCACCGGCACCACCGCGAGCAGCGGGTCGACGGCGGCAGCCTGTTCCTGGTCCAGGGGTCGACCGGCGGCGCCGGCCTTCGCGGGCTCCAAGGCGAGGAGCCGACGCCCCTGGAGTGCTCGATCCTCTACTTCGACAGCGAGAGCCACCAGCTGCAGGCGTGGGACGAGGTGACCGTCGGCGGCCTCGGCTCGTCGTCCGTGACGGTCGAGCGGCACGTCCGGCCGACGTCGGTGGGGGTCACCCCGAGCCCGGGCGCGTCGCCCTAGTGGCGGACCGGCGTCCGGTGTACTAGAAACGCAGTGACTAGAACAGGTTCTAGTAGCGCGGGAGGCGTCGTGGGCAGGTCATTGGAGGTCGCGGTCGCTCCGACGTGCATCAGCTCGGGCTACTGCCGCAACAGCGCGCCCGACGTGTTCGGGCAGGCCGCCGACCGCAAGTCGGTCGTCAAGAGCAATCCCGTCGAGGAGTCCGAGGCGCTGTGGGAGGCGATGGAGGGCTGCCCCGTCGAAGCCATCTCCGCGAAGGACAGCCGCACCGGCGACATCGTGTTCCCCGAGGACTAGGAAAGCCACAATGAGCGAGGAGCACCTGCTCGTCGAGAAGGACGGACACGTCCTGACCCTGCGGATGAACCGGCCGGAGCGTAAGAACGCCTTCTCCCCCAACATGCTCGGTCGGATGGCCGAAGCGTGGGAGCAGGCCGACGCCGACGACGAGATCCGCTGCGTCATCCTCACCGGTTCCGACACCGTCTTCTGCGCCGGCGCCGACCTCAAGGCGATGATGAGCAACCCGCTCCCCGACGACGAGTACGCGCAGCGCTTCTCGCGCGACGCCGACCTGGCCTGGCGGGCGCTGCTGCGCCACTACCGGCTGACCAAGCCGCTCATCGCCGCAGTGGAGGGGCCCGCGATCGCCGGCGGTACCGAGATCCTGCAGGCGACCGACATCCGGGTGGCGGGCGAGTCGGCGACGTTCGGCGTGGCCGAGGTACGACGTGGGCTGTTTCCGCTCGGGGGCTCGACCGTGCGGTTGCGTCGTCAGCTGCCCTACACCCTCGCTGCCGAGCTGCTGCTCACCGGCAAGACGATCAGCGCCGCCGAGGCGCTGCAGTACGGGCTCATCGGCTCCGTCGTACCGGACGGTACGGCGTACAGCCGAGCGCGTGAGATCGCCCACGCGATCAGCGCCAACGGCCCGATCGCGGTGCGGGCGGTGCTGCGATCGCTGCGGGAGACCGAGGGCCTGCCGGAGGACGAGGCGCTGAAGGTCGAGCTGGAGATCGGGATGCCGGTCTTCGCGACCGAGGACGCCCGCGAGGGACCCCGCGCCTTCGCCGAGAAGCGGCCGCCGAACTTCGTCGGCCGGTGACCTCGGCATCCGGCGACCCGATCCGGTCGTGGTTCCCGCAGGACGCGGAGCACACGCAGAACCAGCTCGCGAAGCACGCGCTGGCCGAGCACCTGCGGGCGCTGATCGGCGACGTGCTCCGGCTGGACTCGGGCGCGGCGTCGGCGGACGATCTGGCGCAGGCCGACGAGCTGCTGGCAGCCGCGCGCAAGCACGTCGGTGCGCTGCCACGGGTGCGGTCGCTGTTCGCCAGCGAGCAGGACTTCAGCCTGTTCGAGCGCAGTCCGTTCTCCGGCCGCGGAAACGCGCTGGCGACGCCGCTGCAGGTGGAGTTCGTCGGCGACGAGCTTCGGGCTCACACGACGTACGGCGACGCCTACGAGGGCCCGCCCGGCACGGTGCACGGCGGCCACGTGATGGCGGCCTTCGACGACCTGCTCGGGGTCGCGCAGGCGGCGTCCGGCCAGGCGGGGTTCACGGGAACGCTCAGCGTGCGGATGGTCGCGCGCACCCCGCTGCACCAGCGCATCGACTACGAGGCAGGCGTCGAGTCCGTGTCAGGGCGCAAGGTCACCGCCTGGGGTCGAAGCACCTGCGACGGCGAGCTCCTCGCCGAGGCCACCGGCATCTTCGTCGTCCCCAGGGGCGGCCTGCACGAGATGCTGGTCCAGGACTAGGCGAAGTTGATGACCTGGCGGATGACCTCGCCGGACTTCAGGGCGGCGAAAGCGTCGTTGAGGTCGTCGAGGGTCAGCCGCTGGGTGATCATCCCGTCGAGGTCGAGCCGGCCCGCCCGCCAGAGGCCGAGCAGCCGGTCGAAGTCGCGGCGTACGTCGCCTGAGCCGTAGTAGGAGCCGAGCAGCTTCTTCTCCGAGAAGAACAGCTCGAAGGCGCTGAAGGACACCATGTCCTCCATGCGGCCGGCGCCGACGACGACCGTCGTACCGCCACGGCGGGTGAGGTCCCACGCCTGGCGGATCGTCTCGGACCGGCCGACGACCTCGAAGACGTAGTCGAAGCCCTCACCGCCGGTCACCTCGGTCATGACGGCCTGCGCCGCGTCGGCACCGTTGGCGGTCTTCGTCGCGCCGAACTTGCGGGCCCACTCGAGCTTGCCGTCGACCTGGTCGATCGCCACGATCTCCGATGCGCCGCAGATTCGGGCGCCCTGAATCGCCGAGATGCCGACACCGCCGCAGCCGATGACCGCGACCGAGGAGCCAGGCGTCACCTTCGCCGTGTTGAGGGCAGCGCCGACGCCGGTCATCACGCCGCAGCCGATCAGCGCGCCGATCTCGTACGGCACGTCGTCGGCGAGCGGGATGCAGCCGAGCTCCGGGATCGTCATCTCCTCCGCGAACGTGCCGGTGCCGGCCATGCCGAAGAACGGGCTGCCGCCGACCAGGAAGTTCGGCGCGCCGAAGGCGGCCATCGTGAGCTCCATGCAGAGGTTGGGCTCGCCGCGCAGACACGACTTGCAGCCACCGCACGGCGGGACCCACGCGACAATGACCCGGTCACCGACCTTGACCCGCGTGACACCGTCGCCGACCTCGATCACGTCACCCGCGCCCTCGTGCCCGAGCACCGCAGGCAACGCGGCGGGGAGGATGCCCGCCATCGCGGACATGTCCGAGTGGCAGACGCCGGTGGAGCGCATCCGCACCTTGACCTGCCCGGCTGGAGGCGCGATCGCCTCGACGTCGTCGCGGATCTCCGCCTTGTCCTGCCCGTACGCCTCGACGACTGCAGCCCGCACCACGAGATCCCGCTCCTACCGCTCGGAAGATCAGACGCTCGAAATCTATAACCGGTTCTAGTTGGGCGGCAAGGGAGGCGGGCCCTGGCGCAACGACTAGAACGTGTTCCATAATGCAGCCGGCGACATGCCCCAACGAGGAGGACTTCCGGGTGGAGACGCGCGAGCACTTCTACATCGACGGCGGCTACGTCGCCCCTGCCGGCACGGGGACGATCGACGTCGTCAGCCCGCACACCGAGCAGGTGATCGCGCGCGTCCCGGACGGGACCAACGCCGACATCGACCGGGCCGTGGCCGCTGCCCGGAAGGCCTTCGACGACAGCGAGTGGAGCCGTACGACGGCTGCCGAGCGGTCCGCGAAGATCGCCGCGCTGTCGGCATCCATCAACGCGCGGATGGACGAGTTCGCCAAGCTGATCAGCAGCGAGAACGGGTCGCCGTACTCGTTCTCGATCATGGGTCAGGTGCTGTCGAGCACGATGGTGCTCGACTACTACGCCGGGCTGGCGCAGACGTTCCACTTCGAGGAGCTGCGGCCCGGGCTGATGGGGCCGTCACTGGTGCGCAAGGAGCCGGTGGGTGTCGTCGCCGCGATCGTGCCGTGGAACGTCCCGCTGTTCACCGCGATGCTGAAGATCGCACCGGCGCTCGCCGCTGGTTGCACGGTCGTGCTGAAGCCCGCACCCGAGACCCCGCTCGACTCCTACCTGCTGGCTGAGTGCCTCGACGAGGCCGGTATCCCGGCGGGTGTCGTGAACATCGTGACCGCGGGCCGCGAGGTGGGCGAGCACCTCGTCACCCACCCCGACATCGACAAGATCGCCTTCACGGGTTCCACGATTGCGGGCAAGCGGATCGGCGCCCTGGCCGGGGAGCGGCTGCGCCGCCTCACCCTCGAGCTCGGTGGCAAGTCGGCGGCGATCATCCTCGACGACGCCGACCTGGAGACGTCGATCCCCGCCCTGCTCGGCTCGAGCTTCATGAACAACGGACAGGCCTGCGTCGCGCAGACCCGCATCCTCGCCAGCCGCGACCGCTACACCGAGATCGTCGACGCGATCACCGAGTTCGCCTCGCAGCAGATCGTCGGTGACCCGCTCGACCCGGCGACGCAGATCGGCCCGCTGGTCGCCGAGCGCCAGCGCGACCGCGTCGAGGGCTACATCGCGACGGCGCAGAAGGAGGGCGGCAAGATCACGACGGGCGGCGGCCGGCCGAGCAGCCAGTCGACGGGCTGGTACGTCGAGCCGACGGTCTTCATCAACGTCGAGCCCGACTCCACGCTCGCGCAGGAAGAGGTCTTCGGGCCGGTCGTCGCGGTCATCCCGTATGACTCCCCCGACGACGCCGTGAAGATCGCCAACAACAGCGAGTACGGCCTGTCCGGCACCGTCTTCACATCCGACATCCCGGCCGGCATCGACATCGCCCGCCGGGTCCGCACCGGGACGTTCACGATCAACGGCTTCTCGCTGGACTTCGGCGCGCCGTTCGGCGGCTACAAGAACAGCGGGATCGGCCGCGAGCTCGGTCCCGAGGGCCTTGCGGCGTACCTCGAGTCGAAGTCGATCTGCCTCCCCGCCGGCACCGAGGTCCCCGGCGTCCCCACCGCCTCCGCCTGAACGCCCCTCGCCTGCCCCGACCGGTGTGATCGGCGTGCGCGCGGCACGCTCAGGACGTGAGCGCGGGATGCGCACAGCGATCGTGATTGGGTGCGGTCAGAGCATCTTGTTCATGATGGTGGGCAGGTCGAAGTAGTCGCGCCAGAGCGTGATGCGCCCGTCGTGCACCTCGAACACGCCCGCGACGGGCAGGTCGACCCACTCGCCCTTGAGCAGGAACCGGTCGGTGCGCTCGTTCATGACGAGCGGCCCGTCGGCGAGCTCGCGGTGGACGATCCACTCCGAGCCGGCGCACATGGCGAGCAGCGCCTCGAGCGTCTCGCGCACCGCGGCGTGGCCGTGCACCGGCGGTAGCGGCATGTTCTGGTACTCGACGTCGTCGGCGAGCAGCGCCATCGCGGCGTCGTAGTCGCGCAGGGCAGCAGCCGCCATGAACGCGTGGACCGTCTCGAGCGGGGTCATCAGTTCTCGGCGTCGGGGTTGGGCGGCAGCGCGGCAATCCGGGGTGTGTCGGCCTCGGTGTTGCCGACCCGCATCGAACCGCCGGGCGCGCCCAGCGGTGCGTCACGACCCGGCAGGATGATCTCGAAGAACGCCTTGTTGTCTTCCTTGTCCTCGGCGTTCTCGGCGGGCAGCTGCCGGTCGGGGTAGATCGCGTCGACCGGGCAGACCGGCTCGCACGCGCCGCAGTCGATGCACTCCTTGGGCTGGATGTAGAGCTTGCGACCGCCCTCGTAGATGCAGTCGACCGGGCACTCCTCGACGCACGACATGTCCTTGAGGTCCAGGCACGTGCTCGTGATGACGAAGGTCATGCGGCTGGCCCCTCCCCCTGCTGCTCGGTCGAGTGCCCCGGGAAAACCGTGGCCTCCGGGTCTATGACGGTAGCCGCGTTGCAGACCGCGGTCGCGACCTCCCCGAACCCGACGCTGATCAGCCGCACCTTGCCGGCGTACTCCGTGATGTCCCCCGCGGCGAACACCCTCGGCAGGTTGGTCGCCATCGTGGTGTCGACGACGATGTGCCGCTCCTCCACGTTCAGTCCCCAGGCCTCCAGCGGCGTGATGTCGGCGGTGAAGCCGAGCGCCGCCACGACCTCCTGCGCCGGCAGCTCGCTGACCTGCTTGGTCTCGGTGTTGCGCACCGAGATGGACTCGACCCGCTCGGTGCCCGAGATGCCGACCACCTGCGCGGGGATGCACAGCGAGACGGTCGAGTCGCGCAGCAGCTTGACGGAGTGCGCGTGCGCCCGGAAGGCGTCGCGCCGGTGGACAAGCGTGACGGATTTCGCGATGGGTTCCAGGCCCAGCGCCCAGTCCAGCGCGCTGTCACCGCCCCCGACCACGACGACGTCCTTCTCCCGGTACGGCGCGAAGGACGGTACGACGTAGGCCAGCCCCTTGCCCTCCCAGTCGGCCCCGCCCGGCAGCGGTCGCGGGTTGAACGTGCCGATGCCGCCCGTCACCACGACCGCCTTGGCGCGGATGACCGTGCCGACCCCGGTCGTCACGACGACCCCGTCTCCGGTGTGCTCGTAGGACACCGCCTGCTCACCGAGCAGGTACGTCGGGTTGAACGGCGCTGCCTGCTGGACCAGGTTGCGAACGAGGTCCTTGCCCCGGACCGACGGGAAGCCGGCGATGTCGAATATCATCTTCTCCGGGTAGAGCGCGGTGACCTGGCCGCCTGCCTCGGACAGCGCGTCGACGATCGCGCAGGTGAGCCCGCGAAAGCCGGCGTAGTAGGCGCCGTACAGGCCGCTCGGGCCGGCGCCCACGATGAGCAGGTCGACGTCCACGGCAGACACGGAGCTCACGTTCCCCTTCGACCGGACGGACGAGAACACGTTACAGAAGGCCCCCACCCGGCCCGCCCGGCATCCCGATCAGCGGGACCTGCTCCGTAGGCTGGCACCATGTTCCGGCCGAGCGCGCAGACGGTGCGCCGGCTCGCGCTCGCCAGCATCGTCGCCAACGCCGCGATCGTCGTCACCGGCGGCGCCGTCCGGCTGACCGACTCGGGCCTCGGGTGCCCGGACTGGCCGCGCTGCAGCGGTGCGAGCTACACGCCGACGGCGGAGGCGGCGGGGCACGCCTTCATCGAGTTCGGCAACCGGATGCTGACGTTCGTTCTCGTCGCCGTGGTGGCCGCGACGCTGGTGACCGTGCTGCGGCACCGCCCGCGACGGACGACATCCGTCCGCCTGGCGACGGTGCTCGTGCTGGGCATCCCGGCGCAGGCCGGCCTGGGCGGCATCACCGTGCGCACCGGCCTCAACCCATGGACCGTGATGGGGCACTTCCTGCTGTCCATGGTGCTGATCGCGATCGCGGTGACCCTCCACCGTCGAGTGCAGGAGGGCGACGACCCGGTGAGCGCTCTTGCCCCGCAGCCGTTGCAGCGGCTGGCGCAGGCCGTCCTCGCGGTCGTGGGCGTGACGCTCGTCGTGGGAACGGTCGTGACCGGCTCCGGACCGCACTCGGGAGATGCCCAGGCCAGCCGCACCGGCTTCGACCCGGCGACCGTCAGCCAGTTCCACGCTGACCTGGTCATGCTGCTGATCGGGCTGAGCATCGCCCTCTGGGTCGGGCTGCGGGCCACCGGCGCCCCGTCGCGGGCCGCCGGCATCCTCGTGCTCGTCGAGCTCGGCCAGGCGACCGTCGGCTGGACGCAGTACTTCACCGACCTGCCGATCATCCTGGTCGGTGCACACCTCGCCGGGGCGTGCCTGGTGCTCGTCGCTGCCTGCCGCACGGTGCTCTCGCTACGCGCCCGCGATCCGGCTGTCGCGGCGGTGCCCGCTGCCGCGCCGGAGTCTGCGCTGAACTCGGCGTGAGCAAGCGGTTCGAGGAACTCGACTGGCGCGAGACTCCGATCGGGGAGGTCAGCCTGCGGCGCCGGTTGGAGCCGACGCTGAAGATCGAGGTGTACGAGGTGATGCTCGGCGACGAGTACCTGATGTCGAGCCTGTTCACCGTCGCGGAGGTCGCGCTGTCCGATCTCGGCCTGGCAGCGGCTCCCGATGACGCGCTCGACGTCGTGGTCGGCGGCCTGGGACTGGGCTACACGGCGCGCGCCGCACTGGCGGATCCGCGAGTCCGCTCGCTGGCCGTCGTGGAGGCACTCGACGCGGTCATCGACTGGCACCGCCAGGGGCTGCTCCCCCACGCCGAGGATCTGACCGACGACCCGCGATGCCGGCTCGTGCACGGCGACTTCTTCGCGTTGGTCGCCGGCGCCGAGCGGTTCTGGCCGGGCGGCCCCGACCGCCATCACGCCGTGCTCCTCGACGTCGACCACTCCCCGCGACACCTCTTGAACGACAGCCACGCACCCTTCTACACACCAGCCGGCCTCGGCCGGGTCGCCGACAGACTCCATCCCGGCGGGGTCTTCGCCCTCTGGTCGGACGACCCACCCGACGAAGACTTCACCGACGTACTGCAGCAGGTCTTCGCCACCGTGACCACCCATGTGGTGCCGTTCGCAAACCACCTGACCGGCGGGACGTCCGCCAACACGGTGTACGTCGCGGTGGCGCCCGGTGAGCGGATCGCGCGACGCTCTGGCTACCCGCGCTGACCGAACCAGCGCTCGATGCGGGACCTGCCGAACTCGACCTTGTCGGCCATGAGCGCCGACGATGGCCCCTCGAACCCACCCGTGGGCGGCTGCCCGCTCAGGAAGGTCACGTCCACCTTGCCAAGCTGGCCGGCGCCGAACTCGACGTAGCAGACTCCCCTGCCGTCGTACGTGCGGTCGGTGGCATCGCCCCGCAGCAGGGCCGCGATGCGCGCCGCGACCACCGCCGCCTGGCCCTCGGCGAAGACGCCGGCCTTCGGCGTGCCGACGCTGGTCACGTCACCGACCGCGTAGACACCCGGGAACCGCGTCTCCAGGGTCAGCGGATCGACCGGCACCCACCCGTCAACCGCGAGACCGGAGGAAGCGACAACCGCGGGCACGCGATGGGTGGGAACACCGAGGAACAGGTCGTACGGCAGCTCGCCTCCGTCGGCCAGGACGACCCTGCGCCGGGCGACATCGAGTGCGCGCACCAGCCGGTCGGGGTGCCAGGCGATGCCGCGGTCCGCGAAGGCGGCCAGAAGCGCCTCGGAAGCGAGCGGCGACGGCGGTATGGGCAGGGGCAAGGGCATGACGAGGGACACCGTCGAGCTGTCGCGGAGCCCGCGCGCGGTCAGGAACTCGCACATCAGCAGGGCAGTCTCGCTCGGCGCCGGCGGGCACTTGAACGGTGTCGAGGTCAGACCGACGACGACGTCGCCGCCGCGGAAGTCGGCCAGCACCTCGCTCAACGCGAACGCGCCGGCCACCGTGTAGAACTCGTGGCCCCCCTCGACGAGGCCGGGTGTCGCCTCCGGGTGCAGGTCCGCGCCGAGTGCGACGACGAGGATGTCCGCCACAAACGGCCCGGCTGTCGTGTCGACCCGCTTCGCAGTCGGATCAATCGACAGCACGTCGGCGCGGACGAACCGCACCCCGGGCTGGACAAGGTCGGCGTACCGGTGCACCGCACCGTCTGCCGGGTGCCGGCCGAACATCACGTCCAGCTTCGAGAACCCGAACACGAAGCAGTCGCTCTTGTCGATGAGCACCAGGTCGAGCGCGTCACCGAATCCGGCCGACAGCAGCGCGGCGATCTCCAGCCCGCCGAAGCCCGCCCCCAACACGACAACGCGCACGCGGTGACGCTAGCGGCCGAGCACGCGCGAATGGAACTCCCCGCCGAACACGCGCTGCGGATCCAGCTGGTCCCGAAGCGCGGTGAAGCGGTCCATGTGGCAATAGAGCGGTCGCAGCTCGTCGGCCGTGTGATCGAGCTCCTTGCCCCAGTGCGGGCGCGCACCGAGCGGTCGCATGACGCGCCAGAAGGCGTCGAAGTACGACGTGCAGTCCGGGCCGTCGGTGGAGTAGGCACCAATCTGGCAGGTGTCGGCGCCCCTGTCCTGGACGGAGGCCGGGCTCATCCACGCGTCGTCCCCACGGACGAAGCGGATCTCCAGCGGGAAGCTGACGGCAGGCCGCCCGCCCTGGAACAGGTCCAGCACCCGGCGTACCGCCTCCGGCGCAGTGCCCATCGGTACGGCGGCCTCCGTCTCGCGGTGCCGCATCGGCATGGGGGTGTTGAGCATCAGCGCGTCCTGGCCGATCTGTGACGCGGCACCGAGGTACATCCGCGAGAGCCGCTCGTTGATGCCGGCCGTGACCGCTGGCCGGCGGTGCTGCAACCGCACGAGGGCTGGGAAGACCGACCGGTGCATGACGCGCTCGTCGATCCATCGGGAGGTGGCGGCCGCGGGGCGCCGGGTCACCGGGTCGTCGGTCCGCGTGTAGCGGATGACCTGCGCCGAGCTGGCGTGCGCCAGCCACCAGACCTTGACGTACTCCGCGCTGGCCGCGATCTCCGGCAACGCGTCCGGCACCGCCTCGACCGGCAGGTGCTCGATCAACTGATGCAGCCGACCGGCGGCGCGCACGCGAAGGGTCACCCGCGTCACCACCCCGAGCGCGCCCAGATGGACGCGGAGGGCGTTCAGCCGCTCGTCGTCCCGCCCGATGTCAACGACCTCGCCGGTGCCGGCGACCACACGCACCGCGGTGACCAGGCTCGAGAGGTTGCCGTGCGTGAGGCTCGAGCCGTGCGTCCCCGTGGCGATCGCGCCGGCCACCGTCTGCGCCTGGATGGAGCCGACGATCGGCAGCGACAGCCCCGACCGCAGCAGGTGGGCGCTGAGGTCGCGCAGCCGCATCCCGCCCGGCACCGTCACCGTCTGTCGGGCGTCGTCGACGCGGACGTCCCCGGCCATCGCGTCGAGCGACATCGCGACCGCTTCGGGTACGGCGATGCGCGACCACGAGTGACCGGCGCCGATGACTCGCACGCTTGTCCCGGCGGCCCGCGCGCGATCGACGGCGTGCGCGACCTCCCCCTCGGTCGTGGGCCGGGACCACTCCGACGGTGTGCTCGTCTCGGTCCTGGCCCAGTTCACGAACCGGCCGGCCCGATCGCGGGGCGACGCGAGCTTCACGGTCGCCAGCCGGCAATGGCCGAGGCGAAGCGGTCCTTAGCCCCCTCGGCCATGTCGAGGAACAGGAACGGCTCGGTCAGCTCGAGCTCCAGCAACAGCGGACCGTCCGGCCCGGGCAGCAGATCGACCCGCGCATAGAGCAGCGGCTCACGGACCACGGACAGGACCTGCTCCGCGACGGCCCGCTCCGCGGCTGACGGGTCCCGCGGACCGATCACGGTCTCGACCGGCGTCAGCGCACGGTCGCCCACCAGCACCGGCCCCTTCATCGCGCCATGGCTGAACACCCCACCGAGGAACAGCAGTGACGTCTCGTCGTGCTCCTCGACAGCGCGCAGGTAGGGCTGCACCAGCACGCCCCGCCCGGCGGCGCGGAGCCGCTCGACGTGCGCGGTCGCCGCGGCGTCGTCTCCGGGGCCGTACCTGGCCGTGTCCATCGCGGCGGCGCTGACCGTGGGCTTCACGACGTACTCGCCTGGTGGTGGGACGAACTCGCCCTCGACGTATGTCGTCGGCACGACGGGCACACCGGCAGCCGCGAGCTCGGCGAGGTAGTGCTTGTCGGTGTTCCAGCGCAGCACCGCCGCCGGGTTGGCGAGGCGAGGCACGGAGTCGGCCCACGCCAGGAACTCGGGCAGCCGCTCGACGTAGTCCCAGGTCGAGCGGACCACAACCAAGTCGTACGCCGACCAGTCGACGTCCGCGTCCCAGGGCACACCGGTCGCGCGCACCCCGAGCCGGTCCAGCGCCGCGACGAGTGCCGGCTCGTCGGGGTCGTCGATGGTGCTGCAGCCGGCGAGCGCTACCTGCACGGCAGCCGCATCAGACGAGCTGGTCGACCGCGACGGCGAGGAACAGCAGGGCCAGGTAGGTGATCGACCAGTGGAACAGGCGCATCGGCGAGACCTGGTCGCCGCGGCGCACCCGGGTCTGCAGCAGGTGTGCCTCGCGCAGGAACACGGCGCCGAGCACGACAGCCGAGACGCCGTAGACCGGGCCGGAGGCATCCAGGAGCAGCAGCAGGGACGTCGCGACCATGGCCCAGGAGTAGGCCACGATGCGGCGCGCGACCGTGGCCGGCGTGGCGACGACCGGCAGCATCGGCACGCCCGCGGCGGCGTAGTCGTCGCGGAAGCGCATGGCGAGCGCCCAGAAGTGCGGCGGGGTCCACAGGAAGATGACGGCGAACAGCACGACGGCGGCCCACGAGACCGTGCCGGTCACGGCCGACCAGCCGATGAGCACCGGCATGCATCCGGCAGCGCCGCCCCAGACGATGTTCTGCGACGTACGACGCTTGAGCACCATCGTGTAGACGACGACGTAGAACGCGATGGCGGCGTCGGCCAGCAGCGCCGAGAGCAGGTTGGTGGTCAGCAGCAGCTCGACCGTCGCCAGCACGCCGAGGACGAGCCCGAAGACCAGGGCGCTGCGAGGAGTCACCACGTGCCTGGCCAGCGGCCGGCGCTCCGTGCGGTGCATGACGGAGTCGATGTCGCGGTCGTACCAGCAGTTCAGGGCGTTGGCACTGCCCGCCGCGAGCGATCCCCCCACGAGCGTGGCGAGGACCAGCCAGCCCGACGGCAGCCCGCGCTCCGCCAGCACCATCGTCGGGACGGTGGTCACCAGGAGCAGCTCGATGATGCGCGGCTTGGTGAGCGCGACGTAGGCCATCACCCGCTCGCCCAGCGCCAGCCTCGCGGGGACTGCCGGAGCAGCCGCGGGCGGCGCATCCGCGAGGGTCGTCACAGGCTCGACTCTACCGATCGCGGGTAGGGACCCGCGGGCTAGGGTCGGACCGAAGATCCGCGCTCCAGGAAGAGGCATCGACGCGTGACGAAGAGCAGCACACTGGACTGGAGCGACCTGGACCGTCAGGCCGTCGACGCCGCGAGGGCCTTGGCCATGGACGCGGTCGAGGCGGCTGGCTCCGGGCACCCCGGAACGGCCATGAGCCTCGCCCCGGCGGCGTACCTGCTGTTCCAGCGCCTCCTGCGCCACGACCCGACCGACCCGGCCTGGGAGGGGCGCGACCGGTTCGTCCTGTCTTGCGGCCACTCGTCGCTGACGCTCTACGTCCAGCTCTACCTGTCGGGCTACGGGCTCACGCTGGAGGACCTGGCGCACCTGCGGCAGTGGGGCTCGCTCACGCCCGGGCACCCCGAGCACGGCCACACGGCCGGCGTCGAGACGACGACGGGCCCGCTCGGCCAGGGCGTCGGCAATGCCGTGGGCATGGCGATGGCCGCCCGCCGCGAGCGTGGCCTGCTCGACCCCGAGACGGCCGAGGGTGAGAGCCCCTTCGACCACACGATCTGGTGCTTCGCGTCCGACGGCGACCTCGAGGAGGGCGTCTCGTCCGAGGCCAGCAGCCTGGCCGGCACACAGCGGCTGGGCAACCTCGTGCTGCTCTGGGACGACAACCACATCTCCATCGAGGACGACACCCGCATCGCCTTCACCGAGGACACGGTCGCGCGCTACGAGGCCTACGGCTGGCACGTGCAGCGGGTCGACTGGCTGGCCGACGACGGCAAGTACGACGAGAACGTCCAGGCTCTGTACGACGCCTTCGTCGCCGCCCGCGACACGACCGATCGCCCGTCGTTCATCGCCTTGCGCACCATCATCGGCTGGCCGGCCCCCAACAAGCAGAACAGCGGCAAGGCACACGGCTCCGCGCTCGGCGCGGACGAGGTGGCAGCGACCAAGAAGCTCCTGGGGCTCGACCCGGACCGGACCTTCCAGGTCGCCGACGACGTGCTCGCGCACGCCCGCGAGGTCGTCGACCGCGGACGGCAGCTGCATGCCGACTGGCAGACGTCGTACGACGCATGGGCGACGGCCAACGCCGACGGCGCCGCGCTGCTCGATCGCCTGAAGACCCGGCGGCTCCCGGCCGGCTGGACCGACGCGCTCCCGACGTTCGACGCCGACGCGAAGGGCATGGCGACCCGCAAGGCGTCCGGCACCGTGCTGTCGAAGATCGCCCCGCTGCTCCCCGAGCTGTGGGGCGGGTCGGCCGACCTCGCCGAGAGCAACAACACGACACCGGACGGCGAGCCGTCCTTCCTGCCGGAGGACGCCCAGACCAAGGAGTGGCAGGGCGGTCCCTACGGCCGGGTGCTGCACTTCGGCGTCCGCGAGCACGCCATGGGCTCGGTGATGAACGGCATCGCCCTGCACGGCGGCACCCGCGTCTACGGCGGCACGTTCCTCGTCTTCAGCGACTACATGCGTGGCGCGGTTCGACTGGCCGCGATCATGAAGCTGCCGGTCACCTACGTCTGGACCCACGACTCCATCGGGCTCGGCGAGGACGGCCCCACCCACCAGCCGATCGAGCACCTCGCCGCGCTGCGCGCCATCCCGGGGCTCGCCGTGGTGCGTCCGGCCGACGCCAACGAGACCACCGTCGCGTGGCGGACGATCCTCGAGCGGGCTGACGGCCCAGCAGGCCTGTGCCTCACCCGGCAGAACGTGCCCACCTTCGACCGCGCGGTGTGCGGCAGCGCGGAGGGTGTCGCCAAAGGCGGCTACGTCCTCGCCGATGCGAGCACGGGTCGGCCCGAGATCATCCTCATCGGCACCGGCTCCGAGGTGCAGATCGCGATGGCGGCCCGTGACCGGCTCGAAGCCGACGGGCACCCGACGCGGGTCGTCTCGATGCCGTGCGTCGAGTGGTTTCGCGAGCAGGACACGTCGTACAAGAACACCGTGCTGCCGCCGGACGTGCAGGCCCGCGTCTCGGTGGAGGCCGCTGTCTCGCAGGGCTGGCACGAGTGGGTCGGCGCCTACGGCGAGTGCGTGTCGCTCGAGCACTTCGGGGCATCAGCGCCGTACGCCGTCCTGTACGAGCAGTTCGGTCTCACCGGCGAACGCGTCGTCGCCGCGGCGCAGGCCTCCCTGTCCAAGCTGGGCAAGACGTCCGGCAGCACGACCGGCAACTGAAGGAGCTCTACACATGTCTGACGCGCTCGCTGACCTCTCAGCCGCCGGCGTTTCGATCTGGCTCGACGACCTGTCCCGCGAACGGCTACGCAGCGGCAACCTCGCCGAGCTCGTCAAGGACAAGCACATCGTGGGCGTCACGACCAACCCCTCGATCTTCCAGAAGGCGATGTCCGAGGGCGACGCGTACGACGACCAGCTGCGCGACCTCGCGCTTCGTGGCTGCGACGTCGGTGAGTCGGTCCGGGCGCTGCAGGCGTATGACGTCCGGTGGGGCTGCGACGTACTGCGCGGTGTGTACGACGCGACGGACGGTGTCGACGGACGGGTCTCGTACGAGGTCGACCCGCGGATCGCCCACGACACCGACAAGACCGTCGCCGAGGCGAAAGCGCTGTGGTGGCTGGTGGACCGGCCCAACCTGTACATCAAGATCCCCGCGACCAAGGAGGGACTGCCCGCGATCGCGCAGACCCTCGCGGCGGGAGTCAGCGTCAACGTCACCCTGATCTTCTCGCTGGAGCGCTACGACAAGGTCATGGACGCGTTCCTCGACGGGATGGAGGCGGCGCAGCAGAACGGACACGACCTTTCGAGAATCGGGTCGGTGGCGTCGTTCTTCGTCAGCCGCGTCGACACCGAGATCGACAAGCGACTCGAGAAGTCAGGCGGACCGAAGGAGCTGCGCGGCAAGGCCGCGATCGCCAACGCACAGCTCGCCTACCAGCACTACGAGAAGGTGTTCGCCTCCGACCGTTGGAAGGCGCTCGAGAAGGCCGGCGCCAAGCCGCAGCGGCCGCTGTGGGCATCGACGGGCGTCAAGGACCCGGCGTACGACGACACGCAGTACGTCGTGGAGCTCGTCGCGACAGGGACCGTCAACACGATGCCCGAGCCCACCCTGGACGCCGTAGCGGACCACGGCGTCGTCCGGGGCGACACCGTCACTGCGGCGTACGCCGATGCGCAGCAGCTGCTCGACGACCTGAAGGCCGCGGGCATCGACTACGACGACGTCGTCGAGCAGCTCGAGGTCGAGGGGGTGCAGAAGTTCGAGGACGCCTGGAACGAGCTCATCGAGACGGCGACCGCCAACCTCGCCAAGGCCGGCGGCAGCGCGTGACCGACCCGGTGTCCGCCGGCGGCGTCACGGTCACGGTCGCCGGTCCGGCGCTCCAGGCATCCCAGGCGACGGTGCTCGAGACCGCTGCTGACGACGGCCTGCCCGCGCGGCTCCTTGCCAAGGACGCGACGCTGTGGGGCCCGGAGGCCGCCGCCGAGGCGGGTGTCCGGCTCGGCTGGCTCGATGCCGTTCGCGTCGGCCGGGAGCTGCTGCCTGAGCTGGAGCGGCTCCGCAACGAGCTCGCGTCCGAGGGTGTGACGCGCGTCGTCCTGGCGGGCATGGGGGGCTCGTCGCTCGCTCCGGAGGTCATCTGCGCAACGGCGGGCAAGCCCCTCGTCGTTCTCGACACGACCGACCCGGCGCAAGTGCGCGCGGCGCTCGGCAGCGACATGGAGCGCACGGTCGTCGTCGTGAGCTCGAAGTCCGGCGGCACGGTGGAGACCGACAGCCACCGCCGCGCCGCCCGGGCCGCCTTCGAGGCCGCCGGCATCGACCCGGCGGAGCGCATCGTCGTCGTGACCGACCCGGGGTCACCGCTGGAGCAGACCGCGAAGGACGAGGGCACGCGGGCGGTGTTCCTGGCCGACCCGGACGTCGGCGGCCGGTACTCCGCGCTCACCGCGTTCGGCCTGGTGCCCGCGGCGCTCGCCGGCGTCGACGTGACCGGCCTCCTCGACGAGGCAGCCGCCCTCGAGCCCTGCCTGACCTCCGTCGAGGACAACCCCGCCCTCGCCCTCGGGGCCGTCCTCGGCGGCGCTGCCGTGGGCGGCCGCGACAAGCTCGTGATCGCCGACGCGGGCTCGGGGATCAGCGGGTTCGGCGACTGGGCGGAGCAGCTCATCGCCGAGTCGACGGGAAAGCACGGCAAGGGGATCCTGCCGGTGGTGGTCGAGTCCCCGGACGCGCCCGGCACCTCTCCCGCGGCGGACGTGCACCTGCTCGTCCTCGGCGGCGGCGCCCCGGCCGACGGCACCGCCGTCTCCGGGCCGCTCGGTGCGCAGCTCCTGGCCTGGGAGTACGCCACCGCCGTCGCCGGACGCGTGCTCCAGATCAACCCGTTCGACCAGCCCAACGTGCAGGAGTCGAAGGACAACACCAAGGCGATCCTCGAAAGCGACCGCACCCCCGCGGGCAAGCCGATCTTCACCGAGGGAGCCATCGAGGTCTACGGCGACGTCTCGGCGTCCGATGTCGCGGGGGCGCTCGATGCGCTGCTCGCGGCCGTCCCCGACCGTGGCTACCTCGCCGTCATGGCCTACCTCGACCGACGGGTCGATGCGCGCGCGCACGACCTGCGCGCGCTCCTGGCTGCCCGGGTGGCGCACAGCGTGACGTTCGGGTGGGCGCCGCGCTTCCTGCACTCGACCGGGCAGCTGCACAAGGGCGGCCCGCAGACCGGTGCGTTCCTGCAGATCACCGGCGCGGTCACGGAGGATCTCGACGTACCCGGTCGGAACTACAGCTTCGGCGAGCTGCAGGCGGCGCAGGCCATGGGCGACCTGCGTGCGCTGACCTCGCGGGACCGACCCGTGCTGCGCCTGCACCTGACCGACCGCAACGCCGGTCTCGACGCTCTGCTCGCAGCCGCCCGCGGATGAGCACTCCTCCATGAGCCAGAACCCACTGCGCGATCCGCGCGACCGCCGGCTGCCCAGGGTCCCGGACCCGTGCGTCCTGGTGGTCTTCGGGGTGACGGGCGACCTGGCCCGAAAGAAGCTGATCCCCGCGGTCTACGACCTCGCCAACCGAGGTCTGCTGCCGCCCGGTTTCGTCCTGCTCGGCTTCGCCCGCCGCGACTGGGGTGACGGGGACTTCGAGGAGATGGCCAAGGAGGCCGCGGAGAAGGGCGCGCGCACGGAGTTCCGCGACGACGTCTGGCAGCGGCTCCAGGAGGCCATCAAGTTCCTCCCCGGCTCCTTCGACGACGACATGGCCTTCGACACCCTCGCCTCGACGCTGACCGACCTCGACGCGTCGCACGGGACGCAGGGCAACGCGGCGTTCTACCTGTCCATCCCGCCGGCCGCGTTTCCCACGGTGCTGCAGCAGATGCAGCGCACGGGCATGGCCGACAACCGCACGTCCGGCGGCTGGCGGCGTGTCGTCGTCGAGAAGCCGTTCGGTCACGACCTCGCGTCGTCGCAGGAGCTCAACAAGCTCGTCGACGACGTCTTCACGGCCCGCGACGTGTTCCGGATCGACCACTACCTCGGCAAGGAGACGGTCCAGAACCTGCTCGCGCTTCGCTTCGCGAACACCCTGTTCGAGCCCATCTGGAACGCCCATCACATCGACTCCGTGCAGATCACGATGGCCGAGGACGTCGGCATCGAGAGCCGGGCCGGCTTCTACGAGGAGACCGGCGCGGCGCGCGATGTGCTCCAGAACCACCTCCTGCAGCTGATGGCGCTGACCGCGATGGAGGAGCCCTCCTCCTTCGACGCCGAAGCGCTGCGCATCGAGAAGCGCAAGGTCCTCGGCACCATCAAGCCGCCGAAGGACCTCGCCGCCTACACCGTGCGGGGCCAGTACGACCAGGGGTGGCTCGCCGGGCAACGGGTGCAGGGCTACCGCGCCGAGAAGGACGTCGCGGCCGACTCGCGCACCGAGACGTACGCCGCGGTGCGGCTCGAGGTGGAGACCCGCCGCTGGGCCGGCGTCCCGTTCTACCTGCGGACCGGCAAGCGGTTGCCGCGACGCGTCACCGAGATCGCCGTCGTCTTCCGGAAGGCGCCGCACCTGCCCTTCAGCAAGACCGACACCGAGGAGCTCGGCGCCAACCAGCTCGTCGTCCGGGTGCAGCCCGACGAGGGCATGACGCTGCGGTTCGGCTCGAAGGTGCCGGGCTCGCAGATGGAGGTCCGCGACGTCGCCATGGACTTCCTGTACGGCGAGGCCTTCACCGAGTCCTCCCCGGAGGCCTACGAGCGGCTGCTGCTCGACGTGCTGCTCGGCGACGCCTCGCTTTTCCCGCACAACGCGGAGGTCGAGGACTCGTGGCGAGTCATCGACCCCATCGAGCACTACTGGGCCGAGCAGAACGAGCAGGGCAAGGACCCCGAGCTCTACCGCGCGGGCGAGTGGGGGCCGGTCGCGGCAGACGAGATGCTCGCGCGTGACGGACGCAGCTGGAGGCGACCATGAACGCACCCCAGAACGTCGCTCGCTGGCGCTCACGACGCCCCGGGGACCCCGCAGGCTGCCCACGAAACCGCTCGCTTCGCTCACGGTTCCGCGGGGACCCCGCATGACGACACTGTGGGACACCACCGGTACGGCGGTCGTCAAGGCGCTCGCCGCCGAGCGGCGGCAGGCGGGGTCCGTCTCGTCCGGGCTCGCCCTGACTCTCGTCGTCGTGGTCGACGAGAAGCACGTCGCCGAGGCCGAGGCAGCTGCCACCCGGGCCGCGGCACAGCACCCGTGCCGGCTCCTCGTCGTCGTACGCCGCCGCCCGGATGCGCCGGAGCCGCGCCTCGACGCGGAGGTCATCATCGGCGGCCGCCTGGGCCCGGGTGAAGCCATCGTGATGCGGATGTACGGCCGCCTCGCACTGCACGCCGAGTCGGTCGTGCTGCCGCTGCTCGCGCCCGACGCGCCGGTCGTCACCTGGTGGTACACCGAACCGCCGTACAAGATCGCGCACGACCCGCTCGGCGTCTTCGCCGACCGCAGGATCACCGACTGCGCCCTCGCACCCGTCGAGCTGACCGCGCTGCACACGCGCGCGGAGGACTACGCGCCGGGCGACACCGACCTGGGCTGGACCCGGACCACCCTGTGGCGGGCGCTCTGCGCGTCGGCGTTCGACTCCGTCGAGGGGTCGGTGCGCAGCGCGCGGGTCACCGGTGCGGCCGGCCACGTCACCCGGGCACTGCTGGCGGGGTGGCTGTCGTCGCGGCTCGGCATCGACGTCGAGCAGGTCGACGCCGAGGGCACCGGCCTGAGCGAGGTCGAGCTGGCCCTGGACGGCACCACCATCACCATCACGCGCGGCAAGGGCACGACCGCCGTCCTGCGCCGTACCGACCATCCCGACCGGACCCTGCCGCTCCCCCGCCGCGAGCTCGGCGACCTGCTCGCCGAGGAGTTGCGGCGGCTCGACGCCGACGAGATGTACGCCGAGGCGTTGGAGATCGCGACGAGCACGAGCGGGTTGAACACGCGGTCCCCCCTGCGCATCCACGAGTGGCACGACCCGGTCGAGTCCGACGACCCCGACCCCGCGCTCTCACTCACCTGATCCCTCTGACGCAATGGAGCTCGCCTGATGCCGAACCGGACCGTCGTGGTCTCCAAGGACGCCGACGTGCTCGCCGCCTCGGTCGCGGCCCGGCTGCTGACCCGGCTGGTCGACGCCCAGGCCGTCCGTGGCCGCGCGTCGGTCGTGCTCACCGGCGGCGGGGTGGGGATCGCCTCCCTCGCCGCCGTACGCGCCTCAGCGGCCCGCGCGGCCGTCGACTGGCGCAAGGTCGACATCTGGTGGGGTGACGAGCGCTTCGTCGCCGCGGAGGATGACGACCGCAACGAGAAGCAGGCCCGCGCGGCGCTGCTCGACAGTCTCGACCTGGACCCGTCGCGCGTGCACCCGATGCCCTCCCTCGGGGGGCCGGACGGCGACGACGCGGATGCGGCCGCGGCCCGCTATGCCGACGACCTCACCGCGGCCGCACCCGACGACGCCGACGTGCCCACCTTCGACGTACTGCTGCTCGGGATGGGGCCCGAGGGCCACACGGCCTCGATCTTCCCGGAGTCGCCCGCGGCGTACGACGAGCGAACCGCGTTCGCGGTGCACGGCTGCCCGAAGCCGCCGCCGACTCGGATCTCGATGGGCTTCGCCGCGCTCAACGCCGCCCGCGAGGTCTGGATGGTCGTCGCCGGTGCGGACAAGGCGCCGATGGTCGCGATGGCCCTCGGCGGCGCCGGCCGGATCCAGGTGCCGGCCGCCGGTGTCGAGGGCCGGTCGCAGACGCTCTGGCTCCTCGACGAAGCCGCCTCGAGCCGGCTGCCCAAAGGCCTGCGCCGGCTTTGACGAGGGCATCATCCTCGTGCGCACGCACGCCGAGATCCGCACCGCTGAGCGTGCGCTCGTGACGGCTCTTGATGCACCTTGCGACCACTGTCTTCGGTGGTTCTCGATCCTCTGCGCACGATGGGCATGGACCGCTTGCGACGCTGTCGGCGCAACGGCACCTGCACGCGCTACGGCGAGATGGATACGTCGTCGCTCAGGAACTGGCGCACCGGCTCGTCCGTCCAGACCTGCACCTCGACGTACGTGTCTACGAGTCGACGTTCGAACCCGCCGTAGTCGTTGCTGGTCGCTGCCGGTAATCCGTGTCGACGCACCACATCCCTCAGCTGCGAGAGCGGATACACGACCTTGTGGTGCGGCTCGGTAGCAGCTGGGAAACCAAACTGCGGTCCAAGTCCCATTGCGCTGAAACTGTCGACAAGCGTGAAGCTTGACTGCTCGAGCGGCAGAGCCCCCACCGGTAACGACAGCGACAGCATGTTGTCGGCGAGGCCTGCGAACCAGGACGACTCTCCGAGGCAGAAGTAGTGCGGCGCAGTCCGCTCCGGCTGCCCTCCGGCGGCAATGAACCCTGCCCGGAGGCGCGCCTCCGTCAGTCGCCGCCACTGGATGTACGTGCGGCCGAAGGTCCTCTTGTGGAGCCCCTCGCGTCGGAGCGCGTTCAGGTCGTGCATCACGTCGAAGACCGCATCGCCATCGACGTCGGACAGGTTCAGGAAAGGTCGCCGGTCAGCCAAGTAATAGTGGGTGACGCAGTCCGGGACATCCACGGTTCGAGGCTACGGGCCGGCGTGTTGTAGGGCACGGCAGGTGCGCGTCGATCAGACGGTCGGGTCGGGCAGGAGCTCCCTTACCTCTTGCGCGCAGCGGCACGCGAAGGCGATCTTCGCAGCCCAATCGAGCGCCTCCTCGCGTGAGGACACGTCGACGATGGCGAACCCACCGAGGACTGCCTTCGTCTCTGGGTACGGGCCGTCGGTGACCCTCCGGTCAGTGGCCACGACGCTCGCCCGCTGGCTTTCCACTCCACCGCCGAAGACCCACACACCGGCGTCCTGCGCCTGCTGGACCACGTCGTGCGCAGCCTTGGCCACGTCGGGCAGATCCTCGTCCGGGAACGTCATCGCGCCGTCATCGAACGAGATCAGGTACCGCGTCATCCCATGACTCCTCGTCTCCGCCAACCCTCCGCGCCGCGCACGAGAGCCCCGGACGATCAGCCGCAGATGGTCCGGGCTGTTGACGGTGGCAACTGCCCCTGCACCGCCGGGATCCGTAGCTCCTTTTGCGGGGCGTTCTCGGAGCACGTGACGCCCAGCCTCACCTCGGCAAGGCCGCCGTCGTACTCGCAGACGTTGATGGGGTTGAGCACGTCCGCGAGGCGGCGCGGATCCGGCAGGGTCACGACGATCGTGTCCTGCCGCCCGGACAGGCATTGGTAGCGAACGCTCTGCGCCGATGCGCCGCTGGGCGGGACAGCCGACGTGTCTTCCCTCGTCCGCGGAGCTGAGCTGGCTCCACAACCAGCGACGGCCACCACCGAAAGAGCCAGGCTGGCAACTAGAGCTCGCCCACGCCGTGTCACCGTGCGAGCGTAGAGCCGAGTCGCACGGGGCGACGTGGCCTACGTTGCTCCGAGACCACTTGACTCACGTCTCGGCGGCGGTGCTCCTTGCCGAGATCACCCGCCGAGCTGCGTGACCTATGACGGCTTGCAGTCGCCGGGCCGGATGCGGCGCGGACGGACTCCCTACTTGCTGCGGAGCTTGGCGAGAGCCTCGGCGAGGATCGCCTCGCCGTCCTCCTGGTTGCGCCGCTCGCGCACGTAGGCCAGGTGGGTCTTGTAGGGCTCGGTCTTCGGCGGAGCCGGCGGGTTGTCCTTGTCGCGCCCCGCCGGGAACCCGCAGCGCGGGCAGTCCCATGTTTCGGGGATTGCCGCCTCGTCCGAGAAGGACGGATGGGTCTCGTGACCGTTGGAGCACCAGAACGCGATGCGGTGCCGCGGTGCGGCCTCCCCGCGCTCGGCCTCGCCCATCGGTCCAGCACCGACCCGGCTCCCCCGGATCGCATTGCCGCCTGCCACAGGTGACGCCCCTTCGGTGCTCGCTCGGGTGGATCTGGGTCAGTCTACGGCGGCCGCCGAGCCGCCGGCCCTCACGAGGAAGGCGTCTCCTTCAGGAGCAGGCCCAGGGCGACGATGCAGACGGCCCAGATCGCGCCGCAGATGATCGTCAGGCGGTCGAGGTTCTTCTCCACCACGGCGCTGCCGCCGAGCGACGAGGACACGCCGCCGCCGAACAGGTTGGACAAGCCGCCGCCCTTGCCCCGGTGCAGCAGCACCAGGACGATCATCAGGACGCTGGCCAGGCTCAGCAGGATGGAGAGGAACAGCACCACAGCAGGAGCTCCAGGTCAGGCGAGTCGGACACGAGCGTCGAGCATCGCGTAGGCGATGTCCACGAGGATGTTCGCGACGACGATGAAGACCGCCGCGAACAACACGGTACCGAAGATGATGGGCAGGTCGCCGTTGATGACGGCCTGGACGGCCGTCTGCCCGATCCCTTGCAGCCCGAAGACCTGCTCGGTCACGATCGCGCCACCGAGCAGCGTGCCGACGTCGATACCGAGCAGCGTCACCACGGGCGTGAGGGCGCTGCGCAGCCCGTGCCGGTAGATGACGCGGCGCTCGGACAGGCCCTTGGCCCGGGCCGTCCGGATGTAGTCCTCCCCGAGCACCTCGAGCAGCGAGCCCCGGGTGATGCGGGAGTACGACGCCGCGCTGACGATCGCGAGGGTGAACCACGGGAGTATCAGGTGCTTCACCCACTCCCACGGGTTCTCCGTCAGCGGGGCGTAGCCGTTGCCCGGGAAGAACGCCACCCCGTGGATGGTCAGCTGGTAGAAGAACAGGTAGAGCATGACCAGGCCGAGGACGAAGGTCGGGATCGACAGACCGCCGAGCGCGAAGATCGTGGCGGCGCGGTCGCGCAGGCTGCGCGGCTTGGTGGCGGCCAGGATGCCGATCGGGATGCCGAGCGACAGCCAGATCACGGCGGCACCGAGCGCCAAGGACGCCGTGGCGGGCGCCCGGTCGAAGATGATGCTGCGCACGGGTGTCTGGTTGGTGAAGCTGTAGCCGAGGTCGCCGTGCAGGACCAGGCGCTTCACGTACAGCCAGTACTGGGAGTACCACGGCTCATCGAGGTGGTAGAGCGCGCGGATCTGCGCCAGCCGCTCCGGTGTGCAGTTCTTGCCGCAGAAGTTGCCGGCCTTGTCGCCGGGCGCGAACACGAAGAAGAGCCAGAAGACGGCGAAGCTGATGATGGTAAGCACCACGAGCCCGAACAGCGCCCGGCGCACGATGAAACGACCCATGACTGGACCTTCCGTTACTTGCGGGCGAGGACGCGGGCGGCACGCGGGTCGAGCGCGTCGCGCAGCCCGTCGCCCAGCAGGTTGAAGGCGAGCGTCGTGATGAACAGCGCGAGACTCGGGAAGAGCAGGTACCACGGCGCTTGCAGGTACGTGCTCTGCGAAGTGGCGATCATGTTGCCCCACGTGGGGGTCGGGATCGGCACACCGAGGCCGAGGAACGACAGCGTCGCCTCGAAGACGATCGCGGTCGGGATCAGCAACGTCGAGTAGACGATGACCGGCGCGACCAGGTTGGGGATCACGTCGACGACCATGATCCGCAGGTCGCTCGCGCCCAGGGAGCGCGCAGCTTCGACGTACTCCTTCTCGCGGATCGAGAGCACCTGCCCGCGCACGATGCGGCCGACGTTGGCCCAGATGAAGAAGGCGATCACAAAGATGCTGATCCTCAGGCTCGCTCCCTTCACAGCCACGAGCGAGATCGCGAACAGGAGGAAGGGGAAGGACAGGAAGACGTCCATGGTGCGCGACAGGAAGGTGTCGATGACGCCACCGAAATAGCCGGCCATGGTGCCGATCGTCACGCCGATGAGAACGGCGAACGCGGTGGCGACGACACCAACCAAGAGCGAGACGCGAGCGCCGTGGATGATCCGCGACAGGACATCCCGACCGACCTCGTCGCCCCCGAGCCAGAAGAAGCTGCTCGGGGCGACGGGAAGCCCATTGGGCTGCAGTCCCTCGTCCCGGTACTGCTCGTTGGGCGGGTGTCCGATCAAGTCGGTGAGCTGGTTGGCGAAGATGGCCACCAGCACGAGCAGCACGATCACGCCGAGGCAGGCCAGCGAGACCTTGTCCTTGCGGAGCCGGGCCCAGGCCAGCTGCAGCGGGGCGCGGCCCTCGATCGCCTTGGTCGGCTGCGGGTCCTTCCCGCCGCCGCCCTTCTGCTCGGCGACCTCGTCGGCAGCGATGAGTGTCATCCGTCGTCCTCTCTCAGCTGCCGGTCGTGATCGCGGACAGGTCCGCGCCGACGAGCGGGCCGGTGCCGGACTGGTCGATGCCGGGGGTGCACTGCGAGATGTCCTCACCCTCCGGCACGGGGAAGTGGCATGCCGTGCGGTGCGTCGGCGGGTCCACGAAGACCGGCTCGAGCGGCGGCATCTCCTGCACGCAGATGTCCTGCGCCTTCGGGCAGCGCGGGTGGAACGGGCAGCCGGTGGGCGGGTTGACCGGCGAGGGCACGTCGCCGCGCAGGATGATCCGCTCGCGGCTGTCTGCGCGGTCCGGGTCGGGAATCGGGACCGCCGACAGCAGGGCGTTGGTGTAGGGGTGCCGCGGCAGGCCGTAGAGGTCGTCGACCGGCCCGGTCTCCATGATCTTGCCGAGGTACATCACCGCGACGCGGTCGCTGACGTGCCGGACCACCGACAGGTCGTGCGCGATGAAGATGTAGGTCAGGCCGAACTCGTTCTGCAGGTCGTCGAGCAGGTTGATGACCTGCGCCTGGATCGACACGTCCAGCGCCGACACCGGCTCGTCGCAGATGATGAGCTTGGGCCGGAGCGCGAGAGCGCGGGCGACGCCGATGCGCTGGCGCTGGCCGCCGGAGAACTCTGCCGGGAACCGGTTGAAGTGCTCGGGGTTGAGCCCGACGACCTCCATCAGCTCCTGGACGCGCTTCTTGCGCTCCGCGCCGTCGGCGACACCGTGGATGTCGAACGGGTCGCCGATGATCGAGCCCACCCGCCGACGCGGGTTCAGCGAGCCGTAGGGGTCCTGGAAGATCATCTGGATGTCGCGGCGGAACGGCCGCATCTTCTTGCGCGACAGGTTGGTGATGTCTGACCCGTCGAAGGAGACCGTGCCGGCCGTCATCGGGTAGAGCCCCGCGATCAAGCGCGCGAGCGTGGACTTCCCGCAGCCGGTCTCACCCACGAGTCCCAGCGTCTCGCCGGAGCGCACCTCGAGGTCGACGCCGTCGACGGCGTGGACGCGCGCGACCTCCTTCTGGAAGATGATCCCCTGCTTGATCGGGAAGTACTTCTTCGCTCCCTCTACCTTGAGCAGGACGTCCCCTGCCTGGGTGTTCACATCACGCCCGGCGTGGTCGACCTCGGGTTGTGCGGCGGTCACGATGTGCTTCCGTTCTGCGACGAGTTCGTACGACGGGGCGTGGTCTTCTTCGCGGTCGTGCCCGCGGTCTTCGAGGCGACCGTCTTCTTCGCCACGGCCTTCTTTGCCGAGGTCTTCGGCGCTGCCTTCTTCACGGGGGCGGCGGTCACCGCCTCGGTTGCCGTCGCGCCGCGGCGCTGCGGACGTGCCGGCGGCGCCGGTTGTCCAGTGCGGGCGCGGACGGCGCGGGTGGCCGTCGACGCGAGCGGCTGCGTGCGCCCCCGCGTCGTGGTGTCGGCGCCGACGTCGGCCGGGACATCGGCGGCCGAGCCGTCGGGGACGTCGACGCTGTCGATGACGTCGGAGCTCTCCGCCGCGAGGGTGCCGCGACGGGCGAGCGCCACCTGCTCACGCTTGCGGTCGACCTCGCCGCCGATGCCGACCTCGTCGACGGGCAGCCAGCAGGCGGAGCGGTGGTCGGCGCTGCCGGCGACCTGGCGCAGCGGCGGGATCTCGGTGACGCACTGGTCCATCACGTACGGGCAGCGGGGGTGGAACGAGCAGCCGCTCGGCAGGCGGATCAGCGACGGCGGCTGACCCTGGATCGGCTTGAGCCGGCCCCGCTCGCCCTCGGCGCTCGGGATGCTCTCGATCAGCCCCTTGGTGTAGGGGTGGTGCGGCCGGTAGTAGAGGGTGCGGCGGTCGGCGAACTCGACCGGCTTGCCGGCGTACATGACCATGACGTCGTCGGCGATGTCGGCCACGACGCCGAGGTCGTGGGTGATCATGATGACCGCGGTGTTGAACTCGGCCTGCAGCCGCTCGATGAGGTCGATGATCTGGGCCTGGACCGTCACGTCGAGCGCGGTCGTCGGCTCGTCGGCGATCAGCAGCTTGGGGTTGAGCGCCAGCGACATCGCGATCATCGCGCGCTGGCGCATGCCGCCGGAGAACTGGTGCGGGTAGTCGTCGACCCGGCGGTCGGGCTGCGGGATCCCGACCAGCCTGAGCAAGTCGACCGCCCGCTTGGTCGCGGCCTTCGTCGAGATGTCCTCGTGGGCCTGGATCATCTCGACGATCTGCCAGCCCACCTTGTACTGCGGGTGCAGGCTCGACAGCGGGTCCTGGAAGATCATCCCGATCTCGGCGCCGCGGATCTTGCGGAGGTCGTTGTCGCCCATGGTCAGCAAGTCGCGGCCCTCGAACATGGCCGTGCCGCTTATCTGAGCGCCTCGGGTGAGCCCCATGATCGTCTGGGTGCACACGCTCTTGCCGGACCCGGACTCCCCCACGATGCCCAGGGTCTGACCGGGATCGAGGGTGAAGGAGATGCCCTGGACTGCCCGGACCAGACCGTCCTCGGTGGGGAACGAGACCCTCAGGTCCGTCACGTCGAGCAAGGTCATCGGCACCTCGTTGAGGGAGCGGGCGGGGGGTGTGGCTCGGCTGGGAGTCTGGCACATCGGGATGGCCCCGGCAGGGTGGCCCGGGGGCCGCGGAGGCGCTGTCAGATCTGTGCTGAGACGCGTAAGGCCCGGACCGGCCGCGCGGGTGTGCCGCGCGGCCGGCCGGGCCTCAGAACGCTGGGGCTAGCTCTTCCAGACGTTCGTGATGTCGCAGTTGTCGGTGAACAGGAAGATGGTGCATCCACCGACGGTCTTGCTGTGGTACCGAACGGACCGGCCGTTGTCGATGGGGACCCACGGGGCGTCCTCCATCGTCTTCTTGTCGACCTCGGCCCACAGCTCGGCGGCCTTCTCCGGCGTCGCAGCGGCGAGCGCCTGGTCGGCGACCTTGTTCACCTCGGGGTTGTTGTAACCGCCGTAGTTGGTCGTGCCCTCGGCGAACAGGCGGCCGTCGAGCAGGGGCACGAAGAACGAGCGGGCGGCGTTGCCGGCCCAGTCGGGGCTCCAACCCGGAACCGCGACGTCCCATGAGCCGGACTTGATCGCCGGCAGGTGGGACAGGTTCTGGGTGTAGAAGTCGGCCGGGTTGACCTGCTTGAGCTTCAGGGTGATGCCGGCCTTCTTGAGCTCGGCCTGCAGCGTCGCGGCGATCTGAGGCGACTTCCCGCGGTTGCGGAAGGTGTACTTCAGCGTGATGCCGTTCGGGAAGCCGGCCTCGGCGAGCAGCGACTTGGCCTTGGCGGGGTCACCCGCGCAGTCCGGCGTCGGGTACAGGTCGAACTTCTTGTACCCGAGGATCGGCGGCGACAGGACGTTGCCGGTGCAGGTGAACAGGTCAGGGCCACCGAGCACCTGGATGACGGCCTTCTTGTTGACGGCGTAGTTGATCGCCTGCCGGACCTTCGGGTTCGCCAGCGCCTTGTTGTTGTTCGGGCTGAGCGTGTTGAAGACCATGTAGTCGATGCGCCCACCGCCGACCTTCGTCGCGTTGGCGTCCTTCGCCGCGAGCAGGCTCGGGATGTTGGCAACCGGGACCGTGGTGTCCCACGACATGTCGGCGGTGCCGGCCTGCAGCTGCTGCTGCACCGGGCCCTCGTCGGAGCCCTGCGTGATGGAGATGTTGTCGACGTACGCCTTGCGCAGCGGGTCGCTCTCGGCCTTCCAGGCCGGGTTGCGGACCAGCTCGATGTTCTTCTCCGCGACGTACTTGGAGATCTTGTACGGGCCGCTGGAGACGAACTTCTGGCGGAAGGTCGGGTCGTCGGGGATGTAGGCGTTCATCTCGACCGGCATCGGCGAGGCGAACGGCATCGCGACGATGTTCACGAAGTCACCGGCCGCCTGGACCAGGTTGATCGTGATCGAGTCGTCGGTCGTCGTGATGCCCGAGATCTTGTTCTTCTCGACGTAGTCGCCGATGGCCTTGGCGTTCGGCGGCACCTTGGCGAACGGGTCGCAGAACTCCTTCATGCCGACGATGACGCCGGAGTAGTACCCGATGCCACCGCTGGGCTGGACCGGGTTGCAGAGGCGCTTGAAGCCGCGCTCGGCGTCAGCACCCGTGATCTGCCGCGCCGGCGTGGTGTCCCACTGCGCGCCCTGGCGGATCTTGAAGGTGTAGGTCTTGCCGTCGTTGGTGACCTCAGGCTCGGCGCTCGCGAGGTCCGGGACGGGCGTGACCGACTCCTTCTCGTCCTTGGAGACCGGGTAGCTGAGCAGCTGGCGCGTGACCGCGCGCAGCAGCAGATAGCTGGTCTGGTAGTAGGCCGAGGCCGGGTCCATGTGGTCGATGTCGCCGGCGCCGAGCAGCTTGAGCGTGCCGCCCTTCTTGGCACCGTCGTCAGGCGTGGTTCCGCTGTTGCCGTCGCTGCTGCCACCACAGGCCGCCGCCGTGAGGGCGAGGCTTGCCATGAGGGCGGCAGTGGAGAGCCCTCTGCGCGTGCTGAGCATTGTCCACCTCTCCTGGGCGCCACTCGGACGCCCGGGGAACTCTTCACCCGGAGAGAGCCCCCGGGCCACTGAAGTGACGGCGTCGGATCTGACGCCATCGAGCACGGACAGTAGCCAGGTGACACAACCCAGCGGAAGGGACGTCGCCGGAGCGCCGCGTGATCGTGACGCAAGAGTTACCGCTGCCGAGGGGACGCTGAGGGCCTTCCGGTGCCGAACCGGTCAGGTGGGCGAAAAGCGGCAGATCCCGGCAAACTCAGCCGCGTCCAGGCTCGCGCCGCCGATGAGAGCGCCGTCGACGTCGGGCTGTTCCATGATCCCGGCCGCGTTGGCTGCCTTCACCGAGCCGCCGTACAGCACCCGGACGCCGTCGGCCAGGTCGCCGGGGTACAGCTCGGCCAGCCGGGCCCGCAGGGCAGCGCAGACCTCCTGGGCGTCCTCGGGTGTCGCCACCTCGCCGGTGCCGATGGCCCAGACCGGCTCGTAGGCGATGACGATGGTCCGCACCACGCGCTCCGGGAGGCCGGCGAGCGCGCCGTCGAGCTGCGCCGTGCAGTGCGCGACCTGGTCGCCCGCCTGCCGGACGTCGAGCCGCTCCCCCACGCACAGGATCGGCACCAGGCCGTGGCGGGCGGCGGCCTGCACCTTGGCGTTGACGACCGCGTCGGTCTCCGCGTGGTACTCGCGCCGCTCGCTGTGGCCGATGACGACGTAGGTGCAGCCGAGCTTGGCCAGCATGGCGCCGCTGATGTCGCCGGTGTAGGCACCGCCGTCGTACGGCGACAGGTCCTGCCCGCCGTACACGATCTGCAGCTTGTCGCCGTCGACCATCGTCTGGACGCTGCGCAGGTCGGTGAACGGGGGCAGTACGGCGACCTCGGTGCGGGCGTAGTCGTCGTCGGCCAGCGTGAAGGAGAGCTTCTGGACCAGCGCGATGGCCTCGAGGTGGTGCAGGTTCATCTTCCAGTTGCCGGCCATCAGCGGCTTGCGGGTGGGCTGATGAGAACGGGCAGCCATGTCAGGACTCCAGCACGGTGAGGCCGGGCAGGTCCTTGCCCTCGAGGTACTCGAGGCTGGCACCTCCACCGGTGGAGATGTGGGTGAAGCGCGCCTCGTCGATGCCCAGTGCGCGCACGGCAGCCGCGCTGTCACCGCCACCGACGACGGTCAGGGCGCCGTCGAGGCCTGCGACTGCCTCCGCGACACCGCGGGTGCCTTCGGCGTACGGCTCCATCTCGAACACGCCCATCGGGCCGTTCCAGAAGACGGTCTTGGCGCCGGCGAGGGCCTCGGCAAACACCGTGACGCTCTGCGGGCCGATGTCGAGACCCATGCGGTCGGCGGGAATCGCGTCTGCTGCGACGACGTCGTGGGCGGCGTCGGCGGCAAAGGCGGTGGCCGCCACGACGTCGACGGGCAGGACGACCTTGCCGCTCTCGAGGAAGCCGCGGCACCGGTCGACCTGGTCCTCCTCGAGCAGCGAGGAGCCGACGTCGTGACCCTGCGCCTTGAGGAACGTGAAGCACATGCCGCCGCCGACCAGCAGGGTGTCCACGTGGGGCAGCAGGGCTTCGATCACGGCCAGTTTGTCGCCCACTTTCGAACCGCCGAGTACGACGGCGTACGGCCGCGCGGGGTCCTGCGTCAGTCGCTTGAGGACCTCGACCTCCTTCGCAACGAGCGGGCCGCTCGCGTGCGGGAGGCGCTGCGCGACGTCGTACACGCTGGCGTGCTTGCGGTGGACGGCGCCGAACGCGTCGTCGACGTAGAGGTCGGCGAGGGATGCGAGCCGGTCGGCGAAGGCACCGCGCTCGGTGTCGTCCTTGCTGGTCTCGCCGGCTTCGAAGCGGACGTTCTCGAGCAGTCCGACCTCGCCGTCGGCGAGCTCGCCGACCATGTCCCGCGCGGACTCCCCCACGACGTCATGAGCGAGTCGCACGGGCTGGCCCAGGAGCTCCTCGAGCCGCGCCGCAACCGGTGCCAGGCTGTACGTCGGATCGGGTGTGCCCTTCGGCCGGCCGAGGTGCGCGGCGACGACGACCCGCGCGCCACGACCGAGCAGATCCTGCAGCAGCGGCAGGCTGGCGCGGATGCGGCCGTCGTCGGTGACCGTGCCGCCCTCGAGGGGGACGTTGAGGTCGCTGCGGACGAGGACCCGCTTGCCGGCGACGTCGAGGTCTTGCGCCGTTCTCACCCTTAGAGGCTCTTGCCGACGAGGGTGATGAGGTCGACGAGCCGGTTGGAGTAGCCCCACTCGTTGTCGTACCAGCCGATGACCTTGGCCTGGTTGCCGATGACCTTTGTCAGCGGTGCGTCGAAGATGCAGGACGCGGGGTCGGTGACGATGTCGCTGGAGACGATCGGGTCGGTGCTGTAGCGCAGGAAGCCCTTCATCGGCCCGTCGGCGGCGGCCTTCACGGCCGCGTTGAGCTCGTCCGCGGTCGTCTCGCGGCTCAGCTCGACGGTGAGGTCGGTGGCCGAGCCGGTCGGGATCGGTACACGCACCGCGAAGCCGTCGAGCTTGCCCTTGAGCTCGGGCAGGACGAGCCCGATCGCCTTCGCCGCGCCGGTGCTGGTGGGGACGAGGTTCAGGGCGGCGGCGCGGGCGCGGCGCAGGTCCTTGTGCGGGGCGTCCTGCAGGTTCTGGTCCTGCGTGTAGGCGTGGATCGTCGTCATCAGGCCCGTGACGATGCCGAACTCGTCGTTGATCGCCTTCGCCATCGGGCCGAGGCAGTTCGTCGTGCAGGAGGCGTTGGAGATGACGTGGTGCGTCGCCGGGTCGTAGTCCTGGTGGTTGACGCCCATGACGATCGTGACGTCCTCGTGGGAGGCAGGCGCGGAGATGATGACCTTCTTGGCGCCGCCGTCGAGGTGCGCCTTCGCCTTCGCGGCGTCGGTGAAGAACCCGGTCGACTCGACGACGACGTCGGCACCGACATCGCCCCACTTCAGGCCGCTCGGCTCGCGCTCGGCGAAGATCTTCAGCAGCGTGTCGCCGACCTGAATGCCGCCGTCTCCGACGGACACGTCGGCCGGGAAGCGACCGAGGATCGAGTCGTACTTGAGCAGGTGCGCCATCGTCGCGAGGTCGCCGAGGTCGTTGGCGGCGACGATCTCGATGTCGGCGCCCGACGCCTGAACGGCCCGGAAGAAGTTGCGGCCGATCCGGCCGAACCCGTTGATGCCCACGCGAACGGTCACTGCTGCTCCTTCGGCACGACGTCTCTGCGCCCTCGACGCTATCCGACCCCGCCGACCCCCTCCGCCCACGCCCCAAAGATGATCACCGCCGTCCCAGCGTCCGGCGCCCGCTCACGACGCGGCGGTGATCGTTTGCCTCAGGCTCGCAGCTGGGGCAGTAGCTCGGACACGACGGCGTCGACGTCGCTGCGCACCTCGTCATCGGCGATGCGGATGACCTCGATGCTGTGGTCGCGCTTGATCCAACGATCGCGCTTGCGGTCGATCCGTCGCTGCGAGGCGAGCTCGTGATAGCCGCCGTCGAGCTCGAACGCCTTCCGCGTCGGGTCGTGGAGCAGGTCGAGGTAGCAGCTCGCTGCCGTTCGGCTCACCAGCCTGACCTCCGACCGCAGACCGACGACGCCGGCCGCCGTGAGCGCGGCCCGCAGTCGCCGCTTCTGGAGCTCCAGGTCCCCACCGTCGAGTGCGACCAGGGCGGCCCGCACCTTGCGGCTTCCGGCGAACCCCCGCCGGCAGACTGCGCGCAAGCGGTCCGGTGTGGTGGCTCGGTCCCGGAGCAGCCGTTCGATCAGCGCGAGCACCTGTGCGTCGGACCGGTTGGCCGAGCACTGTGCAACTGCGACCTCGAGCCCGACGACCGGTAGACCCCGGCGTACGACGATCGTCGCGAGCGTGTCGGGAGCCAGCCGACGGGCGATCACCGGCGCGAGGACGGTGATTCCCCGGGTTTCGACGACGCCGATCTCCACGACCTCGGGCAGCGGCCCGCGGCCGTGCGCCCATAGCGCTGCCGCACTCAAGAGCGCTCGCGGCTCGCGCACACTCGCGGCAGCGGCGTGCATCAGCTCGAGCGCGCCGACCGGCTGCGTGGCCGCCAGAGCCACCATCGGCTGAAGCAGCACGAGCCCGTTGCGGCGCGCGGTCCGATGCGCGTTGCTGCCCAGAGCGGCGAGGTCGACGACTCCTCCTTGCTCCAGCGCGGAGGCAACGACGTCCGGATGCATGCGGGGAGCCTGGCTGCAACCGCCGTGCGCGAGTGCACAGTCCCCCGCATCTGTGGATGCTCGCGGCCGCCCAAAGATGATCACCGCTGAACGGTGAGCGTGGACTGGACGCTCAGCCGGCGGTGATCGTCTAGGTGAAGGGGCGGGGCCGATGGGTTAGGGAGCGCCTTCGAGCATCTCGGGGGTGACGTTGGCCTCCGTGTCGGGGATGCCGAGGTCGGCCGCCCGCTTGTCCGCCATGGCCAGCAGGCGCCGGATGCGACCCGCGACGGCGTCCTTGGTCATCGGCGGGTCGGCGAGGGCGCCGAGCTCCTCGAGCGAGGCGTTGGCGTGCTCCATCCGCAGCCGGCCCGCCTGCAGCAGGTGATCGGGCGCGTCGTCGCCGAGGATCTCGAGCGCGCGCTCCACCCGGGCACCCGCGGCCACCGCCGCCCGCGCCGACCGGCGCAGGTTGGCGTCATCGAAGTTGGCCAGCCGGTTGGCGGTCGCGCGCACCTCGCGGCGCATCCGGCGCTCCTCCCAGGCGAGCACGCTCTCGTGGGCGCCCAGCCTGGTCAGGAGCACGCCGATGGCGTCGCCGTCGCGCACGACGACCCGGTCGATGCCGCGCACCTCCCGGGCCTTGGCCTGGACACCGATGCGGCGAGCCGCGCCGACGAGGGCGAGAGCCGCCTCCGGCCCCGGGCAGGTGATCTCGAGCGACGACGAGCGGCCGGGCTCGGTCAGCGACCCGTGGGCGAGGAACGCGCCGCGCCAGGCCGCCGCAGCGTCACAGGTGGCGCCGCTGACGACGGAGGGGGGAAGTCCGCGGACCGGCCGGCCCTGCCCGTCGACGAGGCCGGTCTGCCGCGCCAGCCCGTCGCCGTCCTTCGAGATGCGGACGACGTAGCGGTTGCCCTTGCGCAGTCCCCCGGCCGCGACCACATGGACGTCGCTGGCGTGCCCGTAGACCTCGGCGACCTCCTTGCGCAGGCGCCGGGCCGTGATGCCGGTGTCGAGCTCGGCCTCGACGACGATCTTGCCGGCGACGAGGTGCAGCCCGCCCGCGAACCGGAGCAGCGAGGCCATCTCCGCCTTGCGGCAGCAGGGCTTGGTCACCGTCAGACGGGAGAGCTCGTCCTTGACGGCTGCCGTCATCGCCATGCGACTCCTCCGAAGACCTCTTCATATGCACGCGCCAGCCGCTGGGGGTCGTGCCGTGGGGTCCCGTCGCCGAGAGCCATCGACGAGAGCACCAGCCGTCCGCCCACTGACTGCGCTGCAGCCATGAGACCACGCCTGTCCACGACCATGCTCTCGTCGGCGAGAACCACGTCGATCTGCAGCTCCGGCGCGTGCGCCGCGAGCACGTCGAGGTACGACTCGGGGGTGAACCCCTCGGTCTCGCCCGCCTGCGGCGCGAGGTTCAGCGCGACCACCCGGCGAGCTGTCGTCCGGTGCAGCGCATCGCTCAGGTCGGGCACGAGCAGGTGAGGCAGGACGCTCGTGAACCACGAGCCCGGACCGAAGACGACCCAGTCGGCCTCCTCGACCGCCCGCACCGCTTCCTTGCAGGCCGGCGGGTTCGGCGGCCGCAGGTGCACGGCGGCGACGAGCCCGGGCGTGGTCGCGACCGCCACCTGGCCCACGACCTCGGTGATCTCGGAGGGGGCGCCGGGGACCAGCCCGATGACCTCGGCGCAGATCTCCAGCGGAACCGGGCTCATCGGCAGGACGCGGCCGGTGACGCCCAACATCCGGGCGACGAGGTCGAGAGCGACGACGGGATCGCCGGTCGACTGCGCGAGGCCCGCGAGCAGGAGGTTGCCGACGGCGTGGCCGGCGAGGGGTCCGGTGCCACCGAAGCGGTGCTGCAGCAGGCGGGACCATGTCTGGGCCCAGTCGTCATCGCCGGCCATCGCGGCGAGCGCCATCCGCAGGTCGCCAGGGGGGAGGGCGTCGAGCTCATCCCGCAGCCGGCCGCTGGAACCGCCGTCGTCGGCGACGGTGACCACCGCCGTCAGCTCAGGCGTGACCCGCCGCAGCGCCTGCAGCGAGGCCGCCAGCCCGTGGCCGCCTCCGAGGGCAACCACCTTGGGGTTGCGGTTCACTCGGGGCCCCCGCGGCGGCGATGTGGGGCTATCACTCGCGGCCCAGGTCGCGGTGCGTGACGGTGACCTCGGTGCCGGCCGCGCGCAGGCGCGCGGCGAGCTGCTCGGCCATCGCGACGCTGCGGTGCTTGCCACCCGTGCAGCCGACGGCGAGGAGCGCGTAGTGCTTCCCCTCGCGCTTGTAGCCCGCGGTGACCAGCTCGAGCACGCCCTGGTAGCGGTCCAGGAACTCCTCCGCTCCCGGCCGAGAGAGCACGTAGTCGCGCACGGCGTCGTCGCGTCCGGTCATCGGCCGCAGCTCCGGCACCCAGTGCGGGTTGGGCAGGAACCGGCAGTCGACCACCAGGTCTGCGTCGACGGGCAGGCCGTACTTGAACCCGAAGGACAGCACCGTCACCTGCAGCGCGTCGGTGTCGGTCTCAGCGCCGAACGCCGCGGCCACCTTCCCGCGGAGCTCGTGCACGTTGAGCAGCGACGTGTCGAGCACCAGGTCGGCGTCGCCGCGCAGGTCGAGCAGCAGCTGTCGCTCGGCGGCGATCCCGTCGACCAGCCGTCCGTCCCCCTGCATCGGATGCGGCCGCCGGACGCTCTCGAACCGGCGTACCAGAGCGTCGTCGCTCGCTTCGAGGAACAGCACCCGCGGGTGCACGCCGCGCCGCTCGGTCTCGTCGATCGCGGTGCGCAGGTCGGACGAGAACGCGCGCGAGCGGACGTCGGCCACGACGGCGATCTTCGACACCGCGCCCTGCGACCGTGAGCCGAGGTCGACCATCGTCGACAGCAGCGCGGGCGGCAGGTTGTCGACGACGAACCAGCCGAGGTCCTCCAGGCACTTCGCGGCCGTCGACCGCCCGGCACCGGACAGCCCTGTGACGACGACGACCTCGAGGCCGTGCGGCGCCGTCACGAGGAGACGACCTCACCGGTGAGCGGGTCGAAGGCCGGAACGTCGGGCGCAGCGCCGGCCAGGGCCGCGACGACGGACTCCGCCGTACGCCGACCCACGCCGGGCACCTCCATCACGTCCTCCACGGTCGCGGCCTTGAGTCGCTTGAGCGAACCGAAGTGTCGCAGCAACGACTTCTTGCGCGTCGCCCCGAGGCCCGCGATGTCGTCGAGGGCGGACTCGACCATCGACTTCGACCGCTTCTTGCGGTGGAACGTGATCGCGAAGCGGTGCGCCTCGTCGCGCACCCGCTGCAGCAGGTAGAGGCCCTCGCTGGTCCTCGGCAGGATGACGGGAGCGTCTTCACCGGGCAGCCAGACCTCCTCGAGCCGTTTCGCGAGCCCGCACAGCGCGACGTCGTCGACGCCGAGCTCGTCGAGCGCGCGCTTCGCCGCCGCGACCTGCGGTTGCCCGCCGTCGACGACGACGAGCTGCGGTGGGTAGGCGAACCGGCGCGGCCGGCCGGTCTCGGGGTCGATCGGCGAGTGCGGCGCCGCGTCCTCACCGACCTCTGCGGCGTCGAGCTCGCCCTCCTCGATCCGCTCTGCGACGTAGCGGGCGAAGCGCCGGCGGATCACCTCGTGGATCGACGCGACGTCGTCCTGACCCTCGACGCCCTTCACCGCGAACGTGCGGTACTCCGACTTGCGAGCCAGCCCGTCCTCGAAGACAACCATCGACGCGACGACCGACGTGCCCTGCAGGTTGGACACGTCGAAGCACTCGATCCGCAGCGGCGCCTCGCCGAGCCCGAGTGCCTCCTGGATCTCGGCGAGCGCCTTCGACCGCGCCGTCAGGTCACTCGCGCGCTTCGTCTTGTGCAGCGCAAACGCCTGCTTCGCGTTGCGCTCGACCGTCTCCAGCAGCGCCTTCTTGTCGCCGCGCTGCGGCACCCGCAGCACGACGTTGGTCCCCCGCAGGGTGCACAGCCACTGGCTGATGGCGTCTGCGTCGGGCGGCAGCGCCGGCACCAACACCTCACGCGGTACGTCGGATGCCTCCCCCGTGACGACGCCGGCCCCGGTCTCGAGGCGGCGATCGACCGGCTCCGACATGAGCACTGCATCGGGGTCGTCCTCGCCGTACGCCTGGGTGAGGAACTGCCCAATGACCTCACCGGTGCTGAGGTCCTCGACCTTGTCGACGACGAAGCCGCGCTGGCCACGGACTCGACCACCCCGCACGTAGAAGACCTGGATGGCGGCCTCGAGCTGGTCCTCAGCCACGGCGATGACGTCGGCGTCGGTGCCGTCGCCGAGGACGACCGTCTGCTTCTCCACGGCCCGGCGCAGCGCTCCGATGTCATCGCGGAGGCGGGCGGCGCGTTCATACTCCTGCGCCTTCGCGGCCTCGGACATCTCCTTCTCGAGCCGCTTCAGGTAGCGCGCCGTTGAGCCGGCCATGAAGTCGCAGAAGTCGTCGACGATCTCGCGGTGCTCCTCCTGCGTCACCCGATCGACGCATGGCGCACTGCACTTGCCGATGTACCCGAGCAGGCACGGACGGCCGACCTGCCCCGCGCGCTTGAAGACACCGGCGCTGCAGGTGCGCGCCGGGAAGACACGAAGCAGCAGGTCGAGCGTCTCCCGGATAGCCCAGGCATGCGCGTACGGACCGAAGTAGCGCACGCCCTTCTTCTTCGGGCCGCGCATCACCTGCAGCCGCGGGTAGTCCTCGAAGAGCGTCACGGCCAGGGACGGGTAGCTCTTGTCGTCGCGGTAGCGGACGTTGAACCGCGGGTCGAACTCCTTGATCCAGCTGTACTCCAGCTGCAGCGCCTCGACCTCGGTCGTGACGACCGTCCACTCCACCGAGCTCGCCGACGTGACCATCTGCCGGGTCCGCGGGTGCAGGTTGGCAACGTCCTGGAAGTACGACGACAACCGGCTGCGCAGGCTCTTCGCCTTGCCGACGTAGATGACCCGACCGCGGTCGTCGCGGAACCGGTAGACACCCGGGCCGACCGGGATCGTCCCCGCCGCCGGGCGGGCCAGTGCTCGCCTCGATGGCGACGGGTCTGCCACGCGCTCCAGCCTACGTGCGGGACCCCCGGTCATCGGGGCATTCCGGGCGGGTGCAAGCCTCGACAGGTGGTCCAGGACGAGGTCGCGGCAGAGGTCGTCCTCGACGACGGCCGGCTGACCGGCCGCGGCCTTACGACGGTGCTGCGGCTCGCCTGGCGATCGGACGACCCGCTGGCGGTCGTGCTGACGCTGACGGCCGAGCCCGACCACCCCAGCCTGCCCCAGGGCGAGTGGGTGATCCTGCGCGACTTCCTGAGGTACGGCCTCGATGCGCCGACCGGCGACGGTGACGTGCGGTTCCGTCCGGACGACCAGCTCGGCCGGGTCTGGTTCGAGCTGGAGCGGCCGGGTCGCGCGGCCTGCGTCTCGGTGCCGAAAGAGCTCGTCCTGGACTTCCTCGATCGCACCGACGCGGTCATCCCGGCCGGCGAGGAGCGCAGCGACGAGACGATCGATGCGCTGCTCGCGCGGCTGCTCGCGTCGGAGTGACTATCCGGAGTACACCGTGAGGGGTGTGCCGATGGTGAGCAGGTTGTAGAGGCGGTCCATCGCCCCGTTGGTGATCCGGACGCACCCGTGACTTGCGGGGTACGCCGGCACGCTGGCGCTGCCGTGCACGGCCCAGCCCCGGTAGAAGTACGCCGGTCGGTAGAGGATGCCGAGTGGGCTCTCGTGATACGGGTCGTCGATCTTGCGGGTGATCGCGAAGCTGCCTCGCGGCGTGGTCGCCCGACTCGTCACCCCTTCCGACTCGTAGAGCTGGTCGTTGCCGCTCGAGACATCGAGGATGCGGCGCAGGACCCCGCCCTCCGACAGGTAGAGAACCTGCTGGCGCAGGTTGATCTCGACGGCGCGGCCGGCCTTCGGGTAGCGCAGCTGCACCGGCGCCGGCGACCCCAGCCGCAGCCGCGTCGCGCTGTCGTAGCGGAACGTCCGCGCGATGCCCTGTGACTTCTGGAACGCGACGACCGCGTGCGCGAGGTCGTAGTCGAAGAGTCCGTCGATCTTCCCGACGTCGGCCTTCACGGCGGCGAGCCGCTTCTCGAGCGTCAGGACGTCGGCCCCGCGGTCACCCCGCCCGAGGTCGCGGGGGTCGACCTGGACGGCCATCGCCGGCGTCGCCGCCTCCAGGTGGGCGGGCCGGGCGGGCAGGACGACCTGGAAGACGTGGCGTCCGATGACGCTCGGCGTCACCGACCACCGGTAGGCGCCGTTGCCGTCGATGCCCACGACCGCGGTGTCGCGCCAGCTGCCGTCGGGCATCCTTCGGCGGATGGCGAGCCGGGTTCCGGCGTACGCCGGCGCGACCGACCCGCGAAGGACGCTCGTCTGACCGAGCTTGAGACCGGCCGGCGAGAAGGCGCCGCTGATGCGGGGCTTGAGGGTGGTGACCACCTTGTTGCTGACCGCCGGTGCGTTCAGGGCGTCACCGCCGTACCGCAGCTGGTACTCAGCGGTCGTGCGCGGTGAGACGAGCCGCACCAGCCGGCCGTCCGAGCCGGTGCGCACGGTCGCCAGCACGACGCGGCTGTCCTGGCCGCCGGTGCGAGACAGCACCTGCACCGGCGCATCGACGACCGGCGAGCCGTCGGCCCGGGTGAGCGCGCCCGACAGCGTGACCGTGCCGCCGTAGGTGACCGTGCCGACGGATCGCGTCAACGAGAGGGCGACGACGAACGGCCCGGCCGGAACCGGCGTCGGGCTCGAGGTAGGACTGGGGAGCGCCGACGCCGACGGGTCTGGCGAGGGCGTCGGTTCGGCCCCCGAGACCCCGCCCAGCGGACCGGTCAGGGCGACGACGAGGCCGCCGGCAAGAACGACGGTGCGCAGCGTCGAGCGGGACATGCCGGGCCTTTCGGGATGACGAGAGCGAGCCCGCACGCTAGCCGAGCAACACGCGCGCGACTGCCCGTTCGCGGGAAGAGCTACCGCGCGGCGGCGACTTTCTTGCGCACCGTCTTCTTGGCCGCGGCCTTGGTCGCCTTGCGGCGGGGTGCCGGCTCACCGGGCGGCGCCGGGAACCGGCTGCGCCCGGCGAGGACCTCCTTGAGGAAGCGCCCGGTATGCGACGCGCCGACCTCCGCCACCACCTCAGGCGTCCCCTCGGCGACCACCGTGCCGCCGCCGGAGCCGCCCTCGGGCCCCATGTCCACGACCCAGTCGGCCGTCTTGATCACGTCGAGGTTGTGCTCGATGACGATCACCGAGTTGCCCTGGTCGACCAGCCGGCCGAGCACTCCGAGCAGCTTGTTGATGTCCTCGAAGTGCAGCCCGGTGGTCGGCTCGTCGAGGATGTAGACCGTGCGACCGGTCTGCCGCTTCTGCAGCTCGCTGGCCAGCTTCACCCGCTGCGCCTCGCCGCCGGACAGGGTCGGCGCCGGCTGACCGAGCCGGACGTAGCCGAGCCCGACGTCGACGAGCGTCTGCAGGTGCCGACGGATCGCCGGCACCGCCTCGAAGAAGTCGGCGGCATCCGCGATGGACATGTCGAGGATCTCGGAGATCGTCTTGCCCTTGAAGTGCACCTCGAGCGTCTCGCGGTTGTAGCGGGCGCCGTGACAGACCTCGCACGGGACGTAGACGTCGGGGAGGAAGTTCATCTCGATCTTGATCGTGCCGTCGCCCTTGCATGCCTCGCAGCGGCCGCCCTTGACGTTGAACGAGAACCGCCCCGGCTGGTAGCCGCGCACCTTCGCCTCGGTGGTCTCCGCGAACAGCTTGCGCATGTGGTCGAACACACCGGTGTAGGTCGCCGGATTGGAGCGCGGTGTGCGCCCGATCGGTGACTGGTCGACGCGCACGACCTTGTCGAGGTGCTCGAGACCACTCACGCGAGTGTGCCTCCCGGGGACGTCGCGCGCGCCGTTGAGCTGCTTGACCAGGACGGCGGCGAGGATGTCGTTGACCAGCGTCGACTTGCCTGACCCGCTGACGCCGGTCACCGCGACCAGGCAGCCGAGCGGGAAGCTGACCGTGACGTCCTGCAGGTTGTGCTCTCGCGCACCGACGACGGTCAGCTCACGTCCGGGCGTGGGCGGCCGGCGTACGGCCGGGACCTCGATCGACAGCCGGCCCGAGAGGTACATGCCGGTGATGGAGTCCGGGCTCGCCAGCAGATCGTCGACCGTGCCGGACACGACGATCTGCCCGCCGTGCTCACCAGCACCCGGACCGATGTCGACGACCCAGTCGGCGGTGGCGATGGTGTCTTCGTCGTGCTCGACGACGATGAGGGTGTTGCCGAGCTCCTTGAGCCGCAGCAGCGTCTCGATGAGCCGGCGGTTGTCGCGCTGGTGCAGGCCAATGCTGGGCTCGTCGAGGACGTAGAGCACGCCGACGAGCCCGGACCCGATCTGCGTCGCGAGCCGGATGCGCTGCGCCTCGCCACCGGCGAGGGTGGCCGACGGCCGGTCGAGCGAGAGGTAGTCGAGCCCCACGTCGAGCAGGAAGCCCAGCCGGGCGTTGACCTCCTTGACGACGCGCTCGGCGATGACCCGCTGTCGGGCGTCGAGCTCGAGGTTGCGCAGGAAGTCGGCGCACTCGCGGATCGACATCGACGCGACGTCGGCGATCGACTTGTCGGCGAGAGTGACCGCGAGCACCTCGGGCTTGAGGCGAGAGCCGTTGCACTCGGGGCATGGCACCTCGCGCATGTAGCCCTCGTAGCGCTCGCGGCTCGTGTCGCTCTCCGACTCCGCATGCCGCCGCTCGATGAACGGGATGACCCCTTCGTACGCCGTGTAGTAGCTCCGCTCCCGGCCGTAGCGGTTCTTGTAGCGGACGTGGACCTCGGTGTCGTGTCCGTAGAGGACGGCGTCCTGCTGCTTCTTCGTCAGCTTCTTCCACGGCGTACTGAGCTTGAAGCCGAGCGCGTCACCGAGCGCCTGGATGAGCCGGCCGAAGTACTCGATGTTGTGGCCGCTCGACCACGGCGAGACCGCGCCCTGCTCGAAGCTCTTGTCCTCATCGGGGATGACGAGCTCGGGGTCGACCTCCTTACGAGTGCCCAGGCCGTGGCACTCGACGCACGCGCCGTACGGCGAGTTGAAGGAGAACGAGCGCGGCTCGAGCTCTTCGAACGACAGGTCGTCGTACAGGCAGGCGAGGTGCTCGGAGAAGGTGCGCTCGCGGTGCGGGTCGTCGTCGGGCAGGTCGATGAAGTCGAGGACGACGAGCCCGCCACCGAGTTGCAGCGCGGTCTCCACGGAGTCGGTGAGCCGCCGCTTCGACGAGTCCTTGACGGTGAGGCGGTCGACGACGACCTCGATCGTGTGCTTCTCCTGCTTCTTGAGCTTCGGGACGTCCGTCAGCGAGTGGACGACGCCGTCGACCCGGGCCCGGCTGAAGCCCTTCGTCTGCAGCTCGGCGAACAGGTCGACGTACTCCCCCTTGCGACCGCGGATCACCGGAGCGAGCACCTGGAAGCGGCTGCCCTCCTCGAGCTCGAGCACCCGGTCGACGATCTGGCTGGGCTGTTGGCGAGCGATGACGCGGCCGCACTTCGGGCAGTGCGGGATGCCGGCGCGCGCGTAGAGCAGGCGGAGGTAGTCGTAGACCTCGGTGATCGTGCCGACCGTGGATCGGGGGTTCTTGCTCGTGGACTTCTGGTCGATGCTGACCGCGGGCGATAGCCCTTCGATGAAGTCGACGTCGGGCTTGTCCATCTGCCCGAGGAACTGCCGCGCGTAGGCGCTCAGCGACTCGACGTAGCGCCGCTGCCCCTCGGCGAAGATCGTGTCGAAGGCCAGGCTGGACTTCCCGGACCCGGACAGGCCGGTGAAGACGACCAGCGCGTTGCGCGGGAGGTCGAGGGAGACGTCCTTGAGGTTGTGCTCGCGCGCGCCGCGCACGACCAGGCGGTCGGCCATCAGGTCCATTTCGTCGGGTTTCACACGGCAGAGCAAGGCCGTCCCCAGGCTAACCTCGGGATCCGACAGAACTCTTCCGGCCGTCGCAGGGAGACCCCCGTGACCCTTGCCCCAGAGCTCGCCGGAGCCCGCGAGGCGGCCAGGCAGGACCTGCGAGACCTGCCAGAGTGGCGCTGACCTGACCGGCATCCCGAGGAGGACCTGCGTGAGCTACACCGGCGAGGTGGCCGTCGGCGGCCCGGTCGACGTCCGCGAGCTGCCCGGCCTGACGATCACGAAGATCGCGACCAACCCGTTCAACAACAACTGCTACCTGCTGCGCGACACCGGCTCCGGCGAGACGCTGCTGATCGACGCGGCCGGTGACCCGGAACGGCTGCTCGAGGCACTCGGTGACGGCACCCTCGTCGGCGTCGTCGAGACGCACGGCCACTGGGACCACCAGCAGGCCCTCATCGACGTGGTGAAGGCGACCGGCGCACCCGTGCTGGCAACGCAGGCTGATGCAGCAGACCTCCCGTTGCCCGTGGACCGGGTCCTGTCCGACGGCGACACCGTGCGGGTGGGCTCGCACGAGCTGACGGCCATCACGCTGGTGGGGCACACCCCGGGTTCCGTGGCGCTTCACTACCCCTCGGAAGGTGGGCACCTGTTCACCGGTGACGCGCTGTTCCCGGGCGGCGTGGGCAACACCGAGCAGGACGCTGCGCGCTTCTCGTCGTTGATCGACGACGTCGACACCAAGCTGTTCGGCGCCTTCCCGGACTCGACGTGGGTCTACCCGGGTCACGGGTCCGACACGACGCTCGGCGCCGAGCGCCCGTCGCTATCGGAGTGGCGCAAGCGCGGCTGGTGACCCCCGCCTCCCACGGCCTAGGACATCAACCTGGCAGAGTGCCGAGCCGGCGCTGAGGCCTGCCTCAGTTGATCAGAGGCAGGCTTCGGCGCAGTCAAGCAGCAAGCACCCGCTTGGCGACAGACCTGACTTCGCGGCGGGGCTCTGGCCCGATGGTCCCCCGAGTCACAGGCCGACGAGTCGGCGGGGAGACCGCCGCAGGTACACCGCCCACGTCACGACGACGCACACCCCGTAGAAGACGAGGAACGCGACGTACGCCGCGTTGCCCGCGCCGGTCTCCAGGAACGACTGCCGGAAGGCGACGTTGACGAGCACTCCGCCGAACGCGCCGATCGCGCCGGCGAGGCCGATGAGCGCACCAGAGAGCCGGCGCGCTTCACGCTCGCTGACCGCCCGGTCGGCACCGGCGTCGACGTGGCGCTGCGCCTTCGCGCGGAAGATGGCCGGGATCATCTTGTACGTCGACCCGTTGCCGATGCCGCTCAGGACGAACAGGGTCGTGAACCCGACGACGAAGAGCGGCAGCGACTCCTGCAGCGACGCGACGAGGACGACAGCTGCGCCGACGGCCATGGCGACGAAGGTGATCGCGGTGACACGAGCACCGCCGTAGCGGTCGGCCATCATGCCGCCGACCGGGCGGATCAGGGACCCGAGGAGCGGACCCAGGAACGTGAGGTACGCCGCGTCCAGCGGTGTCGGGAACGAGCTCGCGAACTGCACCTGCAGCACCTGCCCGAAGGCGAAGCCGAAACCGATGAACGAGCCGAACGTGCCGATGTAGAGGAACGACATCACCCACGTGTGCGGATCGCGGCTGACGTCGCGCATCGCCCGCCTGTCGTTCTTCGCGGACGTGAGGTTGTCCATGTTGCGCAGGGCGAGGAACGCCGCGACGACGATCAGCGGCAGGTAGGCGCCGATGAGGACGCGGGGATGCGCGGCGCCGGCCGTCGCGAGGACGAGGAGGCCGGCGAGCTGCACGACTGGGACACCGAGGTTGCCGCCACCGGCGTTGAGCCCGAGCGCCCGCCCCTTCAGCCGGTCGGGGTAGAACGCGTTGATGTTCGCCATGGAGCTGGCGAAGTTGCCGCCACCGACACCGGCGAACGCGGCGACAACGAGCAGCGTCGACAACGAGACACCCGGCTCGAGAACGACGAGCGCCATCACCATCGGTACGACGAGCAACAACGCGCTGAACACCGTCCAGTTGCGACCGCCGAAGCGGGCGACGGCGAACGTGTAGGGCAGCCGCAGCAGCGACCCAACGAGCGCGGGCACGATCGTCAGGAGGAACTTGTCCTGCGGCGCGAACCCGTAGCTCGGGCCCAGGAACAGCACCAGGACCGACCACATCGTCCAGACGGAGAAGCCGATGTGCTCGGACAGGATCGAGAAGACGAGGTTGCGCTTCGCCACTGCGGCGCCGGTGCGTTCCCAGAAGGCCGGGTCCTCCGGATGCCAGTCGTCGAGCCAGTGCCGCCGAGGCGCGTCCGTCGCATCCGGCTTGCGCTCGGGAGCGAGGGTGGCGACGTCGAGTGCTGCCGTCATGATTGTCCTTCCGCTGTGGGTGTGCGGCAGGACGCTAGGGAGCGACCGTGACCTGACGGTTCCGGCCGGGGACCTGTGACGTCACATCTCCCGCACCGCCACCGGGACGGGCTGTGAGGTGGCCCGGCCGACGGGCTCCGCGAGCCGATAGCCGCGCTTCACGACCGTCTGCACGATGCCGCCAGCGGGACCGAGCACGGTCCGGAGCCGAGCGACTGTCATCTCCACGGCGTGCTCGTCGCACCGCTCCTCCGGCCAAGCGGTGCGCAGGATCTCGCTGCGTGACAGCACCTTCCCGTCGCTCTCGACAAGCGCCGTCAGCAGCTTCGCCTGCCGTGACGTCAGCGGCACCGGAACGCCGTCGACCAGGACGCTGTGACCGCGCAGCTCGAGCCGGTGCGCACCCGCCCGCACTGCCTTGGTCCGTAGCGCCGGCAGCGTCTCCACGACGGTGCGCACGAGCGCGCCGAGGCGGGCGCGCTGCGGCTGCACGGTCGTCACGCCGAGCCGCTCCAGCGGCGCGGCGGTGACCGGGCCGACGCACGCAGCCAGCACGGCACCGCGCAATGCGTCGAGCACCGCGTCCCGCCGGCGCTCCTCGTCGGCGATGGCGAGCATCGCCATGACGGCGGGTGCGCTGGTGAACGTCACGCAGTCGACCTGGCCGGCGGCCACCTGCTCCACCAGCCTGCGCAGCGGCCGCCCATCCTCCGCCGGGAGCCACCGGTAGACCGGCACCTCAAGCACCTCGGCACCGGCCGCGCGCAGGGCGGCGCAGAAGTCCGGAAGCGGCTCGCCGTGCAGCTGCACCGCGACGCGGCGGCCCGCCACTCCCTCGGCGAGCAGCTTGGTCAGGACCTCGTCGGTGGACTCGCTGTCCGGCGCCCACGCCTCGGCGAGCCCCGCGGCGCGCACCGCCCCCTTGGCCTTGGGACCGCGGGTGAGCAGCTCCGAACGGGTCAAGCACTCGCGCAGCCGCTCACCGAGGCCCCAGCCGTCGGCTGCCTCCATCCAGCCCCGGAAGCCGATGCCCGTCGTCGCCACCACCACGTCGGGGGCGGCGGCGATGCAGGCCCGCGTCGTGGCGAGGAGCTCCTCGTCATCACCGGTGGGGACGATCCGGATCGCCGGCGCCTCGACGACCCGCGCGCCGCGTCGTTCGAGCAGCGCCGTCAGCTCCTCGCGCCGGCGCGCGGCCGTGACCGCAACGGTGAAGCCGGCGAGCGGCTGCTCGTCCATGTCCACACCTCCTCCCGGTTCGTGGCAACCGTGCCCGGCGGTCATTTCCGGCGCGTTTCCGTTGCGTGGCAACGGCGTCCGCACAGCGTGAGGTGCGGCACATGAGAACAACGGAACCTCGGCGGAACACGAGGGACACCGATCGGGAACCCGAGTCACGCAGGGTCTTCGTGTGTCCCTTGCCCTGCCCGTCGCGACGCACTGCCCGTACTGCGCGCTCCAGTGCGCGATGGCCCTCACCCCGGACGGCCGAGGCGGCGCCGTCGTCACGGCGAGAGACTTCCCGACGAGCCGGGGCGGGCTGTGCCGAAAGGGCTGGACCTCGGCAGACCTGCTGACCGGACCGGGCCGGCTCACGACGCCACTGGCCAGGGCGAGCAAGACCGGCCCACTGCTGCCCGTGTCCTGGGACGACGCGCTGGACCTCGCTGCCGCCGGGATCCGAGCCGCCCAGGAGCGCGGCGGCCCAGACGCGGTAGCGGTGTTCGGCGGCGGCGGGCTGACGAACGAGAAGGCGTACGCGGTCGGCAAGTTCGCCCGCGTGGTCCTGCGGACGTCACAGGTCGACTACAACGGCCGGTTCTGCATGAGCTCCGCAGCTGCGGCAGCCAACCGCGCGTTCGGAGTGGACCGCGGCCTGCCCTTCCCGCTCGAGGACGTCGGCGCGACGGACTGCATCCTCCTCGTCGGCAGCAACGTCGCCGAAACGATGCCGCCGTTCATGTCACACCTCGCGCGCCAGCACGATGCCGGTGGCCGGCTGATCGTCGTCGACCCACGTCGCACGCCAACCGCGGCAGCGGCCGACCTGCACCTGCAGCCCCAGCCCGGCACCGATCTCGCGCTGGCGAACGGCCTGCTGCACCTCGCCATCGCGGAGGGACTGGTCGACCGGGACTACCTGGCTGCCCGCACGACCGGTTTCGACGACGTCCGCGCCGCCTGCGCGTCGTGGTGGCCGGCCCGCGTCGAGCGCGTCACCGGCGTCTCCGAGCCCGACCTGCGGGCGGCGGTGCGGATGCTCGGCGCGGCGTCGTCCGCGATGGTGCTCACCGCCCGCGGCGCGGAGCAGCACAGCCACGGCGTGGACACCGTGCTGGCTTTCACCAACCTCGCCTTGGCACTCGGGCTGCCCGGCCGGCCCGCCAGCGGATGGGGCTGCCTCACCGGCCAGGGAAACGGCCAGGGCGGTCGCGAGCACGGTCAGAAGGCCGACCAGCTGCCTGGATACCGCAGCATCAGCGACCCGGCGGCTCGCGCCCACGTCGCTGCCGTCTGGGGCGTCGACCCCGACGACCTGCCGGGCCCCGGCCGCTCGGCGCAGGAGCTGCTCCTCGCGCTCGGGGACGGGGGCGGGCCGGAGGCGCTGCTGCTGCTCGGCTCCAACCCCGTCGTCAGCGCACCCAACGCGCGCCTCGTCGCGCAGCGGATCGCCAGCCTGTCCTGCCTCGTCGTCGCCGACCTCGTGCTGTCCGAGACGGCCCGGCTCGCCGACGTCGTCCTGCCGACCGCGCAGTGGGCCGAGGAGACCGGCACCATGACCAACCTGGAGGGCAGGGTGCTGCTGCGCCGTAAGGCCCTCGACCCGCCGGAGGGCGTACGGACCGATCTCGAGGTCCTCGCTGGACTGGCCGAGCGCCTCGGTTGGCCCACCGGCTTTCCGACGGACGCCGAAGCGGTCTTCGACGAGCTGCGGCGAGCCAGTGCGGGCGGCCGCGCCGACTACGCCGGGATCAGCCATGCCCGGCTGGCCGGCGGCGAAGCGCTGCACTGGCCGTGTCCCACCGTCGACTCCCCCGGCACACCGCGGCTCTTCCTCGACAGGTTCGCCACCGCTGACGGCAGAGCCGTGCTGGTGCCGGTCGACCAGCCGGAGCCGACGGAGCCCGTGGACGACGACTACCCCCTCCACCTCACGACCGGGCGGATCGCCATGCAGTACCAGAGCGGCGCGCAGACCCGGCGGGTCGTCGCCCTCAACGACGCCGCACCGCACGCCTTCGTCGAGGTGCACCCGCACCTGGCCGAGCGACTCGGCGTCCTGGACGGCGAGCGGGTCAAGGTGAGCACCCGCCGCGGCGAGGCCTGGCTGCGCACCCGGGTCACCGACACGGTCCGCAGCGACACCGTCTTCGTGCCGTTCCACTGGGGCGGCAAGCAGCGCGCCAACAGCCTGACCGACGACGAGCTCGACCCCGTGTCGCGGATGCCGTCGTTCAAAGTCTGTGCCGCGCGCATCGACAGGCTGCACGCGGACGCCGCCCGATGAGGCCGCAACGGATCGTCGTCGTCGGCAACGGCATGGCCGGCGCCCGGCTGGCCGACGAGCTGCTTCGGCGCGACCGTCGGCTCGAGGTGACGGTGGTCGGCGCGGAGGACCAGCCGGCGTACAACCGCGTGCTGCTGTCCGACGTGCTGGCCGGCAAGCGCGCATCCGCCGACATCGCCATGCCCGGGGGAAGTGGCGCCGTCCGAAGGCTCGGCGAGCGAGTGACAGCCGTCGACCGCACCGCCCGCACCGTCACGACGTCGAACGGCACCTCCCTCCCGTACGACGCACTCGTCCTGGCGACGGGGAGCACCGCGCTCGTCCCGCCGGTGCACGGCATCGCCGGCCCGTCCGGCGTACTGCTGCCCGGTGTCTTCGTCTTCCGCACCCTCGCCGACTGCGCCGCCATCGCGGCCGCCGCCGGCAAGGCGGAGCGGGCGGTCGTGGTCGGCGGCGGGCTGCTCGGCCTCGAGGCTGCCCGCGGGCTGCTCCAGCACGGCCTCGCCGTCGACGTCGTGCACGGCATGTCGCACCTGATGGACATGCAGCTGGACCCGGTCGGCGGTGCGGTGCTACGGCGGTCGGTCGAGTGCCTCGGTGTCGGAGTGCATCTCGGCTCGTTCGCCAGCAGCGTCACGGGGACGCGCTCGGTCACCGGTGTAGGTCTCGCCGACGGGCGGCACGTCGCCGGCGATCTCGTCGTGCTCGCCTGCGGTGTGCGGCCAGAGACAGAGCTGGCTCGGTCCGCCGGACTGACCGTCGAGCGCGGCGTCGTCGTCGACGACCGGTTGCGCACCGACGACCCCGACGTATGGGCCATCGGCGAGTGCGCGCAGCACCGCGGGCAGGTCTACGGCCTCGTCGCCCCGGCGTGGGAGCAGGCGGCCGTACTCGCCGACGTGCTGACCGGCGGGAGCGCCACCTACCCGGGCAGCCGGACCGTCGCGCGGCTCAAGGCCCTCGACCTCGAGGTCGCCGCCATGGGCGAGACGGCGCCCGAGCTCGCCGACGTCGGTGCCGGGTTGGAGGTCCTGCAGTGGGCCGACCCCGCCCGGCACGTCTACAAGAAGCTCGTCGTCCGCGACGGCGTCGTCACCGGCGCGGTGCTGTTGGGCGACCTCGCCACGGCCGGCGCGGTGACGCAGGCGTTCGACCGCGGCACCCCGCTGCCGGCCGAGCGGCTGCACCTGCTGTTCGCCGGCCTGTCCGACGGTGCCCGCTCCGAGGTCGACGACGAGGCCGTCGTCTGCACCTGCAACTCGGTCACCGCCGGCGCGCTGCGCCGCTGTGGGGCGCGCACCGTCACCGAGGCGGCCGCCGCCACCCGCGCCACCACCGGCTGCGGCACCTGCGCATCGTCCGTCGCCGCGCTGCTGCCACGCACAGAGGAAGCCGTCCCCGTGAGGAGAACCGCATGAACCGTCGGACGCTGGTCGTCGTCGGCCACGGCATGGTCGGCCACCGCTTGGTCGAGCTGGCCGTGGAGCGGGGCCTGACGGCGGAGTGGGACGTCATCGTGCACGCCGAGGAGGACGTGCCGGCGTACGACCGGGTCGGCCTGTCATCGTGGTTCAGCGGCAGGTCCGCCGACGCGCTGTGCCTCGTCGCCGACGGCTTCTTCGTCGACCCGGCGCTCGATCTGCGGCTCGGCGACCCGGTCGTCTCCGTCGACACCGGATCCCGCACGGTCACCTCGGCGAGCGGGCTCGTCACGCCGTACGACGCACTGGTGCTGGCGACGGGCTCCACGCCGTTCGTACCGCCCGTGCCCGGCGCCGCCGGACCGAACCGGTTCGTCTACCGCACGTTGTCCGACCTGTCGCAGATCCGCGCCGCCGCCGATGGCGCCACCCGCGGCGCCGTCGTCGGCGGTGGGCTGCTCGGCCTCGAGGCAGCCAACGCCCTGCTGCAGCTGGGCCTGCAGACGACGGTCGTCGAGTTCGCGCCGCGGCTCATGCCGGTGCAGGTCGACGAGGGCGGTGGGCAGGCGCTGCGGCGGCTCGTCGGCGGCCTCGGCGTCGACGTCCGGACCGGGGCGTCCACCGACCGGATCGAGGACGTCGACGGCGGGCTGCGGATGGTGTTCGCGGAGGGCGAGCCGCTCGACGTGGATCTCGTCGTGTTCTCCGCGGGCATCCGGCCGCACGATGCACTCGCTCGCAGCGCGGGCATCGACGTCGCGGAGCGCGGCGGCGTGCTCGTCGACGAGGCCTGCCGCAGCAGCGCGCCGAAGGTCTACGCGGTCGGCGAGTGCGCGAGTGCCGCCGGCCGCTGCTGGGGGCTGGTCGCACCCGGCTACGCGCAGGCCGAGGTCGTCGTCGACCGGCTCCTCGGCGGCACCCGGGAGTTCACGGGCGCGGACCTCTCCACCAAGCTCAAGCTGCTTGGCATCGACGTCGCGAGCTTCGGCGACGCGCACGGCGAGACACCCGGTGCACTGGAGCTCGTCTACTCCGACCCGGTTGCCGGCATCTACAGCAAGCTCGTCGTCTCCGACGACGCGCAGCGACTGCTCGGCGGCGTGCTCGTTGGCGACGCGTCTCCATACCCCGTCCTGCGGCCGATGGTCGGCGCCGACGCCCCGCTGCCGGCCAACCTGGTCGAGCTGGTCCTGCCCGCACGCAGCGGTGCCCCGACCGCCGGCGCCGCGGGACTGCCCGACAGCGCGCAGGTCTGCTCCTGCTACGACGTCTCCAAGGGCGACCTGCGCGCCGCCGTGTGCGAGAGCGGTTGCACCGACGTCGGCGGGGTGAAGGCCTGCACCCGCGCGGGCACCGGTTGTGGCTCCTGCCTCGGGCTGGTCAAGGAGCTCGTCGCGACGGAGCTCGCGGCGCAGGGCGTCGTCATGAGCAGCGCGCTCTGCGAGCACTTCGCCTTGAGCCGGGCCGAGCTGTTCGAGGTGATGCGCGTGCGCGAGATCCGCACGTGGTCGCAGCTGCTGGCCGAGCACGGCACCGGACGGGGATGCGACATCTGCAAGCCCGTCGCAGCCAGCATCCTCGCGTCGCTCGGCACCGGCTACGTGCTCGACGACGAGCGCGGTGGCTTGCAGGACACCAACGACCACATGCTGGCCAACCTGCAGAAGGACGGCAGCTACAGCGTCGTCCCGCGCATCCCTGGTGGAGAGGTGACGCCCGACCACCTGCTCGTCATCGCCCAGGTGGCCAAGGACTTCGGGCTCTACACGAAGATCACGGGCGGCCAGCGGATCGACATGTTCGGCGCCAGGGTCGAGCAGCTGCCGCCCATCTGGCAACGACTCGTCGATGCGGGCATGGAGAGCGGGCATGCGTACGGCAAGTCGCTCCGGACGGTGAAGTCGTGCGTCGGCAGCACCTGGTGCCGCTACGGCGTACAGGACTCGACGACGCTCGCCATCGAGCTGGAGCTCCGCTACCGCGGCTTGCGCAGCCCGCACAAGGTGAAGATGGCTGTCTCCGGCTGCGCCCGCGAGTGCGCGGAGGCACGCAGCAAGGACGTCGGCATCATCGCCACGGAGAACGGCTGGAACCTGTACGTCGGAGGCAACGGCGGCTACCGGCCGAGGCACGCCGACTTGTTCCTCACCGACGTCGACACGGAGACGCTCGTGCGGACCATCGACCGGTTCCTCATGTTCTACGTGTTCACGGCGGACCGGCTGCAGCGCACCGCGCCATGGGTGGAGACCATGGACGGCGGGCTGGACCACCTGCGCGCCGTCATCGTCGACGACAGCCTCGGTCTCTGCGCCGACCTCGACGCCGCCATGGAGCGGCACGTGGCGCACTACAGCGACGAGTGGGCAGACACCCTCGCCGACCCGGCCCGGCTGGCCCGCTTCACGACCTTCGTGAACGCGCCGGACGAACCCGATCCCAGCATCAGCTTCGAGTTCGTCCGCGGGCAGATCACGCCCGCCGCACCCGTCCTCATCGCGGGACCGACGCTGCAGCTGGTGACGTCGTGACGTGGCGAGCCGTATGCCTGCTCGACCAGCTGCCGGTCGAGCGCGGCGTGTGCGCCCTCGTCGACGGGCACCAGGTCGCGCTGTTCCGCACGGGCGACGGCGAGCTGTACGCCGTGGACAACCGTGACCCCTTCAGCGGCGCCATGGTCCTGTCCCGCGGCATCGTCGGCTGCCGAGACGGACAGGCAACCGTTGCCAGTCCGATGTACAAGCACGTGTTCTCCCTCGCGACGGGGCACTGCCTCGACGACGCAGAGGTGTCGGTGTCGGTGCATCCCGTCCGGGTCCGTCACGGTGCGGTTCAGGTCTCCCTGCGCGAGGAGACCCGCCAGCCGGCCTGACAGCGAAGAGAGCTCCTTACCCACACGGCTGACAGGGGCATCCTTCCGGCGTACCTTCTGTGCCCTCCGTGGGGAGTTGGACATGGGCACATCGCCTCTTTCGGCCCTGACCATCGCCGCCATCCACCGCTACCGCCGCTCCGACCTCGCAGCGCGAAGCAGCGGCTGCTGCCGCTTCTCGCCGTCCTGCAGCCACTACGCCGAGCAGGCATTGCGTCGCCGGGCCTATCCCGCAGCGCTCATGCTCATCGCCTGGCGCCTGCTGCGCTGCCGACCGCGCGTGCCCATGGGCACCTGGGATCCGGTACCTGCGCGGAGACCACATGTGCGTCGTCGCTGGTCGGCCGTGTTCCTCCTGAGCGGGATCGTGACGCTCGGCACCATCGGGATGGCGCAGGCGGTGACGCCTCTAGAGCTCGTGCCGACCGCCACCCGTGGAGGCTGTGCCGCGAGCATCAACAGCGTCGACATCAGCGCGTTCAACCGCAACAAGCCGCTCCTCGTGAAGAAGGGCCAGCGGGTCGTGGTCAACGGGGTTGCCCCGCGGGAGTTTCTCAGCGCCCCCGACCTGCCGGGCGCCAGCACGGCAGCCTTCATCGACGTCGAGCTGATCAGTCCCTTCTCCAAGAGCACAACGCCCAAGGTCACGGACGGCTACCGCCAGTTCCAGTCGGTGACGAACGTCGACGATTACCTGAAGTACGGCTCCGGGCTCTACCGGGTCACGGTCCACGCGACCGGCACGGCCAACGGAACCCAGCGCTGGGCCTGCAGCGCGACCTTCTACGCCAAGCTCAGCGGCGACGGGAGGGCCGCTTTCGTCGCCGGCCTGCTCGGCGCCCTCGGACTTGGCGCCGCCGCCACAGCGTCGGGCAAGACCGACTGGGCCGTCGGCGACGAGATCCCCCCGCTGCAGGAGGGCCCGGACGTCTCCCAGCTGACGAAGGAGACGGCCAACGCTGTCGCCGCCGAGATCACGCCGGACGGTCAGGCAAACCGAGAGGCGAACCGGGAGGCGATGCTCGGATGCCTTGTCGTGCTGGCCTTGTTCGCGTTCGGAAGGGGGGAGACAACGAGTCGCATCTTCGGCAGCGCTGCGTTCGCCCTCCGCGGCAGCAAGCGCCAACCGGACGGCCGTCGCTTCTGGCGACGCGGCCACACCGTTCGTGGCTTCCTCGGCGGCGTGCTCGCCGGGCTCGGCCTGACGCTCTTCCTGCAGCAACGCGGCTACGTCTACCTCACCTGGCAGAACACGATCGTGTTCCCGTTGCTGCTCGGCCTGATCGCCGGCTGGCGCGGCTGGCGGGGCAAGGCGTTCATCATCCCGACGGCACCCCGCGAGGACCCCGAACCGGCAACCTGACAGTCAGCTCAGGCTGAGTCTGGCGCGAGACCCGGCTGGTCGCTCAGCCCACTTCGGTGACGTGTGCGCGTGCCAGGCGTGGGACGTGAGCGTGCGGCGCGCACACCGATCAGCTGTCGCCCCGCTCCGGCTCGGGCACCTGGAAGCTGAGCTAGTGCCGCGTCCGGCAACGTTTGCCCTGTGGATCGTTGCGGTGTTTTGTCGGTGCTGGTGGTGAGGATGCCGACATGCCTCGCCGCCGAGCTGCGTCCGGACCTGCTGTGGTGCATCGCACTGCCCGGGTGGAGGT
>JAENVS010000025.1 GCA_016650445.1 Frankiaceae bacterium | reverse complement strand
TACCTCGACTACGTCGCCGCCCAGCTCAACCGACGACCCCGCAAAACCCTCGGCTGGAAGAGACCGGGCGTCGCCCTAAACGAGCTACTGTCCGCACCACCAGACCGACGTGTTGCGACGACCGGCTGAATCCGCCCGCCTAGAAGCTCAGATTTGAGCCGTGCGGTGCCCCAGCGGCCGGCTCTGCCGGCCCTCATCAGCGCCTTGTGCCCTTACGGATTGACGAGGGGGAGCTGCAGCGACACTGCGTTGACGGTGTAGCGCTGTCCGGTCATCACGTCGGGGACGCCCCAGACGGCCTCGCTGCCGGCGAGCACCAGCGCGAGCCGGTGCCCCTTGGCGATGACGGCGTCCTGCGGGCGCAACGTCACGGTCGCCCGCAGCCGCTGCCCCGGTGTGAGGTTGCGGGGCGCCGCCAGCGAGCCGGCGTAGCGCAGGTCGAGCAGCCCGAGCGTGACGACCCGGACGCTGCCGTCGGGTGCGACGTCGAGCAGCGTCGCGTCGAGCTGACCGCGCACGCTGTCGACGGCGAGGTCCACCTCGACCGTGCCGCCGCCCGCAAGCCGCCGCGCAGCGGGCAGGGCGGCGGTGGTGTAGGCGAGCGTCGCCGGGTCGGTGCCCGGCGCAGCGCCCTTGAAGGCCTTGGAGGTCTGCGTGCCCGTGTTCACGAAGCTGCGCGCCTCGCCGCGGAAGGAGAAGCGCGTCGGCCCGACCGTCATCGGCAACGAGCTGCGCCACGTCCCGTCGAAGCCCTGTGACAGCACCTTCGGCACGCGGTCGAGTCCCGCCGCCGCCGCGCCCTTGAGGTAGCGCGCGAAGAAGTCGTCGAGGTACTGCCTCGGGTCGACCGGCATCCCCTTCGGTGGCGAGTCGAAGACGTCGGTGTGGTTCCACTGCCCGACGATGGCGCGCTTGTCACGGGCGCCTGACAGGGCCAGCCAATACCGGGTGAACTGGTCGGGCTTGGTGTTGAAGTCGCGCCAGCCGTGCTGCATCAGGACGGCCGCCTTCACCCGGCCGGCACGCAGCGTCCAGTCGCGCTCCTGCCAGAAGCCGCCGTACGACGGGTCGGCGAGGTGCCCGCGGTAGTTGTGCTCGACGGTCTCGCACTCGCCGGTCCGGTCCGCGAGGTTGGCCGCGTGCTCCTCGGGGCTGCGATCCGGGTCGGTGCTCGGGGTGCGGCTAAGCACGGCATCGAAGAGGTCCGGCGTGCCGACGGGGTAGCCGGTGTCCGCGGCGCTCTCGTCGTCGTCGGTCGAGTTGTGCGTCACGGCGTGGTCGTAGTTGTAGCCGTACCAGCTCGTCACCGGCTCCTGCGGCACGATCGCCGCGAGGTGCTTCGGTGCCAGCGTCGCGATCTCGGCCTGGATCGCCCCGTCGTACGACGTCCCGATCATGCCGACCTTGCCGTTGGACCAGCCGCGGGTGCCGAGCCACTCGACCACTGCCGCGCCGGCCCCGGCCTCGGCGGCGCCGCCGTAGTCCCAGCAGCCGTCGGACTCACCGGTGCCGAGCAGGTCGGCGAACGCGGTGGCGTAGCCCTGCGGTGCGTAGCGGTCGGAGTAGAACGACGTCGGGACGCCCTGCGCGCGCAGCCGGGTGTAGAGGTAGCGGTACGGGCTCATCTGCAGGATGACCGGCATCCGGCCGTGGGCCGGGCGGTGCATCTCCACGCGGATCCTCCCGTATGGCGTCGCGACGTACGTCGTCTCGTCGACGAACCCCTTGTACGGCGAGGCGGCCGAGCTCGGCACGGCGAGGCCGGCGACGAGGAGGGCGGGAGCGAGGAGGAGCACGAGTCGGCGCACGCAGGCATGGTTCGCCGCGAGGGTCGGCGATCCTGCCGCCCGCTTAGGGTGACCGCGTGAAGCGGCGCGCCAAGATCGTGTGCACGCTCGGCCCCGCGACGCACTCCTATGAAGGGGTCCGCGGCCTGGTCTACGCCGGGATGGACGTCGCGCGGCTCAACTTCTCGCACGGCACCCACGCCCAGCACCAGGAGGCCTACGCCTGGGTGCGGCAGGCGTCGGACGAGTCGGGGCGCGGCGTCGGCGTGCTGGCCGACCTGCAGGGGCCCAAGATCCGGCTGGGCACGTTCGCCGAGGGGCCGACCGTCTGGGCCACGGGTGAGACCGTGACCATCACCACCGAGGCGTGTGCCGGCGACCACGACCGGGTCTCGACGACGTACGCCGGTCTCGCGGCTGACGTGGCCGCGGGGGAGCGGCTGCTCGTCGACGACGGTCGCGTCGCGCTCCGGGTGCTGGAGGTCGACGGGCCGGACGTGCGGCTGCTGGTCACCGAGGGCGGTCCGGTCTCGAACAACAAGGGCCTGTCGCTGCCCGGGATCGCGGTCAGCGTGCCGGCGCTGTCGGCCAAGGACGTGGCGGACCTCGAGTTCGCCCTGGGGCTGCGCGTGGACATGGTCGCGCTGTCTTTCGTTCGCACCCCCGACGACATCGTCGAGGTCCACCGCGTCATGGATCGGCACGGCCCGCGCCTGCCCGTGCTGGCCAAGATCGAGAAACCGCAGGCGGTGGACAACCTCGACGCGATCGTCGACACCTTCGACGGGATCATGGTGGCGCGCGGCGACCTCGGTGTGGAGATGCCGCTCGAGCGCGTGCCGCTGGTCCAGAAGCACGCCATCCAGGCCGCGCGGGAGTACGCGAAGCCCGTCATTGTCGCGACGCAGATGCTCGACTCGATGATCGGGTCGAGCCGGCCGACGCGGGCCGAGGCCAGCGACGTCGCCAACGCGGTGCTCGACGGCGCCGACGCGGTGATGCTGTCGGGCGAGACGAGCGTCGGTCAGTACCCGGTGCAGTCGGTAGCGACGATGGCGCGGATCGTCGTCGCGGCCGAGGAAGAGCTCGCGACGGTCCCCGCGGTGGAGCGGGCGCCCGAGGGCGTGAGCGCCGCGATCGCGAAGGCCGCGGCCGAGGTCGGCCGGACCGTGTATGCATCGGCGCTGGTCGCCTTCACCCAGAGCGGCCGTACGGCGCGGCTGCTGGCCGAGCACCGCTCGCCCATTCCGCTGCTCGCCTTCACGCCGGTGCCGGAGGTGCGCAGCCAGCTCGCGCTGACGTGGGGCGTGGAGACGTTCCTGGTGCCGGCGGTGCAGCACACGGACGACATGGTCCGGCAGGTCGACGCCGCGATGCTCGACCTCGACCGGATGCAGGCCGGCGACCGCATCGTCATCGTCGCCGGGTCACCGCCTTCGACGGTGGGGTCGACGAACGCCATGCGGGTGCACCGCCTGGGCGCCGCCCCGGCACTGCCGGTGAGGGCGGAGCCTCAGACGCGGTAGTACAGGTACCGCGGGGCCTTGACGCGCATCGTCGAGTACGACCGGTTGCTGAACATGTTGTACTGCTCGATCAGGGCCGACCCGTCGGCGTACACCGCCCGCACCCACGCGACGTGGCCGTAGCCGCCGGCGGTGATGCTGCCGTTGGCGACAGAGGAGCCGTTCGCGTACCAGGCAGAGCGCTCGTAGGCGTTCCACTGGGCGATCGCGCCAACGCGCGGCCGGGTGCTGATCCAGACACCGAGGGTGCGCGCGGTGTTGTCCCAGTTGACGGCGCTGCCCCAGTGCTGGGTCGCGTTGCTGATCGGGTGCCCGGCCTGCGCCTCGCGCCAGGCCACGAAGCTCACGCACTGGCGCTGCGTGAAGCCCCAGCGGTCAGCGGCGTTGGTGGTGGAGGTGCGCCACGGGTAGTCGTCGCCCGCGGCGTAGGCCGTCGAGGACAGGGACACGGACAGGCACAGCACGGTGGCCGCGACGGCGATAATGCGTCGGAGGGCTCGCACAGCTGGGTCTCCTCGTGGTTGGGGGCTCATCCGGACTATCGGCAGGTACCTGAGGAGGCCTGAGCAGAAATAACTAGCCCCCTTGGGCAATCGCATCGCGCGGCTGCCGGCAGTCGTTACCCATCAGGCCGCGATTCGCAGACTCAATCATGACAAACCCACGCATAACAACCCCGACACGGCAGGACGGGAGTCGCAGTGGGCTGTCCGGACGCACTAGTGCGGATGGTGGGGCGGCAGCACCGCTGCCGCCCTGGGAGGTGCCCCCGGTGGGATTCGAACCCACACTGTCGGTGGTTTGAGCACCGTGCGTCTGCCGGTTGCGCGACGGGGGCGCGCGAGGCCGCGGGGCAGCCTCCCGCCGAGCGTACGGCCAGCAGCGCGCCCGTAAGGTCAGCAGCGTGTCAGCCACCGGGAGCGCTCCGACCCGCGTGCTCATCGCCGAGGACGAGGCGCTCATCCGCCTCGACCTGCGCGAGATGCTCGAGGAGGAGGGCTACGACGTCTGCGGCGAGGCCGGCGACGGCGCCTCCGCGGTGACCATGGCGCGTGAGCTGCGCCCGGCGCTGGTGATCCTGGACGTGAAGATGCCGGTCCTGGACGGCATCTCGGCCGCTGAGCAGATCGTCGCCGAGCGGATCGCGCCCGTGGTCATCCTGACCGCCTTCAGCCAGCGTGACCTGGTCGAACGGGCTCGCGAGGCCGGTGCGATGGCCTACCTCGTCAAGCCCTTCCAGAGCAAGGACCTGCTCCCGACGATCGTCATGGCGGTGTCGCGCTTCGCCGAGCTGGTGGCCTTGGAAGCCGAAGTCGCCGACCTGACCGGCCGGCTCGAGGTCCGCAAGCTCGTGGATCGGGCGAAGGGGCTTCTGCAGACCGCTCACGGGCTCGCGGAGCCCGACGCCTTCCGCTGGATCCAGCGGACCTCGATGGACACGCGCCAGTCGATGCGGGCCGTCGCCCAGGCGGTGATCGACGGGACGGCAGCCCCGGATGAGGCGCCTGGGTAGGACACGGCCAGGTCACGGAGCGTGGCGATGGTGGCGCGCCTGCTGGCGGTACGTATACGGTCGCGCCTGCCAGGGCGTTTGCCCACGGTGCGCTGGGCCGGTTGCCCGCGCGGGACGAGAAACGGGAGCACGCGTGCTGGACCGACGACTTCTACGACTTGCGGTGCCCCTTGCTGTGGGCGCACTCGCGCTGACCGCGTGCGGCGGCTCCAGTGATGGCGAGAGCGGTGACGGGGGCAAGAAGACCTACACGCTCGCCTACCAGGGCCCGCTGAGCGGCGACAACGCACAGCTCGGCATCAACATGGACAACGCGGTGCAGCTCGCCGTGGAGCAGGCGAACAAGAAGGGCGACCTGCCCTTCACCCTCAAGTTCGCCAACTCCGACGACGTCGGCGACCCGGCGCAGGGCCCGACCGCCGCCCAGAAGCTCATCGACGACGCGAGCGTCGTCGCGGTCGTCGGCCCGGCCTTCTCCGGCGCGACCAAGGCCTCCGAGCCGCTGTTCAGCGAGGCCAACCTGGTCAGCGTCAGCCCGTCGGCGACCAACCCGAACCTGACGAGCCAGGGCTTCAAGACCTTCTTCCGGGTCGTTCCGCCCGACGACGCCCAGGGCGCCGAGGCCGCGGCCTACATGCTCAAGGGCCTGAAGGCCACGAACATCTACCTGGTCGATGACAAGAGCGAGTACGGCGTGGGCCTGGCCGACGTCATCGGCAAGTCGCTCGGCTCGGCGAAGTTCAAGCGCGAGGGCATCCCGATCACCAAGGACTACTCGACGATCGCGCAGAAGGTCAGCTCCTCCGGGGCGGACGTCATGTACTACTCCGGCTACTACGCCGAGCTGGCGCTGTTCACCAAGGCGCTGAAGGCGGCCGGCTACAAGGGCGCCATCGCGTCCGGTGACGGCGCCAACGACGACCAGCTGATCACCCAGGCGGGTGCGGCAGCGGCCGAGGGCATCTACCTCACCTGCCCGTGCAACGACGCCAACGTCGACCCCAACGCCACCGAGTTCACAGCGGCGTACAAGGCGAAGTTCAACACCAACCCCGGGACGTACTCCCCGGAGGCGTACGACGCCGCCAACGCCATCATCCAGGCGATGAAGGGCATCGACGGGGACATCACCCGGGAGAAGGTCGTCGCGGCCGTCAAGGCCATCGACTACAAGGGCATCACCAAGCAGATCAAGTTCGAGCCGAACGGCGAGGTCGCCGGCAAGGTGATCTTCGTCTACCAGGTGAAGGCAGGTAAGCGCGCCATCCTCGGCACGACGGGCGAGCTGACCAAGTAGGCACCGGCACACAGCCGAGCCGGGAGTGTTCGCACTCCCGGCTCGGCGGGTGTTCGGCCCTGAGCACCCCGCCTAGCGAGGAGCCCGCCTCTCCATGTGCTTCACCAGCCAGTTCTGGCAGCTCACCGTCGCCGGGCTGGCGATCGGCTCGCTCTACGCGCTGATCGCCCTCGGCTACACGCTCGTCTACGGGGTGCTGCAGCTCATCAACTTCGCGCACAGCGAGGTCTTCATGGCCGGCGGGTTCGGTGGCCTGTTCCTGGTTCGTGAGCTCGTCGGCGACACGGCCCCCGGCGGCGCGGCAGCGGTGCTCATCACGACGGCCGGCATCCTCGGTGGGGCGCTGGCCGGAGCCGGCACCGCGTTCGTGCTCGAGCGCACGGCCTACCGGCCGCTGCGCAGGCGCGGCGCGCCACGACTGGCCTACCTCATCAGCGCGATCGGCGCGTCGCTGTTCCTGTACAACCTCGCCGGCAAGGAGTTCGGCCGACTCGCCATCCCGATGCCCGACATCTACACGTCCGGCACGGTCTTCCACATCTTCGGCGCCCGGGTGACGACCAACCAGCTCGTCATCGCCGGTGCAGCGCTCGTCATGCTCATCGCCCTCGACCGGCTGGTCGCGAAGACCCGCCTCGGCCAGGGCATCCGCGCCGTGGCGCAGGACGCCGAGACCGCCAGTCTGATGGGCGTCGACATCAACAAGGTCATCACCTTGACCTTCATCATCGGCGGCCTGCTCGGCGGCGCCGCCGGGTTCCTCTACGGCCTCGTGTTCAACGTGCAGTACACGATGGGCTTCATCCCCGGGGTGAAGGCCTTCACCGCAGCCGTTCTCGGGGGCATCGGCAACGTCCGGGGCGCGGTCCTGGGCGGCCTGGTCCTCGGCCTCGTCGAGAACTACGGCGTCGCGTGCGCCAGCTCGGCGTACCGCGACATCATCGCCTTCATGATCCTGGTCCTCGTGCTGCTCGTGCGGCCGTCGGGCATCCTCGGTGAGCGGCTGGGGAGGTCCGCGTGAGCAACCCGACACTCGAGCGGGGCGAGACCCCGGGACCGGGCTCACGGCTGCCGTGGCACCGCAACGAGGACTACCGGCGGATGTTCTCGCTGCTGATGGTCGGCCTCGTTGTCGCCCTGATGACCGGACCGAGCGGCAACCGCGACCACCCGACGGACGGGTTCACCGGCTCCTGGTTCCACCCGCGCGTGCTGCTGTTCCTCGGGGCCGCTGCCGCCATCGGCGTGCTGATGACGCTGTACGACCGTTCCAAGGGCGCCGGCCGACGCAACCCGCTCCAGCCGGTCATCGCTCCGATCACCGCCGTTCGCGACCGGATGACGTCGCAGCCACTGCTGCGCTACTCGGTCTACGCGGCGATCCTGGTCTTCGCCGTTCTCTACCCCATGACGCTGACGCCGTTCTGGCAGCGCGTGCTCGTCGACCAGATCGGCGTCTACGTCCTGCTCGCGCTCGGCCTCAACATCGTGGTCGGACTCGCCGGGCTCCTCGACCTCGGCTACATCGCCTTCTTCGCCATCGGCGCCTACACGACGGCGTACTTCACCGGAAAGCTGCCGGTCGCGCCGCCGTTCACCCTCAACCCGTTCGAGGTCGTCCCGATCGCCATCCTGGCGACGCTCGTCGCCGGCGTCCTCCTCGGCGGTCCGACCCTTCGACTGCGCGGTGACTACCTCGCGATCGTGACGCTCGGCTTCGGTGAGATCGTCCGCATCCTGGCCGTCAACGGCGACGCCTTCTTCGGCACGAACGTCACGAACGGACCTCGCGGCGCGGTGGGCATCCCGCACCCGTCGATCCACGCGTTCGGCATCAACTACGACTGGACGCTCAAGTCGCTGCCCTACTACTACCTGCTGCTCGTGCTGGTGGTCGGGCTGCTCATCGCCTTCAACCGGTTGGAGAACAGCCGCGTCGGACGGGCCTGGACCGCCATCCGCGAGGACGAGGTCGCCGCGGCCGCCAGCGGCGTACCGACCGTGAAGTACAAGCTGATGGCGTTCGCGATCGGCGCGTCGACCTCCGGCTTCGCCGGCGTGCTCTACGCCAGCAAGGTCGGCTTCATCTCCCCGGACAACTTCCTGCTGCTGTTCTCGCTCCTCGTCGTCACAATGGTCATCTTCGGCGGGATGGGCTCGCTGCCGGGTGTCGTGCTCGGCGCTGCGGTCCTGCAGTGGATGCCCCAGGTGCTGCGCGGCAAGGTGCCGCCCGAGGACCGGTACATCTACTTCGGTGCGCTGCTCATCCTGATGATGATCTTCCGTCCGCAGGGGCTGCTGCCGTCCCGCCGACGGTCGCGCGAGTTGAAGCTCTCCGAGGAGGGCCTCGGTGGCGCCGACAGCCTCGGGGCGACTCCCGGGACGACGTCATGAGCGCGCAGCCCGTCGCGTCGACTGCGGCCACGCCGAACGACCTCGTCCTCGACGTCCGGGACATCACGCTGCGCTTCGGCGGGCTGACCAGCCTCGACAAGGTCAGCCTCACGCACACGCGCGGTGAGGTGCTCTCGGTCATCGGGCCCAACGGCGCCGGCAAGACCTCGCTGTTCAACTGCCTCACCGGCGTCTACTTCCCGCAGGAGGGCGAGGTCCGCTTCTACCCCGAGGCCGGCGTCGAGCGGTCCGTCCTGGGCCGTAAGCCGTACGCCGTCAACCGCCTCGGCATCGCGCGCACCTTCCAGAACATTCGGCTGTTCAACGCGCTGACAGCCCTCGAGAACGTCAAGATCGGGATCGAGTCGCGTCAGAAGACCGGCCCGATCGGCGCGATGCTGCACATGCCGTGGAACCGCCGCGAAGAGCGCGAGAGCGACGCCGAGGCGTTCCGGCTGCTGGAGTTCGTGGGGCTCACGAAGCGCGCCAACGAGGTCTCGTCGTCGCTGCCGTACGGCGACCAGCGCCGGCTCGAGATCGCCCGCGCGCTCGGGACCCGCCCCCAGCTGCTGCTGCTCGACGAGCCGGCCGCCGGCACCAATCCGGCCGAGAAGCGGCAGCTCGAGGTGCTGATCCGCGCCATCGCGGAAACCGGTATCAGCGTGCTGCTCATCGAGCACGACATGAAGCTCGTCATGTCGGTCGCGACCAACGTCGTCGTCCTCAACTTCGGCCAGGTCATCGCGTCGGGCACGCCGAAGGAGATCCAGCGCGACCCAAGCGTGGTCGAGGCCTACCTCGGCAGCGGCGACGAGGCAGACAGCGCAGCCGTGCCCAGGAAGGCCGCGAAGAAGGCGCCTGCCAAGCAGCCGCCGGCCACGAGGACCGAGGACTAGCGATGGCAATGCTCGAGCTGCAGGACGTCCACGTGAAGTACGGCGCGGTCGAGGCGCTCAAGGGAGTGACGCTCGAGGTCAACGAGGGCGAGATCGTCACCCTGCTCGGCGCCAACGGCGCCGGCAAGACGACGACGCTGCGCACCATCTCCGGGCTGCTGCGGCCCTCTGCCGGGCGCATCCTGTTCGAGGGGCGGCCGATCGACCAGATGCCGGCGCACGAGGTGCTCGGCATCGGGGTCGGTCACGTGCCCGAGGGACGGCGGGTCTTCCCGCGGATGTCCGTGCAGGAGAACCTCGAGATGGGCGCCTACCAGCGCAAGGGCGGCAACAAGGAGGTCATGCAGCGGGTCTTCGAGCTCTTCCCCGTGCTCTCCGAGCGCAAGTCCCAGGAGGGCGGCACGCTGTCCGGCGGCGAGCAGCAGATGCTCGCGATCGGCCGCGCGCTGATGAGCCGTCCGCGGCTGATCCTGCTCGACGAGCCGTCGATGGGGCTGGCCCCGCTCATCGTCGCGAAGATCTTCGAGATCATCGCGGAGATCAACGACGACGGCACGACGGTGCTGCTGGTGGAGCAGAACGCCGCGCAAGCGCTCAAGCTGGCCGGCCGCGGCTACGTCCTGGAGACCGGCTCGATCGTCATGAGCGACGACGCCGCGACGCTGCTGTCCGACGACCGGGTGCGCGCGGCGTACCTCGGTGAGGACATCGGCGCCGCATAGCGCTCGCCGGGATCGGTTCCGGACACGCGACAGGGCCCGGGTCGCCTTTGGCACCGTCCAGGTCTTCCCCGACCCTGCACGTTCTCTACTCGGCAACTCCGGGCCCCACCGGGGGCGAACCCTAGACCTGTGGTCGAGAGCCGGTCAACGGAATCGGAAGACCTGGGACAAGTCCGTCCGTTCGGCGGAGTTCACCCGAGGGGGCCGTCCGCCGCCCGGTCCACGGGGACTAGTGTCCGCGCATGTCCTGGAGCGGGGTTCGCGTGCGTCCTGCGACGGTGGCGGATCTGCCGGCGATGCTCGGGTTCGGCGAGGAGCTGCGCGAGCAGCTCGGTCCGGCCGCGGACCGCAAGCGATCACGGCTCGGCTCGGCCGGCAACCGGTCGGGGCTCGAGAGCCGGTACGCCGAGGCGCTCGACGACCCGCAGCGGCACCTCGTCGTCGCCGTCGCCGACGACGACACCCCGCTCGGGATGGCGTTGTTCACCGTGGCCCCCGCCAACGCGCTGCTCGACGCACCCGCACTGCACGTGAGTCACGCCGTCGTGGCCGACCGGCACAAGCGTCGTGGCGCGGGCAAGGCCCTGGTCGCCGCCGCCGCGTCCTTCGCCGAGGAGCGCGGGCTCGACCAGGTCGTCGTCTCGGTCAACCCGGGTTCGCGGGACGCCAACCGCTTCTTCGCCCGACTCGGGTTCGCGCCCATCGCCGTGCGTCGCGTCGCGCCCACCGGTGTCATCCGGCGGCGGCTGCAGTGCAGCGACGCCCCGCCGGTGGAGCACGTCGTGCGCCGGCGGTCGCGCCGTCTCGGGCGCATCCCGGCCCGCGCTGCCCTGCCGCTCGGGCCTGCGGAGACCGAACGGCCCTCGCCCGGCTAGGACACGTCTCGGTTCTCGCGCAGCAGGCAGGTCAGCCGGATCGTGCACACGCGACGTTCCTGGTCGTCGGTGACGACGATCTCGCTCGTGACCAGGGTCCGGCCGACGTTCAGAGGAGTCGCCACCCCGGTCACGATGCCGCTGAGGGCGGACCGGTGGTGGGTCGCGTTGATCTCGATCCCCACCGCCGACCGCTCCGGCGGGCAGTTCAGTGCGGCCAGGGTCGAGCCCAGCGTCTCACCGAGCGCGATCGACGCGCCACCGTGCAGCAGGCCGTAGGGCTGCCGGTTGCCCTCCACCGGCATCGTCGCGACAACCCGCTGCGGGGTGGCCTCCAGGAAGATCACGCCGAGCCGCTCGTTGAGCTCACCCCTGGTCGCCTGCAGCACCTGGACGGCGTCCAGCTTGCCGGGATCAGTCATGCCTTCGCCCTCCTAGACTCCGGTCGTGCCAGCCAACCAGACGGACGAGCCGACCCGGGCACGGCTGCTGCTGCTCGACGGGCACTCACTCGCCTACCGTGCCTTCTTCGCCCTGCCGGTGGAGAACTTCAGCACGACCACCGGTCAGCCCACCAACGCCGTCTACGGCTTCACCGCGATGCTCATCAACGTGCTGCGCGACGAGCAGCCGACGCACATGGCCGTCAGCTTCGACATCTCCAAGTCCAACTTCCGGCACGAGGCGTACTCCGAGTACAAGGCCGGCCGGGCCGAGACGCCCCACGACTTCAAGGGCCAGGTGTCACTGGTCCGGGAGGTGCTCGACGCCCTGCGGGTGCCCATCGTCTGCGCCGAGGGCTACGAAGCCGATGACGTCATCGCCACGCTGGCGACGCAGGGCGCTGCTGACGGCATGGACGTGCTGATCGTCACCGGCGACCGCGACGCGTTCCAGCTGGTGAGCGACCGCGTGACGGTGCTCTACAACAGCCGCGGCGTCTCCGACATGCGCCGGATGACCCCGGATGCCGTCGTCGAGAAGTACGGCCTGACGCCTGCGCAGTACCCCGAGTTCGCGGCGCTGCGCGGCGACCCCAGCGACAACCTGCCGGGCATCCCAGGGCTCGGTGAGAAGACGGCCACGAAGCTGATCCAGCAGTACGGCGACGTCACGCACCTCGTCGACCACGTCGACGAGGTCAAGGGCAAGGTCGGCGACAACCTGCGTGCCGGCATCGCCAACGTCGTCCGCAACCGGCAGCTGACCGAGCTGGTCCGCGACGTGCCGCTCGAGGTGCATCCCTCCGAGCTCCGGCTCGGGCAGTGGGACCGCGACGAGGTGCACAAGGTCTTCGACGCCCTGCAGTTCCGGGTGCTGCGCGAACGGCTCTACGCGACGCTGTCCGCGGTCGAGCCCGAGGCCGAGCAGGGCTTCGACGTCGAGTCGGCGCGCGTCCTCGAGCCGGGGGAGGTCGCGGCGTTCTTGCGGGGCCTGCCCACCGGCGTGCGCGTCGGTATGCACGTGTGCGGCTCGTGGGGCCGGGGCACCGGCGACGCCAGTGGCATCGCCCTGGCCTGCGAGTCCCCACCCGAGGGAGAGCCGGCGCGGGCAGACGATGCGGCGTACATCGGTCTCGAGACGCTGACCGAGGATGACGACAAGGCGCTCGCGGCCTGGCTGTCGTCCGATGCGCCGAAGGCGATGCACGACAGCAAGGGGCCGATGCTGGCGCTGCACGCGCGTGGCTGGGAGCTCGCCGGGCTGACGAGCGACACGGCCCTCGCGGCGTACCTCGCGCTGCCAGGGCAGGGCGTGTTCGACCTGGCTGACCTGGCCCTGCGCTTCCTGCGGCGCGACATGCGCGCCGAGCCGTCGTCCGACGGCCAGCTCAGCTTCGAGGGCGACGAGGACGTCGAGGAGGCCGCGGCCGCGGTCGTTCGCGCCCGAGCTGTGGCAGACCTGGCGGTCGCCCTCGACGCCGACCTGGAGCGACGCGGGGGGACGACGCTGCTGCGCGACCTCGAGCTACCGCTGGTCGCGGTGCTCGCCGACTGCGAGCGCACCGGCATCGCGGTCGACACCGACCACCTCGCGATGCTCGAGGCGAAGCTGCGCGAGCTCGTCAAGAACGCCGCCGACGAGGCCTACGCCACGGTGGGGCACGAGTTCCACCTCGGGTCGCCCAAGCAGCTGCAGGCGCTGCTGTTCGACGAGCTCGGGCTGCCCAAGACCAAGAAGATCAAGACCGGCTACACGACCGATGCCGACGCGCTGCAGAACCTCCTCGGCTCCCACCCGGTCATCGAGGCGCTGCTTCAGCACCGCGAGATGACCCGGCTGCTGATGGTGGTGGAGAAGCAGCTGCTGCCGACCGTCGCCGACGACGGCCGGATCCACACGACGTTCAAGCAGATGGTCGCGGCCACCGGGCGGCTGTCGAGCGACAACCCCAACCTGCAGAACGTGCCGATCCGCACCCAGCAGGGCCGCGAGATCCGGCAGGGCTTCGTCGCGGGCGCCGGTTACGAGTCGCTCATGACCGCCGACTACTCGCAGATCGAGATGCGCATCATGGCGACGCTGTCGAAGGACGCCGGTCTCATCGAGGCGTTCACGACGGGGGAGGACCTGCACACGTACGTCGCCTCGAAGGCGTTCGGCTTGCCGCCCGAGCAGGTCGACAGCGAGCTGCGCCGGCGGGTGAAGGCGATGTCCTACGGCCTGGCCTACGGGCTGTCTGCGTTCGGCCTCGCCCAGCAGCTGCGCATCACGCCGGACGAGGCGAAGGAGCAGATGGCGGCGTACTTCGAGCGCTTCGGTGGGGTGCGCGACTACCTGCATGACGTCGTGGCCCAGGCCCGCAAGGACGGCTACACCTCGACGATCCTCGATCGCCGCCGCTACCTGCCCGACCTGACGAGCGACAACGGGCAGCGCCGGTCGATGGCCGAGCGGATGGCCCTCAACGCGCCGATCCAGGGCAGCGCCGCCGACATCATCAAGCTCGCGATGCTCAACGTGTACCGCCGTCTGCGCGAGGAGGGCATGCGCTCGCGACTGCTCCTGCAGGTGCACGACGAGCTCGTGCTCGAGGTCGCTCCGGGCGAGTGCGAGGCCCTGGAGCGGCTGGTACGCAAGGAGATGGGGGAGGCCTATGCCCTCTCCGTGCCGCTCGATGTCAGTGTCGGCATCGGCCGCACGTGGGACGAAGCCGGCCACTGAGGCGGGTTCTCGTCATCGGGCAGAGCGGCGCCGGCACAACCCGGCAGTTCGGTGGGTTCTCGACATCTCGGGCCCGTCGGGTGACCGACGTCACACGACTTCGGCCAAAGTCCTGACCAAAGTCCTTTTCGGTGCTTCCGAATGCGTCATGGGCGGTTGATGTGCGCGGGTGATGTACGCCGACTCGACCCGCGCGCACCATTGTTGTAACAGCCAACCGGCTGTCCTGCGCTGTCGTGCCACGACGCGCGGGGGCAACGCACCGGGTCGCCGGTGCACCCGAAGCCCCCCAGGCCCTGGGGCGGGAGAGAGTCACCATGTCCTCGGTGCGCACACGCACCCTCGTGACCGGTGCGGCGCTGGCGTTCGCGGCGTTCCTGCTGGCAGACCAGGGTGCACTCTTCGGGTCCGACCTGCCGAAGGTTGCCCTGCTCGGGGCGGCTGCCGGTGCGGTCCTCGGCCTGGTCCCCGACCGGCTTCCCGCCGCTCGGCTCGGTGGCTTCCTCACCGGGTTCGCCGCAGCCTGGATCGGCTACGCGCTGCGTGCCGGTGTGCTGCCCGACATCCCGATGGGCCGGGCGATCGCGGCCGCCGTCGTCGTCGCGGTCGTCACCGTCGTCGCGGTGGCAACGGCGAACCGGCTGCCCATGTGGGCGGGGTTCGTCGGTGTCGCCACGCTGGTCGGCGCCTACGAGACGACGTTCGCCGCGACGCCCACGGAGTTCGTGTCGGACTCCACGACCGCCCTCACCTCCTCGCTGCTGGCAGCGGCGTTCGGGTTCCTCGTGACGGTCCTGCTCAGCGAGCTCGGCACGGTGTCGGAGAAGAACACGACGCAACCGCGGGCCGTCGTCCGAGACGCCCCGGTGCCGGCGCCGCGCGACGCAGCGGACAGCAACGTCACTGTTGAGGAAGAGGCCACACGATGAACCGCCACAGCAGGATCGCCGCGAGCGCAGGAATCGGACTCTGCAGCCTGACGCTCGTCCTGGCGTCGCCGATCGGCGTCGCGATGGCGTCCTCGAACGAGCCCGCGATCGTCGTCAACCGCGAGACCGTGCAAGCTGAGCTGAGCTCCTCCGGCTCGCTCGACGCCGCTCGCCTGTTCAGCCAGCTCGTCGTCACCGGCGATGGCACGTACAAGCTTCTCGACCCCACATCGGGCAAGAACATCCGTGACCTCGACGGCTTCTCCGCGCCGGACGTGAAGAACGGCATGGCCGACTACTCGATCGACGTGCACGGCAAGACCACCCGTCGTACGGTCTCCGACTTCACCGGCAAGCTGCCCCTGACGGTCAAGGCGGAGTACACCCTCGACGGCAAGCGCATGTCGGCGCAGGACGTCGTCGGCAAGAGCGGCACGCTCGATGTCCGCTACACCGTCGAGAACGTCAGCGCGACCCCGACGCAGCTGTCGTTCGCCGTTGCGGGCAAGCAGGTCACGAAGACCGTCGACCTCGTGACGCCGTTCGTCGGGCAGCTGTCCCTGACTCTGCCGCCGTCGTTCACCGACATCGACGCCGTGCGCGCCGACGTCGCGGGCGACGGACGGGGCGGCCAGCTGCTCACCTGGACGATGGTGCTGTTCGAGCCGATCGGTCAGGTCAAGCAGTCCTTCGGCTACACCGCTCGCGTGAAGAGCGCGAAGGTGCCGGCGGCGACCGTCCAGGCCGTTCCGGTCTCGCCGAACAAGAAGCCTGAGCTCGCGTACGGCGAGAAGGGCTTCCTCGACGGGTCGGACGCCGCCGGCAACGTCGCGTTCGCGGGCGCCACCATCGACAGCAACATGATCAAGCTCCGGGACGGCGCCGGAGACCTGCTCGCCGGACTCACGAAGCTCGCCGCGGGTGCGGCCGCGCTCAACGACGGGCTCGCCGGCGAGGCGGCGCCGGGCGCGCACCAGCTCGCCGACGGGCTCGGTGCGATCAGTGCCGGTCTCGACCAGCTGGCCGCGACGACGGGACTGCCGGCGGCGAAGGCGGGGCTGCTCCTGCTGCGTCTCGGTATCGACCACCCCGTCGGTGCTGCCGGACCGAAGGACCCGGGTGGGCTCGTGCAGGGCCTGACAGCGATCGCGGCCGGGCTCGGCCAGGTGAACGCAGGTCTCCCGCGCGCCAAGGGCGGTGTGGACCAGCTCTCGGCCGGACTGACCTCTGCGATCGATCCCAAGAACCTGACGACCGGTATCGCCGGGCTCAAAGCCGGTGTCAGCGGTGCGTCGGCACTGGCGACAGGGGCATACGGCGCGCTCTGCGCCGTTCCTGCCACCCCCGGTTGCTCCTCGCTCAAGACCGCCCTCGGTGCGCTGGCCCAGGTGTCGGGTGGGCTCGACCACCCGGTCGGCGCGCTGGGCGCGTCGGACCAGGGAGGGCTCCTGCAGCAGAGCACCGCGGCCCGTGACGGGCTGAACCAGGTCAGCGCCGGACTCGCTGCCGCGATCGGTGGCGTAGCGGCGCTGCAGGCCGGGACCAACGCTGCTCTGGCCGGTGTCAAGACGCGCCTGCTCGGCGGCGTCAACCAGCTCATCGCCGGGGTCACCACCGCAGTCGCCGGCATCTCGCAGCTGTCCGCCGGTGCCAAGTCGGCCGCGGCCGGCTCGGTCACACTCGCCGATGGGCTCGACAGCGCTGCCGACGGCAGTGGTCAGATCGCGGACGGGCTCACCGCGGCGAAGGGCGGCAACGTCAAGGTCCATGACGGCCTCGAGTCGCTGCGCACCCAGGCGGCGGTCCCGCTGACGACGGCGGGCCAGAGCACGGCGGCCAGCTACGCGGAGCGATACGCGACGATGAAGGCGCTCGACGAGAAGGCCGCCGACGGCGCGCTGCCGTACGGCGCGCCGGAAGGCGCGAGCGGCTCGGCTGCGTACCTGTTCACGCTGGCCGCTGCCACGACGAACACGCGCGACAACACGACCCGCGGGCTCGCGGCCATCGTGCTGCTCTCGCTGGCCAGTCTCACTGGGTTCGTTGTACGCCGGCGCGCCCTGGGCTGACGTGCTGGAGACGGCGGCCCGTCACCCGATGAGGGTGGCGGGCCGCTGCGGCTTCTCCGCCACGAAGATCGCCGTGCCCGGGAAGAGCCGGCCGCGCAGCGGGCTCCACTGGCCCCACTCCCGCGTGTGGCCGTCCGGCCACTCCGGCTCGACCACGTCGACGAGGACGAGCCCCGCCCCGACGAGCTCGCGCACCCGGTCGCCCATCGTCCGGTGGTGCTCGACATAGGTCGCGACGCCGTCGTCGTCCACCTCGACGTACGGCGTCCGGTCGAAGTACGACTGCTGCACCACGAGCCCGGCCGGGCCGGGGTCGTCGGCGAACACCCACCTGGCGGGATGCGTCACCGAGAACACGAGCCGCCCACCTGGCCGCAGCACCCGGCTGACCTCGCGCATGACGCCCGCCGAGTCGGCCACGAACGGGATGGCGCCGAAGGCCGACACCACGACGTCGTACGCCTCGTCCCGGAGCGGCAGCGCCTGCGCATCGGCCTGCACGACCCGGGTCACGGGGATGCCGGTGCGCTCGTCGAGCCGCCGTGACTGCGCGAGCTGACCCATGGACACATCGAGCGCGGTCACGACCGCGCCGGCGCCGACCAGCCAGCGCGCTCCCTGGGCGGCGCCGCAGCCGAGCTCGAGGACCTCCCGGCCGCGCACGTCGCCGAGCAGCTGGGCGTCCGCCTCGCGCAGGCCTTCCGGGCACCAGAGCAGGTCCGCGTCGCCGAGGAACTCCCCGTGCTCGGCGTAGTACGCCCGCGCCTCGCCGTCCCACCAGGAGCGGTTGGCCCGCGCGCTCTCGCCCGGACCCACCGGCCGCGAAGCCGGCGTACTCATGACTGGCTTTGCCTCGGCGTACGCACGCGCCGTAGACTGCCAGCACGCGCTGCGGGCGCGCACTTTTGTGTGTCTCGCGCAAGATCCTCCCTCGACGCGTCCACCCGGGACGCGTCACGACCCCTTATCCCTCCGGAGCTCACCCCTTGACCAGCACCCTCGACAGCCCCACCACTCCTCAGGTCGCGATCAACGACATCGGGAGCATGGAGGACTTCCTCGCCGCCATCGACGAGACGATCAAGTACTTCAACGACGGAGACATCGTCGAAGGCACCATCGTCAAGGTCGACCGCGACGAGGTCCTCCTCGACATCGGCTACAAGACCGAGGGCGTCATCCCCTCGCGTGAGCTGAGCATCAAGCACGATGTCGACCCCAACGACGTCGTCAAGGTCGGTGACCTGGTCGAGGCCCTCGTCCTCCAGAAGGAGGACAAGGAGGGGCGCCTCATCCTGTCCAAGAAGCGCGCGCAGTACGAGCGCGCCTGGGGCACGATCGAGAAGATCAAGGAAGAGGACGGCATCGTCACCGGCACGGTGATCGAGGTCGTCAAGGGCGGTCTGATCCTCGACATCGGCCTGCGCGGCTTCCTGCCCGCGTCGCTCGTCGAGATGCGTCGCGTGCGCGACCTCCAGCCGTACGTCGGCAAGGAGCTCGAGGCGAAGATCATCGAGCTCGACAAGAACCGCAACAACGTCGTCCTGTCCCGCCGGCAGTGGCTCGAGCAGACGCAGTCCGAGGTGCGCTCGACGTTCCTCGCGACCCTGCAGAAGAGCCAGGTCCGGTCGGGTGTCGTCTCCTCGATCGTCAACTTCGGCGCCTTCGTCGACCTCGGTGGCGTGGACGGCCTCGTCCACGTCAGCGAGCTGTCCTGGAAGCACATCGACCACCCGAGCGAGGTCGTCGAGGTCGGTCAGGAGGTCACCGTCGAGGTCCTCGACGTCGACCTGGACCGCGAGCGGGTCTCCCTGTCGCTGAAGGCGACGCAGGAGGACCCGTGGCAGCAGTTCGCCCGCACGCACCAGATCAACCAGGTGGTGCCGGGTCGGGTCACGAAGCTGGTGCCGTTCGGCGCGTTCGTGCGCGTCGACGAGGGCATCGAGGGCCTGGTGCACATCTCCGAGCTGGCCGAGCGCCACGTCGAGATCCCCGAGCAGGTCGTCAACGTCGGCGACGAGCTCCTGGTCAAGGTCATCGACATCGACCTCGAGCGTCGCCGCATCTCGCTGTCGCTCAAGCAGGCCAACGAGAACGGCCCGCAGGCCGAGGAGCACTTCGACCCGGCGCAGTACGGCATGGCGGCCAACTACGACGAGGCCGGCCACTACGTCTACCCGGAGGGCTTCGACCCCGACACGGGCGAGTGGCTGCCGGGTCACGAAGAGGCCCAGGCCAAGTGGGAGAAGCAGTACGCCGAGGCGCAGAAGCGCTTCGCCGCCCACCAGGAGCAGATCAAGCGCATGCAGGCGGCCGACGCCGAGGCGGCCGAGCCGACGTCGTACACCTCCGTCACAGGCGAGGAGGGCGAGGAGAGTGCGCCCGCCGCCGACGGCGAGGAGACTGCCCCGGCTGCCGCCCCGGTCCCGTCCGGCGGCACGCTCGCTAGTGACGAGGCCCTGCAGGCCCTGCGCGAGAAGCTCAGCGGCAGCGGCACCGAATAGGTACGTCGTCAAGATCTTCGGGGATCTGCACCGGTGATAGCAGGTGCAACTCCCCGAAGATCTTGATGGCCCCTAGGGTCAGCCCGTGCTGAGGGTGGGGCTGACCGGGGGGATCGGGTCCGGGAAGTCGGCGGTCAGCGCCCTGCTCGTGGAGCGCGGCGCGGTCCTCGTCGACGCCGACGTCAACGCCCGCACCGTGGTCGCCAAGGGGACCCCCGGCCTGGCCGCCGTGGTCGCGGTGTTCGGAGCCGGCATCCTGCTGCCCGGCGGCGAGCTCGACCGTCCCAAGCTCGGCGCGATCGTCTTCGCCGACCCCGGCAAGCTGGCCCGGCTCAACGCGATCGTGCACCCGCTCGTCGGCGAGGAGTCGGCCCGCCAGACCGCCGCCGCCGAGGCGAGCGGCGCGCCGGTCCTGATCCACGACGTGCCGCTCCTGGTCGAGAACGACCTGCAGGGCCGGTACGACGCGGTCGTCGTCGTCGCAGCCACCCCGCAGACCCAGCTGGACCGGCTGACCCGGCTGCGGGGCATGTCGCGCGCCGACGCCGAGGCGCGGATCGCGGCCCAGGCCCCGCTCGCCGACAAGATCGCCGCGGCCACCTACGTGATCCACAACGACGGGCCGCTCGCGGAGCTCGTACCCCAGGTCGACCGGGTTTGGCGCGCTTTGCTTACGTCCGTGGAGGGCAGGGAAGGCTAGCCCCAAGGCCACACTGCGTTTGACAACGCGTAGTCGGGGCAGCACATAGCGTTCGGTTGTGCCTCTTCCCAGCTCGCTCGCCTCCCTCGACGGTGCCGCCGCCCGCTTCGCGCGGGAGCTGTCGCTCGCCGCGATGACCGTGCTCCTGGTCGGCCTGGGCGCGATCTCGCAGCTGACGTCGTCGGTGCCGCTGGCCCGCGCCGTCGCGGCGGCCACGCCGGCCGGGACCGCGGCCGTGCTGGGGGAGCAGGTCGTCAAGGCCATCGGGCCGCACGCTCCCTCCGCAGCGCCGCGCACGGCGGTCAGGGTCAACGCCGTCGCCGCGGTCACCCCGGTCGAGCGCTGGCTCCCGACCGGGACCGGCATGTGGATCCACGACTGGAGCAAGACCGAGGGCGCCAACGGCCGCATGGTGATCCGCCGGGCGAAGCTCGCCGGGTTGAGCCACCTGTTCGTGCAGACGGGCAGCAGCAAGAAGGGCTGGATCGGCGGCAAGACCCTGAGCCAGCTGATGCCGGCCACCGAGGGCACGAACATCAAGGTCATCGCCTGGGACTTCCCGAAGCTCGTCAACCCCGAGGCGGACGCCCGTCGCCTCGCCCGGGCCGCCTGGTGGCACCAGCCGGGTGTCCCGATGGTCGCCGCCGTGGCCCCGGACATCGAGACCGCCTCGGAGGGCACGCACGCCACCCGCAGCTCGATCGAGCGCTACTACCGGACGCTGCGCGCGTCCCTCCCCGCGCGCGTCGCCATCCTGGCGACCGTCCCGTGGCCGAGCGAGAAGCGCATCAACAGCTACCCCTACATCCGGACCGTGCGGCACGCGGACGCAATCATCCCGATGGCGTACTGGTACAACCGCTCGCCCTCGCGTGTCACCCGCACCTCGATGCGCGTCCTCAAGGCCTACGGCAAGCCGGTTATCCCGGTGGGCCAGGGGTACGACGGTCGCCTCGACGCGCCGTACCTCAGTGCGGACCCGCACCCCGGCAAGAGCGTCACCGCCTTCGTGACCGCGGCCCGGATGTCCGGCGCCCAGTCGATCAGCCTGTGGTCCTGGCAGACGACCGGATCGCAGCAGTGGAGCGCCCTTAAGGCGGCTTCGAAGCGCTACGCCCCGGCCGTCCGCGAGGTGCAGGCCGCCGAGGCAGCGAAGCGGGCCGTACCGCCCGTGCTCACCAGGGCCACCCGTCCCGGATGGCACCCCGGAGCGTCAACGCCGCACCGGTAGGACTGTCCGACCCCCGACGTACCGTGGGTTCGTGCCAGCTCCGGTCTCCCACGCCCACTCCGCGACGCCACAGGTCCCGCGCCTCGACACCAGCCTGCGCCGGTCCACCCGCCGCTTCGAGGTCGTCAGCGACTTCCAGCCCGCGGGAGACCAGCCGGCGGCGATCGACGAGCTCGAGCGCCGGCTGACGGACGGCAAGCCCGACGTCGTGCTGCTCGGCGCGACCGGCACCGGCAAGAGCGCGACAACCGCCTGGCTGGTCGAGCGCGTGCAGCGACCGACCCTGGTGATGGCGCCCAACAAGACCCTTGCCGCGCAGCTGGCCAACGAGTTCCGCGAGCTGCTGCCGCACAACGCCGTGGAGTACTTCGTCTCCTACTACGACTACTACCAGCCCGAGGCCTACGTCCCGCAGACGGACACCTACATCGAGAAGGACTCGAGCATCAACGAGGAGGTCGAGCGACTCCGTCACTCCGCGACCATGTCGCTGCTCACCCGTCGCGACGTCATCGTCGTCGCCTCGGTCTCCTGCATCTACGGGCTCGGTACGCCGCAGGAGTACGTCGACCGCATGGTCAAGCTCAAGGTCGGCGACGTCGTCGAGCGCGACAAGCTGCTGCGCAAGCTCGTCGACGTGCAGTACACCCGCAACGATCTGTCCTTCACCCGTGGCACGTTCCGCGTCCGCGGCGACACCGTCGAGGTCTTCCCGGTCTACGAGGAGCTCGCGGTCCGCGTCGAGATGTTCGGCGACGAGATCGAGAAGGTCATGACACTTCACCCGCTCACGGGTGAGGTGGTCGAGGAGCACGACGAGGTCTTCGTCTTCCCGGCCACCCACTACGTCGCCGGGCCGGAGCGCATGGACCGCGCGATCAACGGCATCGAGCTCGAGCTCGCCGACCGGCTCGCCGAGATGGAGCGACAGGGCAAGCTGCTCGAGGCGCAGCGGCTGCGGATGCGCACGACGTACGACATCGAGATGATGCGCCAGGTCGGGTTCTGCTCCGGCATCGAGAACTACTCGCGGCACATCGACGGCCGAAACGCCGGTACGGCGCCGCACACCCTGCTCGACTACTTCCCCGAGGACTTCCTGCTGGTGCTCGACGAGTCGCACGTCACCGTGCCGCAGATCGGCGCGATGTACGAAGGCGACATGTCACGCAAGCGGACGCTCGTCGACCACGGCTTCCGGCTGCCGAGCGCCATGGACAACCGGCCGCTGAAGTGGGAGGAGTTCCTGCAGCGCACGGGACAGACCGTCTACCTGTCGGCGACCCCCGGCCCCTACGAGCTGTCCCGGGTCAGGAACGACGTGGTCGAGCAGGTCATCCGTCCCACCGGCCTCGTCGACCCGGAGATCGTGGTCAAGCCGACCAAGGGCCAGATCGACGACCTGGTCCACGAGATCAAGATCCGGTCGGAGAAGGACGAGCGCGTCCTCGTCACGACGCTGACGAAGAAGATGTCGGAGGACCTCACCGACTACCTGCTCGAGCTCGGCATCCGGGTGCGCTACCTGCACTCGGAGGTCGACACGATCCGTCGCATCGAGCTCCTCAAGGAGCTGCGGATGGGGGAGTTCGACGTCCTCGTCGGCATCAACCTGCTGCGTGAGGGGCTCGACCTGCCCGAGGTCTCGCTCGTGGCGATCCTCGACGCCGACAAGGAGGGGTTCCTGCGCAGCGGCACGTCCCTCATCCAGACGATCGGCCGTGCCGCCCGCAACGTCAGCGGCCAGGTGCACATGTACGCCGACCGGGTCACGCCGAGCATGGCCAAGGCGATCGACGAGACCAACCGGCGCCGGGCGAAGCAGGTCGCCTACAACACCGAGCGCGGCCTCGACCCGCAGCCGCTGCGCAAGCGCATCGCCGACATCCTCGACGACATCGTGCGGGAGGACCCCGACCTGGTCGGCGGGTCGGGCCGCAGCCAGTCCCGCGGCAAGGCGCCGGTCCCCGGCATGTCCTCCAAGGCAGGTGCCGGCAGGCACGCGAAGGATCTCGCGGGGATGCCGCGGGCCGAGCTCGCGCAGCTCATCCAGCAGCTCCAGGACCAGATGCACGAGGCCGCCCGGGAGCTGCACTTCGAGCTGGCGGCCCGGCTACGCGACGAGATCGGCGAGCTGAAGAAGGAGCTGCGGGGGATGGACGCCGCGGGTGTGCGCTAGTCACCTCTTGTGTTCGCTAGTCGGCCGGCGGGATGTTCTGGTTGTGGCGGAACAGGTTCGTCGGGTCCCACGTCTGCTTCAGCTCCCGCAGCCGCGCGTACTTCTCCGCGCCGAAGCTGTCGGCGATCCGCTGCTGCCCCTCGTCACCGAGGAAGTTCAGGTACGCCGTCCCCGTCGTCCACGGCTTCATGTCCGTGGCCAGCGAGCGGATCGCCGCGATGTTGCGCTCGTCGTCCGCGGGGTCGGCCCACATGCCGAGGTAGTGGGCCTGGAACGCCGCGTCCCGGGTGCCGAACGCCGTCGCATCTTCCGGAACCCGCGCGATCGCGCCGCGGCCGGGCGTCAGGATGATGGAGGTCAGCGGTGAGACCGGCGCCGTCGCCTTCGCGATGAACGTGTCGATCGCCTCGTCCGGCAGTCCCTCGAAGAAGTCGCCGCTCCAGTAGTTGCGCATCCCCGGCGGGTTGCCGGCGTCGATGAGCTGCTGCACCGCGACGTACGGCATCGGCTGGACCATGTCGATCGCCGGCGGGAGCGCGTCGGTCAGCGGCGCCAGCGCCGCGCGTCCGTCCTCGACGGGACCCGACCAGCACACGATGACGCCGATGACCGGCAGCCCGCGCACCGGCTCGGGGACGAAGTCGGCAGGCGGTGCGGTGATGAAGGCCAGCCCGGTCCCAAGGGCGTCCGGCGCGGCCAGCATCAGGTCTCGCCAGGCGCGCGTCACGGCCTGCGCCTGCTGCGCGGGGTACATCAGCAGCCCGCCGAGGACGATCGGTCCCACGGGGTGCAACCGCAGCACGAACTCCGTCACGATGCCGAAGTTGCCGCCGCCGCCGCGCAGCCCCCAGAACAGGTCCGGGTTGCTGGTCGGTGAGGCGGTGACCTGTCGGCCCTCCGCGGTGACGACCTCGGCCGACAGCAGGTTGTCGCAGGTGAACCCGAAGGCTCGCTCGAGCCAGCCGCTGCCGCTGCCGAGGGCCAAGCCCGCGACGCCGGTCGACGAGACCCGCCCGCCGGTCACCGCCAGCCCGTGCTCCTGGCAGGCCGCGTCGAGCTCGCCCCAGGTCAGGCCGGCGCCCGCACGGACGGTCCGGTTCCCCGGGTCGACGTCGAGGGACTTCATCCCACGCAGGTCGATGCACAGGCCGCCGTCCACCACGGCCACGCCGGTCACGGAGTGACCACCGCCGTACACGCTCACCGGCAGGCCGACGGCAACGGCGTGCCGGACGGCGGCCGAGACGTCGTCGGCGCTCGTGCAGCGGGCGATCAGCGCTGGTCGGCGGTCGACCATCCCGTTGAAGACGTGCCGGACCTCGTCGTACCCCGGCTCGCCCGGCTCCCAGGTGACACCGGTGAAGCCCGCCAGCGGTGAGGTGCGGACGACGGACAGATCGGCGGTGGAGATGTCGGTCATGGCTGCCCCCGGCCCCGGCCTCTGGCCCGCCCCGGGCGGTCCCGAGTCGGGGCGCCCCGCCCCGCGGCGCCCATCAACTGTCCGGCCGTGGACGGAGGGGAGTCAATGGTCCGGCCGGGCCTGCAGCCGGCCCATCCGACGGTAGGGTTCGTGGTGTCGGAGGGGAGTATCCCCATCACGTCCGCGTCGTCAGCACGGCTCGTCCTCTGGAGCCCGGCGCGCCCGGCCCGCTGCACTTTCACGTCGGCGGGCGGGAGAGACCTCCGGTGGACCTGCGCACCCCACCGGATGGAGCTGATGTGCTCGACGTGCCCCTGTGGCTCTGGATCGCGACCCTTGCGACGTTCGTCGCGATCCTCGCGGTCGACCTGATCGCGGGGCACCGCAAGGAGGGCGACGTCTCGACGAAGGACGCCGCCACCGGGGTCGGCATCTACGTCGGGCTCGCCGTGGTGTTTGCGATCGGCTTGCTCGTCTTCGCCGGCAGCGAGGCCGCGACGCAGTTCACGACCGGCTACATCCTCGAGTACAGCCTCTCGGTCGACAACCTGTTCGTCTACCTGCTGCTCATGGCGAGCTTCTGCGTCCCCGACGCGCAGCGCAAGGACGTCCTGCTCGTCGGCATCGTCGGCACGCTGGTGCTGCGTGCGCCGTTCATCGTCGCCGGCGCGGCTGCAGCCGAGCGCTTCAGCGCGACCTTCTTCGTCTTCGGCGCGCTCCTGCTCTATACCGCCCTCGGACTGCTGCGCGCCAAGGACGACGAGAACCACGACCCCGGCGACTCCGTCGTGGTCAGGGCCGTCCGCCGGGTCTTCCCGGTCAGTGACGAGTACGCCGGCGGCCGGCTCACCATCGTCGAAGACGGCCGCCGCGTCCTCACGCCGCTGCTCGTCGCGATGGTGGCGGTCTCGTTCGTCGGCCTGGTCTTCGCTCTGGACTCGATCCCGGCGATCTTCGGCGTCACCAAGGACCCGTACATCATCGTGGCCGCCAACGCCTTCGCGCTGATGGGCCTGCGGCAGCTGTTCTTCCTCGTCGGCGGCCTGCTCGAGAAGCTGGTCTACCTCTCGACGGGGCTCGCCATCATCCTGGCGTTCATCGGCGTGAAGCTGATCATGGAGGCGCTGCACCTCAACGGCTTCGAGTCCGTGCCCGAGTTGTCGATCCCCGTGTCGCTCGGCTTCATCGTCGTGGTGCTCGTCATCACCACCGTCGCGAGCCTGCGCAAGGTCAGGCAGAACCCCGCCGCCAAGCTCGATCTCGCCGCGCCTAGCTGAGCTTCCAGGTGCCGGTGCCGGCGGCGGCGTCGATCAGCCCGAAGCCGGTCATGCCCACGTCGCCGTGCGACGGGTACGGCAGCACCGGGTTGGAGGGGTCGACCCGGGCCACGAAGCTGCTGAAGACCGTGCCGACCTTGAGGCCGATCGCCTTCATCCCGAACTCCCAGATGATCTTGTTGCCCGCCGCCTCGACCGACATCAGCTCGATGCCGCCGTCGCCGGCCTGGTTCTGGCAGCTGCCCCACTGCGCCCAGCCGTTGGGTCCCAGCGCGTCGCCGTAGACGGTCCCCGGCTCGTAGGTGAAGCTCAGGTCGCCGCACGTGTCGGTCTTCGCGTCGACCTCGTACGTGAGGCCCGGACCCGCGTCGACCGGGCCGGCGAGCGTCATGGTGACCGAGAACGTCTTGGGGACGTAGCTCTTGCCGGAGCCCGGTGTCAGAACGAGCCAACGGGTGCGCATGGACGTCTCCGGGTCTGCTGGGTGGGCCGGTCAGACAGTGGTTCGACGTCGCCGGCGCATTCCCTCCCGGCGTGCCCCCGCGGTCCCACCAAGTGCGGCTGTGTGACCATCGAGGTCAGCGCGTACCGACCCGCGCGCCCGCAGGCGAGCAAGGGAAACAAGCATGAAGGCAGTACGACGGCTCCTGGTCCTCGCGCTGGTTGCGGCGCTGTGCGTTCTCACCGGCGCGAGCGGCGCCGCTGCGCACGAGGAACGGGAGTCCACCTTCCCGCCCGGCACGGGCATCGCGCCGACGTACCGGCCGTACGACGCGGCGAAGCCGCACCTGGTCGTGTGCAAGTCCGACAGCGGCAAGCGCATCGCGGCGATGACCGACCCGAAGGTCAAGGCGCTGAACGCCACGCTGCTCCCGCAGTGCGCGTTCCAGCACATCCAGGCGGCCGTCGACGCGGTGAAGACCAAGGGCACCAACATCTACGTCCTGCCGGGCCTCTACCGCGAGGAGCCGTCCTGGAACCCGCCGTGCGCGCAGTCGTACGACGGCGGCATCGTCAGCTACGACCTGATCGTCAGCTGCGGCGAGGTCATCAACCTCGTCACGGTGGCGGGTGACGACCCCAAGGACGCCGACATCGTCTGCGACACCGCGCTGTGCAACCTGCAGATCGAGGGCACCGGTGTGCGCATGGAGGACGTCGTCCTCCAGGGCGGTTTCAAGGCCGACGGCGACTGGATCAAGCACAACGGCATCAAGGCAGACCGGGCCGACGGCTTCTACCTGCGCAACCTGACGGCCGAGCTGTTCCGCGAGAACGCCATCTACGTCCACGAGACCGACGGCTACACGCTCGACCACGTCAACGCCCGCAACAACGACCTCTACGGCATCCTGACGTTCACCTCGGACCACGGCCTGATCAAGAACTGCGAGGCGTCGTACAACGGCGACTCTGGGGTCTACCCCGGCGGTCAGGCCGACGTGAACAAGGACAGCACGACGACGGGACCCCTCACGCGCTGGGCTGTCGAGATCACCGGCTGCGAGAGCCACCACAACGCGCTGGGTCACTCGGGCACGGCCGGCAACTCGGTCTACTTCCACGGCAACTCCTACCACCACAACGCCGCCGGGTTCGTGACCGACTCGTTCGTCCCGAACCACCCCGGCATGCCGCAGGACCACGCCTGGCTCACCGGCAACAAGATCTACAGCAACAACGAGAACTACTTCGAGCGGTTCGTGCACTCGGGCATCTGCGCCCGAAAGCCCGCTGAGCGCGGGTACGGCAAGGGCACCGTCTGCCCGACCTTCCCCGTGCCCGTCGGCACCGGCGTGCTCATCGCGGCCGGCAACTACAACCTGGTCGAGAAGAACGAGATCTACGACAACTGGCGGTACGGCGCGATGCTGTTCTGGGTCCCGGGCGCGATCCGCGAGGACTACGAGCCGTTCGCGCAGTACGACACGTCGAACGGCAACTGGTTCAAGAACAACCGGTTGGGCTTCCACCCCAGCGGGGTCGTGCAGCCCAATGGCACCGACTTCGCCTGGGACGAGCAGGGCGTCGGAAACTGCTGGGAGGGCAACGTCTCCTCGACCGGCACCGTGACCGACGACCACGAGGTCATCCCGCTGCCGACCTGCGCGTCCGGTGGCTCGGTCTCACCGATCGGCAACGTCACGAAGACCGCCCGCAACGCGCCGTGTGCGACGTACCAGCGTGAGGACGAGCCGGACCCCGCCGGCTGCGACTGGCTGGACAGCCCGACGAAGCCGGCCGCGCGCCGCGACGCGCCCGGTGAGGCGTCCGCAGCGCCCGCCCCCCCTGCCGGCGGTGGCAACGCAACACCCGCCGCCCCCGCTCCGTCGGCCGGCGGCAGCCTGCCGACGACGGGGGTCTCCGCCCTTCCGGCCATCGCGGGAGTGCTGCTCGCGGGAGCGGTGCTCCTCGTGCACCGGCGCCGGACGAGGGCGCACCCGTGAGCCTGCTGCTCGAGGCCCCCGCGACGGCGGCGGAGATCGTCGCCGCGCCGCGCCGGCGCTGGCCGGTCGCGGCGCTGGCAGCGCTGTGCGCCCTGGTCGGGATCGTCGCGAGCCTGGTGCTGGTCGCGCCCGGCGCGGCCTCGTTCTCGACGGTCGTGCCGAGCGCGACGGGTGTGCCGTACGTGACCGTCCCGGAGTTCGGCCCGCGCGGCTCCTACGTGCTCGGCTACGAGCACGGGGCAACCGTCCGGCTGTCCCTGCCGCTGCACAACAGCGGACGACTGCCGGTGACGGTCACCGCGGTTGACCTCGGGGGAGGCCCGGCGCCGCTCATCACGGTCCGCGGGCACGAGGGCTTGCCAATGACGTTGCGACCCGGCGGCTCGGGCGAGCTCACGCTGACGATCTCGATGGGCAACTGCCGCTTCTACAACGAGCGGGAGATGCAGACCTACGACGGCATCCGCGTCGAGTTCAGCTCCCTCGGCCGATCCGGTGAGCGGCTGCTCCCCTTCGACCGGCCGATCCTCGTGAAGAGCCCGATGATCGTGACGTGCCCGGACCGCAAGCTCGACCGTTCGTTGAACCGGCGCAGCAGCCTGCTCTGACTAGTGCCGTATCAGGCAACGTTGGCCCTGTGGGCTGGTGTTGTCTGATCCTCGTCAGTGGTGCTGGCGAGCGACTCCCCAAGGGGTGGGGCGGGCCACGGCGGGCCAGGTCGACCCCGACTGCCGCGCCCGGTGTGCAGGTGGGTGCGGCGGGGGTCACGCCGGGACGGGCCGGCACCGGGTAGGTGCCGGCCGGCTCGACGGTGCGTGGGCGGCGCGCCGGTCAGGTCCGGCGGTCGCTGATTGCCGCCGGGCGTGCGCCCGGCGATGTTGGCTGCCCCGACGAGGTCGCGGTGGCCGTGATGTCCGCACTGCCCGCAGCGGAACTGCCGACCGCGGGGCTTGGGGACCCGGCTGGTGCAGGCCGGGCAGGTCGAGGACGTGCCACGTTCATCGACCAGGTGGACCTGCAGGCCGGCCAGGGTTGCCTTGTCGGTGAGCTTGGCGATCAGGCCGCCGACCTGCCAGGTCCGCACCGCCCGGTTGTGCCGGCGGCCGGCATCGTGCTGCAGCAGGCTGCGGGGATCACCGACGACGAGGGTGCCGATCCGGTGCTGGACGGCCCAGGCGACGACGGCGTCGGCGGCTTCGTGCTGGGCCTGGCTGATCCGTCGGGCGTGCCGACCCTCGACGGTGCGGGCCCGGGCGCGGGTCTTCTTCCACCGCCGCGACCCGCGCTGCCCACGTGCCGGCGCCCGCGCGGCGACGGCTCGGGATCGGCGTTTGGTGTCGGACAGGTGCAGTCGATGCTCGGCCCGCAACGCCCGACCCGACACCAACAACCCCGCCGCCCCACCGTCGGGATCCGCGCCGGTGGCGGCGGCGCCGGTGGCGACGGCGTACGGGTGGATGATCCCCAAGTCGACGCCAGCGACCCGCTGCCGGTCGGGCTCCTGCCCGGCCGGGTAGACCGCGACCGGCAGTTCGGCGGTGACCTCGACGAACAACCGGCCGCCCTGATGCAGCAGCGTCACCGACCGGACCGTGTCGGGTGGGTAGGGCACCGGCCGGGTCAGCCGCAGCCACAGCGGCGCACATCCGGCGGCGACTGGGAGCCGCAGCCGACGGCCGTCCAGTGTGAAGGTGCCGGCGTAGAAACGCACCGGCACCAGCCCACGGCGCCGGCGCGGGAACCCCGGCCGGGCCGCCCCCGCGTTGGCGCGGGCGGCGGCGGCGAACCAGGCATCGGAGTAGCGACGCAACACCGACCGCGCCCCGACCGTGGACAGCTCCCCGAACACCCCCGGCCCTGCCGCCGCCAGCTCACGACACAGCTCCTGATACCCGACCAGCCCCGGCGCCCCGCGCTCACGCCGCCACCGGTTCGCCTGCAGCAGCACCGCCCACACATCCCCCGCCGAGCGCAGCAGCCCGAAGCAGCGCTCCCGCTGCCCGCTGCTGACCCGCACCTCCACCCGGGCAGTGCGATGCACCACAGCAGGTCCGGACGCAGCTCGGCGGCGAGGCATGTCGGCATCCTCACCACCAGCACCGACAAAACACCGCAACGATCCACAGGGCAAACGT
>JAENVS010000024.1 GCA_016650445.1 Frankiaceae bacterium | reverse complement strand
GTGGCGGGCAGGATCGGTCCCAGCCCGGGGATGTCGGCCAGCTCGTGGTCCCCACCCTCGGCGACCGAGAACGGCACCAGCACCTCGGCATGCCACGAGTCGGCCTGCTCCCCACCGGTGAGCAGGGCGAGGAACAGGTCGAACTCGCGGGCGTCGCGGCTGCGCTCGTCACCGGGCTCAGCCTCGGTGGGCAGGGTCGCCTCGAGGGAGGCGCGGATCGCGGCGATCTTCGCGGCGGGGCCGCGGGCCAGGACCAGCGCTTGGCCGTCGACGTCGCGGGAGAACCACACCTTGCGCTCGCCGGTCGCCTTCGCGTCGCGGGCGGCTGCGGCGGCCCGGTCGACCTGCACGATCAACCGGGCGACGAGCTGCCCGAGCTCACCGGGGGCCTGGCCGCGGTAGCGGGCGAGCATGACGAGCACGACCGCCTGCCGCTGCTCCAGGCTCAGCGCGACCTTGTCGAGCTCGCGCAGCACCGCCAGCACATGCCGCTCGGTCAGCAGCCCGGTATCGACCGCCTCCAACAGCCCGGGCAACGCGCAGATGGCCAGCGCCTGCACGACCAGGTGCCCGCCAGTGGTGGAGGCGGCGCCGATCGCCAGTCCGACCTCATCACCGGCGAAGTCGCGTGCCTCCGCCGTGGCGCGGTTGTGCGCCGCGACGATCTCACGCATCTGCCCGGCGAACGCCCGGTCCTTGAGCTGCTGCCACCGGCCAATCGCGTCGAGCTCCTCGGCCGGTGTCGCGGTGAACAGCATCCCGTCGGTCCGCGACACCGCCTTGTCGACGAACGCCGCCAGCTTCTCCGGCGACATCGCCGACGGCACCGGTCGCGTAGACCAGTCGACCGGCGAGGCAGTGGTGGGCATGCCAGAAACCTACGGGCGACCTCCGACAGAAAGGAGGCCAAAAGCCCTGCTGTGCAAAGAGACTTAGGCCTGTGGACATCCGCTGCCGTGAAGCAGCGGTTGGCGGTGGACAGGCCGGCTGTACAGTCCAGCCGTGCGCCGTACCAGCCCGCTGTTCGTCGGACTCGCTGCCACCGACACACTGCTGGCCGCAACCGGCCGCGACCACCTGCGCCGCATGACCAAGCCGCTGCTCATGCCGGCGCTGCTGCGCGGCAAGCCCAAGCCGGTCCAGCGCGCCCTCGCTCTCGGCGGCGCGGGTGACGTCGCCCTGCTCGGCAAGGGCGACGCCGCCTTCACGGCGGGCCTCGGCAGCTTCCTGGCCGGCCACGTCGCCTGGGTCGCCGCCCTGCGTCCCCGCTCACAAGGCGTGCTCGCCCGCAACCCGGCCGCAGCTGTCCCCTACCTCGCGGCGTGGGCCGGCCTCAACGCCTACCTGTGGCCGAAGACCGGCAAGGACCGCATCCCGGTGCTCGTCTACAGCGCCGCACTGCTCGCGACCGCACTCGCCGCACTCGACACCGGCGACAAGGCGGTCGCCGCGGGCGGCGCGCTGTTCATGGTCAGCGACACCCTGCTGGCGCTGGAGAAGTTCGGCGACGTGCACCTGCCGCTGCACGAGGGCGTGGTCATGGCGACCTACACCAGCGGCCAGGCCTTGCTCGCCCGCAACTAACTGCGCGCGAGCCACTTACGGCGTACCAACGCCGCGGCGGGCTTGCTGGGGCGCTACACACCGAGGTCCCTGCTCACGACGGGTTGCGACACACTGCCGCCATGAAGGTCCTGGTCACCAGTCCGGCGGGCGCCGGGCACGTCAACCAGATGGTGCCGCTGGCGAAGGCGCTCGTCAGTCGCGGTCTCGACGTGCTGTGGGCGGTGCCGGACAGGGGTGCCGCGTCGATCCGCGCGGCCGGCATCCCGGTGTCGCCGCTGCCGTTCCCGGCGCCGGCGACACCGGCCGAGCTGCGCCAGCGCTACCCCGAGCTCGCCGAGCTGCCGCCCGCCGAGGTGCCCGACCTGATGTTCGCGAAGATGTTCGGCGCGATGCACGCGCCGCCGATGCTCGAAGGCCTGGCTCCTGTCGCGCAGGAGTGGCGACCCGACCTCGTGCTCTGCGACGCCGCCGAGCTCGCCGGCCACATCGTTGCGGCCGAGCTCGCCGTACCGAGCGTCACCAAGGGGTTCGGGGCGCTGATCCCCGTCCACCGTGTCGAGCGCGCCGCTGACGAGGTCCGTGCGCTGTGGGAGTCGCGTGGCCTACAACCACGGCTGTACGCCGGTGCCTACGAGCACCTGTACCTCGACGTCTACCCGCCCGAGCTGCAGATGGGCGATGTGTCGCACGTGCCTCGCCGGCAGCTCATGCGGCCGGTCAGCGACAACGGTCCTGCAGGTGAGGGCCCTCTCCCACTGCCGACGGGACGACCGGAGGCGCCGTTGGTCTACGTGACGATGGGCACCGTCTTCAACAACCCCGGGCTGTTCGGCGGCATCGTCGGCGCGCTGGCCACACTGGACGTGCGGGCGCTCGTGACCGTCGGGCCGCAGGGAGATCCGGGCGTCGTCGGGGAGCAGCCTGACCACGTGCGCGTCGAGAGGTACGTGCCGCAGACCCAGGTGCTCCCGAACTGCGACGTCGTCATCTCGCACGCAGGCTCCGGTACCGCGCTGGCTGCTCTCGAGCTCGGCCTCCCGCAGCTGTGCCTGCCGCAGGGCGCCGACCAGTTCCTCAACGCGGCAGCGATCACGCGGGCCGGCGCGGGTCTGGAGCTGCGCCCGGATGCCGCGACCCCCGACGCCATCCGTACAGCGGTCGAGCGGCTGCTCACGGACGCGTCCTTCCGCACCGCCGCGGGGCGCATCGCCGCCTCGATTGCCTCGATGCCGAGCCCTGAGGACGTCGCGGTCGTCCTGGAGAGCCTGGTCTAAGCCGGCTGCAGGATCCGCTCGGCGATCTGGTCGCGGGTGGGTCCGTCCGCGAACTGCGGGCGCCAGCCGGACCGGAGCATCTCGCGAACGTCACCTTCGACCGCGAGCAGCGACTCCGGGAGCGTCACCATGCCCATGACCATCCCGACAACCGGCATCAGCGACGGCTTCGCCATCGCTGCCTCGGCGTAGAGGTACGACGGGAACGGACCCTCGACGTCAACGTCTTCGCCGGCCAGTCGCCGCAACAGGGCAGCGTCGCCGAACACGTGGTCGTCGTACCAGGGCTTGATCCGCTCGAGGCACCAGGCGTCGAGCTGCTTCGCAACCTCGCGCGGGTCGACGTCGGATTCGAGAAACCGCAGCAGCGCCTGCCCCTGCTGCAACCCGAGCGACACGCCGCGACCGGTGGAGGGGTTCGTGGTGCAGACCGCGTCACCGACGAAGTGCACCCCCGCGACCGGCACGTCCCCGTGCTCGTCGAGCTGTCCTCGCCAGCCGTTCGTCAGCCGCCCGCCGGCCATCACCTCCGTGATCGGGTCGAACGAGCCCGGCGCCGTCCACGGCGCGAGCTGCGGGATGAGGGCGGCAGCCATCTCGAACGCGTCGGCGTGCCGCAGGTCAGCCAGCGCGGCGTCGGACGACGGCCGGACGATCAGCGCCGACAGCGTCCGGTCGTCGTGCGGGAACAGGATCGCCTGGTAGCCGGCGTACACCTCACCTGACAGCGGCCACGACGGCCACTCGGCCTCCGGCCGGCCGCGGTACATCCGCGCGACATAGGAGAAGCCGCACGAGTCCTCGACACCGGGCGCGCGGAGCTCGTCACCCAGCCGGCTGCCACGCCCGGTCGCGCAGATGACGCGGTCGGCGTCGACGGTTACCCCGTCGACGACGACGCCGGTCACGCGTCCGCCGTCGACTCGGAGGTCGTCGACGTGACCGTTGCGCATGATCAGCCCCGGCTCGCGCGCGGCGGCGGCCCACACGACGCGCTCGTACGTCACCCGCCGGCACTGCAGTCCGGTGAGGAACTCCGGCGCTCCCTCGAACCGCGCCGGCACACCGCCGGCAGCGAGCAGCCCGTCCCACACGTCCGGCAGCCGCTCGAGCAGGACCTCGCGGACGATCTGCCGGAAGTAGTGCGGGTGCGCGAACTGCATGACCCCCCGCCGACGCCACTCCCCCTCGGCCGGCGGCCCGGCCTCGCGGTCGATGACGACCACCTGCTCGCCGCGCCTGGCAAGCGCCATCGCGCAGTAGATGCCCACCGGTCCTGCACCGACAACCACCGTGCGCATGCGCACCTCCGACGCCATCTTGCTCATGAAACGGAGCCGATGTCTGTCGAACCTGTTGCGATAACCGCCGAGCCCCGACAGGGTGGGACCAGTCGCGGGACGGTCCGCGCCGTAGAGGGGGCACCATGGCCGGCTTCATCCAGATCATCGAGTTCACGACGTCTCGGCCCGACGACGTCAAGGCGCTCAGCGACGACTACCGGGCGACCCGGGTCGCCGCCAATGACGGGACGCCACCCGCCAAGGGGACGATCGTGGCGGACCGCGACCGCCCCAACACCTATCTGAACATCGTCGAGTTCGCGTCGTACGAGGACGCCATGGCCAACTCGAACGACCCGCGGACGTCGGAGTTCGCCGAGCAGATGATGAAGCTCTGCGACGGCCCGCCGACGTTCTACAACACCGACGTCATCGAGTCGTGGGACAACCCGAACGCCTGATCCGGTGGAAGCGACACCGGCGCGCACCGGTCTGATCGGCAACCGGCTGGCTCTGGCCGGCGCGGTGCTGTACCTGCTTGAGTGGGTCGCGATCATTGCGTCCACGCCGCCCGGCCCGTTCGCGCCCGGGACGTCGGCGAGCAAGGTCATGCGCGAGTACGCCGACAACGCCGACAAGGCGGTGTTCGCGGCTGCCTGGTTCGCCATCGTGCTCGTCGGCCGCGTGCTCTACATCGCGGGCGTGAAGGCTTCGCTGCGCAACAGCGCGCGCGACGGCGGGCTGTTGGACCTGGCCCTCGGCGCCATGGCGATCAGCGTCGTCATCGAGGTCATCAGCTACGGCATCGCGGCGGCCGCCGCACAGCTCGCCGACAGCGGCGCGGAGCAGGGCGTGGTCCTTGCCCTCGACAGAGCCGCGTACTGGGTCAACCTCATGATCTGGGGACCCATCGGCGTGGCCGTGCTTGCGTGCGCCGTCGCGATGCTGCGCTCGCGGCTGTTCGCGACCTGGCTGACATGGGTCGGGATCGTCGCCGGCATCGCCGGGCTTGCGGCCTGCCTGCTGTTCGGCGCCACCACGACCAGCGACGAGCCCAGCGGCGCCGGTGAGGCGCTCATGGGCTTGACCGCCCTGCCGATGTGGGTCTGGATGATCGGCACCGGGGTGGTGCTGTGGCGCCGTACGTCATCGCAAGACAACGCGAACTGAGGAGAACGAGATGGTCGACGCGGTCCCCGAGGACTACCCGCGGGTCATCCCCTACCTGAGCATCGACGGCGCCGCGGACGCGATCACGTTCTACGGCACGGTCTTCGGCGCCACCGAGCGCATGCGCATGGCAGGTCCCGACGGGAAGATCGGCCACTGCGAGCTGGAGATCGGCGCCGCCGTCGTCATGCTCGCCGACACGTTCCCCGACATGGGCGGCACGTCGCCGAAGGACATCGGCGGCAGCCCGGTCACGCTGATGGTCTACGTCGAGGACGTCGACGCGTGCTTCGAGCGCGCGCTCGAGAACGGTGCGACGGCGCTGCGCAAGGTCGAGGACCAGTTCTACGGCGACCGGTCCGGTTCGTTCGAGGACCCGTTCGGTCACCTCTGGTTCGTCGCCAGCCACATCGAGGACATCGCCCCGGACGAGATGGAGAAGCGCGCCGCCGCTGCCATGGGCAGTTAGCGCTCCAAGATCAGCTCGTCTGCGTCGCGAGGTAGGTCGCGAAGCGGTCGAGCGAGCTCTTCATGCCGGCCTGCGCCTCGGGGCTGCGGTACATCGCCGGCACGTTCGTCTGGTGGATGCGCACCTCGGTGCGCCCGTCGCCGAGGTCAATGAACTCCGACCGGTTGGCCATGCCGCTGGGCTCCTCCCAGGCCAGCACCGACGGCGGCGTGATCTCGGTGTAGACGCCCTTCGACGGATACGTCTCGCCGCTCTCGTCGTTCACCATGACCGTCTCGAAGACGCCGCCGACGCGCAGGTCGACCGTGATGTTCTCGATCGGCGTACTGACTCCCACCGGACCCCAGAAGTGGGTGAGGTGCGTGGGGTCGGTCATGCACGCGAAGACGAGCTCGCGCGGCGCGGCGAAGACGCGGACGATGGTGACCTCGTCGAGGTCGTCGGCGTTGGTGGTGGCGGTCATGACGGAGTGCCTTTCGTCGAAGGGGTCTTCTGCAGGTCGCGCAGGTGCGCGGAGAGCTTGTCGAAGCGCTCGGTCCAGATCTGGCGGTTGTGCTCGATCCAGTCGGTGGCGACGTCCAGGCCGTCGGCCTCGAGCCGGCACGGCCGGAACTGGCCGTTGCGTCCGCGCGAGATGAGCCCGGCCCGCTCCAGGACCTTCAGGTGCTTGGAGATCGCCGGCAGGCTCATGTCGAACGGCTGCGCCAGCTCGTTCACGGTGGCTTCACCGTGCGCGAGCTTGGCCAGGATCGCCCGCCGTGTGGCGTCGGACAGGGCCGCGAACGTCGCATCCAGCTGGCCGTCGTCCACGGCGATAGTTAACCGTTGAGATAATTATCCGTCAAGTTAAATCTACGGTATGCCGGATCAGGCGAGCCGCGCGACCGACAGCTCGAAGCCGCGCGCCCGCAGTCGCGTCACCAGCAGGTCGCCCATCGCCACCGCCGGGGTCAGCACACCGCCGCCCGAGGTCAGCGCGTCGGTGCCGAGGCACAGCGCGCTCTCCCCCAGCATCACCGCGGTCGCGGCATAGCCCGGATCGCCCTTCGCGGCAACGGTCGCGACGTAACGCGCACCGGTGCTCGTCCGGGTGTGGATCTCCATGCGGAAGTGGCCGCTGTTCTGGACCTTCTCCGACGGGCCGGTGCCGGGCTTGGGCAGCACGCGGTCCAGCAGCATCCGCGTCGGCGGCAGCGCCATGCCGAGCATCAGCGCGCCGAGCCCGGCCGTGACGCCGCCGGCGAGCACCGGAGCCGCCGGGCCCTGCCCGACGCTCATCACCTCGCGGTAGCGGAAGCTGCGGCCGTAGGCATGTCCGAGCAGCGCGTTGCTCCGGCGGACGATGCGCGTGTTGTACGGGCCCATCACGAAGGGCGCCACCCAGCGGTCGAGCAGCGGGTCCTTCGTCGGGTACATGACGTCCTTGCCGTCGACGTCCGGCTCAGCCGACCGGTCCGGGCTCAGCGAGTAGGGATCGGCGAGGACGTTGCGCAGCTCGCGGTCCGACTTCACGACGTCGAGCTGCGTGCGCAGCGAGTCGATCGTCCCGCCACTGATGCCGCCCCGCAACGACACCGCAAGCAGGGCGGTGTCCTCGAGGGTCCCCTCGCCGTCGGCTGTCACCTGCTCGTGCAGGAGCAGTACGCCGAGGTCCGACGGGATCGAGTCGAAGCCGGCGGCGTGCACGATCCGCGCCCCGGTGTCTTTCGCGAGCTTGTCCGCCGAGGCCATGCTGTCGCGGACGAACAGGACCTCCCCGGTCAGGTCGGCGTACGACGTGCCTGCCCGCGCGCAGGCGAGGACGAGCGGCAACCCGTACTTGATGTAGGGGCCGACGGTCGTCGCGACCGCAGTCGTCGACGCCGCGAGCCGCTCCATCGACGCCTCGTCAGCCGCGTCCGCGACGATCAGCGGCCAGTCGACCCCGAGCTCGGCCCGCAGCTTCTCGAGCTTCTCCTTCGACCGGCCGGACAGCGCCACCTTCGCCGCGCCGGCGTGCTGCGCCAGGTGACGCGCGGTCAACCGCCCGACGAAGCCGGTGGCACCGTGCAGGACGACGTCGTACTCGCGATTCCCCATCGGCTGACCGTAGCCGTTGGCCGCGGCTCGCTGATTCCTACGCCTTGGTTGCCGTGATGAGCCACACGGCTGAGTCGAAGAGCACGCCATCGTCGGTCTCGTGCTCGATCAGCGTCTGCTCCAAGGCGTCGAGCGCCTGCTGCCTGGTGTCCGGGTCGAGGTCGTGGGTGAGCCCTCTGGTGATCCCCATCGTCCGCATGAACGCGAACGCATCCGCGGCGTTGGCACCGAACTCCATCGACGCGTTGATCTCGTCCAGCTCGACCCCGACGAAGCCCGCGGCACCGAGCACCCCGCGTACGTGCTCCGGCTCGGCGAAGGCGAACGGACCGGGTGCGTTCGGCGGCGGCCAGGGCAGGTCACGACCGAGGGCGAGCGCACCGCGTACGCCGGTGATCCACGCGTTGCTCGTCGGCTCGCGCCACGCCAGCAGCGCCAGCCGGCCGCCCGGCCGGAGTGCCTGGGTGATGTTGGTGAAACCGGCCACCGGGTCGGCGAAGAACATCGCGCCGAAGCTGCTGATCGCGAGGTCGTACGTCGCCGGCGGGAACGGATGCACCTGCGCGTCGGCCTGCTCGAACCGGATGTTCGCCAGGCCCTCGCCGTCCGCGCGCCGTCGCGCGAGCGCCAGCATCCGGGCGGACAGGTCGACGCCGAGCGCCGATCCGTCCATGGCGATCCGGGCGACGGACCGGGTGGACTTCCCGGTGCCGCAGCCGATGTCCAGCACCGTGGCATCCGACGTGATGGGGACAGCGTCGAGGAAGTGCTGCCAGATGCGCCAGCCGGAGTTCTCGTAGACATCGGCGTGCTCGACCCAATGGGCGCCCTCGTCGCCGTCCCACGCCGCTGCCATGTCGGTGTTCGCGATCGTCGGCATCCGCACCCCCGCGGCGAGGCTATGCCACCGGTCCTGACCTCGCCGGCGTCCAGCTGCTGACCGCACTCTGGATGTGGCGCCGGTTGCCCCGCGCGGGCCGCCCTCCGGGTTGGGCCGGTCGCGGTCCGCGACGGAAAGGTGTTCACGCACTGAGCGGCTGGCTCAAGCGCCTGCCCACCTGGGTCTGGCTCGTGGCCGCCGGCTTCACCGTCGGCGCGCTGATCGCCCTGCGCTGAATCTCCCCGTCGGTCAGCCGCCGGCCATCGCGCCGATGACGAGCAGCGGCTCCTTGCCCTCGAGCACGGGACCCGGCAGCTGCTCGTCGTGCGGGATGTGCGACAGGTCCTCCTCGCAGGCGAAGAAGCGCACGAACGCGCGCCGCTTGCCGCTCGCGGGGTCGCGCATGGTGCCGCGCAGCGCGGGGTGGGCGGCCTCGAGCGCATCGAGAACCTCCGCGATCGTGGCACCGTCGACCGTGACCTCGCCGTCGACCTTGGCCAGGTCGCGCAGGTGGTACGGCAGGTGCACCCGGGTCACGCCGGCCTCCTCACGCGAGCGTCTGCACCTCGACCGACAGCACCGCCGGCAGGTCGCGCACGATCGCCTCCCAGCTGTCACCGCCGTCGGGCGAGCAGTAGACCTGGCCACCCGTCGTACCGAAGTAGATGCCGCACTCGTCGAGCTTGTCGACGGCCATCGCGTCACGCAGCACGTTGACGTAGCAGTTCTCCTGCGGCAGCCCCTTGGTCAGCGGCTCCCACTCGTTGCCGCCGGTCCTGCTGCGGTAGACGCGCAGCTTGCCCTCGTGCGCGACGTGCAGGTAGTCACTCGTGATCGGCAGCACGTAGACCGTCTCGGGCTCGTGCGCGTGCACGTCGATCGCGAAGCCGAAGTCGGTCGGCAGGTTGCCGCCGATGTCGACCCACCGATCGCCCGCGTTGTCGCTGCGCATGACGTCCCAGTGCTTCTGCATGAACAGCGTGTCGGGCCGCGACGGGTGCATCGCGATCTTGTGCACGCAGTGGCCGACCTCGGCCTCCTGCTGCGGGATCTCGCCCGACAGCAGCCCCTTGTTGATCGGCAGCCAGCTCTTGCCGCCGTCGTCGGTCCGGAACGCACCGGCCGCGCTGATCGCCGTGAAGATGCGGTCCTCGTTGGTGGGGTCGAGGATGATCGTGTGCAGGCACAGTCCGCCGGCACCGGGCTGCCACTGCGGTCCTGAGCCGTGGTTGCGCAGGGCCGGCAGCTCGGACCACGACGTGCCGCCGTCTGTCGTCTTGAACAGCGCGGCGTCCTCGATGCCGGCGTAGACGGTGTCGACGTCGGTCAGCGAAGGCTCGATGTGCCAGACCCGCTTGAACGCCCACGGCTTGGCCGTGCCGTCGAAGTCCTGGTGCGTGCCGGCGCCGCTCTCGTAGGTGAAGTCGTTGCCGACCGTGTCCCAGGTCGAGCCGCCGTCGACCGAGCGCTGCATGACCTGGCCGAACCAGCCGCCGGACTGCGACGCCCAGATGCGATCCGGGTCGACCGGTGAGCCCTTCAGGTGGTAGATCTCCCAGCCCGCGAAGTGCGGACCGTCGACCTTCCAGTCGCGCCTGCCCTCGTCGCTGGTGAGCACGAAAGCACCCTTGCGTGTCCCGACCAGCACCCGTACGCCCGCCATCAGCCACCTCCTACGGCGAACCTAGGGCCACCCCACGACAGGAGTCATCCCCCCGGCACCCGGTGCGTGTCGTGCCCGGCGATGAAATCGGCCCAGCCCGCCGGATTACTCGACGAGCGGGATCTCGAGAAGTGCCGCCTGGCAGGGCTCGAGGTCGAGCGAGTACGCCGACGCCGCGACCGGGTCGAGCGGCGTGGGTGTCCACGTGAACGCGCCCTGCGTCGGCAGCCGCGAGCCCTCGATGCTGCTCTGCTTCCCACCGCAGCCGCCTGGATCGCCGATCCGGCTGACCGTCGCGGCGCCGGCGTACTGCAGTGGGGTCGTGACGGTGACGTCACTGGCGGCGGTCTCGCCCTTGTTGACGGCGTACACGTAGAGCTTCGACGTGACCGGGTCGACCAAGGTCCAGCTGTTCACGCGGTCGCCGAGAGGCACGGTGGTGACCGCGTTGCAGAACCGCTTGCCCGGCAGGTCACGCAGCAGGGCGAGCGCGTAGTAGGTCGGCCGTGGGTAGGTGAGCCCGCCGCGGACGACGAACGGCGTGTACCAGGACTCGCGACGCTCGGGGAACGGCATGCCGTCCCACGCATGCGCGTGGTAGCCGGCCAGGCCCGCAGCTGCGCCGGTGATCGTCGCGTCGACCTGCCAGGCCGAGGCGGCCATCACGTTGCTCACCCGGTTCAGGCCGCCGCTGCCGACGCTGTTGCCCTCGTCCATGCGCGTGGGCGCGCCCTCGGCGGCGCGACGCACCGCCTCGAGCCGGTCGCGCCACTCCTTCGACACGTCCTCACCGAGCAGGCGGGTGACCGTCGGTCGGTTCGCGTAGTGGTGCCAGGCGAGGAAGGGCATCCGCTCGCCGTACGACGTGCGCAGACTGGTCATCAACCCGAGGTCGGCTCGGTTCGAGAGCGAGGGCCCGGCGATCGGCACGTTGCGCGTGACCGGGTCGGCGTCGAGGGCCCGCACGTAGGAGTACAGCCGGGCGATGTACGACGTCGCGTCGCTGCCGAAGTAGACGGTCGGCTCGTTGCCCAGCTCGACAGCGAGCAGCCGGTGCGTGCGGTCGCGGCTGAGGGCGTAGCGGGTCAGCCCAACGGCCTCCGCCGGCTTGTTGTCACGCAGGTTGAGGCCGAGGACGACCTTCCAGCCCGACTTCTCGGCGACCGCGAGCAGCGCGTCGACCATCCCGCGGTTGATCACGCCCTCGAAGAGCCGGTTGCCGGTCAGCGGCGCGTCGGGTCGCCAGACGTGCAGGTCCTGGCTGTTGCCGCCGATGCGCAGCACGCCGCCTTCGCCGGGCGCAGGCTCCAGGCTGTCGAGCAGCCGGACCATCGGCTGCACCGCGCCGGCCGCGCTGGTGCCGAACCACCCCGGCACCATGCTCCACTCGATGCTCAGGCCGAGGTAGTCAGTGGGCACCTGCACGCCGTCCGCCGGACAGCCCGTGACCGCGATGGTCGCTGCCGGCGGTGCGGGCGCAGCGTGGGCACCGCCCGCGACGCCGGCCGCGATCGCCAACGCAGCGACGACCGCCGTGCGGCGTCGGAGCAGACGGGTCAGGGCCACAGAACCGACTTCGACCGGGCCGACCGGATTCCTGCCGCCATTCGGCGGCTCCTGCCGGCAGCTGCGTGACGCCAAGCCCTCCGACGCGGACGACACGTGCGCCCTCGCCGACCCGGAGCTGCCCGGGCGTCCCGCCTAGGTGGTGGGTTCCTCGGACAGACCCTCAGCCGCCTTCATGCGCAACGTGTACTCCCAGACAAGGGCGGCGATCCAGCCGAGACCACCGAAGAGCGTCAGGTAGAGCCCGATCGCCGCGGCGCCGTTCATGTCGCCGAGTCCGATGAGCGCCGTCAGGATCGCTGCGATCCCCAACACGATCCGGGCCGGCTTCTGTCCCAGCTTCGGCGTTCCGAAGACCTCGGTGCTCATCGCCAGCACGACGAGGCCGACAAGGGCGAGGAGCAACGTCAGCTGGCCGTCACCCTCGATGCCGGCGACGCCGATACCGAAGATCGAGACCCATGGCAGGAAAGCGCCGATTGCGACCACCAGCATGCAGCCAGCGGCGAGTCGTTGCGGCTTGCTGAGGCGGTCCAGGTTCATGCGCCGGAACGTACTCCGATATGTCGGATCTTGGCCGGGCTGTGGTGCGCGCCCGTGGTCGCGCGTCGTCAGAACGTGGACGCCGGAGTGGCCGGCACGCGGAGGCCGAGCAGGGTGCACGCGGCCACCACTGCGGCGCTGACCACCAGCGCGATGCCGAACGAGCCGTGGTCGATCAGCAGCCCGGCCGCCAGCGGCCCGATCACCGAGCCCGCGTCGCTCGCCATCTGCCACACCGCCACGGCCGTGCCGCCCTTCCCCTCGACGACGTCACCGACGATCGCCGCGGGCGCGACGCCCATCACCGCAGCGCCCAGCGCGAAGACGCCCATCGCGAGCAACAACGAGATCGGGCCGCTCACCAGCGCCAGCAGCACGAGAGACCCAGCGGTGATGAAGCCGCCGGTGATCAGCATCGGCCGCCGCCCGATCTCGTCGACCGCCTTGCCGGCCGGGAGCAGCAGCACGCCCTGCACGAGCGCCGCCACGACGAACGCCGCCCCGACCCAGCCCGGCGCGAGGCCGAGCTCGCTCACCACAAGAAGAGGGACGACGGTGCTGCGCACGCCGAGCACGCTGAACCCGACCGCGAAGTTGCCGGCCAGTGCTGCCCGGTAGGCCGGGTTCGCGAGCGCCGTCCGCCACGTCGTGCGGACGACAGGAACAACGGCTTCCGGTACGCCGGTCTCCTCGCCGACGCCCAGCGTCACCTGCGCCGGCTTCCCGCGGACCGGCTCACTCGGCAGCATCGTCGCGGCAACCAGCATTGCGAGAGCCAGCGTGCCGGCGTACAGGAAGAAGGGTGCGCGCAACGAGATGCCGATGACCGCGCCGCCGAACGCCGGCCCGATGATCCCGCCGACCAGGAACCCGCCGCGGTAGACGCTCTGGGTCTGTCCGCGCTGCGCCGCGCTCGCCACCCGCAACAGCAGTGTCGTCGACGCGATGGTGAAGATCGCCGACCCGATGCCGCCGACCCCGCGCAGGATCAACAACTGCGGGTAGTTGACCGCCAGGCCGGCGAACAGCGACGACACCGCCACCACGCCCAGCCCGACAAGCAGCGCGACCCGCTCGCCCACCCGGTCGACGAGCCGCCCACCGCCGAGCCCGGAGACCAGCCGCATCAGCGCGAAGGCGGACACGACCGCTCCGGCTGCCGTCGGCCCGACGCCGAACTCGAGGGCGAAGAGCGGCACGGCGGGTACGACGATGCCGAACCCGAGCGCGACGCAGAACGCCACCAGCGCGAGCGTGAACGTCTCGCGCGGCAGCCCCCGCAGGCTCGCCGGCATCCTCACCGCCGCATCGTGCCCGACGAGCCTTACGTGCTGAACGCCTGGCGGTAGCGGTCCTTGCGCTCGTCCATGCCGAGGTGGGCCTCCTCCTCACTGAGGTAGCCGCCGTCGAGGTGCGCCTCGAGCCGGTCGACGTAGGCCTCCCAGCCCGCGGCGTGCTGCCAGTCGGGGCCGTAGTCGGGGTTGAAGACGTGCGTGAAGACCAGCACGCAGCCCTCCCCGTCGGGGATCAGCTCGAAGCGGTACTCCTCGACGCCCCAGGTCCAGGCCAGCACGTGCGGCGGGTCCACCACGATGATCTCACCGGTCGCGCCGCCGGCTTCGAAGGTCTCCCCCGCGCGCGGCTCCCACGGCACCGTGGCGACGAACCACTTCTCCAGCTCGGCCGGCTCGCTGACGGCGCGCCAGACCCGGTCGACGCTGTGCAGCAGCGACCGGGTCAGCCTGAGCGCGGGCCGGCCGTTGACGACGTCCTTGCGCACGGTCATGCGACGCGGCTCAGCGTCAGGGAGAAGTCGCCGGCTGCATCGGTCCACGTCTCGACCGCCTGGAAGCCGTGCGCGGCGAGCTCCGCACGCAGCACGTCCACCTCGAACTTCATGCTGATCTCGGTCAGCAGCTCACCGCCGGCCGGCAGCGACCAGTCGAGGTCGAGCTCGGGGAACCGCGCGCGGATCGGCCGGCGCGCGCGCAGCCACATCTCGATGCGGCCCTCCGGCGCGTTCCACCTCGCCACGTGCTCGAAGTCGTCCGCGACCAGCCCGTCTGCATGCAACGACGCCCGCAGCACGTCGATCACGTTGCGGTTGAAAGCGGCGGTGACGCCCGCGCTGTCGTCGTAGGCCGCCACCAGCCGGTCGACGTCCTTCACCAGGTCGGCACCGAGCAGGAAGTGGTCGCCGACGTCCATCGCCGCGCGCAGCCGGTCGAGGAACGCACCCCGGCCCGCGACGTTGAGGTTGCCGATCGTGCCGCCGAGGAACGCCACCAGCCGACCGCCCGCGACGCCCGGCAGGGGGCCGAGCGGGTCCTCGAAGTCGGCGACGACCGCCTCGACCGTGATCGAGGGATAGGTCTCGGCGGTCCGCGCCGCCGCATCGCTCAGCACCTCGACCGACACGTCGATCGGCACGAACAGCAGGTCGGGCCGCCGCGCCGTCAGCGCGTCGAGCAGCAGCCGCGTCTTCGTCGACGTCCCCGATCCCAGCTCCACCAGCGCCCCGGCATCGCTGAGCCGCGCGATGTCGTCGGCGTGCGCCGTCAGGATCTCCGTCTCGCGACGCGTCGGGTAGTACTCCGGCAGCGTGGTGATGTCGTCGAAGAGCAGGCTGCCCTTCTCGTCGTAGAACCATCGGGCCGGGAGCCACGGCGGATCCTGCGTGAGGCCCTCCTGCACGTCGCGCAGCAGCCGCTCGTGCGACGACAACCCGACCGACCGCTCCGTCACGTGCCAGCGCGCCTGGGCTGTCATGACCGGGCCGTCACGACCGCGCCAGCCGAAGGCCGCTGAACGCCCACCGGGCATACGCCGGGAAGAAGTTGCGGTAGGTCAGCCGCTCGTGCCCGACCGGCGTCACGGCGCTCGCACCGCGCAGGACGTGCTGGTCGCACATGAACTTGCCGTTGTACTCACCGACCGCGCCGGGCGCCGGCCGGAACCCGGGGTACGGCAGGTAGGCGCTGGCCGTCCACTCCCAGACGTCGCCGATCATCGCGCTGCCCGCGATCCCCGGATGACAGCGATCCGGGTCGAGTAGCTGACCCCGCTGCTGCGCCACACCGGCCGCCGCGACCTCCCACTCCTGCTCGGTGGGCAGCCGCGCGCCGGCCCACCGCGCGTAGGCGTCGGCCTCGTAGAACGACACGTGGCAGACCGGCTCGCCGCGACGCACCGGCCGCCGGCCCGACAGCGTGAACGTCGTCCACTGGCCGTCCTGCTCGTGCCAGTACGCCGGTGCTTTCCAGCCTTCTGCCTGCACCCGCGCCCATCCGTCGGACAGCCACAGCTCCGCCCGCCGGTAGCCGTCGTCCGCTATGAAGGCGAGCCAGTCGTCGTTGGTGACCGCGCGGTCGGCGATCTCGAAGGCGTGCAGCAGCACCTCGTGCCGCGGCCCCTCGTTGTCGAAGGCGAAGCCATTCCCGTCATGACCGACCGCGACGATCCCGCCTGCGACCGACCGCCAGCCCAGCGCTGCGGCGCCGACGTCGGGCTCGACGTCGCGGTTGACGTAGACCGGGTCGAAAGGGTGCCCGGCGAGCAGGTGCTTGGCGTCCATGAGCAACAGCTCCTGGTGCTGCTGCTCGTGGTGGCAGCCCATCTCGGTGAGCTCCAGCTCACGGTCGGTGAGCGAGCCCGCCTCGAGCCGCGACGCCAGCGCCGTCTCGACGTACTCGCGGTAGTGCTCGATCTCCACGGCACCGGGCCGCGTGACGAGCCCGCGCTGCGGTCTCGGGTGCCGGGCGCCGACCGCCTCGTAGTACGAGTTGAACAGGTACCGGTACGACGGGTCGTACAGCTGATAGCCGTCCTGGTGGCTGAGGAGGAACTCCTCGAAGAACCACGACGTGTGCGCCCGGTGCCACTTCGTCGGGCTGGCGTCGGGCATCGACTGCGCGGTCTGGTCCTCCGGCGAGAGCCGGCCGGCCAGCGTCTCGGTCAGCGCGCGCACGCTGGTGAACGTGCTGGTCAGGTCATGCGGGGCTGTAAGCAGCATCGCGGTCTCCCTGGTGGTGCATCCGCCTTCTGTGTCCCGTGGCAACTGGCCACGCGTGTCTGGCGGCCCGGAGCCGCTGCGCCCAGTGTCCTCCCTGGCACTGACACTTCGCCAGCGGCGGCCGATCGGTTCAGTCAGGAGATGCTGTAGGTGCGCGCTGGGCTGGTCGTCCCCAGGTTGTAGGTGTCGTTGGCCGTGCGGACCTGGAAGCTGTAGGTCCCCCGGGCGATGATCTTGGTCATCGTGTAAATGCCGCTGGCATCGGTGCGCGCCTGCGCGGTGAGGACCCCGTTGCGGTACAGGCTCACCAGGCGTCCGTTGAGCGCCGGGTACACCCGTCCGGTGAACGTGTAGGTGCGGGTCGCGACGCGCCGGGCGTTGATCGAGGCGACCGACCGCACCTGGATCAGCGGCTGCAGGCTGCTGAGTCCGCCTGCGGTCTTCGCCATGATCCGCGTGTTCTTCGTCGGCGCGTGGCTGGACGTCCCGGCGCCGCTCGCGTCGAGCGGCACGGACGAGATGCGGCTGTACGTCGTCGCGGGCTGGGTCTTGGACCAGATCTCCAGCGTCGAGCTCGGCGTCCCCTGGTACGTCACCGTGACGCGCTGACCGGCGCTGATGATGCTCGGCGCCAGCGACAGCGTCGGGGTGACCTCGCCGGCAGGCGTTGCGGGCGCGGCCGGTGAGCTCGACTCCGTCAGGATCGAGTACGACGAGAAGGCAGGCGTCATCGCCGCTGCTGCATCGAAGGTCGAGCTCTGGTCGGCTGCGATCGGGTCGTCGGCGGCGACGACCGACGTCGTGTTCACCACCGTGCCCGCGTTGTCGTAGAAGGTGGCCAGCACCTCGACAGCGTCCGCGGCGGTCGTGTTGTCGTTGCGGACGGTGCCGGCGATGTGCCGGAAGTCCGTCGCGTCGGTGAACTCGTTGGTCACCTGGGTCGTGAAGTAATGGTTCGGAGTGGTGTCCGTCGCATCGGCGCTGACCGTGGCCGTGTAGTGGTCGAAGCCGGCCGGCGGCTCATCGACGCTCTGGAAGGGCGACTTCTCGCCCGGCGCGAGGACGTCCGCGCTCGCGAACGCGAAGTCGGTCGCGAGCAGGGCGTCCGACGCGTCGAGGTACTGCAGGTTGATCTGGATGTTCTGGACATTGGTGGTGCCGTCGTTGCGCACCTCCCCGACGAAGTGCCGGAAGTCGGCACCATCGACGTAGCTCGAGTACGACACAACGCTGACGGCGGTGGCCGCGCTGGCGGGCGGCGCGGTGAGTGCGGTGACACCTGCGGCCACCAGGGCGGTGGAAGCGACGGCAGCCAGTCGGAGCATGAGCTTGCGGGACAACGAAGATCTCCTCGCGAGGGCTTGCCGACCACCTCGCGTGCGCCCGGCTTGCGTACATCGTCGGCAGACGCTGGGGTCGACGACATAGCCCGATGGGACTGTTTGACTCCAGGTATGACGACGTACACCACGCTGACGTACGAGGTCCGGGGCGCCAAGGCCTACCTGACGCTCAACCGGCCGGACCGACTGAACGCGATCGACGACGTGATGCCGGGCGAGATCCGGGCGGCGGTCGAGCAGGCCAACGCGGACGACGCCGTGCGGGTGATCGTCGTCGCCGGAGCCGGCCGCGCGTTCTGCGCGGGCTACGACCTCAAGAAGTTCGCCGAGGGCGAGGTCGGTGACCGCTGGCGCTCCGGGGAGCACTGGGACCCCGTCCGCGACTACCGGGAGATGCGGCGCAACACCGACGACTTCTTCACGCTCTGGCGATCGATGAAGCCGACGATCGCGAAGGTGCACGGCTACGCCGTCGCCGGCGGCAGTGACATCGCGCTGTGCTGCGACCTGATCGTCCTCGCCGACGACGCGAAGATCGGGTACCCACCCGCACGGGTCTGGGGCTGCCCGACCACCGCGATGTGGGTCTACCGGGTGGGCGCCGAACGCGCGAAGCGGATGCTGCTCACCGGCGACACGATCGACGGCGCGACAGCCGCCTCCTGGGGGCTGGGCGAAGCCGTCCCCGCCGCCGACCTCGACGCTGCAGTCGAGCGCCTCGCCGACCGCGTTGCCGGCGTACCGACCAACCAGCTCGTCATGCAGAAGCTGATGATCAACCAGGCCTACGACAACATGGGCCTGCAGGGCACGCAGCTGCTCGCCACCCTCTTCGACGGCATCGCGCGACACACCCCGGAAGGCCACTGGTTCAAGGACCTCGCCGAGCGCGAGGGCTTCCATGCCGCCGTCGAGTGGCGCGACTCCGGCCGCCCTATCCCCGACGGCGGCTGATGTGGCAGCCGTTGCGTCGGCGAATTGAGGTGCGTCTCGCGATACCAAAGCGGTATCATCGGGTCATGGCCATGACGCTCCGCCTGACCGACGACGAGGCCGAAGCCCTTCGCACGCAGGCGGCTGCCGAGGGCCGTTCCATGCAGGAGGTGGCACGCGAGGCCGTCCGGGAGTACGTGGATCGCCACGCCCGCCGCGTCAAGATCGACGAGATCCTCGACACCGAGCTCGAGCGCTACGCGGACGCGCTCGACCGTCTCGGCCGGTGAACTACCTCGACGTCGACGACCTGCTGCACATCGCGCGGAGAACGCTCGGCACCGTCGAGGTTCGCGATCTCGGCCTGCTCGCGTCGGCCGCGGCTCGGCCGCAGGCGTCGGCCTTCGGAGTGGACGCCTACCCGACCCTTCTGGAGAAGGCAGCCGCACTCGTCCACTCGCTCGCTCGCAACCACCCGCTCGTCGACGGGAACAAGCGCCTCGCGCTGGCGGGCTTGCTCTCGTTCCTCGGCCTGAACGGACTGCGATCGACACTGACCAACGACGATGCCCACGACCTGATCATCGCCATCGCGTCGGGCGAGCTCGACGACGTCCCGTCGATTGCGGCCCAGCTGGCGGCGGCAACGGAAGCGACCTAGAGCGCATTGGCCTTCAGCCACGTCTCACGACGATGCCTTGACGCCCGCGACAGCCACGCGTCCTGCACGACCTCCGCGACCTCGTCGCGAGTCAGCTCCTTCAGCCGACTCGCCCGCACCAGCACCGACCGGTGACCTTTGAAGTGCGTCGTGGTGAAGAACGGTGACGACGGGTCCTGCACGAGCGCCTGCTTCTCCTCTTGCGACGCGACCCACAGGACGATGACGTCGTCGTACCGCTCCCCCGTCTCCGGATCGACGGCGTCCGGTCGCGGGTTGCGGAAGAAGACGAACGACTTCCCGCCGACCTGGTAGACGCGATTGCCGCTCGGCCCCGCGACGACCTTCACATTCGGCATCGCCGCCGCCAGCTCATGCACGTCCTCGACGCGAGCGCGCTTGCCCACGGCACGAACCGTATCCGTTGACGTGACATATACGTCGCGTCGCGGTTTCGTGTCACATGTGCGCCCCGGACGGTGACTCAGGGCGTCCTCGCGAACACGATCTCGCCTCTTACAACGCCCGACGCACAGGAATAGCCTGCGGCCTACTGGGCTCGACAAGGGGGTCGGCATGTTCACTCGGATCGTCAGCTTCACGGACGCGAAGGACCTCGACAGCGGCATCGCGTTCGTCCGCGACGTCGTCACGCCGGTGCTGCACAGCCAGCGGGGGTGGCGCGGCACGACGGCCAGCGCCGACCGGTCCGCCGGTGTCTTCGCCGTACTCACCCTGTGGGAGAGCGAGGCCGACCGCGACGCGAGCGAAAGCGCGCTGTTGAAGGTGCGGGACGAGGGCCACAAGGTGATCGGCGGCCACGTCAACGTCGAGTACTTCGAAGAGGTCGGCGGCGCGTTCGCAGCGATGCCGACGATCGGCTCGAAGCTCCTCGTCACCCGGGTCAGCATGGACGCCGCCAAGGTCGACGAGATCATCGCCGAGTTCGGCCGCGAGGTCGCCCCCCAGATCACGTCGGCACCCGGGTTCCAGGCGTACCGCCAGATGGTGAACCGCGAGACCGGTGACGCCATCGTCGGGACGACCTGGGCAGACGCCGACTCGAGGAGCAAGGCCTTGGCCATGGCCGAAGAGCGGCAGCGCAGCGGGAAGATGCCGGTGACCATCCGCGAGCGCAGCGAACGCGACATCGTCTTCATCGACCTGCCCTCGTAGCCGGCTCGCTTTCCGGCATCGACACAGACCCTCGTTGCCGCCGGCTCTTGCGCCGGGGGATGCTGAGGTCATGACCACCACCGTCACCGCCTACGCCGCCCCCGCCGCCAAGGCGCCGTTCGAGAAGACGACGATCCAGCGCCGCGACGTCGGCCCCAAGGACGTCCGGATCGACATCGCGTACGCCGGCATCTGCCACTCCGACATCCACACCGGTCGCGACGAGTGGGGCGAGGCGATGTACCCGCTCGTGCCCGGCCACGAGATCGCCGGCGTCGTTGCCGAGGTCGGCTCGGACGTCAGCACGTACGCCGTCGGCGACCGCGTCGGTGTCGGGTGCCTGGTCAACTCCTGTCGCGAGTGCGACAACTGCAAGCGCGGGCTCGAGCAGTACTGCCTCGGCAAGGCCGTCGGCACGTACAACTCGATCGACGTCGACGGCACCCCGACGTACGGCGGCTACAGCAAGGAGGTCGTCGTCACCGAGGACTTCGTCCTCCGCATCCCGGCCGCGCTGTCTCTCGACGTGGCCGCGCCGCTGCTGTGCGCCGGCATCACGATGTACTCGCCGCTGAACCACTGGAAGGCCGGCCCCGGCAAGAAGGTCGCCATCGTCGGCATGGGTGGCCTCGGGCACATGGGCGTGAAGATCGCCGCGGCGATGGGCGCGGAGGTCAGCGTCGTGTCGCAGTCGCTGTCGAAGCAGGATGACGGGCTCGCCTTCGGGGCGACGAGCTACTACGCGACGAACGACCCGGCGACGTTCAAGCAGCTGCGCAACTCGTTCGACCTGATCGTCAACACGGTGTCGGCGACGCTGCCGATGGTGAAGTACCTGTCGATGCTCCGCCTCGACGGCACCATGGTCAACGTCGGTGCGCCGTCCGAGCCGCTCGAGGTGCCGGTCTTCGCGCTGATGGGCCAACGCCGCAGCTGGGCCGGCTCCGGCATCGGCGGCATCCCGGAGACCCAGGAGATGCTCGACTTCTGCGCGGAGCACAACCTCGGCGCGACGATCGAGACGATCGGTGCCGAGCAGATCGATGAGGCCTGGGACCGTGTCGTCGCCAGCGATGTCCGCTACCGGTTCGTCATCGACACCGCGACGTTCTGACCTCAAACACGACCTGTGACCGAGACATGGCTGCTGCTGTTCCCCGACGCCGGGGCAGCGGGACTTCCCTTCGCGCGGACCAACCTGGATCCGGACGACGCGGGCGAGCGCGTGCTCGTGCACGCCGCGCCGCCGACGCTGGAGGTGATCGTCACCGACGAGAGCGGTACGACGATCGCCCGCGGCGAGGGACTCGAACGGCATGAGGAAGGCCCGATGTCCTACCTCGTGCGTCGCGGCGACCGCATCACGCTCGAGGACGGTTGGCCGAACGACGACGACATCGGCCGGCTCGTCATCCTGCCCGGCGGCGAGACGGGCGTGCTGACGACGTGGTGGCACGCCGAGGATAGGACCGAGTGGCGCTGGCAGGTCGAGTTCTACAACCACACCTAGGCGGCAACGCCCCTTCGCATGCCATCCTGGCTCGATGGAGGAGCGCCCCGATCTACGGACGCTGTTCGGTCCGTATGTCACGCCGGGCCTCGAAGTGCCCAACTTCTTTCGCTTCCATGACGCGCCGCCCGCGGTCGTCCGTGCGGCGCTCGCTGTTGTCGATCCGTTCTTTCGAACCAGTCGTCCCAACGGTCAGCCGCCGGCAGAGTGGCTGGTGGAGATGGCGTCTCGCTTCGGCGGCACGCTGAGCGGATCCGTCGGAACCGACGACGAGCTGCCGGTTCGACTCCGCGTCGATGCGGTCTGCGTGCCGGGGGAGCATGGCTCCGACCTCGCCCGCTCCGTCGCCCGCGACTGGCCGGAGCCCGAGTTCGGCGAAGAAGTCCTGGCACTGGCTCTCGCCGAGGGCTGGCGCACCTGGGACGCCCAGGAGGCGAGCTGGACGGGCAACGGACGCGACCTCATCGACGCGTCCGCTCCGGCCCCCGTCATCGGCCTCTGGTGGGACTAACAGCGGCATGCGCTGCGACGCGCTACCTCCGCCGGTTTGCCCAATCGATCGTTACGCCGGCTCGACGGGCTGACGATCTCCACGGCCGGCCCACCATGTTGGCCGCGCGCGACGTTGACAGCATCCGGCGCAAAGATGTGGACGGCTGCACGGCTTGTGGACGACGCACGACGGCCGACCACAACGACGGCCATCGTCGTCGCCATGTCTGCCTCCTTCGCCACCGCCGCCGCCGAGTTCGTGCTGGCCCACGGACCGCTCACCCTCGATCAGTTGCACACGCTTGCCCTCGAACGCGAGGTGACACGGGCACGCACACCAGGGTCACTGCGCAGTGCGCTGTCCGACTCCTCGCGGTTCGTGTTACGCCCTGACGGCCGCTACGACACCGCCGCTCGGCTGCTCGCGGGCTGCGTGTTCACAACGAGGCCACGACGCTCGCCGCGCGACGGGGTGCTCTGGCTCAACCGCGATGTCGATCCGCTCCTTGCGCTCGGCGCCGCCAACCTGCTACTGCAGGCCGGCGGGAACGTCCGGGCCGGTGCCGGCACCACCCCGACCTGGGTCGGCCCGGCAGGGTGGTTGCCCGACGTCGATGCGGGCGGGCTACTGGCGCTGCGCTGGGACGGCAAGGCCTTGGCGGTCGGCGCGGCCGACGACGTGCCGGCCGCGGACTCGTCCCGCGTCCACGACGTGCGTCGCTTCTTGGCGGCTCACGCATTGGCACGGCACACCGGCAGCTGGCCGTACCGTTCGGCGCCGCCGCTGACAGCGGTCGTGCTCAGCGCCCTTGTCGAGGACCCCGCACTGTTCAGCTCACCGGTGCCGCCGTTGAGCGAGCTGCTGCCGCTTCCGGAGCACCTCCTGCCGCAGGAAGAGGGACCGCCGTACGGGGAGCTCGGCAGTGACCAGGTCCTGCAGGTTCCGCTGCCCGAACGCGTGCATCGCGAGCTGTCCCGCCGCGCCGAGCTGCTCGGCGACCGCCTGCCCCAGTACGTCGCGATGCTCCTCGGTGCCGCAGCCGATCGCGTGGTGCCTCGGGAGCGCTCCGACTACGAGAACTACGACAGGTACGGCGACTTGCCCGCGTACGACAACGTCATCCAACCCAGCAGATGGGCCCGTTGACGCCGCTCGCGACGGCGTATATCTAGAAGTCGGCCGTCCATATATACTTCTCGCATGACGAAGAGGCTGGTTGACATCGACGACGACGTGCTCGCTGCCGCTCGGACCGCACTCGGCACGCGCACCATCAAGGACACCGTGAACCGTGCGCTCAGCGACGCTTCTGCCGCAGCCCTTCGCCGGCAGTTCGTCGCGCGCGTCGCTGCGGGCGGCCTTCCCGACCTAGGTGACCCGGACGTCATGGCCGCGGCGTGGCGGTAGCGCACTACGTCGCGGACACAAGCGCCATCACCCGGCTGAAGCTACCGACGGTGAACCAACGCCTCGGCAAGCTGATCGAAAAGGGCCTGGTCGCCTCATGCACCCTCGTCGACCTCGAGGTCCTCTTCAGCACCCGCACCCATCGTGAGTACGTCGACGTGAGACGCGAGCGAGCCGGCTTCGAGCAGCTGGACATCGAGCAGGTCGACTGGGACCGCGCCCGCGACGTGCAGGCTGAGCTCGCCCGCACCGGCCGCACCCGCGCCGTCGGCATTCAGGACCTGCTGCTGGCTGCCACGGCGGAGCGGCACCGCGTGCGACTGCTGCACTACGACCGCGATTTCGATGTCATCGCCAGCATCACCGGACAACCAACCGAGTGGATCGTGCCTCCCGGCTCCGTGCCGTAGCACCATCGTCCACGATTTATCCACCACTTAGCGTCTAGCGGTAAGATAATCGCGGAGGCACGATGACGCCCGCCGGCACCGAAGTGCCCGTCGTCTGGCGCGGACGACGGGTTCGGGCGTTCGTGCCGGCGTTGCTCGTCGACCGCACCCTGGACCTCGACGCGGCCACCGCCGCGCGCACCGCCACCGCGATCGCGGAGGTCTCCCACAGCGCCGCCGCCCTGCCCGAGGACTACGCGCCGCTGGCCCGGCTGCTGCTGCGCTCGGACGGCGTGGCGTCGTCGTACATCGAAGGGGTTCACGCTCCTGTCGTCGATGTCGTGCTCGCCGAGCGGACGGGTGGTACGACGGCTGCCGGCTGGGTGGCGGCGAACCTCACGGCCACCACCGATGCGGTCGAGTCCGCCGACCGACGGCTGTCGCTGGCTCGCCTGTGCGCGTGGCATCGAATACTGATGGCAGGCAGCCCGACACCAGGCCGGTACGTCGGCAGGCTCCGCGAGGAGCAGGGCTGGATCGGCGGCACGAGCCCGCTCGACGCTCACCTCGTCACCCCTCCGCCCGACCGGCTGCGGCCGCTCGTGGCCGACCTCGTCCGCTACGCCAACCGCACCGACGTCGACCCCGTGGCCCAGGCCGCCGTGGCGCATGCGCAGTTCGAGTGCATCCACCCGTTCGCGGACGGCAACGGCAGGATCGGCCGCGTCCTGGTCGCCTGGCTGCTGACCCGACGGCTCGGCCTGCTGACGCCGCCGCCGGTGAGCACCGCGATCGCTGCGGATGTCGGCGGCTACACGGCGGGGCTCACGCAGTTCCGGTTGGGCGCGCACGGTCCGTGGATCCGCTGGTTCGCCGACGCAGTCACGACGGCCGGTCGCGCACAGGAGGCACTCGTCGACGAGGTGGCGGCGCTACGCGCGCGTTGGCGGACGACGCTCGCGTCGTACGGAGAGGGTCGGGCATTGCGCAGCGACGCCTCGGCGTGGGCGGTGCTCGAGCTGCTCCCCCGCCACCTCGTCCTGACGGCCCGCGTCGTCGCGGACGAGCTCGATCAGACGCCGAAGGCGGCCCTCGACGCGCTTCGGACTCTCACGGCCGCCGGTGTGCTCACGGCGTACGGCACCGAACCGCCAGAGGGCCGCGGCCGGCCGGCGGCACTGTTCGTGAGCACCGAGCTGCTCGCGTTGGCCGGCGCAACTCCGCTGCCCTGAGCGTCGCGGCCGAGCAGTGGCAAGCCTCGGCCCGTCAGCCAGCCGCCGTGAGAGGGAGATCGGTGTCGAGCCGGGCCTGGTCGGCTGCGGCCCGGCCGGCAGCCCAGCCCTGGTAGTTGCCAATCCTCGCCTCGCGGCTCACCAGACGCGGGAACATCGCCTGGCAGGCGGAATCGAGCTGCTCCGCCTGCCTTGCGAGAACGGGCACGAGCTCGCCGGATCGCCCCGTGCTGCGCACCGCGTGGTCGGCGGCGTCATGCAGGCGCTCTCGGATTCGGGACGCGTAGGACACCAGGAACGACTGGCGAAACGACTTGGTGCGCGATGTCCCGGAGGTGTCGGTCTGCCGACCGGAGCGCAGCATCGCCGCGTGCGCCTGCACCAGCAGCGACGTGACGAGGACGTCGACGGCGGCGAGGTCACCCGGCCGGCCGACGACGGTGCAACAGCCGAGACCCTGCGACATCACCGATCGACAGCGGTTGGCATCGGCGACGGCAGCGACGAGCAACCCCTTGGCGAGCACGTACGGCGCCTCGAGCCACAGGCGTCGCGCCGCGGTCGGATCGTCGGAAGTGTCGTCATCCGCCGCCAGCAGCTGCTCGAGCGCATGCCGGCTGACCAGCTCCTGAGCCTTGGCCGACAGCAGCTCGGCCTCCTCCGGGAACTCCGTGGACTCAGCCTTCGCGAGCAGCGCGCGCACGCGAGCGAGCAGCTTCGGGTCACCGGACGCGCCAGATCGGCTCCGCGGCGTGGCCCCGGGTGGAGGCCGCAGCTCGGGAATCGCGGGGAGCTGAACCAAGGTGCTGCCCAGCTCGAGAGCAAGCTGGACATCGTCGGCCACGCCCAGGTCCAGGACGCGAGGCGAGCCCCACGACATCAGCTCTTCACGCCAGCCGGCATCGACGGTCTCCGCAGGGTGACGCCCGGTCTCCTCATGGAGCACGGCCAGCATGGCCGGGACGTGCGGCTCGCCGGCACGCCTCAGCGTGATCTGCGCGAGGTCGCTCGGGCTCCAGCCGTTGCGCACGACGTTGCGCACCAGCTCGGTGAGCAGGTGGCGGAGCCCTGAGCGCGCGAGGCCCGGCGGGACCGGCCCGTCGGCCCGCAGCAGCAGCGCCCCCCATCGGGCGGCTGCCGTGGAGTCATCCCCCACGTCGCGCAGCACCTCGAGCAGACACGAGCGCACGAGGTCCGGGGTCATCTCGGGGATGAACCGACCGGGTGCCTCAGGCGGTCGGACCTCCCGGTGCGCGCGCCTTGCCTTCTTCCTCGTCGCCCGGCGCTGCTTGTTGTTGACACCCATCCGGCCGTCACCTCCTGCGGGCAGGCTAGGCAGGGCGTGCGACAGAAAGCGTTCCGACACTCCGCCCTGTGGACAGCCCGGCTGCGGCACAACACATTTCCGCTCGCGCCGGTTCGGTCAGGCCGGGCGGAGTACGGCTAACAAGCCGGATGCATGGGTCCCATGGCGGGCCAGTAGCGGCACATAGCCTCAGGGGCGACGTGCGGACGGCACCTCTCTTGCCGCTTCGCTCTAGGCTGCGGTGGTGACCGAGCCTGAACCTCCTGGCGGCACGCCGCCGATCACGATCCTCATCGTCGACGACGTGCCCGACATGCGGTTTCTTGCGAGGCACTACCTCGAAAGCGCAGGCTTCCAGGTCGCCGACGAGGCCATCGACGGTCACGACGCGGTCGCGAAGTTCCTGGCCCTCGGTGCACCTCCGATCCCAACGGTCGTCCTGATCGACAACATGATGCCCAAGCTCACCGGATTGGAAGCGGCGGCGCAGATGCTGGCTCAGTCACCCGACCAGTTGATCGTCCTGTACAGCGCTTACCTCGACGACAGCGTCCACGAAGCAGCGAAGCGGCTCGGGGTGACCGCGTGCGTCTCCAAGAGCGAACTGGAAAACCTCCCCACCATCATCGGCGACCTGATCACGGCGAGAGGCTGAGCGCCTTTGCGCGCTGTTCGCTGACATCAACCTGGCGTCCGTCCTCGCGTCCGTGACACCGCGAAGAGGTGATGCTCCTACTGTCTTCCGTCAGGACCGGACAGAGCCGGTAGCGGCACCTCTGCATGGCCTGGCCGGGATCGCCCGCCGTACGGATGAAATCGGAGCGTGCCGCGCCTGAGGGGCTCCGATTTGATCCGTACGGCGGCCTGAGCGAGGCACGTAGAGAAGGCCGGCTATCACGCCAGCGCGGACCCATCCCATCCGGCTTGTGAGCCGTGCTCAGCTCGTCCTGGTGCCGCGGTCCCTACCGAGCGACCGCGTCGCCGAACGTCGCCACCCAGGCGTCAGGGTTGTGGAACGGCGTGCACGACGAGCCCGTCGATCCCGGCGAAGTCTGCCGGGTTGCATGTGTACAGAGGCAGCCCACGCGACAGCGCTGTCGCCGCGATCAGGGTGTCGAAGGCCCGTGCCTTCGTCTTGCGACCACGGCGGCGAAGGCTGGCGGCGACGGTCGCGAAGGCGCGCGCGGCATCCTCGTCGAAGGGCAGCACCGTGAGATCCGCCTCCGCTTGCTGCAGCCGCTGCTGTCGTAGCGCGGCTTCGGCGCCGCGCGCGACGAGCGGGCCGACGGCGAGCTCGGCGAGCGTGATCGCCGAGATGACCGGCCGCACCGGGAGCATGGACGGGTCCGCAAGGCGGTGCAGGACGATGACCGCACTCGTGTCGAGCACGCCGACCTCCGGCGTCACAGCGACTGGTCGAGCAGGCCGTCCACGTCGCGCCGAAACGCCTCGGCGTCGATGGGCGGCACGTGCTGCCACCGCTGCATGAGCTGGGCGCTGGTCAGTGGCTGCTTGACCGGGCGGAGCTCCGCCACCGGCTTGCCGGAACGCGTGATGACGATGCGCTCGCCGCCGGCGGCGCGATCAACGATCTCTCCCCCGTGGTTGCGAAGGTCGCGGATGCTCACCTCGCTGCTCACAAAGCAAAAGTATCACGCGTGATACACCGGACCGCCAGACCGGACCGTCCGCGCTAGCGTCCGGCCATGCGACGTCTGCTCGGGGGGCTCCTCCTCGCGGCCGCGGTCAGCGGCTGCTCGGGCAGCTCGTCCGCGCCCGCGCCGTCGCCCTCCCCCTCACCGACGTTCGCGCTCCCCTCCGCATCACCGTCGCCGTCGCCGTCGCCGTCCACGTCACCCAGCCCCTCGCCGACGCCGACGCCGTCACCGACGCACCCGGCCGCGTCCCGCGCGCGCCTCACCGGCGACGGCATCGACCTGCCGACGGGGGTGCTGGTGTTCGGTACGACGTACGACAAGGCTCGGCCGGCGCTCGAGCGTGCGCTGGGTCGACCCACCCTCGACACCGGCGTCGGCTCGAGCTTCGGCGCATACGGCACGTGCCCGGGGACGAAGCTGCGTGCGCTGGAGTACGGCGGCGGTGCGCTCGTGGTCCTGTTCGGCGACGTGAAAGGATCGGCGCTGACGATGTACGAGTGGGCGCTGCAGCCCAAGGGCACCCCGGCGCGGGTCCCGAAGGCGAGCGCGTTCGTCGGCGACGTTACGACGTACGAGTTCGGCATCGGGACGACTGTCGGCCAGCTCAAGGCTCATGTCGCCACCGGCACGCTGAAGGTCAAGGCAGGCGACGGTTCCCAGGCGGCGACCTTCACGCTGCAGGACCAGTCGGCCGGCTTCTCAGGCCAGCTGTCGGGCACGACCGACGGCGACGAGACGACGTACGTGATCGCCGGCCAGCCCTGCGGCGAGTAGTACCGCAGCCCCCGTCGATCTGGGAGGCTCCCGTTCGTCGAAGCAGTGACGGGCCCTCCTTGGGCTCGCGAAGCAGAGAGAAGAAGGCCATGGCCGACGACGCGAAGACCTGGGCACTCATCCATGCCGAGCGGCGCGGGCTCGCCGACACGATCGAGGGCCTGACCGAAGAGCAGTGGCGTACGCCGTCTCTGTGCGCCGGCTGGAGCTGCGGCAACATGGCGGCCCATCTGCTGTCCAGCGCCGAGCAGTCCGCCGGCCACTTCATGGGCGGGATGCTGAAGAGCGGATTCAGCTTCAACCGGGCGATGCAGCGCGACATCGACGCGCGTGCCGACCTCACTCCCCAACAGATTGCCCAACGCCTACGTCAGCGGACGACCACAACCAACAAGCCGCCGGCGGCGACCGTTGCGATGCTCGGCGAGGTCGTCGTGCACGGCGAAGACCTGCGCCGCCCGCTGGGTCTCTCGTCGCCGCTGGACAAGGACGCCGCCAACGCGTGCCTGGACATGTACACCAAGGCGAGCTTCCCGGTCGGCGGCAAGAAGCGCATCGGTGGGCTACGGCTCGTCAGCACCGACACCGGCTGGACGTACGGCGACGGCGCCGAGGTCACCGGATCAGCGATGTCCCTGCTGCTCGCGATGACGGGGCGACCTGCGGGTCTCGCCGGTCTCAACGGTCCGGGTGCCCCGCAGCTCGGCGAACGCCTGACGGCCGGGGCGGCACGCTAAGAGCGTGTTCCTGTACGTCGCACCCGAGCCGGCGTCGCCACTCAGTACTGGCCTTTGATCACGAAGTAGGAGCCGCGGATCGTGCCGGCCAGCTTCGACTTCTGCCTGGCGAACGTGAAGCGCTCCGCGAGCTCCTCGGGCACCTCCATCCCGTCGGACAGCTTGAAGCCGACCGCGCGCTTGCCGCCGTCCGCCACGGCGTACATCACGTTGATCGACAGCCCCGACTCGTAGAAGACGTACGACATCCGCAGCCTGTCGACCTCGAACGTCGTCGCCTCGAGCGGCGGCGACGAGACCACGATGCCGCGCTCCTCCTTGAGGATGCGGTGCACGTAGGCCACGACGTCGCTCGCCTCGTCGGCCGGAGACGTCGCGAACGCGTGGTCGTACTTGTTGAAGTAGTAACGCGCCTCGTTGGCCCGCAGCCCGGCCAGGGCATCGGGAACCGGAGACGACTCCAGCCCCGCTGTTGATACCTGCTGGAAGTCCACGACCTTCGGCATGCCGGTTCCTCTCTCTCGTTGGGAGCGAGGCTACGAGTACGCCGGCCGCCGCGCTTCTCGAATCCTGATCGGTTTCGCTCGGCTTCTGCCGGCGACTCTCAGACAGACAGGTGCAGACGCAGTGCCTCGTCCAGCTCGCGAAGCACGGCCGGTCCCGGGCACCACCGTGACCACGCCACGGTTCAGCCTGGCTGCCGCCGCGTTGGCCCCGTCGGTAGTAGTGAAGTAGTAAACATGCGCAGCGCTGGCAGTCTTGCCGAACGGTCGAGAACAAGGGGGAACACATGGCTGGCTTTCCGGCACCGCAGGCAGGCGTCCGCTACCTCACCGAGGGCGGCCAGGAGACCGAGCTGATGTACAAGCACGGGCACGACCTGCCCGAGTTCGCGATGTACCCGCTGCTCGACAACCCGGCCGCCGTCGCCGACCTCACGGACATGTACACGCGCTATCTGGAGGTGGCCGCGACGCACGGCTTCGTCCCCTTGGTGGGCGGGCTCGACTACCGGGCCAGCCCCGACTGGGCCGCCAAGCTCGGCATCTCCCCCGCCGGACTGGTGGAGTACCAGCACCGCTGCATCGCGTTCCTGCGTGAGGTCGCCGACCCGTTCGCCGAGCGCGTCCCGAGGATCCTGTACGCCGGCATCGTCGGCCCGCGCGGTGATGCGTACGGCGAGGACCGCGAGATCACCGCCGCCGAGGCGGAGGACTACCACTCCGTGCAGCTCGACACGCTGCGCGCGGCCGGCGTCGACATGGTGGGCGCGATGACGTTCAACAACGTGCCCGAGGCGGTCGGCGTCGCGCGCGCCGCACACGGCGCCGGGCTCCCGATCTCGGTGTCGTTCATGGTCGACTCCGACGGACGGATCCTGACCGGCCCGACGCTGCAGGAGGCGGTCGAGGCGGTCGACGCAGAAGCGGGCGCGGCACAGCCAGACTTCTACGGGATCAACTGCTCGCACCCGAACGAGTTCGCACCTGCGCTGACGCCGGGCGGCTGGCTCGAGCGGGTGCGCATGCTGCGGCCGAACGCGTCGACGACCGACAAGCAGTCGCTGTGCACGATCGGCCACCTCGAGGCCGGCGATGCGGGTTCCCTCGGCGGGCAGCTGGCCGACCTCGTGCGGCAGCACCCGCACATCGACGTCGTCGGCGGCTGCTGCGGCACCTGGACCGATCACCTGGAAGCCGCTGCGTCGCAGATCCGTGCGAGTGAGTCGGTCGTGCGGTCGCGCTGACGCGGTTACGTTGTCACCGCCGCCCCCCGAGTCCGGCGTCGCGAGCGAGCGCGATGAGCTCGGGGCGCGTGCAGCCGAGCTTGGTGAGGATGCTCGACACCTGGTTGCGCGCGGTCTTCGGTGAGATGAACAGCGCAGCGGCGATCTGCTGATTCGACTGCCCGGCTGCCACGAGGTCGAGCACCTCGTGCTCCCGCTCGGTCAGCTGCGGGAAGCGGTTCGGCGTACGCGCCGACGACGCCTGGCGCAGCACAGCCGACGCCACCTGCGCACCGAAGACGGCCTGGCCGCGAGCGGCGCTGACCAGGGCCCGCTCGATGTCCTCCGGCTCGGCGCCCTTGACCAGGTAGCCCTGCGCTCCGGCCCGCATCGCGGCAGCGACCGCGGCCGGCTCCTCCGACATCGTCAGCACGACGACGACGACGGACGGGTTCGCCTCCTTGAGCTGCCCCACTGCCGCGAGGCCACCCATGCCAGGCAACCCCAGGTCGAGTACGACGAGGTCCGCCTCCGGCATTGCCGCCAGCGCCGACTCCGCGTCGGCGTACTCACCGACGACCGACCAGCCCTCGATCCCGTCGACGAGCCGGCACACGGCTTGCCGGTAGAGCGGGTGGTCCTCGACCACGACGACCCGGGTCATCGTGACTCCGCCGGCAGCCACGCCTCCACCGTCGTGCCATGACCGTTGCTGGTGACCGACAGCCGCCCGCCGAGCTCTTCGGCGCGAGCGCGCATGGCGGTCGACCCGACGCCGGGCCTCGCGTCGTCGGCGACGCCGCGACCGTCGTCCACGACCCGAAGCGAGATCCCGTCCTCCTGCCGGACACACACGTCGACGGTGGTTGCGTCGGCATGCCGTACGGCGTTGGTGGCCGCCTCCATGACGATCCGGAGCACGGCGACCTCAGTCGCTCGGCTCACCTGCGCCAGCGGCCCGATGTCGGCGCGGACGACCGGGCCGAAGCGGTCGAGCGTGGCGAGGGACTCCCGGAGAGCGGTGTCGAACCCGAGCTCGTCGAGGACCGCGGGACCGAGGCCGGCACTGATCCGGCGTACTTCCCCGACCGCGCGTTGCACCTCGTCGGCGAGGGCATGAACGGCGGCGCGGTCGTGGGCGTTCTCCAGCTGCCGCAGGCCGAGTCCGATCGCCGCGAGCGACGGACCGAGCCCGTCGTGCAGCTCGCGGCGCAGGATCGCCCGCTCGTCCTCCCGCTCGGACACCAGCTCACGCCGTGACACCGACAGCGAGGAGACCCGGCGGCGCAGCCCGACGACCTCGTCGCGCTGGTCGATCAGCCGCTGGTGCAAGACCGCGTACCCCACGGTCGCGGGCAGCGCTGTGCCGGCTGTCACGGCGAGAAGTGTCGCTGATGTGCCCGCGCCCGACGGCAGCACGGCCGCGATGACGAGCAGCACCGCCGCGAGCACGAATCCGCCGATCTGACCGCGCACGTCGCCGTCGCGCGGGGCTCGCACGAACCTCGTCACCAGACTGGCGACGCCGATCACCGTGGCGAGCATGAGCACGGGAAACGACGCGCCGGCGATGCCGTGCCACAGCCCCTTGGGGCCGAAGCCGACCGGGTTGTCGACCGATGGCAGGTTGTCGAGCGGGCCCGGCGTGAAGGCGCCGGACAGCACGAGACCCGTGATCCCCACGACACCTAGGACTGCTGCCGGCCGCCACCGCCGACCGGGCAGGTTGCCGTCCGGGTAGAGCAGGATGCCGAGTCCCATCAGCAGCGGCGGCCCGAGTGCCCACACCCAGTTCGACAGCCATGCCATGCCCGTCGTGCCAGCAAGGTGCTCGTGCGACCAGCCGTACGCCGGCAACGCGACGGCTGAGGCCAGCCCTGCGACGGTGTAGAGCGCTCCGAGTCGCACGATGCCGCGCGGATGGGGACGCGTCGACCAGATGCCGGCGGCCACGATCGTGAAGCCGATGCTCGCCGGGACGAGGAACCACGACTCCCCCGTGACGTAGGGCCCGCGCTCGCCCGTCAGGTCGAACGACAGAGCGAGCGTGACGAGGCTGGCGGCGACTGCCGGAAGCGCGAGCCACGGCCACCAGGTGGCGACCGTGGCTGCGCGAGGAGCGTCCGGCTGCGACGTCACGCCGCCATTGTGGAGGCGGACAGGCGCGCCGTCGCGGATTCGGCTTCCTTCCCGCCCATGGCCGAGCGGATGGCCAGCGCGATCATCCAGACGAGCAGCAGGAGGAAGGGCACCGGCACGTACGCCGCGGGCGTGATGATGCCGATCGCGGCCGCGATGACGCCGAGCGCGCCCACGACGGCCGGCCACCAGGCGAGCCAGCGCGGGATGTCGGCGCGGAGCAGGCCGACACCGGCGGCGCAGACCGCGATGCTCGTGAAGAAGCCGTCGATGACGAAGGCCCCGTCGTTGAGATCGAACAGCATCTTCACGGTGGTGGCGTCCAGCCTGTCGGCCAGCGAGTAGGCCGTCATGGCCGGGGCTGCCGAGCCGACCTTCACCGCCAGGGTGGCGGCGCCGGCGAGGCCGGTCGCGGCCGCGGCGACCGGCGCCACGCGGATGAGGAAGGCAACGAGCCAGGCGAACAGGACGACCATGGCGGCGAACCCGACCAGCTCGAGTCCGAAGGCGACGTAGGCGCGTGCCGGGAGGCCGTCCCGGACAGCCGCGAGCACCTGCTCGTCGTCGCCGGTGGGCCCTGCCCAGATGCCGTTGCCGATGAGCGGGCCGAGCGCCGAAAGAAGCGCGGAGGTGATGAGGATGGGGTCTCGTTTCATGCCCCGAGGCTGGCGGATCCGTGCGTCCCGGCGCATGGTGCCCGCGTCCCGTTCTCGCGGGACGCGCCGGGCTGTGTGGCATGGCTAGGGTCGGGCCGACATGGCCGGACTTCCACTGATCGACATCTCGGCTCTCCTCGACCCCGAGACCGATGCCGCCCGATGTACGGACGTCTGTCGCGCCATCGACGCCGCCTGCCGCGACACGGGCTACCGTGCTCTTCCGGGTCTTCCACTACCCGCCCGGAGACGACGAGTCGTGGGGCGTCGGCGAGCACACCGACTACGGGCTGGTCACGCTGCTGGCGCAGGACCACCACGGCGGGCTGCAGGTGCGCAGTCGTGACGCGTGGATCGACGTGCCGGCCGATCCGTACGCGTTCGTCGCCAACATCGGCGACATGCTCGAGCGGATGACGCGCGGCGGCTACCGCTCGAACCCGCACCGGGTGCGCAACCTCAGCGGCGCCGACCGGCTGTCGTTCCCGCTGTTCCTCGACCCGTCCTGGGACGCGACCGTCACTCCTCTGCCGGAGGCGGCCTTCCACGAGGACGACGGCTCGCAGCGGTGGGACGGGCAGAGCGTGCACGCGTGGGACGGCGTGTACGGCGACTACCTCACCGCCAAGGTCGCGAAGGTCTTCCCGCAGCTGGCCGCCGCGCTGCAGTAGCGACGAGACGATCTGACGTCTGATCGGATATCATGGCGACATGGACGCCGCCGCGCTGCTGCGATCGGCCCGACTCCGCGCCGGCCTCACCCAGCGCGCGCTCGCCGCGGCTGCCGGCACCTCGCAGGCCGCCGTCGCCGCGATCGAGTCCGGCCGCAAGCAGCCCAGCGTCGCAACGCTCGATCGGCTGCTTCGCGCAGCAGGCACCGAGCTCGTCGCCGCCGATCCCGAGCGGGCCGCGCTGCTGCGGCGGGCCCGCCGGCTCGAGGACGTGCTCGTCCTCGCTGAGGCGCTTCCGTTCCGGCGCCCCGGCGGGCTGCGCTTCCCACGGGTGCCCGCGTGACCAGCCTCGTCGACAAGGTCGTGGCGCTGTCGGAGGCGCTGACGGCGGCGGGCATCCCGCACGCGTTCGGCGGGGCGCTCGCCTTGGCCTACTGCACGGAGGACCCGCGCGGAACGCGTGACATCGACGTCAACGCCTTCGTCCCGGCGACGGGCGCCGACGTCGTACTCGACGCGCTGCCGGCCGGCGTCCGCATCCCCAACGGCACCGCCGCACGCATCGCCGCCGACGGGCAGGTGCGCCTGTGGTGGGACGACACACCGGTGGACCTCTTCCTCGACTACGCCCCACTGCACGCGGACGCGGCCCGCGGTGTCCGCGAGGTCCCGTTCGCGGGTCGGCAGATCCGCGTGCTCGGGCCGGTCGAGCTGGTGCTGTTCAAGGCGCTCTTCGACCGTCCCAAGGACTGGGTCGACATCGCCACCGTCGTCGATGCAGGCGCCGTTAAGCGAACCGTTGTACGCCGACGGCTTGCAGCGCTGGTAGGTCCGACCGACACCCGCGTCGCGAAGTGGGACGCCCTGCCCTGACGCTCCCACCCTGCACGCAGGTCGCTGAGGACTACGCGAAGAGCTTCTTGGCATGCTCGCTGAAGGCGCGCATCGGCGCCGTCGGACCGATCTCGATGAAGGTCACGCCCTCCTTCGAGACACCCGTGTGCCCGGCGGCCCAGTGGTAGAGCTCGCCACCACTGACGAGCTCCTGCGAGCCGTCGGCGTGCGTGATGTCGATCGAGCCGGTGAGCACGATTCCCCAGTGCGGGCTCGGGCAGCGGTCGCCGGGCAGGCCCTGCAGCACCGGCGCCATGTCGGTGCCGGCCGGCAGGGTGGCGTGCCGGATCGCCATGTCGCCGAACTCGGCGTACCGGGTGATGAGCTCTCCTGCAACGACCTCGACGGGCAGGTCCTCGATGCGTACAGACATGTTTCTCCTAGGTGTGCGCGCGACCGGCGGCCGCGCGGTAGTGGTCGTCGTCGCCCGGTGCCGCGTGCGCGACGGCCAGCGACTCCTCCGGGGTCAGCACGCTGATGACGCAGAACTCGTTGCCGAACGGGTCCTGCATGACCGACCAGTCGATGCGGGCGGGCTCGTCGCCGTACGAGCCGGGTCGGGGGTAGATCGTCGGCGCCCGCTTGAGCCGGCCGCCGATGCCTTCTATCTGCGCGACGGCGGTGTCGACGTCGCGCACCCAGATGTCGACGTGCCCGCGGTTGGTCACACCTGCTGGCTTCGGCGTGCGGACCAGATGCAGGATCAGCTCGTGCTTCCAGGGGTCGGGCTGCCCGACGTAGGAGTAGCGGCCTGGGAACCACGACGGGATCACCGGCAGTCCGGTGACCTCCGACCAGAACGCCTCCGCGACGGCAAGATCGTCGACGTCGAGCACGCTGCACCGCAGCTTTCCGATACCCATGTCATGGAGTTTTACTCGCATTGCGAGTAGATTGCAACTCGTGCCTGACGCCTCCCCCGCGACCTACGGCCTGCTCGGCATGCTGGCGGCGCGTCCGATGACGGGCTACGAGCTGACCCAGCAGGTACGCCGGAGCCTGCGCTTCGTGTGGCCGGTGTCGGAGGGGCACCTGTACCGGGAGCAGAAGAAGCTCGTGACGCTCGGATGGGCGACCGTGAAGACCGAGCCGGCGGGGCGGCGGACGCGGCAGCGGTACGCGATCACGCGATCGGGACGCGCTGCGCTGCGGGCCTGGCTGGCGAGCGAGCCGGAGGAGCCGCACCTGCAGATCGAGGGCGTGCTTCGCGCCTTCTACGCCGACAGTTCGGGCCCAGAGGCACTGGCTGCGTCGATGCGGTCGACCGCATCGTCGGCAGGGGCGATGCTGGCTGAGCTGCACGGGTTCGTCGACGAGTACCTCGCCGAGGGCGGCCCGCTCGACATGCTCGAGGACCGGACGAAGGCACGGACGTTCGCCGGTCGCGAGATGCACCCCGAGCGGCTGCACTCCGTCGCGTTGGCGCTCGACGTGACGACCCAGCTGCTCGAGGTCGTGGAGGAGTTCTTCACGCGGACAGCGGCAGAGGTCGACAACTGGCCGAGCACGACGGATGCCGAGCTGACGCCGTCAACCCGCGCGCGGCTCGAGCAAAACCAGTCCCGACGGCCGTCTTGACCGAGCCGCCTGAGCAGCCCTGGCGACGTCGCCGGCGCTATCGCAGCTCGGTCGGCGTCCACGCCGGCCAACCCGGGTTGCCGAGGAGCCTGCCGAGCTCGTACGTCGCCAGCAGGCGGAACGGCTCTCGCGCGGTGCTGTTGTCGTAGATGTAGGTGACGTCGGCCAGCTCCCGGGCCTGCGCCACCAGCGGCCACAGGCGCCGGTAGCGCTCGCGGATCTTCACCTCCGGGACATCGTGGCCGCCCAGGCGCACGCGGTGGCTGACGCGCGAAACGGCGAGCTCCTCGGGGATCACCACGACATGAAGCGAAACCAGATAGCCGGACTCCTGAGCAGCCCGAACGAGCTCGACCTTCGACGGATGGCTGAACACGGTCTCGGTGATGAACGAGCTGCGGCGCTTGAACCGGCGCTGGCGTTCGGCCGCGGCGGCTTCGGACGCGTCGTACGCATGCTCGAGCTCTGCGCCCCGCCACCGGCGCGCGGCGATGTCATCCGCGTTGACGAACGCCAAGCCGGTGGCTGGGACGAGGACGCGGCTGGCGAGGGTGGTCTTGCCTGAGCCGTTGGGTCCGGCAAGAAGATGCAGGACCGGGTCGGGTGACCTTGTCAGGGTTCAGCTCGCCTTGGCACGAGGGCGACGCGGGGAGCGCTTGCGCGGCGCCGCGTCGCGGCCGCGATCCACGACGTTGCCCTCGCCGTCACCCTCGACCCAGCCCTGCCCCGCGGCGGAGAACTCCGCTGCAAGGTCGAGGGTCTCGCGCAGCGCGGTCATCCGCTCGTTCCACTCGGCTCGCACGATCGCCTGTTCGCGCACGTTCAACGCGTCGTACGAGGCACGCCCGGCGAGCACCTGCCCGATGTCGCGCTGCGAGACATTCTTGGAGGCCTCGAGCTCGCGGCCGATGCGGGCCCAGTGGTTGATCTGCTGGGCGGCGCTGCGGCTGAGCAGCTGTCCAGCGGCCTTGGCCGCAGTCGCGACGTCCTCGTCGATGCGGGTGGGCGCAGTGCCGGCCATAGCTGCCTCCAGGGTTCACGGGAAGCGTAGCAGTCTGCTACAGAGCAGACTCAGCTGCCGAGCGACGTCACGTCGAGCATCAGCTCGCCCCAGGGCGCGATGACCGCACCGCGTTCGCGGATCTGCGCAGTCGGCTCGTAGGTGGCGCCGCGGAGAGCGAACGTGTGCAGGACGAGCCCGGGCTCGGTCTCCAGGCGCCAGAACAGCGGAATCCCCGCTTCGGCGTACTCCCCCGGTTTTGCGAAGCGATCGGTACGGCGGGTGCGCGGGCTCACGACCTCGACGATCAGGCCGACATCGGGCGGGCCGAGCGGATTGCGCTCGTCCGGCCGCGGATGCTGCAGGGGCCAGCGATAGACGACGACGTCGGGGACGCGCTGCGTGTCGTCGGCAAAGGGCAGCGCGTACTCGTAGCGCACGCGCCAGCCCGGAGGTGCGGCGGCGGCCAGCCGGTCGCGCAGGTCGGACGCCAGGTCCTGATGCCGCTGTGTGGCTGGCGGCGTCACGACCAGGCCGCCGTCGACGAGCTCGTAACGCTGGCCGTCGTCGGGCAAGCCCGGCAGGTCGGCGAGCGTCCAGCCCCGTTGGATGTGCGGGGGTGACAGAGACACATGACCTCCTGCAGTTCGCGGAACATCGTCTCACCCTGGGAGGCCGCAGCGCGAGATTCGGGTCGCCACCCAAGGCTGTGCACAGCGGCTGGCCTGTGGATGAGCCGGCCGTGGTGTCGGGGCTCGGCGGGCGGCGAGGGCTTCGAGGCGCTGCCCTGATGGCGACGTCGGAGAGTGAGAAGCGCCGCCAACGGCGGCTTCACCGTTGAGCGCGCGCCCCCGACGTCATCTCAGTCGTTCACGAGCTGCGGCGGCAGCAGCGCGGGTACGTCTAGGACCATGGTGTACGGCGCGTCCAGCTCATGGACACCGGCCCATCGACCGGTTTCGACGTACGCCCCGTCGGCGAGGACGAAGGTGACGACGAACAGGTCGGGCTCGGCCTCGACCCGCCAGTAGTGCGGGACCCCGGCTATGGCGTATTCGATCGGCTTGAAGAAGCGGTCGTTCTTGCGCGTCGACGGGCTCACCACTTCGGCCAGCAGCACGGCGTCGGCCGCGTCGGTGCCCACCTGACCGCGCCGGATTGTCCGATCACTGTGCACGACGGCGATGTCGGGCACCCGGCCATCGCGACCCAGCCGGATGCCGGGCTCCGGAAGGACATCGAGCCCGTCGGGGCACTGGCGTCCAGCCACCAGGCCGGTGTGGTGACACGGGCATTCTGCGCCTCCTGCGGATCCGTCATGGTCGCACCCGACGGCCGGGTCACAACGCGAGTACCCACAATGGGAAAATGGGCGTAGGCTCGGAGAATGGATGAGGAGCAGCGGGGCGTGTTGATCGAGACCGACAGCCGGAGCAGGGCGGTTATCCCGGGGCACAGCAACGAACGGTTCCTGCTGCACGAGAACGAGGACGGCAGCTTGCTCCTCCAGCCGGCTCGCGTCGTGACGGAGGCGCAGCTCGCGTATGACACCGACCCGGAGCTTCAGGCGCTGCTCGCAAGGGCGAGCCGGTCGGCGACGGTCCGCCGCACGCGGGCTCGCCGGGCCACGTGACCAACAAGGACGCGTACTCCGAAGTCGCCGACGCCCAGCTCGATGCTCTAGAGGGCGGACTCGACGCTGCGCTGTACAACGCGATTCTCGACGCCTGCGACCTCATCTTCCGCCTTCCAGCCGAGGCGCAGGCGCGCTCCACCGCCGTCATCACCAAGGACGGGGTGCTGATGCGACTTCCGGTTGCGGGACATCCGCCCTACAAGGTGTTCTGGACAATCGCGGGGCCGAGGATCGAGGCCGTCTTCCCGCATCCGTAGATCACGATTACGGTCGCGACACCACGACAGCCGGAAGGAGACATGGCCGGCCTTCCGCTCATCGACGTGTCACCGCTCCTCGATCCGTCGCCCGACGCCGCGAGCGGTGTTGCCGTTGGTCGCGCGATCGACGCCGCCTGCCGAGACACCGGCTTCCTTCTCGTCACCGGTCACGGCATCGACAAGGCGCTGCGCGACGACCTGGAACGGCTGTTACGCCAGTTCTTCGACCTCCCCGACGAGGAGAAGGCGCAGATCGCGATGAACCGCGGCGGGATCGCCTGGCGAGGCTGGTTCCCCGTCGGCGCCGAGCTGACGTCGGGACGGCCGGACCGCAAGGAGGGCATCTACTTCGGCACCGAGCTGCGGCCCGACGACCCGCGCGTCGTCGCGCGCACGCCCTTGCACGGGCCGAACCTGTTCCCGGCCGAGCCGGCCGGGTTCGCCGCCGTCGTACTGCAGTGGATCGAAGCGGTGGCCGCCGTGGGTCAAGCGGTGCTCAGCGGCATCGCACTCGGGCTCGGGTTGGAGCGGGACTGGTTCGCGCGGCACCTCACTGCCGACCCGACGGTGCTGTTCCGGGTCTTTCACTATCCGCCGGGTGACGACGAGTCGTGGGGAGTCGGCGAGCACACCGACTACGGGCTGATCACGCTGCTAGCGCAGGATCACCACGGCGGGCTGCAGGTGCGCAGCAACGACGAGTGGATCGATGTGCCGGCCGACCCGTACGTGTTCGTGGTCAACATCGGCGACATGCTCGAGCGGATGACCCGCGGTGGTTACCGCTCGAACCCGCACCGGGTGCGCAACCTCAGTGGCGCCGACCGGCTGTCCTTTCCACTGTTCCTCGACCCGTCGTGGGACGCCACGGTCACTCCCCTGCCCGACGCGGCCTTCCACGATGACGACGGCTCGCAACGGTGGGACGGGCAGAGCGTGCACGCATGGGACGGTGTGTACGGCGACTACCTGACCACCAAGGTCGCGAAGGTGTTCCCGGCACTGGCCGCCGCCCTGCGCTGATCCGGTCACCTGCGTACGTCGCCTCGACCCACGCATCAGTCACCGAACGTCCTCGCGAGAAATCGCGCGGCTGCCTCGGCCAGGTGTCGCAGCTCCCGATCGACGTCGTCGCTTCCGACAATGAAGCGAAGCGCTTCGCGGTCGCTGTAGTAGCTGCGGATGTGCGCCTCGAGCTCTTCCGCGGTGGCCCGTTGCATTCCCACATGGGCGGCGAGCGCAGCCAAGTCATCAGCGTCCTTTGCTCGCTGAGCAACGAGCTTGGTGGCGAACAGGAAGCTGTCGTCGGCGTACGTCACCCGCAATCCCGGCTTCGTGGGGCGGACCAGCACGCCCGCGGGAAGGGGCGGCATCCACGACCGCGCTCTGGCGTTGAGCCAGCCTGAGGGGATGCCACGTTCGGCCGCGATAGCAACGGCCTCGTCGAGCAGGACCGGATCGTCAGTCAGCGCATCGATATCCGCAGTCAATCGGTCGCCCCGAATTCCCGTCGCCGCGATGGCGGCGCCGCCGACGACGAACACGGCCGCGGACGCACCACGGCGCTTCAGGCGGCGGTCGACGTCGGCCAACAGGTCGGTGACCTGTTCGGCCGTGAACTCGTACCGAGCCTTCGGCGTCACGCCGTCACCAGATCGCGCTCAGGAACGAAGATGTTCAGCGCTCGAAGCCACTCCGGCGCCTGCGCCGCCACCCGCGCCGGGCTCAGGAACGGGTGCTCCGGGGACCACGGCGGATCGAGCGGGCTGGTGTGCGTCCACGCCGGTGCCGAAAGACCCGCCACCTCGAACTCGTTCCCCGCGAGTGCGGCTAGCAGGGCATCGAAGCCGACGGAGCCGGTCCGCCCTGGCGCCGCCTCCCATGATCCGAGCAGCTCCTCGTCCGAGCCGGCCAGCATCAGCCGCAGGTGGTCTCGGCCCTGCAGCAGCATCCGCCACGTCCACGCAAGATCGTCGCGATGCAGCTCATCGCGAAGGGCAAGGGCGGTCCCCGGCGCAGTCATCAGCCCCTGCGCGTCGGCGCGGCGCAGGGCACCGGCCAGCCGTTCGGCGCGCAGGAACAGCTGCGCTGATGGCTTGGTGGTGCCAGACAGGTAGGTGGAGAAGCGGGAGGCGGACGTGCCCAGTGCACGCGCGAAGCCTGCCTGCGTGAGCCCACTGCCTGCCACAGCCTCCCGCAGGCGCGCGGTGACGGCGAGCGCGTCCCGATCGGCTGTCTGCGGCATGCCCCTACCGTAGAGTTATCTGATCCGATAATCAATTGTGTGAATCGCCGGCTGGGCCTCCGGTGAGGCCGGAACGACCCGCGTCGCGCCCGAGGCTGGGCGCGGGAGGAGGAATCCGGGACGGCACGCGAACTGCTCGGCCAGGGGGCGAGATGACCTCGTCGTGGCCTGGTACGGAACCGACCGAGAAGGGCCGGCCGACGACGCCCAAGGCATGGGCAAGTCGTTCGCGGCGGACGGCGCGCTGTGGCGGCTCGTGGTCGCCCGCTCACGCGACGGCGGGCGCACGATGACGCTCCCGCGGAACGCAACTCCCGTCCTCGCGCGCGGCAGGATCTGCACCGGCAGCAGCACAGGCGGCTGCGGCCTGCCTGGCTCGCGCGTGCTCTATGACTGCTTCGGTGTCTCGCTGGATCGATCGGGCCGCTTCACCGCCGTCTACACCAGTGCGCTGCCGAGGACCTCACTCGGGGAGGCAACCGCATCGCACAGCGAGTACGTCACGGACCCGATGCTCGCCGAGCTGCACGGCTTCGTCGATGAGTACGTCGCCGAGGGAGGCCCAGTCGACATGCTCGAAGCCCGCACCAAGGCGCGCACGTTCGCGGGTCGCGACATGCATCCCCAGCGACTGCATTGCGTCGCACTGACCGTGGAGGTCACGACGCAGCTGCTCGAGGTCGTCGAGGAGTTCTTCCGGGATGCAGCAGCAGAGGTGGGCGACTGGCCGAGTACGACGGCAGCCGAGCTGACGCCGTCGACCCGCGCCAGGCTCGAGCGGATCCGATCCCGCCGCCGTGACCGGCCTACAGCGCCCTGACCTGATATGTGCCTGGGACGCTCACCCAGGGGCCCGCTCCGGCGCGCACGTCCGCGGAGTAGCTCGACCCCGCGACCGCTGTCGCCGGCGGCACGACCCGTACCTCGGTGGCGCTCCGGCTCGCGGGTGCGACCGTCGCCGTCCCGACGACGGTCGCGCCCAGCCGGAACTGAACCTCGGTGACCTGGTCGAGTGAAGTCCCGATGATCCGCACCTCGGCGCCGACCAGCCCGTTATTGGGACTGAACGCGGTCGGGGCCGGTGCCGTCGTACCGGTCGCACTCACCGCGAAATCTCGGGTGGGGTTGGCCGTACCTACCGTCGCGCGCAGCGTGTAACTGCCCGCGCTGAGCATCGCCGAGGCTCGCAAGCGCCATCGGTCGGTGGCGGCGTCGACCAGCTCCACCGAGAACCCGCTCGGGGCGGATCGCACCAGCACGGTCGTCGCGCCTTGGAGCACGTTGAGCGAGCTCGCCGCGCCGAGGCCGGTGCCGAGGACCTGGAGCGTGCCGCTCGTGTAGTCGACCGACTCGATGGTGACCGGCGTGGTCGCAACACAGGCGAACCCCGTGGGTGCGATGGCGATGCGTCCACCGACAGAGACATGGATCGCGTACGTCGTACCGACGGTGAGGCCGCTCGCGACGATCCGAAGATTCGTTGCCGAGCTACTCGTCGGCGTCAGCACGACCACACCCGCAGGAGCGGTGGCGGTGCCATCCCAGGTCGCTCCCGGCCGGACAAGCGCCACGCGGGCGCCGGTTCCTGACAGCCGTTGACCGGTGATGCTGATCTCGGTTCCGTTGGGTCCGGCCGGTGGAGTGGCGGCCAACACGAGCGGCCCGTCCGTGGCAGCGAGCACGGCCGCAGTTGGCAGCGCCGCCGCGTCGATCTCGACGGTGATGCTGAACAGCACGTCATAGACGTCAGCGGCATGTGCCCCGAGCTCAGGAACTCGGAACAGGGCCGGTGTGCCGAGCAGGTCGGCGAGCGTGATGCCCTCGGTCTCGTCCGCCTCGAGCGGTCTCGCCGCGCTGATGCATACGTTGCGAGCCACCGGGGATGCCGCGCCCTGCGCCCCTCCCACCAGTCGCAGCTCCGCCAGCGCACTGGCACCCGGCACGTGCAGCTCAGTCAATCGGGGAGGGTTGGCGAACATCGCCTCGCGGCTGGGAATGACGGCCGCTCCGACGCCCACAACGCGAATGTGCTCCGGGCCGACCGTGCCGCCGTGCACGGGGATCAGGTCGCTGAGCCGTGCGTTGAGAAGTGACTGACCAACGAGGGTCAGATCCAGGTCGCTGAGGTCGGGCGGCAACACGCCGGCCAGGCTGTGCGCGGCGGGCGCGAGCCCGCCACGTGAAGCGATGTCACGCAGGCTGAGCAGGATCCGTTGACGCGTTCCACTGCCACGCGCCAGCGACGTGGGCAGCCGCTCGTGGTCACGAGTGGCTCGCGTCGTAGCGGCGAGGTCAGTGTCGTAACAGGCGCGTACGACGACGTCGATGATCAGGTCCTCGACCACGGCACCGACGGCGCCCGCTCGACCGGCGGCAAGCCAGCCCACGTCGGTGACGCCCGTCGGGGTCTGTCCGGAGGCAAGCGCCTCCGCAACCGCGGGCAGCGTGAGTCGCAGCACCCCGTCGAAGCCCCTGTTCTCAAAGCTCCGGTAGCGCAGCAGGCTCGCCGCTGCCGGGGGCACTCCGTCGGAGGTTCCGCCGATCGGGAGGAGCAACGCGTTGCCGTCGCCGGACACCAACGAGAAGCAGGCGGTCTCCTCGGCGTCGTCCCGCACGAGAGTGGTGAAGCCAAGCGCGCCGGCGGCCGGACTCGGGTCGGCCTCGTAACGCGCCGCACCCCACTTGGCGATGTGCGCGTCGAGGCTGTGCTGGGCATGCACCCACTCACGCAGCAACGGCCAGAGCATCCGCTGGTCGACGACCTCGCCGTATGCCGACATGACGAAGAAGGCCATGCCGGGGCTGGTGCCGGTGATGTAGCTGTTGGTGAACTCGGTCGACGACGTGTGCCAGGCCTGGTTGTCGGTGTCGAGTGCGGAGACGTCGAAGGTCGCCGCGCGATAGCGCTCGGCGAGCAGGGCGAAGCCCTCGTCGGTCGGGGCGAGAATCGCCGCCGGGTCCATCAGGCCGGCGGACTCGCGGATCGAGGTTTCCTTGACCGCATTCCAGAGCGCCTCACGCCAGGCGGCCAGGAAGGCGATCGCCGGAACCCGGGTGGCGTGCAGGGCTTGCTGGAGGTCGTCCAGGAAGTCGCTTCCGAAGATGCCTCCGAGCCAGCCGGGGAAACCACGGCGACGGTTACCGGTCTGCGCGTCGATGACGACGCGCCGGATGCTCGCGTAGAAGGCGTGATCGACAGCCTCCAAGAAGGAGCTCGTGACGGCGACGTACCCGCGGCCGACCTCGTAAGGAGGGCTCAGCGGCGGCGCCGACGGGTTTCCGTCCCGCTTGATGCGCGCACGGTTCTCGCCCAGGTGAGTCAGCGTGATCGGAATGGACAAGCCCGCGGGGACGACCGACGTGGCGGCCGTCTGCAGCGACAGCGCGGGGCGGATCTCCTTGATCAAGGCGCGGTAGATGCCCGGGTAGGAGGGACGCAGCTGGGTGTCCGCGTGCAGCGGCAGAACGACCTCGCCGCGGCTGAGCAGGGCGGTGAAGCCCGCGTCTCCCAGCAGGTCACGCAGCGAGATTCGATGGGTGATGTCAGTCTCGCGTCCGTCCTTCATGTCGGTGCGGGCGTGGTCGAGCTTCTCCAGGTCACGCAGCAGCAGCGCACTGGCGAACAACCTGGAGGTGTCACCACCAGGCAGCTGCGGCGCTGCGGTCAGGGCACCGCCGTAGCTCGGACTAATCAGGTCGAACGCGGTCCCGTTCTCCAGCCCCAGAGCCTGTTCGGCCGCGAGCGCCAGGTCGGTGGCGGAATCGAGCACGGCGTCGCGGGCGGACTCGAGCAGGTGCGCGACATCGTCCAGGAACGCCCCGGGCAGCAGGTTCTTCAGCTCGCGCAGCTGGGAGGCGACGACGTCGAGCACGTGCGCCGGATTGCGGGCGTCGATCAGACCGGCGCTGCCCGCGACGATGTTCTTGAGCGGGTCGAGGGCGGCAAGTGCGCGTTTTCTGAGGTCGTCGAGAACGCCTTGCAACGGGCCGCTGAGCCAGGTCAGGATTAGGTGCACGAGCTCTTGGGCGGCAATGAGCACGACGGCTGCTAGCGCCGCGGCTCCGATGGGCCCGGTGGCGATACCAATGGCCAGAACCGCCAGCACGGGCACCACCACGAAGATGGTCATGACCTCGCGGAACTGCTCGTTGAGGTGGTCGAGGATGTTGCCCTTGAGCCGATTCATCAGCTCGTCGCGCACTCTGGCGACGGCGGCCTCGAGGTCACCCTCGACCCGGGCCAGTGGGTTGATGTTGAGCACGTCCGGCATCCCCGGGATGGGCGGCGGGCCGGCGGTGATGGGTAGGTCGAACGAGCTCATCAGGTCGCTGATGGCGTTGTTGCTGGAGCTGACCATTCCAGCGACAGAGTCCTTCAACGGCTGCAGCAAGGTGTCGAGCGTCTGCTCGAGATCACGCTCGATGTTGCGCAGCTCCGTGCTCAGCCCTGGAAGAAGGCTGAACGAGTGGTCGAGGAAGTCCTTGGTGTGCGAAAGCGAGGTGCTGAAGCCGGCGATGTCGTTGATGATGGCGCCGAACAAGCCGATCCAGAACTCGATCGCGTCGTGCTCGAGAAACCACTTGAGGATGAGCGCGAGCATGACCTGCTGAAGCGCGAGGTCGGCCGCCGTGTTGAGCAGGCTGGTGACTTGGTCGTCGCTGGTGAGGTCGACGACCTCGGCGATCGCCCCTTCGAGTCTGTCGACCGCTTCGAGCAGCGCCGGCCCAACGATCTCCTGCGCCGCGACGCCCTTGGTCAGGGCCATCTGCAGCACCTGCGTGAGCTGGCTCTCATAGGCGACTGCGTCGAGGGCCGACTTGCGCGCCAGCTCAACGAGGTGCTCGTAGCGCCACAGCCCGGCCTTGTCGGCCGCGGCGGCGAGCCGGCCGTTGAGCTGCCCAGGGAGCTCCACGCCGAGCGGAAGGTCCACGGATGGTGGCAAGAACGTGCGCAGCGGCACCTGGCGACCCGGAGCGATCCGCTCCGGGTCCACGTCGTCCATCGCTGCCGGCAGGTGCTGCAGAGCCACGGCCCGGGCGAACGCCTGCGCGGCCTTCAGCCGGTGAGCCTTGGCGGCCGAACCGCTGGGACGGGCCGCGGCGAGACGCTGGTGCCGCGTGGCCTCCGCCATGGCCTTGCGAATCTCACGGGCGCGGTTGTCCTCGAGACTCCGGCCGTCCCGCGCTCCCCGCAACGCTTCATTGACGTCAGACGCCAGAGTGCGGGTGTTCACGGAGAGATCCGTGACCGGCTCCCTGTGGACCGACGGCGCGAGCACATCTTGGCCGTCCGCAGACTTCTTCGACATGGAAAAACTCCCCCCGAGCAGAACCTGTCAACTGCTCACATAACCGCGTGAAACGGGCACGCGCAAGAGCCCGCGCCGCACAGAGCGGCTTCCGTCGACCACCGGTGCCGTAGACGGGTCCGGCCAAACGGTCACTGGCCGGGACGCGGACGTCGTCATGGACGTTGCCAGGCGCAATTCACGTCGACAGCACTCAGGCGCTCTGTCACAGTGCTTGCTCCGACTGACCCGGAGGTTCACGTGTCTGGAAGACACCGAGAGCTACACCGGGCGTCCGGGGCGCGCTGACTCCAGGGCATGCCGCGGGCGCCTTCCTACTGCTGGAGCACCCGCGATGACCACGTACGACGCCGATTTCGTCGGCAACTTCACGTTCGACGACCTCACCAGTGAGGTCGGGCCTTATCTCTTCCTGCGCGCTCACGCCCGTTGGAGTTCGGCGCGTTGTCGGCGAGTCAGGCCGCCACGTTGCTCGGCCGACCGGTTGCGAAAGAGATGACGCTGGCCGAGGTGGTCGCAGCCAAGCTGGTGTCCGTCCAGGCTGAGACGGCGCAGACGGGTCAGTACCTGTAGGGCGAAGCCCTCCCACGGCATCCATTCCGGCGAAACGGCTGCGATCGATCATGAGATCCGCAGATGCTCAACGGGTGAAGGTTCTCGCCCTGCGCCGACCGGACACGTGCGCGACCTGCTCCGCCGAGCTCGCGGTAGGTGTGCGCGCGTGCTGGGACGCGGCCACGAAGTCCGTGCGCTGCCTCTCGTGCTCGGAGCAACCGACAGAAGCGCCGGCGCCTGACATCTGCGAGCAACGAGCAGGCGGATCTGCTCAGCGGGAGTACGAGCGACGATCGGGCCGCCGAGAGCAACGCATTCGGGCGGACCACCCCAGGCTCGGGCGGCTGATCCTCGCGCTGAGCGAGGAGCCGGCCAGTACGCGGGTGTGGGCGCAGGGTGCTGCGGGCGAACGGGCAGTTGGTGCTGTTCTCGACGAGATCGCTGGCGAGTACGCCGTGGTCTTGCACGATCGGTTACAACGTCGTTCTGACGGCCGAGCAACTCGAGCGAACCTCGACCACATGGCCGTCGCCGCGACCGGTGTCTGGGTGATCGACGCAAAGACCCACCAGGGCTCGCTTGAGGTCAGGCGCTCAGGCGGTTGGTTCTCACCGACGGTTGAACAGCTCGTCATCCGCGGCCGTGACCAGACGCACCTGGTGCACGGCGTGCAGAAGCAGGTCGCATCGGTGGCGGCCGAGCTAGAGACCGTCGGGGCGGCTGTGCCCGTCAACGGAGCGCTCTGCTTCGTCGGCACCGAGCTGCCATGGTTCGGCAGCAGCTCGATCGCCGACGTCCGCATCGTCGGCCGGCGAGGTCTGGCGAAGCTGCTCAAGGCCGAGGGCCCGTTCGACGAGCACGAACGGAATGCGGTGGGCGAGTACCTGGCAGCCAGGTTCGAGCCCGCGTCACTCTGACAAAGCGCACCCACTCCAACTGGTCCCGGGGTGATAGCTAGTGAGAAATGGTCCCCAACATTTCGCGCGTCACCGCGCACGCGGAGCAACCACGTGCGGCGCTGGCTCAGCGACTAGCGAGCGCAAAAGCTCGAGCGTGTGCGGATCGGTGGAGTAGAGGACCGTGCCAACCATGCCGCGGGTCATCAGCACCTTGTAGACGTTGCGCAGCAACGGGTCGATCTCCACATCCGCCAGTCCACGAAACGCGGGGTCCTTGGAGGCCGCGCGATTCGCGATCCACCGATCGTCGCGCCACACGAGGTCGGGCCCGAAAATGACTCCATTCCAGTCGTACTCGAACCCCTGCGCCGTGTAGACACAGCCAACCTGCTCGAAACCGGCCGGATCCGTCGCCCACAGGTCAGAGGGCGGCGCTCCGCCGACGGCGCGGTCACCCTTGACGTTCCACGGCTTCGACCAGCCACCGATCACGACGTCGTCGACGAGTGTCCCGTCGGGACGAGGATCGCTCCAAGGCCAGCAGAAACCGGCCGTCATCCGCGCGCCGTACGCGTCTGTCGCCTTCAGCCGCAGCAGGCCCTCGAGCTCCTCCGGAGACTCAGCGACCTGCACTGCGAAGTGAACGTCGCCAGACCATGCCGTCGGGCCGCCGTCTGCAAGGCCGAGCAGACGCAGCACCCATTCCTCGTAGGCACGGCTCCCACCACACCGGAACTGCGCGTCTAGCTGGATGTGCACAAGGTCCAGCCCCAGGTCCCGCGCAGCGTCCGAGATCACCGCAAGCGAGCCGGTCTCCCCCGGCCGGACGACCTGGTGTTGGTCGAGCAAGAACACCGGCACCCGCGCCGCCTCGATGAGCTCGGTCACCTGACGCTTGCCAGTGCGGAGGGCAGCGCTGGTGAACCGATTCGCTGACGTCTCGCGGATGCGGTGCGCCTCATCGCAGATGAGGACGTCAAGCCCGTTGCGCTCCGCATTCATGAAGCTGTTGAAGTACTTGAACATCCCCTTCACGCGAGTGTTGCGATGCCCGGCCACCTTGCGCATCGTCTGTGTGAAGGACTTCGAGCCGGTCGCGTGCATCACCGCCCGTCCTTGACGCGACAGCTCACCGAGCAGCGACAGCGCGATGACGCTCTTGCCCGACCCTGGCCCGCCGCTCACCACGATGACCTGCTTGTGGTCCGCACGGGCGGCTCGCTCGGCGGCGCGCAGCACGAGTCGATACGCCACCTGCTGCTCGTCGACGAGCGTGAACTGCTCGCGGTCCTGGATCTCCGCCGCAGCGACACTCAGCAGTTGGCGGCTCGGCGCCGTTTTGCTGTTGAGCAGTCGATCGGCCGCCTCGACGCCACTCGTCGCCGCGAGGCGCGACTGCAGGAACGTCAGGAACTCCGCGCGGCGCTGCCTCGTGAACAGTCGTCCGTACGACGACTCCGGCAGCGATCGCAAGGACGACACCCCAAAATCGGTCGCGTTGTGCAAGTACGCCGCACCCGCAAGCGCATCGGGCACGTGCTCGAACGCCCGCGTGAAATCGGCGAGGAAAGCGCAGTAGCGCCGCACTTGCTCGACGGGATGGAGAACCGGGTGCCGGCCGTACGCGTCGACATACACCAGGTCATCCGCGTCATCGAGTGCTTCAGCCTGGCTCCACTGCTTGAGCTCGATCACGACGTACGACGGCAGTCCGGTCCGCGGATGTACGCCGGCGAGTAGAACGTCGATGCGCTTGCTGGAGAGCGGCAGCTGGTACTCGACCAGAACCTCTACGTCGTGCAGACCCGCGTCGAGCAGGTCGTGTGCCAGCACAGGGAGGCTCTGCTGCCACGAGCGCACCTCAGAGTCCGCAGCCCGGTGACCCACCACGTACGGATACTGGCCGGCGAGGCGGCCGGCCAGCGTGCCGGCGACCGTCTCCGCAGCGAAGGTCGCCGCTGACGCGCGGAACAGAGGCACCGGACGGGACTCCCCAGGCAGCACGAACACGTCGTGCGGGTGGGGGCATGTCCGGTGAGGGAAGCCCGTCGGGCCGCGAGGAGCACCCTACGGCCGGCATCCTCAGACGGAGGTGATTCGTACCTCCGGCGCGATCGTCCGGGTAAAGCTGCCTCGGCGGTGGATACTGCCCGGGTGGGAGAGCGGTGGATGCATGTGACCGACATCTTCCGCTACTCCAAAGGCGCCAGCCACCTCGACATCGAGATCGATCTGCACCCGAACTATCACCACTTCACAGGGACGCCCGGACTCCCTCGACTCCTTCTCGAGAGCGGGATCAACCCCTCCGCCCACGTCGACGGACCGGACGCCCGTCGGCGGCCCGTCATCTCGCTTCGGAGCACACCGCGGACAGCTGGAAACGAGAGCAACCCGTGGCATGACGCGTTCGACCTCGATCACGGGCACGTCCGCTACTACGGAGACCACAAGGCCACGACGGTCGGGCTTCCTGGCGCCACCCCGGGCAACCGGGCGCTCTTGGACGAGTGGCGGCTACACGCCGGTACAACGGTCGCTGAGCGACGGCTGGCAGCCCCCCTGCTGATGTACCGCAGTGCCGCCGTCCAGGTTGGCGGACGCCGTGTACATCAGGGATACGTCGAGTTTGCCGGCCTCGGAGTTATAGAACGGCTGGAGTACGTCGTGCAACGCGACGCCAAATCGGGGCGAAGCTTCCCAAACTTGCTCTTGGACATCGCGGTCCTCGAACTGCCGAACGACTCGCTCGACATGCGCTTCATTGATGACCGCCGTGACCCCACGCTGTCTGCTGCCGCGTCGCTGCGGAACGCGCCGCCGTCATGGAGGCGCTGGGTGCGAGACGGGCGGCTGGCGGTACCGCAGGTTCGGCGGCGGGTGCTTGCGGCACGCGTGCTAACCGCGGCCCAGCAACTGCCGGAGACAACAGAGGACAAGCAGCTGTTGCAGAAGCTGCACGCCTTCTTCGACGGACGAAAGCACGCCTTCGAACTACTGGCGTCGCACGTCGCCGCGAGCGTGCTGGGCGACGCCGGGGGCCGGTACCGCGCCGGATGGATAACCCGCGCCGGAGGCGACGGCGGGATGGACTTCGTGGGCCGCCTCGACGTCGGGACGCCAGACAACAACACTCCGCTCGTCGTTCTAGGCCAGGCGAAGTGCATCAAGCCGAGCTCGTCTGTCAGCCCAGACGAAGTGGCTCGACTGGTCGCGCGGTTGCGACGGGGTTGGGTCGGTGTTTTCGTAACGACCGGCGCCTTCTCGAAGCAGGCGCAGGTCGAGATCATCGACGATCAATATCCCGTCGTCCTGGTAGCCGGGCAGGCGCTCGTGACCCACGTACAGCGGATCGCTGCGGCGCAGAGTGACGGCGACATCGACGCACTGCTCGACCAGGTGGCCGCGGAGTATGACTCGCAGGTCGTGTACCGACGCCCCGAAGAAGTCCTCGGAGCCTGATCTGGCGACTGTCGGTGCAGGCGTCGCTTCAGAGGAGCGGGACAAACACCGCCCACGCAAGCAGAGAAGTGCTGAGCGGACAGTCCAAGCCACCGGAGGCGGCTCAGCGTCCGCCGGGTAGGCGGGCCGGACAAGTCCCTGATCCTGACAGCCCATCTTCCGGGACGCCGACGCGCGCTCAGCGGCAGAAGCGGACGTCTGCAAAAGGCGCCTCGTCGCGCACGCCCTCGAGGCCCGGCTGCGGTCCTACGACTTGCTGGCCGAGCTCGCCCCGCGACTGGACCTCAAGCTCGAGGCAGCAGCCGGTCGCTGATGATCCGGCGCTGGATCTCGCTGGTGCCCTCGAAGATCGTGGTGAGGCGGGCGTCCCGCCAGTAGCGCTCGACGCGCCGCTCGGTCGTGTAGCCGTTGCCGCCGTGCAGCTGCATCGCCTGGTTGGTGACGCGCACCGCCATCTCGGTCGCCTGCAACTTGACCATCGCGGCCTCGCTCTCGCACGCCACGCCCTCGTCGATCAGGTGCGCGACCTGGCACCAGAAGGCCCGGGCCTGCGCGATGTCGGCGGCCATGTCGGCGAGCGCGAACCGCAGGGCCTGGAAGTCGCCGATCGGGTGGCCGAACTGCTCTCGCTCCTGCAGGTATGCCGTCGTGTCCTCCAGTGCGCCCTGCGCCACTCCGACGGCACGCGCGGCGGTGTGCACCCGCGCGATGTTGAGGCTGCGCTGCACGGAGGCGAAACCGCCCTCGTCGGCGCTCGCGCCGCTGTCCGCGTACAGCCCGCTGAGCTTGTCGCGTCCCGGGACGCGCACGCCGTCCAGGACGAGGTCCCAGGTGAGGAAGCCGTGGTAGCCGATCTTGTCGATCGTCGTGCCCGTCATGCCGTCCGGGAAGACGCCGCGCTCCTTGACGACCAGGAAGGGCTCCAGGCCGGCCGAGCGTGACTCCTCCGGATCGGGCTCGCGGACCCGAGCGAGCACCTCGATGAAGTCGGCCGCGAGGGCGTTGCCGGCCCAGCGCTTGTGGCCGCTGAGGACCCAGTCGTCGCCGTCCCGGGTCGCCGTCGTGGCAACGCCCGCGAGGTCGGAGCCCGCGTCCGGCTCGCTCAGGGCGATGGAGCCGATCCACTCTCCCTGCGCGCTGCGCCTGAGTAGCTCCCGCCGCCGGACGGGCTCGTCCACCTGCGTCCCGAGGCCCTGCCCGCGGGCGAGGATGCTGGCCACCGACAGCCACGCCCGCGCGAGCTCCTCCGACACCAGGCAGTAGTCGAACACGCCGAGTCCCAGGCCGCCTTCGTCCTGCGCGATCGTGATGCCGAACCAGCCGTTCGCGGCGAGCTGCTCGACGAGCTCGGCCGGCATCTCGCCCTTGACCGGGTCGAGCTGGTCGGCGACGGGGAGCACGACGTCATGGGCGAAGGCGCGAGCCTTCTGCTGCAGGGCCAGGCGCGCAGGGGTGGCCCAAGGGGGAAGGAGGTCCATGATCGCCTTCTGCCCCCTGGGACCGCTCTGTCACGTGCTGACACCTGCCGGCTCAGTTGCCTGGGGACCGGCCGGAGGACTCGCGCTCCAACGGAGTCGCCGGGCGCCCGTCAACGTCCGCACATCGGCATGAGCGGTTGATTCGGCCGGCGCAGCCGCCCGTCCAGGAGACCGGCCATTCATCGCCGCGTCTCACAGAGGCCGGTCACCCCCGGACGCCCGCAAGATCGGTTACGTCGAACGTCAGCAGTAGACCCCCTAATCCCCGGTCAGTGGCGGGCGGTGCGCAGGGAGAACAGTGCCTTCCGCGCGGCCTTGCTCACGACCGGCGGCGCTGACGTCGCTAGCGCCTGCAGGACGGGCTCGGTGAAGGGCGACTCGACCCGCCACAGCTGCCGAACCAGGCCCACCTGCCGGTCGACGCCGCCGAACCCGGCCAGTCGATCGATCAAGTCGTCGAGCGCACCCAGGTCGATCATCATCGCCGCGATGTCGACGAAGATCAGCAGCTCGTCGTGCGGCTCGATCGGGCCGGCCACCTCGTGCCCGTGAGTCTCCAGCCAGTACCGCGCATACGCGCGGGCGGCCCGGTCGTCCAGCAGCGGACAGACGGCGTACTCCGCCTCGGGCATGTCATCCAGCGCACGCAACGCGAACTGCCGGCGACTGACGTCGGCGTCGCCGAGCAGCGCGGCCATCTGACGCGCCGCCTCCTCGGGTCCGCGCACCGCGGACCAGCCGGCCAGCTCCGCCTCGGCAGCCTCCACCGGGTATCCGTCCAGGCCATCGCTCAGCTCTGCAGCACTGGCCGAGGCGAGCTCCCCGACGAGCGGTGCGCGCAACCCGAACTGCGTCAGCGTCCGCTGCAGCCACCAGGTGCCCAGAGGAGTCAGCGTCACGCTCGTCGCCTGCGGGGCGTCGAGCCCCAGCTCAGCGAAACGGGCAGGGACGTGCAGACCGAGCCGGGCCAGCATGCCCAGCCGCTCGAACCGCGCGAAGCACTGCTCCACCATGCTGCGCGCGGTCGAGGGCGCCCACACCAGACTCTCGTCGTCCAGCTCGAGCACCTCGGCGAGGCGCTCGGTCAGCTCGTCGACGGCCAGCGGCTCGCCCGCCTGGTAGAGCACGCTCAGGACGCCGACCAGCTCCTCGCCGACGGCCTCGGCCATCTCCTCCATGCCGTACGGCGCATCGCCGACGTACACACCCAGGTCGAGGGCGGTGTCGGCCAGTGCGGCGACCCGCGCCAGCTCGTCGGTCGCACCCGGGTGGCCGAGGTCGCGGCGTACCCGACTTGCGGTCAGGTCGAGAAGCCGGGCGTGGCCGGCCAGCTCGTACGCCTCCTCGACGCCGCGCAGGTCGGCCATCCGGCGTACCTGCCCCTGCCATGGCTCGGGCCGCAGCAACCGCTTCTCGTCACCACAGACTTCGGCGAGCGCCTTGGCGTCGACGAGCCGCAGCGCACCGGTCTGCGTCGTCGGCCGGCCCTCGGGCCCGACGTGGGACAGCAGCGCACCGACGCGTACGACGAGCGGCGCGACCGCGGCGGCGCGGCGGAGCTCGTCCTCGCTCGCCAGCGACACCGGCGGCAGCACGATCGGGTCTTCATCCGGCACGGGCGCCATGGCGGGATCGGTCAGGGCGGCGCGTTCGGCGTACGGCCTGGCGTTGAACTCCTCGATCCAGTTCTGTACGGCGGCGGGATCGTCGATCGCGACGCCGTCGTCGAACATCGCGGCGGTCAGCGTCTTCGCCATCCCGAACCGGGAGCTGTCCTGCATCGCCGGCGCGAACCGCGGCGCCACCTCCGCGAGCTCGGCGAGCTGCTGGTGCAGACCCGAGCCGCGCAGCTCGCCGTTCTGCTCGAGGAACTGCAGGAAGCCGGCGAGGACGGCCGGACCGTTCAGCAGCGACTTCTCGCTCCCCACCTTGCGTGGGACGACGCCGAGCAGCAGCTCGGTGATGTCGCCCTCGTGCCAGGTGCAGGGGTCGGCATCGAGGTAATTGCGTCGTACCGACAAGAACAGTTCGAGGTTGCCCAGGTCCTCCGGATCGGGCTCGCCGGGCAGCCAGCGCGCGAACCGGTCGATGAGCTGCTCGACCTTGTCCCTACGCCCCATCGCCACTCCCTGCGGCCTCGTCCAGCTCGACGTCGAAGGTCACGTCCCCACCTTGGCAGAACCGTCCGCGCCGGACAGCAAGCGAGCGGCTCGGGTTGATGGTCAGGGGTTGATGTAGACGCTGTGGTCGCCGACGCGCCGCCATTGGCAGACCAGGTCGCCGTCGACGGTGACGAACTCGAAGGTCGCCCGCCCGTCCGGGCCGGCGAAGCTCCAGGTCATCTCCCAGATGCTCTTCGTACCTTTCATCTGGGAGACGCGGAGAGCGGCGGGCCAGACCGATCCGGGAGCAGCCGCGTGTGCGTCACACGCCCGGCTGAACTCCGGCATCCGCTCGCGGAAGATCGCCTTGTGCTCGGGCAGCAGGCGCTTCCAGTCGCGGTCGAACGCCGGGGTGGTGCGGAACCTCAACGGTCCGAGCCGGCGGGCTCGTCCTCGGAGTCGAGAACGTCGAGGTGGCCAAGGAAGGCGTCGACGTCGGGGTGTTCCGTGAACTCGCCGCGGGCCAGGTGCGCGTCGACCTCGCGTTCGCGACCCTGCCAGTCCTCGCTCCAGTAGTACGCCTGAGCCGCCGGGACGGCGATGAGCGGACGGACCTCAATCACGCCGTCCTCCCGTTCGGTGATCTCGACCCGGGCCCCCGGCTGGTCGAGCGCGTACTTCTTGCGCAGACCGGGCGGCAGCGCGACGGTGCCGCGGGACTGCACCGTCACGAACCCATGGAAGGACATGCACCGATTATCGGCCGAGCCGACCGCCGGGTCAAGCAGTAATGCTGCAATGCAGCATCACTGCGTCGGCCGGCCTGTGGAGAGAGCCACCTGAGTGTCGTCACCGGGCGGTACGACGTCCTCAGCCGAGGACTGAGGAGGAGCCATGGACGACGCCGACGCGGCGGTCATCGCAGCTGCCGAGCAGCACGTGAAGGAGTGCCTGAGCGCTGCGCTACTGCCCCGGCCGACCGACTGCCTCGCGTGCTACCTGCACCGCGCGGTGGACAGATGGGGCTGCGACGGCAAGCTCACGCTGACCCATGAGTGGCAGGGGCACCAGCGCAGGATGCGCCGGCGTACCGGTGGGCTGACGGCGTATCTCAAGAGCCGCGGTGGCTACTGCGACTGCGAGGTGCTGATGAACGTGTACCCGGACCGCGAGCCCGACGACAACCCGCAGAGCGCGAGGTGCCCACATCCGTACCAGTGATGACTATGCACGATCCGCTATGATGGGCGGGTGGACGTGACGCATGCCGGCAGGCTGCTGCGCGCGGCGAGAACCGACGCGGGTCTGTCCCAGGCCGAACTCGCCAGCAGAGCAGGTCTCACGCAAAGCGTCATCAGCGTGTACGAGGCGGGTCGCCGGCAACCGTCGGTCCCTACGCTCGCGGCCCTGATCGCGGCAACAGGCTTCGAGCTCGAGCTCACGGTCAGCAGGCCAAGGACCGGGCTGCGGCGATTGACGGGGCCGATCGGGCGTCGAGTGCGTCGTCGCAGCGCCGAGCTGCTGCGTATCAGCGCACGGCATGGCGTTCATGTCCTTGGCGTTTTCGGGAGCGTTGCCCGGGGCGAGGACGGACCGGACAGCGACCTCGACCTCCTCGTCGAGCTACCCGAGGACATGGGGATGCTCGCTCTCGGACGGGCCCGACAAGAGCTCGAGGACCTGCTCCGATGCCCGGTGGACCTGATCCCGGAGGCGGACCTGAAGCCAAAGGTGCGGACGCTCATCGAGGCTGAACTGGTTCGCCTGTGAAGCGCTACGACGACCAACGGCTGAACGACATCGTCATCGCGATCGGAGCCATCCGCGATCATCTGCGGCGCGGCGACCTGTCCGACGGCCTGGTGTTCGACGCGGTGCGCATCCGCATTCTGGAGATCGGCGAGGCCATCAAGGCGCTCTCACCGCGCCTACTTGCAACCGAGCCGACCATTCCCTGGAAGCAGATCGCTGCAATGCGTGACCAACTCGCGCACCGTTACTTCGACACCTCCCATGCGATCGTCACCGCAACGGTCGGCAGCGACCTCGACGAACTCGAAGCGGCCGTCGCTCGCCTCATCGGCCGACCCCACTCCGACCCGTAAGTCCCTTGCAGCGACGGAGGAAGTGGTCGCGCAGGGCAGCCGCATCCTGGAACGCGAGACGGCACGGCTGAAGGTCAGCTTCGTCTCGTTGTCCGTGGCTGGACTTACGCTTGTCGTCGGAATCGCCCTATGAAGGAGGGCAGCAAGATGGCCGATCAGACTGACGATGACCTTGTGGCCGGTGCAACTCCGGCTCCACAGGCCCCTCCCGAGCCGCCGCCGCGCGAGCCGCGGCAAGTCGATCCGCAACTCATCACCTACATCGAGAAGAGCCAGGACCCGCGGGACGTCCGCCACCGCTGAACACGGCGGCGCTACCCGATGTACTCGTCCCAATCAGGCGACGGTGACCACTGGCGAGAAGTGCAGCGACTCGTCGAGAACACGCTGGACATCAGTCGGTAGCCGGTAGCCCGAGTCCGCGACGCGCTGGACGATGTGCCGTGACGGCCAGATCGTTCGCTTGTCACACAGACTTCGCCACTTCAGCGCTACACCCGACCCGGCGCTGTTGCGGCCGCTGAAGCCCTTGGGGATCTCGGCGTACAACTGTGACCCGTGCACCAAGGGCACCACGTCAGCGCTGTTCCTTCGCGGGTCGATGTCAGCGTCCAGGACACGCTGAGCGGCGAGCGCCTTGTACGGCTCGAGGAAAGGAACGAGGCGAATCAGCGCCTGCGCGTGTGCACCGACTGCGTACACCTCGTCGTACGACTTGTCGTAAAGCGGGTTGTACTTGCTGACCCTGCCAGTCACGATTCCGAACCAGCGCAGAAGGGTTTGGAGGTCGTCAAGCAATGCGGGGCTGTCGAGGCACAAGCCCCAACGGGGCATCTTGCCGGAGACGGACGTGTATGCGTCCAGCCACAGGCCCTGCAGGAAGGCGATCACGACCGGCTTCGGCGACATCATGATCTCGCGCGGGATGCGCTTCTCGCTCGCACGTGAACCGCAGCCGAGCTCGGCCATGACCTCGACGGCCGCTTTGCTCGAAGCAACGGTCGATCCGCACTTGTCGCCGTACTGAGTGACCCGGGCATCGAGGTCGAAGCAGGTACCCCATAAGGCGGCTGCGCGACGCAAGACATCAGGGACCCCGTTGGTGATGACGATCGTCCACGTCGTCTTGGTGGTGTGCCCTTCGGACGCGTACATGCCCAAGAGCATCGCCAGGTCCTCGTCCAGGATCTCGGGCACGCGGATGCGCTTCTGACTGCCGTAAGGCGGAGAGAGTGTGAACTCCCCCAACTGCACCGGATCACGTCCGAACGAACCGTCGTCGCCAAAGCCCAAGGCGACCCAATCGCCGACGACGAGGTCCCGAACGTCCACGTCCCGCAGTGCACCGTCTCGCGCACAGAGGACCGTGCCTGTGCCCCGCAATGCGTAGCCGTTGCGCAGTCGTACGTCGGCATTCATGCATGATTTCTATCGCCGACCTCCGACAAGCCAGCGGGGGCGATCGAGGATGTCCTCGATCGCCCCCGAAGGCAGTGGATTTAGCTGCAGCCGCTGGTCGAGCCGCAGCTCTCACAGACGTAGCAGCTACCCGCCGGCCGCATTTTGACGCCGCAGGTCATGCACAGCGGCGCATCTGCCGCACTCCCCTGCTGCGCCTCGATGAGCTCCGTGGAGGAGCCGACGCGGACGGGAGCCGCTGCGCCTGGGGGCGGCGTCTCGACTGGCACCCCCTGCGCCAGGCTCTCAACGTCGATCTCTTCCTCAATCGCCGGAGCCGCGCCGTAGGACGACGCCACCGTCGCAGCCCGCTCCTCGGCCGAGAAGATGCCGAGCTCGGCGCGCTTGTCGTACGGCAAGTAGTCGAGCGCCAATCGACGGAAGAGGTAGTCCATCACTGAGCTCGAGAGCCGGATGTCGGGGTCATCCGTCATGCCCGCTGGGTCGAAGCGCATGTTGACGAACTTCGACACGTACGCCTCGAGCGGAACCCCGTACTGCAATGCGATCGACACGGCGACAGAGAACGCATCCATGACTCCGGCAAGAGTCGAGCCCTGCTTCGACATCTTGATGAAGACCTCGCCGAGCCCGTCGTCCGGGTAGTTCGACGCGGTCATGTAACCCTCGGCGCCAGCAACGGAGAACGACGTCGTCTGCGACGGGCGCTTCTTGGGCAGCCGCTTGCGGACCGGCCGGACCTCGCCGGCAACGACCTCGGGCTCGTCCTTCTGCTTCTCCGACAGCGGCTGGCCGACCTTGGAGTTGTTGCGGTAGACGGCCAGGGCCTTGAGGCCGAGCTTCCAGGCCTCGAAATACGCCTTCTCGATGTCCTCGACCGTCGCCTCGGCCGGCAAATTCACGGTCTTGGAGGCAGTGCCTGACAAAAATGGCTGGACGGCCGCAAGCATCAGGACGTGTCCCATCCAGCTGATGGAGCGCTGGCCCATCGCGCAGTCGAAGACCGAGTAGTGCTCGGGCCTCAGCCCCGGCGCGTCGACGGCGAGACCGTGCTCGGAGATGTACTCGACGATCGCCTCGACCGTCTCCTCGGCGTAGCCGAGCTTGCGCAATGCCAGCGGAACCGTCTGGTTGACAATTTGCATCGACGCGCCGCCGACGAGCTTCTTGAACTTCACCAGAGCGAGGTCGGGCTCGACTCCGGTGGTGTCACTGTCCATGAAGAACGAAATTGTGCCGGTGGGTGCGAGGACGCTGGCCTGTGCGTTGCGCCAGCCGTTCTTGGTGCCGATTCGCAAGCACTCCTGCCATGCCTTCGTTGCTTCGTGCAGGACGCGGCTGTCGTCGGCGCCGTGAGCTCGGACCGCGTCGTTGGCAGCGGCGTGCTTGCGCATCACGCGGGCGTGGGCGTCGGCGTTCTTCGCGAAGCCGTTGTATGGCCCCACGACGCCGGCGAGCTCGGCCGAGCGCTTGTACGCCGTACCCGTCATCAGCGACGTGATCGAGCCAGCGAGAGCACGACCGGCGTCCGAGTCGTAGGCCAGACCATTGGCCATGAGCAGGGCACCGAGGTTGCAGTAGCCGATGCCGAGTTGGCGGTAGTCCCTGGTCGTCTGGCCAATCTTTTCGGTCGGAAAATCAGCGAAACAGATGGAGACGTCCATCGCCGTGATGACAAGCTCCACGGCCTTGCCGAAGAGCTTCGCGTTGAACGAGCCATCCGCTTCGCGGAACTTCATGAGGTTGAGGCTGGCGAGGTTGCACGAAGAGTTGTCCAGGCTGAGGTACTCACTACATGGGTTACTTGCCGTGATCCGGCCTGACTCCGGGTTGGTGTGCCAGTCGTTGATCGTGTCGTCGTACTGAAGACCGGGGTCGGCGCACTCCCACGCGGCCGTTGCGATCTTGCGGAACAACGACTTGGCATCGATGGTCTCGAGGACCCTGCCGTCCTTGCGCGCCTTGAGGTCGAACGTCCCACCGGTTTCCACGGCGCGCATGAACTCGTCGGTGACGCGGACCGAGTTGTTGGCGTTCTGGTACTGGACGCTGGTGATGTCGGTGCCGCCGAGGTCCATGTCGAAGCCGGCGTCGCGCAGCGCGCGGATCTTGTTCTCCTCGCGCGACTTCAGACCGACGAACTCCTCGATGTCCGGGTGATCGACATCGAGCACAACCATCTTCGCGGCGCGCCGCGTTGCACCGCCGGACTTGATCGTGCCCGCGGAAGCGTCTGCACCGCGCATGAAGCTCACTGGGCCACTTGCGGTGCCACCGGACGACAGCAATTCCTTCGACGAACGGATGCGCGAGAGGTTGACCCCCGCGCCCGATCCGCCCTTGAAGATCAGACCCTCTTCCTTGTACCAGTCGAGGATCGAGTCGATCGTGTCGTCGACGGCGAGGATGAAGCACGCGCTCACGAACTGAGGAGACGTCGTACCGACGTTGAACCAGACCGGCGAGTTGAAGCTGAAGTACTGGTTGACCAGCAGGTACTTCAGCTCGTGCTCGAAGACCTCCGCATCGTCGGCGGTGGCGAAGTAACCGTTGTCGAGGCCGGCCTTGGCGTAGGTGTCGACGACGCGGTTGATGAGCTGCTTGAGGGACCACTCGCGGGTGTCGCTGCCTACCGCTCCGCGGAAGTACTTGCTCGTGACGATGTTGGTCGCGTTGATGCTGTAGAAGCTCGGGAACTCAACGCCGCGCTGCTCGAAGTTGATCGTGCCATCGCGCCAGTTGGTGAGGACGACGTCGCGGCGCTCCCACGTGATCTCGTCGTAGGGATGCACACCGTCGCGTGTGAAGACACGCTCGACCCGCAGGCCCTGTCCCCTGCGTGCCTGCTTCGGTGCGCCGCTGACCGTCTCCGTCATGCCGTTCCTTCTCTCGTCATCAGTAGGTACAACAACCGCGGGCTCCGCGGCATTCGATGTGGGGGGTCTTTCTGGGCGGATCTGTACGGCGGGGCGCGGGTTACTGAGCGGGGACCAGCACGCCCGGCGGACTGAGATCGCTGTGGCTCGCTCTCAGCGCGGTGATCTCGGCCTCGAAGTCGGCCAGGCTCTCGAAGGAGCGGTAGACGCTGGCGAACCGCAGGTAGGCGACCTCGTCGAGCTCCCGGAGGGGCTCGAGGATGGCCAGGCCGACCTCGTCGGCGGGGACCTCGGCGGTGCCGTTGGCGCGGATCGTCTCCTCGACCCGCTGCGCGAGCAGCTGGAGGTCGTCTTCTTCGACCGGGCGGCCTTGGCAGGCCTTGCGAACGCCACTGATGATCTTGGCCCGGCTGAACGGCTCGGTGCAGCCGCTGCGCTTCACCACGGCCAGGGAGGTCTCCTCGACCGTGGTGAAGCGCCGGCCGCACTGCGGGCACGAACGGCGCCGGCGGATGGCGTCACCGTCGTTCGTCTCGCGGCTGTCCACGACCCGGGAGTCGTCGTGACGGCAGAAGGGGCAGCGCATCTGGACCGCCCTTCCAGCTCCCGAGTTCTCCACACTGTGGAAATCCCGCATCCACACCATGTGGAGAACTACATCGGTGTAACTACTAGATGTAGTGCCGGGAAGGTAGGGCTGGCGGACGCCGCTGTCTAGCGTTTCGCCGGAAGTCGTCTGGCGTGTCGCAGCAAGTCTTTGGTTGCCACGCTCAGTCAGAGCAAGGGCCGGCCTCGCCCTGCGCGTGGCCAGCTCAGGCCGCGCTGCACACCATCGCCCGCTGTCCACAGATCCGACGTTCCCAGGACCGTCTGACAGTTCCCGGCCGCAGGGTGACGTCCTCGCGACGCTGGTCAGTGTCATACATCCGGCGTACCTTGTATGACTATGGGGGCCCGTCCGATCACGGCATGGAGACTGTGATGGCAGCAAAGACCGAGGAAGAGACCGCCCGCGCGGCAGCGGAGATGTGGGCGGCGCGCAACGACCCCGACCTGCTGACCGGCGAAATCGTCGAGCTGGAAGGCAGCTCCAGCCCCACGTCTTCGGTCGTCGTGTCGGTCCGGCTGAACAGCAAGGAGCTCGGCGAGATCGAGCGCGCCGCGGACGCCGCCGGGATGAAGCTGAGCACCTACGTGAAGCACGCGGCGCTGACCACAGCACGAGACTCTTCGCGGATAAGCCGCGCTGAGGTGCTGAAGAGCATCGACGCTATGGGTGCGCGGCTCGTCAAGGAGCTCGACCAACTGAAGAAGTCAGTCGCGAAGACGGTCGACCCGAGCTAACTACGCGCGTCCGAACCTCCGCGCGGCAGCAAGCCCGACGAGCAGGGCGAGTCCCGCGATCGCCGGGCCTGAGGGCAGCCCAGTCGTCGGAAGCGACCCGGTGGGAGCGGCAATGGGCCCGCCTGCGGCCGCCCCTCCGGGCTGCCCTGTCGTGAGCCGCACCGTCGTCAGCGTCCCCGCCGCGACGTCCTTCTCGCAGAAGCGGTCGCGCACCCAGCCGCCGTCGCGGAACAGCTTCGTCTGGTCGCTGTAGTGCGCGCTTTTCGGGTTGGGCGACTGGGAGTACGTGAGGATCGTCGACGCATCGGGGCAGCCGTCGCCGTCGAACGCGACGACCTGGATGAACGACGACCCGTGCGCGAGCTGGCCGACATACCCCTTGCTCGCGTTCCAGCTCGCGGCGACCGCGTTGAAGACACCGAGACCGCCGGGGCCGCCGTGGTAGCTGGTCTTCGTGCCGTCGGGGCGCAGGTCGGCCTGCCACGTGCCGAGCGGGTCATCGACCTTGATGCCGGCGCCCGTGAGGTCGTTGAGCGCGTCGCCGAAAGCCTTCTGCACCAACGGGTTCGTGGTGTTGAGGTCGCGCGGGGTGTTGACCGGGTCGGCCGGGTCGAACTGCGTGCTCCAGATCGGGTTCGGCGCGCCGGGGATGCCGACTGGCGCCGGGTTGGCGGCGGCGCGGCTCCAGAACCGGCGGAACAGCAGGGCACCGCGCGACTGGAGCCCGTCGCGGACGTCCCACTTCGCGAGCACGTCGCACGCGTTGCCGACAGCGACCGGGCCCTTCTCGCTCGGCGCCTGACCGCCCGGGAACGACTTGCACATCGCGACGACGTCGTTGCGGGTCAGCTCGCCGGCGTACTGGCGATCGCTGAACAGCAGGCGCTCCATGTCGGTGCGGGTCATCCCGCCCTTCTTGAGCTGCTCCTCCATCATCACGAGGCCGGAACGGGTGCGCAGCGCACGCGGCGTGCCCTCGTCACCGATGATCTTCGCGAATCCGGTGAGCGGCTGGCGCGGCTGCGAGAGCCAGTAGCTGTCATTGGAGTTGGTGACGTAGTCCTTGCGCAGCAGGAACGGCATGTGGCTGGGGCCGAACGTCCCCTTCTGCAGCGAGTCCGGGTCGCTCCCCCACTCGCACGCGCTACGGCTGCCGTCGAGCACCGGAAGCCGGAGCGCCGCGAACGTCGCCTGCCCGACCTCGGTGTTGCACGTCGTCGCCTGCTCGTTCGTGACGTGCGGGGTCACCGAGATGTCGGCGTACAGCGCATCGCCGGCGTCGTCGGTCGCGATCGTGTTGACCCACGGGATGCCCTGGTTGCGCTTGAGGATCTGGAGGACCTCCTTGGCGCTCTGCGCCCGGTCCACTTCGAAGAAGTGGTTGAGGTAGCGGAAGTTCGGCGCGTTCGCGTCGCCCATCGCGAACGCGGTCGTCGGCGTCCACGGGAAGATCGGCAGCCCGAGCAGGCTGATGAGGATCGGCCCGAAGCGGGTGCTGTAGAGCGTGCGGGTCTGCTTCGTGGTCGCGCTTGTGTTCACGGTGACCGCACGGCTCGTCATGGGCGTCGGCTGGCCGTCGTACAGGTACGTCGTCGGGCTGCCCGGGACCAGGGTGAGCTGGAACGGCGTGAAGCGGTACGCCGTGGAGACCGTGTGGCTCCAGGCCATGTGCGCGGTGTGGCCGATGAGCACGAGCGGTACGCCGAGCAGGCTGCCGCCGGCGACGTCGAGCTTGCCGGGAACGGTGAGGTGAGCCTGGTAGAAGCGCTCGCTGCCGATCCACGGGAAGTGCGGGTTGCCGAGCAGCAGGCCGTGCTTGGTGGCGGTGGCGCTGCTGCCGACGGCGATGGCGTTGCTGCCGATGGCGAGGGTCTTCCACTGCTCCGCGAGCAGGCGCGCGGTGTCCTCGTTGCGCGGCATCGTCGGGATCGGCGCCGACGGGTGCGGCGGCTGGGCCTGGCCGATGCCGTCGATCGCGACGCCGCTGCTGGCGAGCAGGGCCAGCTGGTAGAAGCGCCGGTAGACGTCGATCTCGTTGATCTCGTGCACCCACGGCTTGCCCTTGCAGGTCGGATCGGTGACGCCCTTGCTGCCACCGATCTCGCGCAGGTAGGCGTTGTAGCCGGCGACGTAACCCTTCGCCATCTCCTTGAGCTCGGCGCTGGGGCCATGCGGTTTGGGCTGGGCGATCAGCTTCTCGATGCGCTTGTCGTCGTTGATCTGCTGGAAGAAGAAGTCGCTCGCGAGGTTGTTTACGGTCGCGCCGTTGCCGCGGAAGACGTAGCTGCCGTCCGGGCCGAAGTAGCGGCTGCGCTCGGCACGGACGGTCGTGTAAGTGTCCGCCAGGACGCAGATGGTCTCGTTGGCGAGAGTGTGCGCGTAGCCGAAGCCGAGGCTGCCGAAGTCGTTCGCCTTGATGTGCGGGATGCCGTACTCCGTGAAACGGACGGTGACGTCGTAGCCGCTCTTGCTGCTTGCCGCCGTGCCGTGGCCGGGCGCGGCGACAGCGGTCGGGGCCAGGGTCGCGGTGAGGACGGCGGCGAGCAGGACGGCCAGGCGGCGGCGGGACAAGGGTCGCTCCGGAACATGCGGGGATGGTCTTTACCCGTTCGACACGCCGGCGGGTCCTCCTGCCTACGGCTCCTCGGGTCGGGGGTTCCGGTCTTCCCCGACCGCTCAGCCGGCGACGAGGGAGAACGGCTGGCCGGCGTAGTTGAAGCAGCTGCAGCCGGCGGACCAGGCGAACATCCGTGCTTGCGAGGCGCCGGTCCTTCGGCCGTTGCGGAAATCGGTGGACTCGCCGAAGGATGCAGCCGCGGCGAAGCCCGTGCCGAGCGACGCCACTGCCCCCATCACCGCGCGCGCGTCGCTCGCGCCGCGGTCGAGGCGCAACGCGGCGTCGTACAGAGCGAAGACGTCGCACGTGCTGGCGGCGTAGTAGCGGTCAGCAGCGCTCTGCGGATTGATCCCCGAAGCCGCGGACAGGTCATGAAGGCAGCGCTTCCCGGCCGCACCGGACAGCGGGCTGTGGCTCGTGTCGATCGACGGGATCCACCCGACGCCGTAGGCGTTCGCGAGCTGCGCCTTCGGGGTGTTCGTCTCCTGCACCGCGGCAATGGCCGCCGATGTCAGCAGGTACGTCGGGTGATACCCCTGCGTCTCGGCCGCTGTGGCGAACAGGAACATCGCGTTGCCCTCAACACTCCCGGAAACGAAGGTGACGTGGGTTATCCCGCGGGTCTGGAAGCGGAGTACCGCGTTCTGCATGTCGCCGCCGAGGCCACCGAGGTCGCCGATGTCCTCGAAGCAGCGTGACTCGACGCGCTCGGCGACCGGCACGCCGAGTCGCTTCGCCAGCGGCTCGAGCGTCTGGTTGTAGGCGCGCACGTTGTAGGCGCATCCCTCCACCACGACGCCGAGCTTGTCGGCGCGAGTGAGCCGTCGTACGGACGTCATGTGCTTCAGCACGGCGGTGGCGCGGTCGTCGACGCTGAGGGTCGTCACCGCGAGGAGCGTCGGCACCGCAGCCAGTGCGCGTGTGTCACCGAGCGAGTAGTCGCCGGTGATCTGCGGCGTGCCCGCCTTGGCCAGACATTGCGAGAACACCTCGGAGAACAGCCCGATCGCGCTGAAGACAACGGCGACGTGCTCGTCCTGAGTGAACTTGTCGCAGGCCGCCTGCAGGTCGGACTCCAGCGACGTCGAGTTGGAGCTCAGCTCGACAGACACCGGAACGATCCGCCGACCGGCCACCCCGCCGCGGGCGTTGTAGGCCTTCACCATCGCGTCGAACGCAGCCTTCGACGTGAACGTGTTGCCGTTGTCCACCCCCGCGGCGGCCGCCGCGTCGTCGTTGAACGTGTAGATCATCCCGACCTTGACCGGTCGCCGGTCAGCCGTCGAGCCGCCCACCGTCGTGGGCGTACTGGCCTGACCACCCGGCGCGTTCGGCAGCGGTGCGCCGCCTCCGGTTGTCGTCGTCGTACCGACATTGTCTGAGGCCGTGAGCGGATCAGTAGAACCGCCGACCGCCGGGGCAGATGGCGGCGACAGCCCGTTACCTGGTGGCGCGGCACCCAACGCAGCGTTGGCCTGCGATTCCGGCTGGCCGGCGACGGTCGTCCCACACGCGGCTGTCAGCGCAACGACGGCCACAACCGCCGCACCGCGGGACCTGAGCAACGCCCGCGACATCACACCGCTGCGCGCACGCAGTCGAGCACCTCGCGCCGACGCGCAAAGGCGAGCATGTGACCCAGCTCGGGGTAGAAGCGCGGGTCGCAGTTCGGCAGTGCGGCCGCGACCCGACGCGCCACGGCGACCGGAACGTTGGCGTCCTGCTCGCCGTGGAACAGGTCGACGTGCGTGCTGATGTCCTCGAGCCGGAACCCCAAGGCCCGGGTCAGCAACCCCATCTCCGCCACGGCGGCCGCCGTGCCGGTGCGGAACGCATCGCGTGTCGCCGCCAGTCCCAGCGCCGCGAACTCCGGGTCCTCGTACGCCGCCCGATCCGCCGCCGGTGCGTTGGCGATCTGCTTGGCCAGATACCGCTGCGCCTTCTCCTCGTCCGTGAAGGTGCGCGCCATCGCGCCGATGGCGAGACGCACCGCCCAGGGCGCCCGCTTCGCCAGAACCCAGATGAGCTTGTTGGCGCGCTTCATGCCGTCCTGCGCCCTCGGGTCGTCACCCGGTCCGAGGCCGGCGATGACGATCGCGGTCGTGATTCGCTCCGGCAGCGCGTGTGCCAGGGCGAGCGCATACGGACCACCACCCGACTCCCCCGCGACGGCGAACCGGTCCAGACCGAGGTGGTCGACCAGGACCCGAACGTCGTCCGTCCACTGCAGCAGCGTCCGGCCCGGCGCCAGATCGGAGTGCCCGTACCCGGGCTTGTCCACCGAGATCCAGCGCGCGCCTGCCTCGGCCGCGCCCTTGTCATAGGTCTTGCCGGCGAGTCCGGACGCCGGCGTCCCGGTCGCGTACACGCAGGGCAGTCCGGCCGCGTCGCCGTACTCGTACCAGGCGAGCGTCCGGCCATCCGGGAGCCGCAGGGTGAGCGGGGTCTCGGTCATCGGGGCACCTTTCGACGGCAGATCCTGCTCCCGAGCGGCGCCCAGTGTGTCCGTCTTGTCCCACCCGCGCTTTGGACGGTCGGACGGAGGAACTGGGCGGCGTTGGGACGGCGCCACGAAAGGCGGCCGCTGCCGGTGGCAGTCAGTTTGCGCCGCGGCCGCGGAGCGCGGAGCGCGGTGAACTCTGTGATCAGCTTGGCGATCCGATACCCGTCACGCCCTGGATCCCGGCCGTTGTCACGCCGGTCGAGGTGGTGCACTCCGTCGGGTCCGTCACCTCGAACGCCAGCGCACCGACAGCGCCGTTGCCGAGATAGCGCGTCGTCGCGACCGTGGTCGTGGTGAGTCCGTCGACAGAGGTCAGCACGATGTTCGGGACCACGGTGCCCTGCAAGGCCACAGCGGCGCCGGCCGAGCTGGTCGTGTACTTCAACACCGACACGGTGCCGTCCTGCCACGCCACGATCGCCGTGCCGGCGGTGTCGCCGGTCGCACACGAGCCGGTGCCGGTCGAGGTGGGCTCCTGGTAGCTGATTCCGGCGACGCTGTAGGTCTGTCCGGCACTGATGGTGCCGCCGACAGGGGCCGCCGCATCGGAGGAGTTGCAGGCGCTCAAGGCGCCGCTGAAGTCGTACGCGAAGGCGGCGGCCGGGTCCGCACCTGGACCCGGGTGGAAGTTCGCCGTGCCGTCGAGCTGGCATTGCCCGCCTCCGGTTGCGGCCAGCGCGGGCGCTGCCGTCAGCGCACCGACGGCGACGAGGGCCGCCCCCTGAGCCAGGGCCAGCAAGACCAACTTGCGCATGGGCACTCCATTCGATGTCGCCACCTGCTCGGTAGCCGCCGGCTCGCTCGAACCGACCGCCAAAGGCTGGCGGTCTGGCGGAGCATTGCGCTAGGTTCTTTGGGATAGAACATCCCTTTTGTGGTGATTCTCACAGATGAAGTGAGCGCAGGCGCAGGCCGGCTGCCGTCGCGGCCCGGCGGGCACCCACCCCCAGGGTCTGGGTGATGCGACGGGGGCCATGGCGGCACGCGCGAGGGCCGTTCCGTCGCATCGCCGACGTGAATGAGGGGACCGCACGCCTTTGCGCCGGCACTCCCGGCGGTCAACGCTGCCGCAGTCGCCATAGCATTCCCGGCCGTAACCGGACCTTTGGACGGATCCCTCAACCCGCGCGGCAACCGCTCATGCCGATGAGTGTCAATCGCCTTCCGAGTAGCACAGGAGGATGGTGTTGAGGCAGCCGTCGGCTAGAGGTCGCCGTACGGGCTGACGCTCAGGTACTTGAATCCGGTGTCGACTGCGAGCGTGACTATCACCGCCGTGGGGCCGAGGCGTTCGGCGAGCCGATGCGCGCCGACGATGTTCGCACCGGTCGAGATGCCGGCGAAGATGCCTTCGTCGCACGCGAGTCGGCGGGTCATCTCAAGCGCGTCGCCGTCACCGATGGGCTCGACGCGATCAACCTTGTCCGGGTCCCAGTGCGGCATCACGAGCCCCGTCCAGCCCTGAATCAGGAACGGTCCCCGCGCGCCGCCGCTGATCGCGGCTGAGGCCGCCGGCTCGTGCGCCTGGATGAAGACGCCCCGTGGCCTGAGCGCATCAGAGACGCCCATCACGGATGACGCCGTCCCCATGCCGTGGCAGAAGGCGGTGACGCGACC
>JAENVS010000023.1 GCA_016650445.1 Frankiaceae bacterium | reverse complement strand
GCAGCCGGGGTGGAATCCGGTAGCCGCTGTAGGTCAGCTCCCGCACGACCGGCGCGGCGGCGAGCAGCGCGAGCCGGGCGGCCCGGACCGGGTCGGTCGGCAACGGCCGATCCAGCGGGCACGGGTCGGGTGCTGGACGCGGGGTGCGGATCGGGTCGCTGACGGCGATGACCTGGCCGTCCGGCCCCACGGCGGTCTGCCCGATCGTGTCGGCCTGATCGAGCAGGTCACGGGCGGTGGCGGGCAGGATCGGTCCGAGGCCGGGGATGTCGGCCAGCTCCAGATCGCCACCCTGGGCGACCGAGAACGGCATCAGCACCTCGGCATGCCACGAGCCGGCCTGCTCCCCGCCGGTCAGCAGGGCCAGGAACAGGTCGAACTCGCGCGCATCGCGGCTGCGCTCGTCACCGGGCTCAGCCTCGGTGGGCAGGGTCGCCTCGAGGGAGGCGCGGATCGCGGCAATCGCAGCGGCCGGGCCGCGGGCCAGCACCAGCGCCTGGCCGTCGACGTCGCGGGAGAACCAGACCTTGCGCTCGCCGGTCGCCTTCGCATCGCGCGCGGCTGCGGCGGCCCGGTCGACCTGCACGATCAACCGGGCGACCAGCGCGCCGAGCTCACCGGGGGCCTGGCCGCGGTAGCGCGCGAGCATCACGAGCACGACCGCCTGCCGCTGCTCCAGGCTCAGCGCGACCTTGTCCAGCTCGCCCAGCACCGCCAGCACATGCCGCTCGGTCAACTGCCCGCCATCGACCGCCTCGAGCAACCCGGGCAGCGCGCACACCGACAGCGCCTGGCCGACCAGGTTGCTGCCCGTCCTCGACGTCGCCCCGACAGCGAGCCCGACCTCGTCGCCGGCGAAGTCCCGCGCCTTCGCGCTGGCCCGGTTGTAGGACGCGACGATGGCGCGCATCTGACCGGCGAACGCCTTGTCCTTGAGCTGCTGCCACCGCCCGATCGCGTCGAGCTCCTCCGCCGGCGTCGCGGTGAACAGCATCCCGTCCGTACGCGACACGGCCGTGTCGACGAACGCCGCCAGCTTCTCCGGCGACATCGCCGACGGCACCGGCCGTGACAACCAGTCGACCGGCGAGGCAGTGGTGGGCATGGGACAAACCTAGATGCGACCTCCGACACTTTCGGGTCGGAATCCCTTGCTGTGCAAAGAGAATCTTGGCTGTGGACAAGTGCCTGGCCGAGCACGCACTCAGCTACGGGACGGCGGTAAGGGGAACCAGTCGGTACCACGCATCGCCCTTTGTGGTGACCTCCGGAGTGCGCTCGAGGCGGAAGCTCGCTTGGGACTTGTCAAAGGTCCGCCGTCCCATCGAGCCGTCACAAGGATCGCCGACATGACGAGGCATTTGCGTCCTCGCGGTGACCTCCTTGCCCCGCGTGAAGATCCAGAGCGCCACGCCGTCGTAGAACACTCCCGGGTACGCACCCCACGTGAAGCCCAGCCGCTGCTCGACCGTCTCCTCGGCCTCGTAAGAACAGGCGAACAGCAGCCGATCCCATGGGAACGTCACGACCTCCGCGACGCGCACCGGTTGCTGTGAGCGCGCGGCGTCGGGAAGCGCCTTGCGCAGGGCGTCTTCCGCTGCCAGGTTGCGGCGCTCGCTGAACATCGCCCAGCCGATGCCGGCCAGGATGATCACGACTATCGCCACGGCGACTCGCCACCGCCTCGCCATGGCGGAGGGTATCCGCCAAGAGCAACGAAAGCGCAGACCGCACTCAGGTCTCCCAGGCTTTCGCCCGGTCCACGGCGCGCAGCCAGCGGTCATGCGAGCCGTCGTCGCGTACGCCGGCTGTCGGCTCGAACCGACGGTCGAGCCGCCAGGTGTCGGCCAGCTCCTGCGGGCTCGACCACACCCCCGTTCCGAGCCCGGCGAGGAAAGCCGCCCCCAGCGCCGTCGTCTCCAGCACCTCCGGCCTCTGCACCGGCACGCCGAGCTGGTCGGACTGCAGCTGGCACAGAAGGTTGTTGGCGGACGCCCCGCCGTCGACCTGGAGCAGCGGCACCGCCAGCCCCGCCTCGTCGGTCATCGCGTCGACGACGTCGCGCACCTCGAAGGCGATCGCGTTCAGCGTCGCCCGAGCCAGGTGCGCGCGCGTCGTGCCGCGGGTGATCCCGAGGACGGTGCCGCGGGCGTCCGGATCCCAGTGCGGTGCACCCAGCCCGGTCAGTGCCGGCACGAACACCACACCGCCGCTGTCAGGCACCGATGCCGCGAGTGACTCGACTTCTGCGGCCGATCCGATGATCTGCAGCCCGTCGCGCAGCCACTGCACGGCAGCGCCCGTCACGAACACCGACCCTTCGAGCGCGTACGACAACGACCGGTCGGGGTGCATCCACGCGACCGTGGTCAGCAGCCGGTCCGACAGCACCGGCGTACCGCCCGTGTTGACGAGCACGAACGAGCCCGTCCCATAGGTGCACTTCGACCGGCCGGCGTCGTAGCAGCCCTGCCCGAACAGCGCCGCCTGCTGGTCACCCGCGATGCCCGCGATCGGCAGGTCGAGTCCGAGAAACGACGCGGGATCGGTGCGGCCGACGTCGCCGTACGACGGAACGACCTCGGGCAACGACGAGAGCGGTACGCCGAACAGCTCGCACAGCTCCTCGCTCCACGCGCCGGTCCGCAGGTCGAACAGCAGCGTGCGCGAGGCGTTGGACGCGTCGGTCACATGGCGGGCACCACCGGTCAGGCGCGCGACGACGTACGAGTCGACCGTGCCGACAACCAGGGCCCCGTCGACCACGCCAGACCACGTCGACGGGTCGTGCTCACGCAGCCACGCGAGCTTCGTCGCCGTGAAGTACGGATCGAGTCGCAAACCGGTCAGCTCCGCGACCCGTGGCTCGTGGCCGGCTGACGTCAACCGGTCGCAGATCTCCGTCGTACGCCGGTCCTGCCACACGATCGCCCGCCGTGGGGCCGAGAGCCGCGTGCGATCCCACACGACGGCCGTCTCGCGCTGGTTGGTGATGCCGACGCACGTGACCGTCTGACCGCGCAACGCGAGCCGGCAGGCTTGCAGGACCGCGACCCAGATCTCCTCCGGCTCGTGCTCGACCCAGCCGGGCCTGGGGAAGTGCTGCGCGAACTCCTGGTAGCCGCGGCTGAGCACGCGACCGTCCTCGCCGACGACGAGTGCGGTGACGCCGGTCGTCCCGGCGTCGATGGCCAATACCGTCACACTGACGCTCGCTTCTCAAGCTCGCGGGACACCCGCTCCTTCGTCGCGGGGCCCCGCGCGCATGCTCCGCTCACAGGCATCAGGGCGTCGCTTCGCGCAGCTTCTCCAGGACGACGGGGTCGATGCAGTCCTTGACCATCCGCTCCTCGTAGTTCTCGACGCCGGCCCAGGCATCGAGGCTCTCGTAGCCGAGCCGGCCGAGCCGCGTCTGCACCTCGTCGAGCAGCTCGCCGGTCAGCGGCAGCAGTGTGTCGGGGTCGGGCTTGCCGAAGTAGAGGTCGTAGAGGTCGAGCAGCCGGCCGAGCTCGGGCACCGGATCGGCGTGGTCGTCGACGCGGACGTCGACGAGCACATCGCTCCCGCCGCCGTACCCACCGTTCTCGCTGACGACGTACAACGCTGCGCTCTGCCGACCACGACGATCGCCACCGGCGCGGTCGGCCGCGAGCAGCGCCTGGAACAGTCGGTGCGCCAGCGGACCGGCGTTGCCTTCGAAGGCGTCGGCCAGCGCGTCGACGACCTCGGGGCCGGTGAGGATGTTGCCCTGCGCGGCGTAGCCGTCACCCGTGCGCCCGCCGGCCCATGCGTTGCATGCCTCGCCGGTGAACGTCGCCGCGTTGCCGTCCTTGTCGACGATCCCGAGCTGTCGCTGCTCGCGCAGGTCGTCTGCAGCGGTCAGCTTGTCGACCACCTCTTGCGCGGACAGACCGCGGTTCAGCAGGTGCAGCCCGTCCGTCTTGTAGGCCAGGTTGGCGTACGACTGGGTCGCGAGAGCTCCGACGTCGTAGCGCGCGGCAGGGACCGCGGCCCCCACGGCAAGGAACTTGCTGGCGACAGCAACCCCCCACTGCTGGCCGTCCGGGCTGCGGGCCACGATCGAGAACGTCATGAATCGGACCCTACGCAAGGCCCTACGGTGGCCGGATGGCGAGGTTCTTCTACGACGCGGAGTTCGGCGTGACCGCGCCTGACCTCACGCTCATCTCGATCGGCGTCGTGTCCGAGGACGGTCGTGAGTACTACGCCGTCTCGAGCGAGTTCGACCCGATGGCGGTGCACCCCTGGGTGCGCGACAACGTGCTGCCTCAGCTGCCACCCGCGGCGACCTGGAAGCCGCGCAGCACGATCCGGGCAGAGCTGCTCGAGTTCCTCGGCTCGGATCCGGTGCTGTGGGCTTGGTACGGCGCCTACGACCACGTCGCGCTGTGCCAGCTGTGGGGCACGATGCCTGAGCTGCCGCGAGCGATCCCGCGCTTCACCCTCGACGTCCGTCAGCTCTGGGAGCACCTCGGCAGGCCGCCGCTCCCGGAGCAGACGAGCGGGCGGCACGACGCGCTCGCCGACGCCCGGCACGTCAAGGCGAAGTGGGAGGCACTGGCCGAGAAGGCCTATTCGTTGGGCCTGGCAGTCTGACGCGCAGTACCGTGCGAGACCTATCGAGGAGCGTGGCTCATGTCAGACAAGTCGCCGAAGAAAGAAAGTGCCAAGAAGGAGGGCAAGTCCCTCAAGGAGAAGCGCTCCGCGAAGAAGATCAAGGCCGCCGACAAGGCCCGCGCCAACGGCTAGCCGCGGTCGAGGACCTCGATGACGACGGCCGCGAGCCCGTCGTAGCCCAGTGCTCGTGACCCGGCCCTCGACATGTCGAGGATGCGGTCGCCGACGTACGGCCCGCGGTCGTTCACCAGGCAGCTGACGGCGCGGCCGTTCGCCGACACGCGGATCACCGTGCCGAGCGGCAGCTCCTTGTTGGCGCAGGTGAGCCGCTCCGGGTCGTACGGCGCTCCGCTGGCAGTGGGGCTGCCGACGAAGCCTGGGCCGTACCAGGACGCGGTGCCCGCCAGCCCGGTGCCCGTCGGTCGGTAGCCCTGCGGGTAGTCGGACCCGGCCGCCTCGACGAGGGCGAGCACAGGTGCCTGGTCGGCTGCTGCTGCTTGGCTGCGCCGGGTCTGCGCAGGGGTCAGGGCGGCCGTCACGGACGATGACACGTCGTCGAGCGCCGCGCGCTGCGCCTCGAGCCGGGCGAGCTGTTCGGCTGCCTGCTGTTCCGCCGCCAGCCGGATCGCCACCGCCAGCAGCTCACGGGCGCGGTCCTGGGCGGCGAACACCTCGGCTGCCTGCGCCTGCAGCCGGCTGCGGAAGGCCTCGGCGCGCTGCTGCAGGGCGCGCACCTGTGCGGACTGCAGCGAGACGGCGTCGATGAGCTCCTTGTCGACGGTGAGAGCTGCCGCGTGCGCGGTGTGCGCGAGCCGGCGCAGGCCGGGGGCGGTCAGCTCGGCCGCCAGCGCGCCCATCGGGTTCGGTGTGCTGCGCATGTAGACGACCCGGGCCCGGGAGTCGAGCGCGGCCTGGGCTGCGTCGTGGTCCTCTGCGAGCCGGTCCATCGCGACCCGCAGGCCGCCGTCACGGGCGGCCGCCTGCGAGAGCTCGTCGGCGAGCGCCTGCGCCCGCGCGGTCACCGATGCCAGCTCGGCTTCGAGCCGGGGGAGGTCGGCAGCTGTCGGTGGTGGTGTGGGCTCGGCCGACGCCCCCACTCCGGGCATGGCGAGGACCGCCGCCACCAGGGCAACCGTCAGCCCGCCGACGACTGCCGTACGACGAAGCACGCGCACACCGACTACCTCGACCGCTACGCCGGGTTCCTTGATCACGGTCAGAGGGCGGGCGGGAGCGGGCGGCAGTGCGACTCCCGATAGGTTCGGCCGGACCTGACCCTGGAGGCTCGGATGCGCATCGGTGTGCTGACCGGCGGTGGCGACTGCCCCGGCCTGAACGCGGTCATCCGCGCCGTGGTCCGCAAGGGCGTGGCGGTGTACGGCCACGAGTTCGTCGGCTTCCGAGACGGCTGGAAGGGGCCGCTCGAGGGCGAGACGATGGAGCTCGGCATCCCGCAGGTCCGCGGGATCCTGCCCCGCGGCGGGACGATCCTGGGCAGCAGCCGCACCAACCCCCTCAAGGTCGCTGGGGGAGTCGACCGGATCCGCGACAATCTGTTGTCGGCCGGTGTCGACGCGCTCATCGCCATCGGCGGGGAGGACACCCTCGGGGTCGCGACGAAGCTCGCCGAGGCCGGCCTGACCGTCGTCGGCGTACCGAAGACCATCGACAACGACCTCGGCGCGACCGACTACACCTTCGGCTTCGACACCGCCGTCCAGATCGCGGTCGAGGCGATCGACCGGCTGCACACCACCGCCGAGTCCCACCACCGCGTGCTGATCGTCGAGGTCATGGGCCGGCACGCCGGTTGGATCGCACTGCACTCCGGGCTCGCGGGTGGCGCCAACGTCATCCTCATCCCGGAGCGGCCGTTCGACATCGACAAGGTGTGCGACCACATCAAGCACCGCTTCGCGTCGCACTACTCGCCGATCGTCGTCGTCGCGGAGGGCGCCCAGCCGGCCGAGGGGACGATGGCGCTGCAGGAGGGCGAGCTCGACGCGTTCGGCCACGTGCGGCTCGGTGGCATCGGGCAGGTGCTCGAACGCGAGATCCAGGAGCGCACCGGCTTCGAGTCGCGGCAGACGGTCCTGGGTCACGTCCAGCGCGGCGGGACCCCCACTGCCTACGACCGCGTCCTCGCGACGCGCTTCGGCCTGCACGCCATCGACGCCGTGCACGAGGGCGACAGCGGCGTGATGGTGGCGCTGCACGGCACTGACATCGTGCGGGTGTCGCTGGCGGAGGCGACGAAGCAGCTGAAGACCGTGCCGGTCGAGCGGTACGCCGAGGCGGAGGTCTTCTTCGGCTAGTCCTAGCGCCGGGGACGAGGTGCTCCGGTGGACTCAAGCCTGGGTCTGCCTCCGGCCCCTGGGCCAGCAGGGTAAACCGGCCCCGCGCGCGTCTCAACCCAAACGGCAGCACTGGCTTCGGCGTACTGACTAGCCTCGACACGTGCTCGACCTCGAAGATCTCGACCGCTGGCGTGGGCTGCCGGCCGCCCAGCAGCCGTCCTGGCCCGATCCGCTGGCCCTCGCCGAGGTCTACGAGACCCTGTCGACCGTCCCGCCGCTGGTGCTGCCGCGGGAGTGCGACACCCTGACGCAGCGGCTGGCCGCGGTCGCGCGGGGCGACGCCTTCCTGCTGCAGGGGGGCGACTGCGCGGAGACGTTCGCCGCCAACACCGACGAGGGCCTGCGCAACAAGCTGCGGACCCTGCTGCAGATGGCTGTCGTCCTGACGTACGGCGCAAGCGTGCCGGTCGTGAAGGTGGGGCGGCTCGCCGGCCAGTACGCCAAGCCGCGGTCGGTCGACATCGAGGCCAGCACCGGCAAGCCGTCGTACCGGGGTGATGCCGTCAACGAGCTGTACGGCGACCGCACTCCTGACCCGACGCGCATGGTTCGGGCCTACGCCAACAGCGCGGCCGCCCTCAACCTGATCCGGTCCCTTGCCACGGGTGGCTATGCCGACCTGACCGCGGTCCACGACTGGAACAAGGACTTCGTCAAGCGGTCGCCGGCAGGCCAGCGCTACGAGGTCCTCGCCCGCGACATCGACCGCGCGCTGGCCTTCATGCGGGCCTGCGGCCTCGACCTGCAGGAGATGCCGCAGACGCACGGCGTCGAGCTGTACTCGTCGCACGAGGCGCTGCTGCTGGAGTACGAGCGGGCGCTGACACGGATCGACGAGCAGACCGGTCTGCCCTACGGGCTGTCCGCCCACCTGCTGTGGGTCGGCGAGCGCACGCGCGACCTGGGTGGCGCGCACGTCGACCTGATCAGCCGGATCGCCAACCCCATCGGTGTGAAGGTGGGGCCGACGGCCGACCCGGCCGACGTGGTCAAGCTCGTCGACCGGCTCGACCCGCACGGCGTCCCGGGGCGGCTCACCCTCATCACGCGGATGGGTGCGGGGAAAGTCCGCGACCTGCTGCCGGCGATCGTGGAGGCCGTCGAGGTGGCCCGCGGTCCCGGGGCGGTCGTGTGGACCTGCGACCCCATGCACGGCAACACGCAGGAGACCGCGAGCGGATACAAGACGCGCCACTTCGACGACGTCATGGACGAGGTGCGCGGCTTCTTCGAGGTGCACGCCGACCTCGGTACCCATCCCGGCGGGGTGCACGTCGAGCTGACCGGCGACGACGTGACCGAGTGCCTCGGTGGTGCGCACGAGCTCACCGACGCCGACCTGGCGAGTCGGTACGAGACGGCGTGCGATCCCCGGCTGAACACGAGCCAGGCCCTGGAGCTGGCGTTCCTCGTCGCGGAGATGCTGCAGCTGCGCCTCTCGCGCTGACCGCTAGCCGCTCACGTCGTACGTCGTTGACGCCTGCACGGTTCCGTCGCTGGCCCGGACGGTGTGCCGTCCGGGGAGGTTCGACGGGTCCTGCGCCGACAGAGTCGTCGTGAAGCGGCCGCGCGCGTCGACCGTGGCGGTCGCGTGCGAGCCCGTCTGTCGACCGAGCGGGTCGAGGTAGTCGACGGTGACAGTCGCACCTTGCGTCCAACCGGTGCCCTGCAACGTGAGCGTCGACCCGTTGGGTCCGCTGCCGGGGTCACCGTCGCCGTCGGTCGCCGTCAGGGTCAGCGGCTCGGTCGCCGGCTCGGGGGCACCGGTCGGGCTCGGGTTGCTCCCGATGGACGCGCCCGGCGACGGGCTCGGGGTCACGAAGAACACCGTCGGGCTGGGGTTGCCCGACAGCGTCGGGAACGTCGTGGGGAGCGGGCTCGTCGGCGGCAGCGGGGCCCCTGTCACCGAGGGCAGCACGCCCGGGTCACCGGCTGTAGCGGACCCGCCGCCGCTCGGGCTGCGGCTCAGGAACAGCCCGAGGATCGTGCCCAGCACGACCGCGGCCACGAGTCCGAGCAGGATGTACAGCGGGACCATCCAGCGGCTCGGCGGCTCGTCGACCAGGTCCTCCTCGTCAAAGCCGATGAGGTCGGCAGCGGCAGGCAGGTAGGCCCGCGCCTGTGCGTCGACGCGCGCCAGGACGCTGTCGCGGAGCTCCTCCGGCAGCGCCACGACGGTGAGGCCTGCCAGCATCTGGTGCGCCCGTGCCTGGCCGTCCCAGACGCTTCGGCACATGGCGCAGGCCTGGGCATGCCGGTGAGCCGTGGCGTCGGACGCCGCGACCGCGCCGCCCTCCGCGATCCGGGCCAGGACACCGACCTGGACGGGGTGTCCGGTCGTCGGCAGCACGTCGTCGTCACCGACGGCCTGCAGGAACGCGAGCCGGGCGCGCCCGACGGTCTCCATCGCGGCCTCGGTGTCCGTGCCGAGCGCGACGGCCACGGCGACGGCCGGCAGGGCATAGGAGTCGCGCAGGAGCAGCGCAACGCGTTCGCGCTCGGGCAGCACCTCGAGGGTCTCCGCCAGGACGGCTTGGTCCTCGTCCGCCGACAGCAGCCCGCCGCCGAGCGGGAGCTCCTGGCCGCTGCCGGCCACCCTCGAACCGAGCGCGCGGGCGCGTCCGAACCACCAGCCGACGACGTCCTGCACGGTGTGCGGTGCGGTCACGACCGCGTCGACGAGGTCGAGCGCACTGGTCTCGACGACCTCGACCGCTGCCGGCGGGCTGCACCCGAGCCGGCGCACGAAGTCGTGGACCCGGTCGGCGTGGACGCGGACCGCGGCGGACACGTCCTCCGCCGACAAGCCCGGCGCCCTGCGCAGGTCTGCCACGCCGATACCTTAGGTCGGTGCGACTCGTGGACCTTCGCAGCGACACCCTGACCCGTCCCACCGAGGCGATGCGCGCGGCCATGGCCGCGGCCGAGGTGGGCGACGACGTCTACGGCGAGGACCCGACGGTCAACGCCCTCGAGGAGCGGGTGGCCGCGCTCTTCGGTCACGAGGCGGCGGTCTTCGTGCCGAGCGGGACGATGGGCAACCAGATCTGCCTGCGGCTGCTGTGCCCGCCCGCGGAGGAGGTGATCTGCGACTCCGAGGCTCATATCGTGACCTACGAGCACGGCTCCGCCGCCCAGCACGGCGGCATCCAGACCCGCACCGTGCCCGGTGGGTTGATGGACGCGGCCACCGTCGAGGCCGAGCTGCGACCGGCCGGCTGGGGCACCGTCGCCACCCGCGCGGTCAGCGTCGAGCAGACGCACAACCGCACCGGTGGCGCCGTCCATTCGCTCGAGACGCTGCGGGGGCTGCGGGAGCTGACAGCGCGCCACCGGGTGGCCCTGCACTGCGACGGCGCGCGGATCTGGAACGCCGCTGTCGCCAGCGGCACCGAGCTGTCGGCGTACGGCGTCTTGTTCGACACGTTGTCGGTCTGCCTGAGCAAGGGGCTCGGCGCCCCCGTCGGCTCGCTCGTGGTCACGGATGCCGCCCGGGCCGCGGAGGCGCGGGTTCTGCGCAAGCGGCTCGGCGGCGGGATGCGTCAGGTCGGCGTGCTCGCCGCGGCCGGGGCGTACGCCCTTGACCACCACCTCGAGCGGCTGGCCGAGGACCACGAGCGGGCCCGGCTCATCGGAGCTGCGGTCGGTGTCGTGCCGGAGACCAACATCGTCACGGTCGACCTGAGTGACACGTCGTACGACGGGCCGGCGCTGGCTGCCGCCGCGCGCGCGGAGGGCGTGCTCATCTCGGTCATCGGGCCGCGCAAGGCCCGGCTCGTCACGCACCTCGACATCGACGACGAGGCCGCGAAGACCGCCGCCGACGTCATGACGCGGCTAGTGGGCGTGTAGCGACTTCGGCGCGCCCTGGGGCTCGGCGCACCAGGCGCCGTTCATGAACATCGTGGTGCCGAGGCGCTGTACGCCGAAGCGCTTGTGCGTCGAGGTCCGGGTGTCGACGGCGCCCAGCCCCGGCACCCACTCGAACACGTCGAAGCCGCGCGCGAGGTCGTTGGCGAACAGGTACTTCTTGCTCTTGTACTGCTTCGCGCTCCACGTGTCGGCGTCGAGCGCGGTGAAGGACGCGAGCTCCTTGGGCGTGCCGATCAGCGCGCTGGCATCGACGATGCGCACGCCCGCGGCGTAGCCGGCGTTGGAGAACGTGCCAGCCGGGCCGTAGTCGAGCACGTGCGCCGTGCAGGTGAGGACCTGGCTGTTGGTCGTGGCCGTCAGCGAGTTGGCCGGGTTGAACGGGTAGTAACCGACCTTCACCGGCACGGGCCCGGTCGTCAGGTCGTAGACGTGCACACCGCCGACGTTGCAGACGCCGTTGGCCGCCGCACCTACCTGCTCGTCGGTGACGAGGAGGTACTTGCCGTCCGGCGTCGGGTCGGCGCCGTGGCTGATGTTGACGGCCGGGTCGATGATCGTGTGCGCGATCGTCGGCTTGGCGGGGTTCTCCATGTCGAGGACCAGCGTCTGGGTGATCGCCGCCGAGTAGGCGGTGTCGCCCTTCTTGTTGAACGTGATGTCGTGGCTGGACAGACCCGTCGGCAGCGGAAGGGTGTAGATCTCCTTCATCTTCTTGAGGTTGCGCACGTCGACGACGTTGATGCGACCGAGCTGGCTCCCGGGGGCGTCGTTCTGCTTCGGCGTGAGCTCGGAGTCGCTGACGTAGAGGTACTTGCCGTTCGGGTGGACGGTCGTGTTGTGCGCGCCGTACTTGATCGGCACGAAGCCGACGCCGCGCGGCTTGGCCGGGTTGGAGATGTCGACGGCGACGACGCCGAGGGCCGGCCTGGCACCCGCCTGCTGGAAGCACTCGTCGTCCCGCACGCCACCGTCGACGCCCATGAAGACCGTGGTGCCGTGCACCTGCACGTCGTTCTGCGTGACGTTGCACGACAGGACGCCGGCCAGGCGCGGCTTCGCCGGGTTGGTGATGTCGATCATCCGCAGCATGCCGGTGCCGCCGCCCGAGCGCTCGGAGGGGACCACCGCGTAGTGGCGGCCCTTGATCGTCACGAACTCCATGTCCGTGCCGCCCTTGTACGCGATGTTCGCGACGGGGCGCAGGTCGGTGCCGGTCCCCTCGGCGAGGGCGCCCGCGACGCCGGCGGCTGCGGGGAACGTCGGCGCGGGGGAGCTGCCGGTCGCGTGCGCGGCCAGGGGCACGGCGAGCAGGGCAGCGAGCACGGTCGGGAGCATCGGACGCAGGCGCAAAAGGAACTCCTCGGAAGACGGACGTCAGGGCACCTTTCGCCCTTTTCCGTCCGATTCCTCCTGCCGTGCTACCCCGAAGTCGTCAGGCGCCGGCCCACGATGGGCGGCAGGTCCCGACAGGCGGCAGCGAGCTGGTCGAGCTCCTCGCCGTACAGCGCCTGCGGACCGTCGCACAGCGCGGCCGTCGGGTCGGGGTGCACGTCGACGATCACCGCGTCGGCACCGGCGCCGATCGCCGCGCGGGTGAGCGGTACGACGAGGTCGCGCCTGCCTCCGGAGTGTGATGGGTCCACCACGACCGGGAGGTGCGACAGCGCGTGCACCATCGGCACCGCCGCGATGTCGAGGGTGTTGCGGGTCGCCGTCTCGAAGGTCCGGATGCCGCGCTCGCACAGCACGATGTCGAGGTTGCCGCGCTGCGCGACGTACTCCGCCGCCATCAGCCACTCCTCGTACGTCGCGGTCATCCCGCGCTTGATCATCACCGGCTTGCCGGCGCTGCCCACCGCCTGCAGGAGAGCGAAGTTCTGCATGTTGCGGGTGCCGACCTGGAGCATGTCGGCGTACTCCGCGACGAGATCCACGTCATGCGCGTCCACGATCTCGGTGACGATCGGCATGCCGGTCTCCTCGCGGACATCAGCGAGGATCCGCAGCCCCTTCTCGCCGAGCCCCTGGAACGCGTACGGCGACGTGCGCGGCTTGAAGGCGCCGCCGCGCAGCAGGGTGGCGCCGGCCTGCTGGGCCATCCGGGCCGACTCGAGGGTCTGGTCGGCGGTCTCGACCGCGCACGGACCGGCGATCAGCGTGAAGGTGTCGGGCCCGATCGGGACGCCGCCCACCTGGATGGTGGTCGCCTCGGGGTGGTGCTCGCGGCTGACCAGCTTGTAGGGCTTGGAGACGCGGACGACGTCGCCGACGCCCGGCATCGCCCGCAGGTTGAGCGTCTGGAAGGCGGCGATGTCACCGACGAGGCCGACGATCGTGCGCTGCACGCCACGGCTGACGAACGCCGAGCCGCCGGCGCTCTCGACCCGCGCAACGACGGCGTCGATCTCCTCGGGGGCTGCGCCCGTGCGCATGACGACGACCATGAGGTCAGGCTAATCGCGCTCGGGCTTGGCTCCCGGTGCAGCTACCGGCGGTAGGTCTTGCACTGGGCGTCGAGCTCGCGCTGCCGCTCGACGAACAGGCTGGGGCCGCACTCCTGGCGGACGACGAAGCCGACGTTGGTGTCGTCAGCCACCTTGTCGTGCTGGACCCCGGTCTTGCAGCCACGACTGGGCGTGCAGCCGTCGGCCGCGACGATCAGCACGCGGCCGAGCCGGTCCACCGTGATCCCGTTGAAGTCGAAGAGGTTGCGGTGGTTGCAGGTGTTGCCCGTCTTGCGGATGCAGCCGACCTGCACCGGGTACTGCTCGTCCTTCGTGACCTGCTGCGTCGACCAGGTGCGGCCGCTGTCGAGCGTCGTCGACACGTAGAGCTGCCAGGTCCCCTCGAACTTCGTGTTCTGCGCGTCCATCGTGCCCTCCGGGCCGGTCTTCGAGCCGAGGTACGCGACGACGGCGCGGCCGGGGGAGCCGCCGATGACGAGCGGGAACGCCGTGCTCTTCAGACCGAGCGACTTGCCGACGTCGACGGACTTCGCCCAGCTGCCGCCCTTCTTCTTGACGGCGACCTTCATCTTGTCGGTGCCATCGACGTACGCGAGGTACGTCGTGTTGGCGCGGTCGGCCTCGACGTACGGATCCATCCGGGCCCGGCTGGTGCTGTCGGGGACGTACTCGACGGTCCACGGCCCGGTGTTGTTGTCGCTGTTGGTCGCCAGCCCCACCTTGGCGGCATCGCTGGTCAGCGCCGTCCCACTGGTGTCCTGCAGGCAGCCCTTGTTGGGGACCATCGCGGTGCCGTCCTGACGCACGTTGACGTGGCCGTGCAGGCCACCGCAGCCCACGAGCGGCCCGGCGTTGGCGATCGTGTAGATCGGCTTCGAGGGCAGGAAGGTCTGGCCGCCGTCGATGGAGTTCGAGCAGAAGGCAGCGACGATGTCCTGCGCGCAGTACCAGACGGCCTTCGGGTATGGCGTCACCGGCGGCTTGTTCGTGGCGGCGTAAGGGCCGCCACCGACGGTCTGGTGATCGACGCCGGACGGGCCACCGCCCTGCGCCGGCCGCCAGCTCTCCCCGCCGTCGTCGGTGATGTCCATCAGGCTGGTCGCGCCGGCCAGCTGGCTGACGATGATGCGGCCGTTCTCGCTGTCGCCCCAGATGATCGGGTCGAGCGTGTCGTACTTCGTCGCGATGCCCAGCGACGGCGTCCAGGTTGCGGTGCGGGCGCGGGTGTTGAAGGACACGACGTACGGCGTCGTCAGGGCGATCACCATCGCCCGGCCGCTCTTCCAGTTGGCCGCGATCGTCGGCTCGACGGCGTTGTCGTACGCCATCGTGCCCTTCGGGGCCTCGTAGACCTGCCACGCCGCCGCGCTCGCAGCGCCGGCGCTGCCCGCGCTGAGGCCGGCAGCGGCGACGCTGGCGGCGGCGAGGAGGGCGAGCAGGGGGCGACGCGACATGCCGGGGCTCCACAGTGTTCGACGGCGTTGAGGCCTGCTTCGCCGCCGCGCGGCCCTCTCCTGCCCGCCGACCGGTGAATCCCGCCGGCCGGCGCCGGAGGAGGATGGGCCCGTGACGTCCCCTTTCAGCCGGATGGGTGCGCGCACGCGAGCCGCGGGTCTGCCCGCGGACCGGCTGCCGCCGGGCCAGTACATCCCGCGCGGCTGGCCGGTCCTGCACTACGGGCGGGTTCCGGTCGTACCGCTGGAGGAATGGGACCTGCGCGTCTTCGGCGCCACCGCCGACGGCGGCGAGCAGCGGTGGACCTGGCAGCAAGCAGGCGCGCTCCCGCGGGTCGACGTCGAGGCCGACTTCCACTGCGTGACGAAGTTCTCCGTGCTCGGCAACACCTGGCGCGGGATCTCCGGCGACGAGCTGCTCAGAGCGGTGCCGCCCGCGGCCGGTGCCGATCACGTCATGGTCTGGGCGGAGTACGGCTACAGCTCCAACATGACCGTGGCCGACTTCGCCGCCGGGCTGCTCGCGACGCACCGCAACGGCGAGTCGCTCACCCCCGAGCACGGCGCCCCCCTGCGGCTCGTCGTCCCGCACCTGTACGCGTGGAAGGGACCGAAGTGGGTCCGCGGCGTCGAGTACCTCACCGCTGACAGGCGCGGCTTCTGGGAGGAGCGGGGCTACCACAACCGCGCCGACCCCTGGCTCGAGCAGCGCTACTCCTACCAGGAGTCGCCGGGGGACGGGCCGGCTTAAGCGCGTCGATCGTGCCCGGATCTCCTGCGTCGTCACACTTCCAGTCGCTCGACCTCGCCCTCGGAGCCGCGGCGGGGACCGAGCTCGGTGAGCACCATCGCCGTGAGCACCATCGCCGCCCCCACCAGCGTGCGTGGGCCGAGCCGCTCGCCTCCTGCGACGACGGCGAACAAGCCTGCGAAGACGGGCTCCATCGTCATGATCACCGCGGCGCGGGTCGGGGCGAGGTGTGCCTGCGCCCAGGTCTGCACGACGAACGCCACCGCCGTGGCTGCGAGTGCGGTCAGCGCAAGGGCGGCCCAGACGCTCCCGTCGGGCGGAACGGTCAGGCCACCGGGGACCGCGCCGACCGCGCAGAGCGCGGCCACCGTCAGCAGCTGTACGACGGCAAGCCCGTAGACGTCGTACGCCGACGCCCACCGCCCGAGTCCGACGATGTGCAACGCGAAGCACGCGGCGCAGCCCAGGGTGAGCAGCTCACCGCCGCCCACGGCGAGCCCGCGCAGCGAGAGGAACCCCAGACCGACCGTCGCGAGGCCGACGGCGAGCCAGGCGATCCGGTCTGGCGTCTTCTTCAGCAGCACGGCAGCGCCGAGCGGCGTCAGCACCACGAACATGCCGGTGATGAAGCCGCTGACGGCCGCGTCGGTGGTCTCGAGCCCGATCGTCTGCAGGAGGTAGCCGATACCGAGCGCCAGGCCGAGCAGCACGCCGGCCCGGCGGCCGCCGGGGCCGAGGGTCGCGACTGCGCGCGGCCGAATGAGCAGCATCGCGAGTGCGGCGAGCGCGAACCGCCACGTCAGGAAGTCGGTGACCGGGATCCGCTCGACCGCGTCCTTGACCACGACGAAGGTCGAGCCCCAGACAGCGGTCACGGCCACCAGGGCTGCAGTGGGGGCTGACAGCTGGGGCCTGGGCGCCCTCACGCGTCGCGGAGCGAGCAGAGGATCTCGATGTCGCGACGGTGCGACGCCGCGTCTCCCGGGGTCTCGACGAGCACGGGTACGCCGCGGGTCGCCGGGTGGCGGAAGAGCTCGGCGAACATGTCCTTGCCGATGTGCCCGTCGCCGATCGAGGCGTGCCGGTCGCGGCCGGAGCCGAGCGGGTCCTTCGAGTCGTTCGCGTGCACCAGGCCGAGGCGACCCCGGCCGACCGTCTTCACGAGCAGGTCGAGCGTCTTCTTCGCACCGCCGGGCGCGGCAAGGTCGTGGCCTGCGGCGTACAGATGGCAGGTGTCGAGGCAGACACCGAGCATGGGGTGGTCGTCGAGCTGGGCAAACCACGGCGCGAGCTGGTCCACCGTCGCGCACAGCGCGCCCTTGCCACCGGCGGTCGGCTCGACGAGCAGCTTCGGCCCGTCGGGATCCGCCGCGTCGAGCAGCGGGAGCAGGTGCTCGCGCAGCTGCGCCAAGGCGTCGTCGCGGTGCGCGCCGGCGACGGCCGTCCCGGCGTGCACGACGACGCCCTTGGCGCCGATGGCCATCCCGCGCTTCAGCGCGTGCGTCACGGACTCGACGGACTTGCGAACGGTTGCCTCGGTGGGGGAGCCGAAGTTCACGAGGTACGGCGCGTGCACGTAGACCGGCATGCCGGCCGCAGCCGTCGCCGCCTTGAAGCTCTCGTCGTGCGCGGGGTTGCCGACGCTCGGTGCCCAGCCGCGCGGGTTGGAGACGAAGACCTGGATGACCTGCGCGGTTATCTCACGCGCGTAGGCGAGCGCCTTCGGGAGCCCCGCTCCGACGAAGACATGGGAGCCCACGAGTGACGGCTTGCGAGGGGGCACGCCCTAGAGGATGTCAGTAGACGAGCAGCCGGACGACGGTGCCCTTCTTGACCTGCGTGCCGGGTGACGGGGTCTGTGCATGCACCTTCTTGCCACCGCCGAACTTCGTGACGTCTGCCCGGAGGCCGAGTGCCTGCAACTGGGCGACGGCATCGTCGCGGTCCACGCCGTCGAGGTTGGGGACGGTGACGAGCTCCGGACCCTTGCTGACCTGCAGGGTGATGCTGGAGTTGCGCGGTGCGTTGCCGCTGCTCGGAGACTGGTCGGCGACGACGCCGACGGGGACGGTGTCGCTGAAGACCTGCACGGTCGTGTACTTGAAGCCTGCCTTGTTGACTGCGTCCTTTGCCTCGGCTTCGGGCTTGCCCTGCACGTTGGGCACCGGGATCAGCTCGGGTCCCTTGCTGACGACGAGGTTGACGACGGCGTTGGCCCGTAGTGCCTGGCCGGCCGGGGGGTCTGTCGCGATGACCAGACCCTTCGCGGCGTTGGAGAACCGCTCGGTGACGGTGCCCTTGCGCAGGCCGAGGTTCTTCAGCGTGCTCTCGGCGATGGGCACCGTCGAGCCGAACAGCGTCGGGACCACCCGGCGGTCCGGGCCCTTCGACAGGATCAGCGTGACGGTGCCGCCCCGGCGTACCCGGTTGTTCTGCCCAGGCTCCTGCTCGGCGACGTCGCCGACTTTCACGTCCTCGCTGAACACGCGCTGCTCGGCGACCCGGTGCTTGAGGCCGGCGTCGTCGAGCTTGGCCTCGGCGGCGAGCTGCGTCAGCCCGACGACGGGCGGGGCGTGGGTGTAGCGGCCGCTGCCGAGGTACCAGCCGCCGGCGAGGGCGAGCAGCGCGAGCGCGCCGATGACGAGTCCGACGACCAGGCCCCGACGCCGGGGGCGCTGCGGCCCGGTCTTGTCCGCCTTGGCCTTCGGCGGCTGAGGTGGCGTGGTCGGCCGCGGGACGACGAGGGTGGGCGCGGTGTCGATCGCCGCGGCCGGCAGGGTGCTGCGCAGCGCCATCAGCTCCGACAAGAACGCGCCCGCGTCGGCCGGCCGCTCGTCGGGGTCGCGTCGCGTGGCGCGCAGCACCAGGGCGTCGACCGCCGGCGGGATGCCCTGCACGACCTGCGACGGCGCGGGCACGTCGTCGTGCACGTGCCGGTAGGCCACCGACAAGGGGCTGTCGCCGTCGTACGGCGGTGTGCCGGTCAGCAGCTCCCAGAGCAGGATGCCGGCGGCGTAGACGTCGGTGCGCGGGTCGGCGGTGCCGTGCTCGACCTGCTCGGGTGCGAGGTAGGCGACGGTGCCGATCAGCAGGCCGGTCGTCGCGGTGAGGTTGGACGTCTCGATGGCGCGGGCCAGGCCGAAGTCGGCGACCTTCACCCGGCCGTCGTCGCCGAGCAGGACGTTCTCGGGCTTCACGTCGCGGTGCACCAGGCCGGCGGCGTGGGCGGCGGCGAGGGCTCGAAGCACCGGCTCGAGCAGTGCCAGCGCACGGTTGGCGGGGACCGGTCCGGAGTCACGGATGACGTCGCGCAGGGTCTTGCCCGCGACGTACTCCATGACGAGGTAGGCCGTGCCGGTCGACGGGTCGGTGCCCTGGTCGTGGACGGCGACGACCTCGGGGCTGGACAGCCGCGCGGCGGCGCGCGCCTCGCGGGCGAAGCGGGCGACGAAGTCGGGGTCCTCCGCGAGTGCCGGGCGCATGACCTTGACGGCGACGACCCGGTCGAGCCGGGTGTCGGTCGCGGTGTAGACGGTGGCCATGCCGCCGCGGGCGATCGGCCGGTCGAGGCGGTAGCGACCGTCGAGGAGTCGCCCCACGAGGGGGTCGACCGCGGTCTCGACGGTGTGGTCCACGGCCTTCGAGTCTAGGCGGGCCGGGCTCACCCGGTTCGGAAGCGGGCCCGCAGCACTGTCACGTTGCGGATGTAGGCGTGCGTCTGCGGCAGCATCCCGCGCTTACGGACCGAGCCGAGGCCCTGGTAGTAGCCGGCCAGCGCCAGGTCGGCGCGGCCGGTTGCCCGGGACAGCTGCTTGAGCAGCAGCACGCCGGCCAGCACGTTGTCCTCGGTCTTGAGCAGGTTGAGCTTGCGGTGGTAGCCAGCGCTGAGCGCCCGGCCGGTGGAGGGCAGCACCTGCATCACGCCGATCGCGTCGACGGGGGAGACGACCCGCTGCTGGAAGCCGCTCTCGTGAAACGCGACGGCGAGCGCGAGCGACGGGTCGAGCCCGACGCGCTTCGCGGTCTTGTGGATGAGCGCGCGGACCGCCTTCTTCGAGGGCAGCCGCTGGTGGGCGAGGTAGGCGCGGTGCGCGGCCGCGGAGCGCTGGACCTTGACCGGGATGCGCAGCCCGGCGTTGTGGGTGGCGCTGTTGGGCGCTGCCGAGCGGGAGGGCGTGACCGTGACCGTCACCGGGATGGCGAGGCGCCGGCCGATGAGGACGATGCCGTTGCGCGGGAGCTTGTTGCGCACCTGGATCGTGCGCACGCTCACGCCGTACTTCTTGGCGATGAGCGTCAGGTTGTCGCCGGCCTGGACGGTGTAGCCCTTCTCGACGACGCGGGTGCTGGGCCGGGCCGGTGCCTGCTTGCCGGGGGCGGCGCCCGGGACCTTGAGCACGTCGCCGACGTAGATCGTGCCGCTGCCGGGCAGGTCGTTGAGCCGGCGCAGGACGTCGACCGTGGTGTTGTGCCGCTGTGCGAGCTCCCAGAGCGTGTCGCCCTCCTTGACCCGGATGTTCGAGGTCGCCCCTGCGGTGAGGACGGCGGCGAGGGTCAGCAGGACCGCAACTCGGGGAAGGCGGAGCGTGCGTGACGCACGGCGGCGCGGCATGGGGGGTCCCGGGGGTCGACGGCAGGGGGAAGAGCACCCGGCGTCGACGGTAGGCCAGTGGGGCCGGTGTGACAAGAGTGACGGAAGTTACGAACGTACGACGATCCGCCGCGTTGATCTCGGACCAACCGGGCCGACACGCCGGTGCGCCGCCCCGGTTGCTCCGAGATCGTGGCCGCCGCCGCCGCCGCCGCGGCGGGCTGGGCGGGCGGTGGCGCGGCTAGAGTCGGCAGCGTCAGTACCGGGGAGCCCGCGGACGCGGGCTGAGAGGCCGACCAGCCCGTCGGCGACCCGCAGCACCCGATCCGGGTAACGCCGGCGTGGGGAGACGACATGACCCTCGAGCCCCCTTCCGACCGCGGTGACCCGCTCGTCATCGCGGGCCGTGCTTACGCGAGCCGGCTGCTCGTCGGCACCGGCAAGTTCCGCTCGCACGCCGTGATGCGGGACGCGCTGCTCGCCAGCGGCGCCGACATCGTCACCGTCGCCCTGCGCCGGGTCGACCTGGACCGGCAAGCCATCGGGAGTGCGCAGAGCGGTGACGTCCTCGACTTCGTCCCGCCCGGCATGACCCTGCTGCCCAACACGTCGGGCGCGGTGGACGCCGACGAGGCCGTCCGGCTGGCCCGGCTCGGGCGGGCCGCCACCGGTGCCGACCTGGTCAAGCTGGAGGTGACGCCCGACCCGCGCACGCTGGCACCCGACCCGATCGAGACGCTGAAGGCGGCCGAGCGGCTGGTCGCCGAGGGCTTCACCGTCCTGCCGTACTGCTCGGCCGACCCGGTGCTGTGCCGGCACCTCGAGGAGGCCGGCTGCGCGACCGTCATGCCGCTGGGCGCCTGGATCGGCAGCAACCGCGGCCTGCGCACGCGCGACGCCATCGAGGTCATCGTCGAGCAGGCGCACGTGCCGGTCGTCGTCGACGCCGGACTCGGGGTGCCGAGCGACGCCGCCGAGGCCATGGAGATCGGCGCCGATGCCGTGCTGGTCAACAGTGCGATCGCCGTCGCGAGCGATCCGATCCGCATGGCCCGCGCGTTCGCGCTCGCGACCGAAGCCGGCCGGCTCGGACACCTCGCCGGTCGCGGCGCCGTCCTCGATACGGCCGACGCCTCGAGCCCGCTGACCGGGTTTCTGTCCCCATGAGCGGAGCCAGTGGGCGGTGCCCCGCGACGAACGAGCGGGCGGGCCGTCCGCTTGCGGAGCGAAGGAAGAGGTCGCGATGAGCGCGCCGCCGGGACGGTTCGCGCGCCACGTCGAGTCGCTCGACCTGCGAACCCGTGAGTACGACGACACCGACGTCGCCCACGCCGTCCTGCACCCCGGGCTGGACACGCTCCCTGCGTTGCTGAGCCCGGCGGCGCTGCCGCGGATCGAGGAGCTCGCGCAGGCTGCCCGGGCCGTCACCCTGCAGCGCTTCGGCCGCGCCGTCCGGCTGTTCGCGCCGCTGTACGTCAGCAACGCGTGCCTGTCGTCCTGCACCTACTGCGGCTTCAGCAAGGGCCTTGACGTCGTACGACGCACCTTGACCGTCGACCAAGTCGTCGCTGAAGCGAAAACCCTTACGACACAAGGCTTTCGGCACATCCTGCTCGTTGCGGGTGAGCACCGCCTCGAGGTCAGTGCCGACTACCTCGTCGCGTGCGTCGAGGCCCTTCGGCCGTTCGTGCCGAGCATCAGCATCGAGACGCAGACCTGGTCGGACGACACCTACCTCCGACTGGTCGACGCCGGTCTCGAGGGGGTCGTGCACTACCAGGAGACCTACGACCGCCAGCGCTACGCCGAGACGCACGTCGCCGGTTGGAAGCGCGACTACGACCGCCGGCTGTCCTCGACGGAACGGGCTGCCGAGTCGGGCGTCCGGCGGCTCGGGATCGGTGCGCTGCTCGGGCTCTGCGCAGACTGGCGCTCCGACGTCCTGGCCGTTGCGCACCACGCGACCTGGCTGCAGCGGGAGTACTGGCGCACCGAGGTCACCGTCTCGCTGCCGCGCATCAAGCCGAGCGCGTCGGGCTTCCAGCCGCTGATCCCCGTGACCGACCCGGAGTACGTCCAAGCACTCGCGGCCCTGCGCCTCGCCGCGCCCGAGGCGGGGATCGTGCTGTCGACTCGCGAGCCAGCAGCGCTGCGGGACGGTCTGGTGCGGATCGCGGTCACGACCATGAGCGCGGGTTCTTCGACCGAGCCAGGGGGCTACACGACCCCCGGCGAGGCGCAGGAGCAGTTCGCCATCTCGGACGACCGCTCGCCGGCGGCGGTTGCGGGCATGCTCGAGGGTGCCGGCTACGAGCCGGTGTGGAAGGACGCGTTCCCGTTGCGGGGCGATCCCATCGATGTGGAGGCCCTCGCGTGATCGAGGCGCACGGCTTGACCAAGAGGTACGGCGACAAGCTCGCCGTCGACGGCCTGAGCCTCGTCGTCCGCCCGGGAGTCGTGACCGGCTTCCTCGGCCCCAACGGCGCGGGCAAGTCGACGACGATGCGGATGATCCTCGGTCTCGATCGGCCGACAGCGGGCAGCGTCACTGTCAACGGCAAGGCCTACCGCGAGCACAGCGCACCCATGCACGAGGTCGGGGCTCTGCTCGAGGCGCGCTCGATCCACACCGGCCGATCGGCCCGCAACCACCTGCTGGCGCTGGCGCAGACGCACGGCATCGCGTCGTCACGGGTCGACGAACTGCTCGAGGTCGTGGGGTTGAAGGACGTCGCGCGCAAGCGGGTGAAGGGCTTCTCGCTCGGCATGGGTCAGCGCCTCGGCATCGCGACGGCGCTGCTCGGCGACCCCAACACACTGGTGCTCGACGAGCCGGTGAACGGCCTGGACCCGGAGGGCATCCGCTGGATCCGGGAGCTGCTCAAGGAGCGGGCCGCCGGCGGCCGGACGGTGCTGGTGTCGTCGCACCTGATGAGCGAGATGGCGCAGACCGCCGACCACCTGCTCGTCATCGGCAAGGGCCGGCTGATCGCCGACGTCGGCGTCAGGGAGTTCATCGCCTCCGCGGGCCGCAACCTCGTGCGTGTCCGCACCACCGACCCCCAGAAGCTGACCGCGCTACTCGCCAAGGCGAAGGCCAACGTGACGCCGGTCGATGACGGTGCGCTGAGCGTCGCCGGCATGAGCACCGACGAGATCGGGATCGCGGCAGGGCAGGCGGGCATCACGCTGCTCGAGCTCACGCCACAGGCGGCGTCGCTGGAAGAGGCCTTCATGGAGCTGACGCACGACTCCCTCGAGTTCAGTGGCAGCGCGTCATGAGCACCGACACCGCGGCCCTGGGCGTGACGCCCCGCCGCGTCGTGCTCTCCGAGTGGACGAAGCTGCGCACCCTGCGCTCGACGGTGTTCTCGCTGCTCGCGGCCGTCGCCTTCCTCATCGGCTTCTCGGTGCTGGTCCCGGTCGTCGTGGTTACCCACTGGCCGCCGGACAACGCTCGTGACGCGCTGACGTTCGACCCGGTCGGCGCGAGCCTGGTGGGCGGGTTCTTCGCGCAGTTGGCGGTGGGCGTGCTCGGTGTTCTCATCGTCACCGGCGAGTACGCAACAGGCATGATCCGAGCGACGCTGTCGGCTGTGCCCAAGCGGCTGCCGGTCCTGTGGGCGAAGACGCTCGTCTACGGCGTGACCTGTCTGGTGCTCATGGGCCTCGCCCTCCTGGCCGCGTTCCTGATCGGACAGACGATCCTGTCGTCCGAGGGCATTGATGCGTCGCTCGGCGACAAGGGAGTGCCTCGGGTGCTCGTGGGCACGGCGCTGTACCTCACCGGCATCGGGATGCTCGGCCTCGCTCTCGGCGCGCTGCTGCGCAACACCGCCGGCTCGATCACCGCGCTGTTCGGGCTGCTGTTCGTCGTACCGACGGTTGTTCACTTCCTGCCGGCGAGCTGGAGCGACGCCATCGCGAAGTACCTGCCGAGCAATGCCGGGACCGTCATCACCAGCCTTCAGCCAGGGAGCGAGTCCCTCGGTCCATGGACCGGCCTGCTGGTCTTCTTCCTGTACACGGCTGTCGCTCTGGGTGTTGCCGCGTTCGCCCTGACGCGCCGCGACGCGTGATGCCCGCCCGCGTGGCGGCGAGCGGATAGACCGGCCGCGGCGGACACTTGCGCCATGAAGCGGGTGGTCGTCGTGGGTGGCGGCCTGGCCGGTGCGCGCAGCGCGCAGGAGCTGCGTGCGCAGGGCTATGAGGGCACCATCACCCTGCTCGCTGCCGAGGAGCACGTGCCGTACGACCGGCCGCCGCTGTCCAAGGAGGTGCTGCGCGGGTCGCAGGACGACCATGTGCAGCTCGACGTCGACTGGCGCGACCTCGAGGTCGATCTGCACCTCGGTCGACCGGCGACCGGCCTGCGCGAGGGCGTCGTCGAGACGGCAGAGGGCGACGTGCCGTACGACGGCCTCGTCCTCGCGACCGGCGCGCACGCGCTGCGGCTGAAGGGCTCCGGCTTCCCGCTCCGCACACTCGACGACGCACTGACGCTGTCGGTCCACCTCACCGAGGGCACCAAGCTCGTCATCGTCGGCGCCGGGTGGATCGGTGCCGAGGTCGCGACCGGCGCAGCGCAGGCGGGCTGTGACGTGACGGTGCTGGAGGCCGGCCCGGCCCCGCTGCAGGCCCTGCCCGTCGAGGTCGGGCAGCTCACGATCCCGTGGTACGCCGACCTCGGCATCGACCTGCGCGTCAACACCGCGGCGAAGTCGGTGCAGCGCAAGGCCGTCGTCCTCGAGTCAGGGGAGAAGCTGGCGGCCGAGCTCGTCCTCGTCGCGGTCGGCGCTGCACCGGAGACCGCCTGGTTGAAGGGCAGCCCGGTCACGGTCGACCACGGCGTGGTCGTCGACGAGCACCTCGCGACATCGATGCCCGGTGTCGTGGCGGTGGGCGACTGCGTCGCGCGGTGGTCGCCGCGCTATGACATGCGGCTGCGGATGGAGCACTGGGACGACGCGTTGCACGGCCCGACGGTCGGGGTCGCGACCCTGCTGGGCAAGGACGCCGTCTATGACCCCATCCCGTACTTCTGGTCCGACCAGCTGGGGCACACCATCCAGTGGGCCGGCTTCGCGAAGGGGGCCGACTCCGTCGTACGCCGAGGAGAGCCCGGCGACGCCGACGGCTGGGCGTTCTGCTGGCTGGCCGGCACCAGGCTCGTCGCGATGCTCACCGTCGACCGGCCGCGCGACCTGGTGCAGGGCCGCCGCCGGATGACCGACGGCGCCGAGCCCGACCCGACGCGTCTCGCCGACCTCGCCGTCCCGGTGAAGTCGGCCTAGCGAGGAGACCGTCAAGCCCCGCCGTACGGATCAACATCGGAGCGTTGCGGGCCTTGGGTTCCGATGTGATCCGTACGGTGCCCCGCGCGCTGCTACGTGCTCGGCTTCACGCACCCTCATCCACGTTTGCTGCCGAACTCAGATGCTGGTGAGTTCGGCAGCAGGCGCGGACCCTCGCGTGGACAGTCGGGTTAGCACCCGCTTGCTCGCCTGCAAGCGGGTGCTAACCCGACCCGGAACGTCAAAGGCGTTCATGGGCCCGGGGCCCACACGCCTGCGTTCCCCACGTGATTTGCCCACCCTCATCCAAGCCTGCTGCCGAACTCAGATGCTGGTGAAGCCCGACGGGCCGTCCTGCGCCGCCTGAAGAACGGCGACGACCAGATGCAGGAAGCCCGACGTCAGCGCGAGGACGACCGCACTGCGCGCCAGCACGACCACCCAGCGCGGATCGGCGGGCAGCGACCGGGAGCTGGCCCGCCAGCCCAGCCAGGCCGGTATCAGCGCCAGGACCGCTCCGAGGATCGTTCCCGTGACGAGCGCGGCCTTGTTGCCGTCGTTGCTGACCCCGTCAATGAAGGGGACGCTGTACGTGGACCCGCTCAGCAGCCCGAAGCCGAAGACCGAGGCGACCGCGAGCACGAAGGCGACGACAGCGACGATGTCCGGTGCGCCGAAATCGTCGGCCACCTCGACGAGCTGGTCGTGCCAGGGGTCGTCGAGCCCGTCGTCGTCGACCGCGTCGGGCGGGGCGGGATCTTTCGGCGGCTGCTCCGTCATGGCGCGACGGTACTGCCTGCTCGCCTAGTCTCAGGGACATGGAGCTGCTGCCGTTGCCGGATGTCGCCGAGCGCACCGGGCGCGACATCATGGCGATCCGTCAGCTACTCAAGGACGGCAAGGTGCTGGGGAGCCGACGCCCCGGCGACGACATCCTCTGCATCCTCGACGACCAGCTCGACGAGCAGGGTGAGCCGGTCAAGCACCTGCCCGCCGTGATCACGCTGCTGCGCGACGCGAGGTACACCGACGACGAGGCCCTCCGGTGGCTGACCGAGGCCGACGACTCGCTGCCGGGCACGCCGCTGCAGGCCCTGCGCGAGAACCGCGGCACCGAGGTGAAGCGGCGCGCGCAGGCGGCGGGGTTCTAGTGCGGATCGTCGTCAACGGCAGACCGAGCGACGTTGCCGAGGGGACGACGCTGCCCGGGCTGATCGAGTCGCTGGGTCTGAGGGTCGGCAGCGTGGTGGTCGAGCACAACGGGGCCGCACTGCTGCGGTCGGAGCTGGCGGCCGCGACGCTCGGCGACGGAGACCGCCTCGAGCTGGTCCGGGCGGTGGCCGGTGGCTGACCTCGGGCTGCGCCGGCGTACGCGGCTCGCGAACGCGCGGCTGTACCTGTGCACCGACGCCCGCCGCGACCGCGGGGACCTCGCGGAGTTCCTCGATGCCGTGCTTGCCGGGGGCGTCGACTGCGTGCAGCTGCGCGAGAAGGGCCTCGAGGCGCGGGACGAGATCGCCCTGTGCGAGGTGTTCGCGTCGGCAGCGGAGCGGTACGGCGCCCTGTGGTCGGTCAACGACCGGGCCGACGTGGCCTCCGTCGTACGCCCCGACGTCCTGCACCTGGGTCAGGACGACCTGCCCGTGTCGGCCGCCCGCGCGCTCCTCGGCAACGACGTCCTGGTCGGCCGCTCGACGCACGACGACGACCAGGTGCGGGCCGCTGCGCTGGAGTCCGGTGTCGACTACTTCTGCGTCGGGCCGACCTGGCCGACGCCGACGAAGCCCGGCCGCCCCGCCCCAGGTCTGCCGCTGCTGAAGCTCGCCGCGCAGGTGGCCAGCCCCCGGCCGTGGTTTGCGATCGGTGGCATCGACGCCGGCAACCTCGACGAGGTGCTCGAGGCCGGCGCCCGCCGTGTCGTCGTGGTGCGGGCACTCACCGAGGCAGTCGACCCGCACGCCGCCGCCGTCGACCTGGCCCGCCGGCTCGCGGCTGCCTAGCTCGGCGTACGCCGGCGGCGGACCATGAGGAGCGCACCGAGCAGCATCAGGGCAGCCGCCGCGGGGAGCTGCGCACCGAAGCCGGTGCTGGCGAGCGAGCCGCTGCCCGCGCCCGGCGTGGAGGACGCCGGCACCGCGGGCGGCGGCTGTCCGGTGGTGGAGGTCGGCGTCGTACCGGACTTCTTCGGCACGAGCAGTGACGGGCCGCCCTGCTGTCGGACGAACGCCGGCAGCGACACCGACCCTGGGACGCGGGTGTCGGAGTAGCCGGCCCACATGCGCCCGGTGGCGTCGACCTCGACCGAGAAGTAGTCGCCGAGCCGGCGGTCGATGAGCGCTGCCTGGCAGGTCGTGCCGCCCTGGCAGATCGTCCCGGTGTGCACGGGGTCCTTCGTCGCGGTGGCCACCGAGAAGACCGGTGTCTTGCTGGCGGCGCAGCCCAGTGCGGTCGTCGTCGCGGCGCCACGGATGCGCCAGCCGTGCGTGCCCGCGGTCTCCGCGTTGTGGTTGGGCAGCTTCTTGTCAGCCTCGAGCCACATGACGCCGGCCCGCCCGTCGTCGCCGACGCCGATCCACGGCCAGATCGCGGTGTTCTCACCGGTGCTGACCTTCACGGGTGCCGACCAGGTGCGCGCCGCATCGGTCGAGGTGGCCATCCAGATGCCCGCCTCGCGGTCGCCCTTGCCGTTCTCGTCCCAGGTGATGTAGAGGTTGCCCGAGGGGTCGAGGTCGAAGGCCGGCCAGTGCGCGAGCATCTGCACGCCCTCGGCGACCGTGCTCACGTCCATGCTGGCGAGGTCGCCGCTGCGGGCCTTGCGGAACGCACCCATGTTGAGCTTGCCGCTGCTGCGCCGGGCCTGGTAGACGGTGCCGGTCTTCTTGTCGACGCGGATGTCGCCCTCGCCGGCGCCGCCCTTCGTGCTGGGGACGTTGGTCGCGAAGGTCGCGCCGCCGTCGGTGCTCTTCGTGATGTAGGCGCCCGTGCCCGGGCTCGGCGGGATGCCGGTGCCGCCGCCGAACGCGTTGGCGACGAAGTAGAGCTCACCCGGCCGGTCGGCTTCCATCCACTGCCGGTCGGTGAGGACAGCGCCCACGAAGTTCTCGAGGTTCCACGTCTCCCCGCGGTCCTCCCGGCTACTGCTCACCGCGATGTTGGCGAGGTTGATCTCCGAGAAGTACAGGTCGCCTGCGCTGTCCATCGCGAACTCGGGGTCCGAGAAGCCGGAGGCGGGCGCACCGTCGGGCGCGATGATCCGCGGGCGGAAGGTCCACGTCTTGCCGTTGTCGTCGCTCGTCCAGATGTAGGTCTGGCCGGTGTAGTTCTCGCCGAAGGCGACCGTCCCGGGGTTGGGTGCCTCGGGCGTGAAGAAGTGCGTGGTGCCGGCGTGTGCGCTGTAGAGCAGCCGGCCGGTGGGGTAGGTGAACACCAGCGGCTCGCCGCCGGCGCGCGTCTTGTCGACGTACGTCGGTGTGTCGAAGGTCAGCTGCGGGGGAGCGGGGCAGGCCGAGGCCGCGCTCTTCGGCGCGGCGTGAGCGCCGACCGGCAGGAGTGCGGGGGAGGCGAGCAGCCCTCCGACGACGAACACGGTCAGTGCGAGCTTCGGAGCGGCCATGCCCCTCTCCTTCGCCGCCGGAGCGGTCTCTCCTGCCCGGTTTGTCGGGGTTCCTGGATTGCCGGTCTCAGGCGGTACGGCGGCGGCGGGCCACATCCAGGAGGCGTCCCAGACCTGCGTGGCCCCCGTCGGTGGCGCAGTCGAGCTGCTTGAGGTTGCGCGCGTCCCTGACGTCGAGAACGCGCATCCCGGCGCCGTACCAGGCGAGGACGGTGGTACGCAAGCGTGCTGGGGTGACGGGGTCCCCTACAAGAGGCAGACGTCCTCACTGCCCGGCGTACCCCGCTGCCGGTTGCTCGCAAGCGCTTTCCGGCGCCCGAGCCGCGGCGTAGGCGGCGACGACGACGAGAAGGGCTGGTACGCCGTAGAGCGGCGGGCGGATGACGTGCCTGCCCGTCGGCAGCACCAGCACGCAGAGCAGCGCAGACGTTGCAGCCAGACCCAGCGCGAGCCGTGGGCCGGCGACGACGGCGAGCACAGGCAGCGCCCACAGCAGGTACCACGGCTGCACGACCGGGCTCAGTGCCACCACGATGAGCAGCGTCAGGCCGAGCGCCCGCAACGCCCCGATCTGTCGAGCCCTGACCAGCAGTACGAGACCGGCCGCGGCGGCGATCACGAGACCGACGGTGTGCGCGACGTCGACAGCACCCGAACCAGCCACCTGCGACACCAGCACGCCCACCCCGGTCGACACGGACAGCAGGCTGCGGCGGGCGCTGCCGGCGTCCAGCGTGTGCAGCCACCCCCAGCCGAACGTGGACGAAGCGGTGAGCAGCCACGTGACGACGACGGCCGAGACGGCGACGACGGTCGCCGCGCGGACCCGCGCGGTCGGGACGAGGAACGGCAGAAACGCCAGCCCGGCCACCGCGGGCAGCTTCACAAGCGCGGCAAGGACGATCCCGGCGGTCGCGAGGGCGAGACCGGTGTCGCGGCTCGACAGCGCGTCGACGCGCCCGGCCGCGGCCGCCAGCGCGAGCCCGGCGGTCAGCAGCCCCGCCATGAGCAGGTCGTTGTGGGCGCCGCCGACGCCGTGCAGCAGGACGAGCGGGTTCGCGACGGCGAGCCACAGAGCTCGCGAGGGCTCGGCCGTGAGCCGGCAGATGCCCCACGCGACAAGGACCAGACCGATCACGGCGAGCAGCCGCAGCAGCACCACCGCGCTGATCACGTGCTGCCCTCGCACCAGCAACGCCGCCAGCTGCAGGAACACCGGTCCGTACGGCGATCGCGCCGTCGACCAGACGTCGTCGACCTCGTCCGCGAGTGCACCTGGGGCATCCGCGGGACCATGCGTGTAGGGGTCGAGACCGACGTCGACGAGATGCGCCTGTCCGGCGTACGCGTAGACGTCGCGGCTGAACAGCGGCACGGTCAGCAGCAACGGCACCGACCACGCAGCGGCGGCGACGAGCACGACCCCCGTGGTCGCTGCGCGCAGCCTCCACCAGCAGCCGAGCATCAGCGCGAGACCGATCGCGCACGCGACCGCGGAGACCGCGCGGCCTGTCGTGGTGTCGTGCAGCCAGCTGTCCCGGAGGGACGCCGGCACCGCGCCGATCCCGTAGCCCGCCACCGCGACACACGTGCTGCCGACGACGCCGAGAGCGACGACGGCAGTCGGCGTAGTGCGTCGCACGGTTGCTCTCCCAGGCTCGGTCAGCGCAGGATCCGGACATCCGGCGTCGAAGAGGTGCAGGACATCATCCACACCTGGAGAACCGTGCCCCGCTCCCGTCTGCTCGTGCTCCCCGCGCTGCTGCTCCTTGCCAGTCCGTTGCTGACAGCTCCGTCAGGAGCGGCGACTGCCGCACCGACCTACCGCGAGTACCCGTCGCCGATCGGTGCGGACGTCACCGTCGGCCTGCCGATCCCGCCGGAGCTGGGCAGCCAGCCGTTCGTGCCCGATGAGCAGCACGGACTGGCCGACCGCGCCGGTGAGCCGACGGTCGGGATCAACCCCAAGACCGGCAACGTGATGTTCTTCGCCAAGCAGCAGACGCTGCGGGTCAACGGCTTCGACAGCAAGGGTCCGGGCAGCAGCGTCTGGGCCGACGCGACCGACCAGATCGAGGGCCTGCAGACCAGCGACCCGATCCTGCACACCGATCTCGACACCGGTCGCACCTTCATCAACCAGCTGCTCGTGACGGGCTGCTCGCTGCAGGCCTTCACCGACGACGACGGCAAGACCTACACGCGCTCACCGCAGGGTTGCGGACCGGGCATCGCCTTCGATCACCAGACGCTGGTGACCGGCAAGCGCACCGAGGGCAGCGCGATGCCGCCGACCGTCGGCTACCCCAACTACCTCTACTACTGCACCAACGACGTCGCCCAGGCCGCGTGCGCCACGAGCATCGACGGCGGCCTCACCTTCCTGCCGGCCATCCCCGTCTACACACTCGCCGACAGCGACTGCTCGGGCATCTTCGGGCACATCAAGACGTCGCCGACGGACGGCACGCTCTACCTGATGCCCGACGGCTGCGGCAAGGTGCAGGGCGTCTGGCGCAGCGACGACAACGCCGTGACCTGGACCTTCCACCCGATCCCCGGCTCGACCGTCGGTGCCGGTGGCCACCCCTCGATCTCGGTCGGTCGCGACGGCACGCTCTACGCGACCTGGTCGAGCACGCTGTCGTCGACCAGCGAAGGCCCGCTGCAGGTCGCCGTCAGCACCAGCCGGGGCGACACGTGGACCAAGCCGGTCGCGGTCGGCGTCGACAAGGGCGTGCTCTACACGAGCTTCCCGCTGATCGCGGCGGGTGACGGCGACCGAGCCGTGGCCGCCTACCTCGGCGCGACCGAGGAGGGCAACCCCCGCAACGAGGCGCAGTACACCGGCGTCTGGCGCCTCTACGTGTCCACGACCTACGACCGCGGCCGCACCTGGCAGACCGTCGTCGCGACGCCGAAGAGCCCGATCCAGGTCGGCTCGATCTGCACCGGCGGCCTGTCCTGCGGCACCGACCGCAACCTGCTCGACTTCAACGACATGGACGTCGACCTGCGCACCGGCTACCCCGTCATCGGGCTTGCCGACGGCTGCCTCAAGGTGACCGGCTGCACGAAGGTCGACCGGCTCGACAAGGGGCTCATCGTCCGCCAGGTCAGCGGCCAATCCCTGCTGCGGTCGGCGGCTCCGGTGGCCGCTCCGGTCCCGGCCGCGCCACGACAGCCGGCGACGGCGCCGACGCCGACGCCGTCCGCACCTGCGAGCGGCAACCTGCCCGCCACGGGCCTGGGCACCGCGCTGCCGGTCGTAGGGCTGCTGCTCCTGCTCGGCGCCGCGTGGGCCGCCCGGCGACGGGTGACACGCTAGCCACGTGCGTGCCTCCCGCAGCGCTCTCGCGCTGCTCCTCGGACTGACCCTGCTCGCGACCGCTGCTCCGGCGTACGCCGCGGACACCCCACCCCGCCAGCCGATGACGATCGGCACCGCGCTCCCGCCCGGCGAGAACGGCCGGGTCACGGCGGTCGACCAGGCCCGCGGCATGCTCACCGGTGACTACGGCCCGCACACCGAGGACCAGCGCGTCCTCTACTGGGACGGTCGCTACAAGGAAGGAAAGTTCCAAGCGAGCGGTACGCCGGAGACGGTCGGCAAGGCACGCATCTACCGCGACGGATACGGCGTACCGGCGATCTACGGCGACTCGTCGTACGACACCTGGTACGCCGCAGGATTCGCAGCCGGCCAGGACCGCCTGTTCCTTGCCGACGGCGTGCGGCACGTCGCGAAGGGCACCTACGCCGAGCTCGTCGGTCCGAGCGGTGTGCCGGCGGACATCCAGACGCGCACGCTGACGTACGGCGAGGCCGACTACGCCGCCATGTTCGCGAAGCTGCCGGCCGAGAGTCAGAACGTCTTCAAGGCCTACGCCGCCGGGCTCAACGCCTACATCCAGCACGTGAAGACGACGCCGACCGAGCTGCCGGCGGAGTACGCCCTTCTCACCACGGTGCCCGAGGACTGGACCCTCAACGACACCCTCGCTTCCGGCGTGCTGCTGACCCGCTTCGTCGCGGCCAGCGGCGGCGAGGAGTTCCGCGAGGTCGAGCTGCTCCGCAAGCTCCAGGCATCCCTGGGTGGTGAGCCCGGGCTGCAGGCGTTCAACGACATCCGGTGGCAGCGCGACCAGAAGGCCAGCGTTACGGTGCCGCCGGCGGAAGGTCGCTTCGCCAACAACGACCCCGTCCCCGCGGCGCAGCGCGACGCCGTCTACCGCAAGAGCGCGGCCTACGCGCTGAGCCTCCCGCCGGAGCTCGCGGCCGGAGCGGGCACCGGGGCCGCACCGGAGCCGACGACGCCCACCGGGCTGCCCGCGCCGGTCGCGGCCAGCCTGCAGAACATGGTCGACAGCCTTAACGCGTTCCGCGACAACCTGCACGGCGGCTCGTACATGTTCACGGTCAGCGGCACGCGCACCTCGACCGGCGCGCCGATGCTCGTCAACGGCCCGCAGCTCGGCTACACCTTCCCGACCGAGCTCTACGAGCAGGAGGTCCACGGCGGCGGGTACGACGCGCGCGGCGTCACCGTTCCCGGCGTACCGACCGTCGCCATCGGCTACGGCACGAGCATTGCGTGGGGCATGACCACGGGCTACTCCAAGACCATCGACAGCTTCATCGAGACGACCCGTCGTACGGCCGGGAAGCTCGAGTACCTGCACATGGGCACGTGGAAGCCGGCCGACTGCCGGACCGAGACCGTGCGCTACCGCGCAGCACAGGAGGGCGTGCCGATCGGCCCGGCGGTCTTCACGCAGGACGCCGAGGTCTGCCGGACCGTGCACGGCCCCGTCGTCGCCTACAGCAAGGACGGCACGAAGGCCCGCTCGGTCGACTACGCGATGTACCGCCGCGAGCTCGAGAACATCAACGGCATCCTGCAGTGGGACCGGGCCAAGAACCTTGCCGAGTTCGTCGTCGGCGTACGGCAGATGACGTGGAACGAGAACGTCATGTACGCCGGCGCCGACGGCCACATCGGCTTCTGGCACCCGGGCCTCTACCCGAAGCGCAGCCCTGGCTGGGACACCCGCTTCCCTGCACCTGGCACCGGGGAGTACGACAAGCAGGGCTTCCTGCCCTTCGACGCGCTGCCGCACTCGGTGGACCCGAAGGTGGGCTACCTCGCCAACTGGAACAACAAGCCCGCGCAGGGCTGGGCCGACGACTACCTCGACCCGGCCAGCAGCCGCTCGGCGGGCAAGGCAGTCCGTGTCCAGACCATCCAGCTGGCGTTGGCCGCGGCGAACAAGCTGACCCCTGCCGGGCTGCGAGCCATGGAGTTCCAGGTCGGTACGACGGACCACCGCGCACCCGACTTCAAGCCCCTGCTGGTGGCCGCCGGGGGAGACACCGCGATCCAGAAGCAGGCGATCGCGCTGGTCCGGGCGTGGGGCGGTCGCTCGTACGGTCCCGGTGCCGGCACGAGCTCCACGTCGTACGACGACGAGACCGTCACAGACGGACCCGGGCCGACTGTCTTCCGGCGGTGGATGGACGACCTGCGTGACGTCGTGCTGGCCGACCTGCCGCAGGACGTGCGCGTCGCCGCCGACAACCGCGGCGGGCACGTCTTCGACGGCACCCCGGCCGACAACCTGGTGCTGCGCAACCTCGTGCCGGCCAAGAGCTCACTGCCGCTGTCACGCAGCTACCTGCACGGCCGGTCGGTGCGATCGGTCGTGCTCGCCGCGCTCGACCGGTCCATCGCGTCGCTCACGACGGCCTACGGCGCCGACCCGACCGGCTGGCGCGACGTGCACCCGCGCTCGACGATCGACTCGCTGACCGGCGTCATCGGCCCGTCGCGGACCATGCCGTACCAGGACCGCGGCTCCTGGATCCACGTCATCGCCTTCGACGCCGTCGCGGCCCGCCCGGTCACGCCGCCCGCCCCGGCCCCCGGCCAGCTCCCCGCGACAGGTCCTGGAACCTGGCCGGCCGCAGTCGGCCTCGCCCTCCTGCTGGCTCTCGCCGTCCTACGAAGGCGTCGCCCTAGACGCGGGTGAGGATCTCGGCGCCGTCGTCGGTGACGACGAGGGTGTGCTCGAACTGCGCCGTGCGCGAGCGGTCGACGGTGACGGCGGTCCAGCCGTCGTCCCACATCTCGTGGTGCCAGTCGCCGATCGTGATCATCGGCTCGATCGTGAACGTCATCCCCGGCTCGAGCACGCCGCGGGCCGCCGGGTTGTCGTAGTGGAACACCTGCGGATCGCTGTGGAAGGAGCGGCCGATGCCGTGCCCGACGAATGCCCGCACCACCCCGAACCCGTTGGCTTCGGCGTGGGTCTGGATGGCCCGGCCGATGTCGCGGACCCGGTTGCCGGGGCGCACGGCGGCGATGCCGAGGTCGAGGCACTCGCGCGTGACGTCGACGAGCCGCCGGGTCTCCGCGTCGACGTCGCCGACCAGGAACGTCGCGTTGGTGTCGCCGTGCACGCCGTTCAGGAAGATCGTCACGTCGCAGTTGACGATGTCGCCGTCCTTGAGCACGGTCGAGTCGGGGATGCCGTGGCAGATGACCTCGTTGACCGAGGTGCACAGTGACTTCGGGAAGCCGTTGTAGCCCAGCGGGGACGGGTAGCCGCCCCGCTTGATGGTCTCCTCGTGGGCGATCGCGTCGAGGTCGTCGGTCGTGATGCCGGGACGCACCGCGGCACCCACGACAGCCAGGACCTCCGCGGCGGCGCGGCCGGCCGCCCGCATCAGCTCGATCGTCTCGGGGTCCTTGGGCCGGGCGGTGTCGCGCTCGCGGGGCCGGCCGTGCTTGTCGAGGGCGTAGGCCGGTCGCGGGATGTGCGCGGGGACCTCGCGCGGCGGGGACAGCCGGCCGGGCCGGACGTACAGCTCCGCATCCCGCTCGAGCTGCGCCCGGCGGGCCTCGTCGGCCGCCGCCCGAGCCGGGTCGACGTCGGCGATCCGGTGGCAGCGCTTGTACCGACGACCGCTGCCGCACCAGCAGGGGTCGTTCGCCGCGATCGTCGGGGTGCTCACCTGCTCCAGCCTACGAGGTGGCTACCGCACAGCCGGGAGGGGTGAGAGCGCGTGGATGCGATCGCGGCCGGCGGCCTTGGCGGCGTACAGCGCCCGGTCCGCCGTGTGCACCAGGACCTCGGGGGTGATGCCGACGCCTGAGGCGATCCCGATGCTGACGCTGACGTCGATCTCGTCGCCACCGGTCCCGACGCTGACAGGTGTGACCCGGACTGATTCGCGAAGCCGCTCCGCGGCCATGGTGGCGGCACCCTGGTCGGCGTTGGGAAGCACCACCAGGAACTCCTCGCCTCCCCAGCGGCCCAGCACGTCCTCCTCGCGCAGGCCGCCTTGGAGCCGCTCGGCGACGGCGATCAGCGCCTGGTCACCCGCCACATGGCCGAAGGTGTCGTTGATGCGCTTGAAGTGGTCGACGTCGATCATCAGGACCGACAGCGGCGTCGCGCCGTCGGCAGCGGCCCGCTGCCCATCCGCAAGCAGGTCGCCGATGGCACGTCTGTTCTGCACGCCGGTCAGCGGGTCGACCCGGGCCAGTCGGTCCAGCCGCCGGTAGGCGTCCTGGAGGCGACCGTGGTCCACGGCCAGGCGGCGGACGAGGAACCACGCCAGCAGCGCCATGGCGATCAGCGCCGCCAAGATCCCCCAGGCGAGGTTCTGGCCGTTGCCGCGGACGGGTGCCAGCAGGGCGTCCTGCGAGACCGCCGTGATGACGGTCCACGGCGTCCCGTCGACGCGGCTGGACGCGAAGAACTGGTCGTCATACCGCCCCGACGATGCGTGGCGATAGGCCTCGGCGAGCGCGGGCTCGACCTCGCTCAGTTTTGTCGCTGGACCGCCGCGGTGTGTGGTCGCCAGCACCAGCCCTGCGTCGTCGATCAGCAGGAAGCGCGAAGTCGGCAGGTTGACCATCGTGCGCAGGTAGTCGGTGAGCGGGGTGCTGCGGATCGTGTAGGCGCCGCTGAAGACGCGCCGCCCGGAGGGGGTCTGGAACGGCACGGCGAAGCCGACCACCGGCTGCCCGTCGGCGGCTGCGGGCACGATCGGGGAGACGGCTCGCCGACCGCCTTCAGCCCCGGTGAGGTGCGGGTAGCGGTCCGCGATGTCCTGGCCGAGGAGGGCGCGGTTCGGCGGCTGGACGGCCAGAACCCGGCCGCGGGCGTCAAGCAGCACCGCGTTCGTGAAGCCGAACGTGCTGACAACCGTGCCGAACTGGTCGACCGGCCCGGACAGGTTGGCCGTCGCCGCCTGGATCTCCCCGTCCATGAGTTGCTCGGCGTACGTCCCCGCCGCCGCCGCCGCGAGGGCGGCCCGGCTGGCATAGCGGGTCTCCAGCGCGCTCTGGGCGCCGCGCTGACTCCGGAACAGAGCCACCGTCGCGATCAGCGCCAGCAGGCCGATCGCCAGTAGGCCGAGGGCAGCAACGGCTACTCGGCGACGCGTGCGGGCGATCTCGATCGCGTCTCCCGCCCGTCGTCGCACGTCACGACTGTGGCACTCCCCACCAAAAAGTCGCGTGCCTGCCGTTACCTCTGGGCCGGTGGCGCGTTGGGGGTGCAGTAGGACCCGTTTCGTCCCCGCCCAGGGAGTGCATGAGGCATGTCGATCGTGCTTGACGACTCGGGTCCCGTCGTGGGCGCACTGCCCGCCAAGACGGACATCCTCGAGATCCTGGGCGGCCCTGAGCGGCTGCGGGTGCACCTGCAGCCCGTCGTCGGCCTGCGCACGGGTGCCGTCTGGGGGCTCGAGGCGCTGGCCCGGTTCCCCGGCCACCCCCAGCCCGGTCCCGCCGCGTGGTTCCGCAGCGCGATCGGGGCGGGCTGGGGCCCGGCGCTCGAGACCATCGCCCTGTGCGGCGCGCTCGACGTTCTGGACGACCTGCCGGCCGGGCTGACGCTCACGGTCAACCTGTCACCGGCGGCGCTGCTGCGACCCGACGTCACCGAGCTGCTGCTCGACGCGACGCCTGACCGACTCCTCGTGGAGATCACCGAGCACGAGCCGGTCCTCGACTACGACGTCCTCACCCGGTCACTCGAACGGCTGCGCAACGCGGGTGTGCGCATCGGCATCGACGACTTCGGGGCCGGCCACTCCAGCCTTCGGCACGTCCTGCAGCTCGCCCCCGATGTCGTCAAGCTCGACCTGTCGATCATCCGCAACGTCGACGTGGACACCTCGCGGCAGGCCCTGGTCGAGGCGATGCTGGCCTTCTGCGGTCGCGTGGGTGCCATCGTCGTCGCGGAGGGCGTCGAGGAGGCCGGGGAGCTGAGCACCCTGCTCGAGCTCGGTGTCGAGTACGGCCAGGGCTGGTTCCTGGCCCGGCCGGCCGCCCCCGACGTCGTGCTCCCGTCCCTGCTCGGGCCGCCGGAGTCGCCCAGCATCGTGCTACCCGAGGGGTAGTGCAGGCGCTCGTCTAACCGCGGCGGGACGTCGCGGCCTGCGCGAGCTCAGCGAGGACAGCGCGCGCCTCGTCGGTCACCGGGGCCGCGGCAAGTGCCTGCAGGGCTTCGCCCAGCAGCTCCGCGATCAGCACCTCGACCCGATCGACGGCGCCGGTGTCGACGATGACCTCACGCAGCTGCGTCACCCCCGCGTCATCGAGCCGAGGGTCGCCCAGATGCCGTCGTACGACGGCTGCCTGGGCGGCGGTCGCCTCCCGCAGGGCCATCGCGATCAGGGCGGTCCGCTTGCCCTCACGCAGGTCGTCACCCGCCGGCTTGCCGGTCTCGGACGGGTCCCCGAACACGCCGAGCACGTCGTCGCGCAGCTGGAACGCCTCGCCCAGCGGCAGCCCGTACGCCGAGTAACCAGCGAGCACATCGGGTTCGGCACCCGCCAGTACGGCGCCGAGGTGCAGCGGCCGCTCGATCGTGTACTTCGCCGACTTGAAGCGGGCGACCCGCAGCGCGCTCTCGACAGTGCCACCGCCCCCTACCTGCTCGAGCAGGTAGGGGGCGGTGGCACTG
>JAENVS010000022.1 GCA_016650445.1 Frankiaceae bacterium | reverse complement strand
CCTCATCGGTGACCTGATGGAGCACTGCGCCGAGAAGATCCCGGCGTACAAGCCGATCTCTGTCTCCGGCTACCACATCCGCGAGGCCGGCTCGACGGCCGCGCAGGAGCTCGCCTTCACGCTTGCCGACGGTTTTGCCTACGTCGAGCTCGGGCTGTCGCGAGGCATGGACGTCGACGTCTTCGCACCTGGACTGTCGTTCTTCTTCGACGCGCACATCGACTTCTTCGAGGAGATCGCGAAGTTCCGTGCAGCGCGACGCATCTGGGCCCGTTGGCTGCGGGACGTGTACGGCGCGAAGACCGACAAGGCGCAGTGGCTGCGGTTCCACACGCAGACCGCCGGTGTGTCGCTGACCGCCCAGCAGCCGGACAACAACATCGTGCGGACGGCCGTGGAGGCGCTCGCGGCGGTGCTCGGCGGCACCAACTCGCTGCACACCAACGCGCTCGACGAGGTGCTCGCGCTGCCGTCGGAGAAGGCGGCGCAGATCGCTATCCGCACGCAGCAGGTCATCGCCGAGGAAACCGGAGTCGCCAACGTCGCCGACCCGCTCGGCGGCAGCTGGTACGTCGAGCAGCTCACCGACGAGATCGATCGGCAGGCCGAGGAGATCTTCGCGAAGATCAAGACGATGGGCCGCCTCGATGGGGGGAACGGCTCGGTCACCAGCGGCATCCTGCGCGGGATCGAGGACGGCTGGTTCATGGGCGAGATCGCCGAGGCGGCGTTCCAGTACCAGACCGCGCTCGAGAAAGGCGACAAGAAGGTCGTCGGCGTCAACGTCTACGACGGCGGTGTCGACCAGCCGCTCGAGATCCTGCGGGTCTCGCACGAGGTCGAGAAGGAGCAGGTCCGCGAGCTCGTCGGTCGCAAGGCCGGTCGCGACGACGACCTGGTGCAGGCCAGGCTCGCGACGCTCGTCGAGGTCGCGAAGGGCGAGGGCAACACCATCCCGCCGATGCTCGACGCGATCCGCGCGGAGGCCACCCTCGGCGAGGTCTGCGGCGCGCTGCGCGACCTCTGGGGCAGCTACACCGAGCCGCCGCGCTTCTGATCTGCCAGTTCGGCCCCGAGGCGAGCGATCTCGGCTCGCAGCGCGGCGTTCTCGGCGCGCAGATCTGTCAGCTCGTCGGCAGCGACAGCCGGCGCAGGCCCGGTGCCGACCAGGAGGTCGGCGTACCTCGCCTCCTTCTTCCCGGGCTGGCGCGGGAGCAGCTCCACGAGGGGCTCGTCGCGCTCGGACATTGCCCGTAGCGCCTCCTCCACCTCCGCGGCGGCTCCGAACGGGTGCATGCGCTCGGTCCGGGCCCGCAGCTCGGCGGCGGTCTGCGGTCCCCGGAGCAGGAGCACGGCGAGCAGCGCCACCTGGCCGACGGACAGGCCGAGCGCCTCGTCGAGCAGGTGCCGGTGCTTCTCGCTGCGCTCACCGGGGCGGTGCACCGTGCGCAGGAGCCCGTTCTGGCGGAGCTCGCGGACGGCCAGCCGGACCGTGGCGACGTCGTACTGCACGACGGGGTCCCGGCTGGTCGTCTGGTTGCAGGCCGCGAGCAGCGCGTTCTCGGTCAGGGGGTACTGCTGCGGCGTCGTCAGCTGCTTCTCGACGAGGCAGCCGAGGACACGTCCCTCTTCCGCGGTGAGCTCCACGGTTCGGCAGCGTAGAGCCGCGGGGAAGTGGTGGCGCACGTCGTCGTGTTGAGTAGGGACATGCAGAGAAGGCCTACCGACCTCAACATCGCCGGCGCGATCGACCTGTCCGCGCTCAAGGCACCCGCCGCCGCGCCGGCCGCGCCGACGTCCACGTCGGCGTACGTGCTCGACGTCACGGAGGCGACGTTCGAGGCCGAAGTGCTCCAGCGGTCGCTGGCGGTGCCGGTGCTGATCGACTTCTGGGCCGACTGGTGCGGCCCGTGCAAGACGCTGTCGCCGGTGCTGGAGCGGCTCGCCGAGGCCGATGCCGGCGCCTGGATCCTCGCCAAGATCGACGTCGACAAGAACCCCGCGCTCTCGACCCAGCTGCAGATCCAGAGCATCCCGACCGTGCTGCTCGCTCTCGGTGGCCGGCTCATCCAGGGCTTCACAGGTGCCCTGCCCGAGCGGGACGTGCGGTCGTTCCTCGATCAAGTGCTCGCCGCGGCCACGCAGGCCGGCCTCCCGGCGGCCGGTGCAGGTGCCGCTGCCGCTCCGGAGGGGGAGCCCGCGGGTCCGCCGCCCGAGCCGGAGCTCGTCGCGGCCGAGGACGCGCTGTCGCGCGAGGACTACGCCGCAGCGCTGGCGTCGTACGACGCTCTGCTGGAGCGCAGGCCCGGCGACCCGGAGGCGCTCGCGGGCAAGGCCTGGGCCGGCCTGCTGCAGCGCACCGCCGGCATCCAGGACCCCGCGGCAGTTCTCGCGGCCGCGTCCGCCGCACCTGACGACGTGGCCGCGCAGACCGCCGCCGCCGATGTCGAGATCCTCAGCGAGCAGATCGAGCCCGCCATCGAGCGACTTGTCGGGCTGGTGCGACGTACGACGGAGGACGAGCGCGACGCCGTGCGGGTGCACCTGCTCGGGCTGCTCGACGCCCTGGACCCGCAGGACCCGCGCGTCCTCGCCGGTCGCCGCTCGCTCGCGAACGCCCTCTTCTGACGCCGGCTCGGGCGTTCCGCTTGTGAGGTCCCGTCGGGCAGGACTGCCATCGGACGGCGCCGAGCTCGTCGTCCGGCACCTGGCGATGTGGCCGCTGCTGGAGCATGAGGAGCAGCAGCGGCTTCTCCTCATCACCGATGAGCTGCTGTCGCGCAAGCGGTGGGAGGCTGCGCGCGGCTTCGAGCTGACCGACACGGTGCGGGTCGTCATCGCCGCCCAGGCGGCGTTGCTCGTGCTGGGACTCAGCACCGATCACTACCGGTTGGTGAGCGCGGTCGTCGTGCACCCGTCCACCCTGACGACAACCGGTGTGCGCGCCGGTCCTTCGCCGGGCACGGTCACGGCCGATCCCCTGGCGGTGCTCGGGCTTGCCCAGGATGGCCGCGGCCCGGTCGTCGTCGCGTGGGACCAGGCGCTTGCCGGCGCGCATCGCGCGGAGCCGGGGCACAACGTTGTGCTGCACGAGTTCGCACACAAGCTCGACATGCTCGACGGGACGATCGATGGAACCCCTCTGCTGCAGCGGGACCTGCGCGCCGAGTGGGTGGCGGTGTGCACCGCCGTCTACGAGGACGTGGCGGCCGGCCGGCCGCGACCGCCCATGCGGTGGTACGGCGCGACGAATCCCGGCGAGTTCTTCGCGGTCGCCACCGAGGTGTTCTTCGAGCAGCCCCGCGAGCTGGCGGTTTCGGAGCCTGCCCTGTACGACGTACTGACGCGCTTCTACCGTCAGGACCCAGCGCGACGCGAGCCCCTCGTTGATCCGCCTAGGCAGCCGTCAGTCGATCAATGACGTGTAGACGAGCTGACGCAGCTCGCTGCGGATCGGGTAGGTGCTCGACGGCAGGAGCTGGGTGTAGAAGGCCGCAGTGATCTGCTCGACGGGGTCCACCCAGAACGCCGTGCTCGCCGCACCGCCCCACGTGAACTCGCCTGCCGATGCGGGGATCTTGAGGGCGACCGGGTCGACGAGCACGCCGAAACCGAGCCCGAAGCCCATCCCGTCGTAGTTGGTCTCGGCGAACTGGCCGCGCGCGAGGGCCGTCAGCATCGCGCCGCCCGGCAGGTGGTTCTTGGTCATGAAGCGCAGCGTGCGCGGCGACAGGATGCGCGTGCCCTCGAGTGCCCCGCCGGAGAGCAGCATCCGCGTGAACCGGTCATAGTCGTGCGCGGTGGAGATGAGCCCGCCGCCGCCACCCAGCCACGACGGCGGCTTCAAAGCACTGGCACCGATGGCGTCGTACCGGAACGCCTCGCCGGTGCCAGGCATCGGCGCGTAGAGCGCAGCGAGTCGCGTCGCGTCGGTCTCGTCCACCCACCAGCGGGTGTCGGTCATCCCCAGCGGCGTGAGGATGCGCTCGGTGAAGATGTCGTCCAGCGGCTGTCCGGTCAGCACCTCGCAGACCCGGCCCACGACGTCCGTCGCGACGGAGTAGTTCCAGCCGGTGCCGGGCTCGAAGAGCAGCGGCATCGAGGCCCACAGGTCGCACAGGGAAGCGAGGTCCATCCCCGGCGGCTGCGCGAAATCCGAACCCGCCAGGCGGTACATCTCGTCGACGGGGCTGGACTTCGTGAAGCCGTACGTGAGCCCCGCGGTGTGCGTCAGCAGGTGCCACATCCGCATGGGCTCGGTCGCCGGCACCGTCTTCGGCTTCTCTGCCGGTCCGTCGCGGTAGACGCGCAGGTCGGCGAACGCCGGCAGGTAGCGCGCCACCTCGTCGTTGAGCGAGAACGCGCCCTCCTCGAAGAGCTGCATCGCCGCGACCGTCGTGACCGGCTTGGTCATCGAGTAGATGCGCCAGAGCGTGTCGTGCTCGACCGGGAGGCCCGCCTCTTTGTCGCGCAGGCCGTACGTCGAGCTGTGCGCCCGCTTTCCGCGTCGGCTCACGACGACCTGCCAGCCAGCGAGGCGGCCGTCGTCGACGTACTTCGCGAGGTGCCGGTCGATGCGCGCCAGCCGGTCCGCGTCGAAGCCGACCTCGGCCGGCTCGACCTCGATGTCCACGTTGCTGCCCATCCGGGCAGGATAGGTCGGTGACGGTGATGTCGATCGGGCGGGCGCTCTCCTGGCATGCCGAGCAGGACCCGGACCGCATCAGCGTGACCGACGCCGCCGGCGCCGTCACCCGTCGCGAGCTCGACCTGCGCAGCAACCGCCTCGCGCGGGCCTACGCCGGTCTCGGCGTCGGCAAGGACGACCTCGTGACGATCGGCTTGCCGAACAGCGTGGAGTACTTCGTCTCGTGCGCCGCGATCTGGAAGCTGGGCGCGGTGCCCCAGCCCGTCTCGGCGGGACTGCCGGCCGCCGAGCTGTCGGTCCTCGTCGACCTCGCCGACCCCGCCCTGCTGGTCGGGCTCGAGCACCCGGGCCGCGCCGCCGTGCCGGCCGGCTTCGACGCAAGCGGGTACGACGACGGCCCGCTGCCCGATGCCATTGGCTTCTCCTGGAAGGCGCCCACGTCAGGTGGGAGCACCGGCCGCCCGAAGCTGATCCTCTCGGGCACACCCGGTGAGGTCGACCCGACCGTCGCGGCGGTGCCCTACATCCCCCGTGACGGCGTGCAGCTCGTGCCTGGCCCGCTGTACCACAACGGACCGTTCATCTACTCCACCCGCGGACTGCTGAGCGGTCAGTCGCTGGTGGTCATGGAGCGCTTCGGCGCCGAGCGCGTCCTGCAGCTCGTCGAGCAGCACCGCATCACGTGGATGCTGCTGGTTCCCACGATGATGCATCGCATCCGGCGGCTGCCAGAGCAGGTGCGGGCGTCGTACGACGTCTCCTCGCTCGAGATGATCCTGCACCTCGGCGCGCCCTGCCCGCCGTGGTTGAAGCGGGAGTGGATCGACTGGCTCGGCCCCGACCGCGTCGTGGAGCTGTACGCCGGAACCGAGTCGCAGGCGGTCACCGTCATCACCGGCCGCGAGTGGGTCGAGCGGCCCGGATCAGTGGGACGACCCGTGCTCGGGTCGCGGATCCGGGTGCTCGATCCCGACGGCCGCGACGTGCCGACGGGGACCGTCGGCGAGATCTACATGATGCCGGCCGGCGGTCCGGGCACGACGTACAGCTACCGCGGCGCCGAGCCACGCAGCATCGACGGGTGGGAGTCCCTCGGCGACCTCGGTCATGTCGACGACGACGGCTACCTCTACCTCGCCGACCGCAGTGCCGACCTGATCCTGTCGGGTGGGGCCAACGTCTACCCCGCCGAGGTCGAGGCGGCCCTGGACGCGCACCCCGCGGTGCGGTCCAGCGCGGTGTTCGGGCTGCCCGACGAGGACCTCGGGGAGCGGGTGCATGCCGTCGTCGACGTCGCCGGCGCGGACGTCTCGGTAGCCGAGCTGATGACGCACGTGTCGGAGCGGCTCGTCCGCTACAAGGTGCCGCGGTCCGTCGAGATCGTGCATGACCTGCTGCGCGACGACTCCGGCAAGCTCCGCCGCTCCGCCCTCCGCACCGCCCGCTTGCCCGACTAGCTGCCCGGCCCGGGGGACTGGAGCCAGACGGTTGCCAGCGGCGGGACCCGCAGCACGGTGGAGGCGGGCTGGCCGTGCCAGCTGTCCCCTGTCGCCTCGACGGCACCCATGTTGCCGATGCCGCTGCCGTGGTAGCCGTCGAAGTCGGTGTTGATCGCCTCGCGCCACGTGCCGGTCCACGGCAGCCCGAGGCGGTAGCCCTCGTGCGGCATCCCGGCGAAGTTGGAGATGCACGCCAGCGCGGAGCCGTCTGACCCGTAGCGCAGGAACGAGAAGACATTGCCCGCGGAGTCGTTGGCATCGATCCACGCGAATCCGGACTGCTCGGTGTCGAGCGTCCACAGCGCGGGCGTCTGCTTGTAGACCTCGTTGAGGTCCCGGACGAGCAGAGCGACCCCGCGGTGGTCGGGGAGGTCGAGCAGCCACCAGTCGAGCGAGCGCTCCTCGCTCCACTCCGACTCCTGCGCGAACTCCGAGCCCATGAACAGCAGCTGCTTGCCGGGGTGCGCCCACATGAAGGCGAGATAGGCCCGGACGTTGGCGAGCTGCTGCCACCGGTCGCCGGGCATCTTGCGCAGCAGCGAGCCCTTGCCGTGCACGACCTCGTCGTGGCTGATCGGCAGGACGTAGTTCTCCGAGTAGGCGTAGACCATCGAGAACGTCAGCTGGTGGTGGTGGTAGCCGCGGTAGATGGGCTCGTGGGCCATGTAGTCGAGCGAGTCGTGCATCCAACCCATGTTCCACTTCAGGCCGAAGCCGAGACCGCCGAGGTGCGTGGGGCGCGAGACGCCGGGCCACGCTGTGGACTCCTCTGCGATCGTCACGACGCCAGGCACCCGGCGGTAGACGACGGAGTTCATCTCCTGCAGGAACGCGACGGCGTCGAGGTTCTCGCGTCCGCCGTACTGGTTGGGCAGCCACTCACCGTCCTCGCGGGAGTAGTCGAGGTAGAGCATCGACGCGACCGCGTCGACCCGAAGCCCGTCGACGTGGAACTCCTGCAGCCAGTACGTCGCGTTGGCGACGAGGAAGTTCTTGACCTCGTTGCGGCCGAAGTCGAAGACGTAGGTGCCCCAGTCCAGCTGCTCGCCGCGGCGCGGGTCCGCGTGCTCGTAGAGCGGCGTCCCGTCGAACCGGGCCAGCGCGAACTCGTCCTTGGGGAAGTGGGCCGGCACCCAGTCGACGATGACGCCGATGCCGGCCTGGTGCAGTTTGTCGATGAGGTAGCGCAACTCGTCCGGCGTGCCGAAGCGCGACGTCGGTGAGTAGTACGACGTGACCTGGTAGCCCCACGAGCCGCCGAACGGGTGCTCGGCGACCGGCATCAGCTCGACGTGCGTGTAACCCAGCCAGCTGACGTACTCGACCAGCTGCTCGGCGAGCTCGACGTAGGACAGCCCTTGGCGCCACGAGCCGAGGTGCACCTCGTAGCACGACATCGGAGCGGCATGCGCCAGCGTCTTCGCCCGCTTCTCGATCCATGCCTCGTCGTCCCAGGTGTAGTGCGACTCGTCGACGACGCTGGCCGTCTGCGGCGGCACTTCGGTACGCCGCGCCATCGGGTCGGCCTTCTCGCGCCACACCGAGTCGGCGCCGAGCACGGAGTACTTGTAGCGGGTGCCCTCACCGATGTCGGGGACGAAGATCTCCCAGACGCCGGTCGAGCCGAGCGAGCGCATGGCATGCCCGCGACCGTCCCAGCCGTTGAAGTCGCCGATCACGCGCACACCACGCGCGTTCGGAGCCCAGACCGCGAAGGACGTGCCGGTCACCGGTCCGCTCGCGGTGTCGTAGCGACGCACGTGCGCACCGAGGACGGTCCAGAGCTCTTCGTGCCGGCCCTCACCGATCAGGTGCAGGTCGATCTCGCCGAGGGTCGGTAGGTAGCGGTACGGGTCGTCGGCTGGATACGTGTCGCCGTGGTAAGTGACTTCGAGGCGGTAGTCCGTGACCTCGGTGCCGGCGACCTTGGCCTCCCAGACACCCGCGTGGCAGTGGTGCAGCTCCACCCGCTCACCGTTGATGAGAGCCACGACGCGCTCGGCATCCGGGCGGAGGGCGCGCAGGACGACCCCGTCGTCGACCTGGTGGATCCCGAGGACCGAGTGCGGGTTGTGGTGCGCACCGCCAGCGAGCGCTTCGAGCTCCTCGAACGTCGGGCCGCCCGCTGCAGCCGGCCCGCTCGACGGGTAGGCCGAGTCAGGCGCGGGCTCCTCCGGGTAGGCGACAGGCGCGGTCGCCTCTGCCGCCGGCTTCGCCGCGGGCACAGCCGCCTTCGGCTTGCGGGTGCGCTTCTTGGGCTCGGTCATCTTCGACTCCGTCATCCCCGCTCCACGAGTCGCTCGATGGATCCGAGCGGGATCGGCAGCCAGGAGGGCCGGTTGCGCGCCTCGTACACCACTTCGTAGACCGCCTTGTCGAGCTCGAACGCCCGCAGCAGCACCGACGCCTCGCGGGGATCGCTGCCGGCCGCCTTGGCGTAGCCGTCGCAGAAAGCCGTTCGGTTCCGGTCTGCCCACTCCGCGGCGCGGTACGCGAGGTGCTGCTCACCGGCGCGCTCGGCCAGCAGGTGGCGGGCGGCGTAGTCGAACGAGCGCAGCATCCCCGCCACGTCCCGTAGCGGGCTCATCAGCGCGGTTCGCTCGGCGAGGGTGCGAGCCGGCTCGCCCTCGAAGTCGAGAAGAACCCAGCCGTCCTGCGTACGAAGCACCTGGCCCAGATGCAGATCGCCGTGCACCCGCTGGATCGGCACCGGGTCGGTGAGCCGGCCGATCTCCGCGTAGACCCGGCGGACCGCGTCCGCGTAGGGGGCCAGCTCGGCCACGGCCGTGACTGCGGCGTCGAGGCGGTCGTGCAGCTGCCGCGCCGTCGCCTGCGAGTCGTCGGGCCCCGCTGTGCGGCTGGGCAGGGTGCGCGCCATGAGGGCGTGCACCTCGGCCGTCGCCGCGCCGAGCCGCTCCGCCTCGCCGGCGAAGTCGCCGCCGACCTCGTCGGCGTGCAGGTCGCCCTCGGCGAACAGGTCGCGGACGCTGGCGGTCGCCATCGCCCAGCCCTCGGCTGCGTTGCGGAGGTAGCACTGCATCATGCCGAGGGTCGTCGACTCCCCGTCGACCTCGCCCTCGAGCCAGGCGAGCGGCGGCGCGATGTGAGGGCTGCCCGCATCGGCAAGGGCGCGGGTCACCTCGAGGTCGGGGTTCAGCCCGGGCTGCAGGCGCCGGAACACCTTGAGGATGTAGTCCTCGCCGTACACGATCGAGGTGTTGCTCTGCTCCGCGCCGATGACGCGGCTGGGCAGGGTGGGATCGAGGTCGTCGGTTGCCGCCGTGAAGCGAACAGTGCCGCCGTCCTCATCGGCCACGATCCGGTGCAGGAGCCTCGTCGTCGCGTCGCTGTCGTGGACCGCGTCGTAGACGACTGCCCCGTCGACCTCGCCGATGACGGCGTGCAGCAGCCGCTGGGGCACGTCGCCGGTGCGACTGCCGATCAGCAGCTGGTAGCGGTCAGTGCCGCCGTCCGCGGCGTCCACCCGCAGCACGAGGTGGCGCACGACGACGTCGTCCTCCGCTGCCTCGAGGAGCACTGTCGACGTCTCGACGTCGACGGAGCGGATGGCCCGGCCCTTGCCGCCGAACCACCTCTGCTCGGGCAGCCACTGGACAAGCAGGTCGTGCAGCTCGGTGTTCACGGTCGCGTTCATGCTTCCTCTCCGGGCTTGAGGCCGAACCACAGGAAGCCGTGGCCGGGAAGGGACAGCAGGTAGGGCAGGTCACCGATCGGAGGGAAGGGCACCAGGCCGCTGAGCTCGATCGGGGAGTAGCCCTCGAACCGCCTGAGGTCGAGCTCGACCGGCTGCGGGAACCGCGACAGGTTGTTGACGCACAAGACGCGGTCGTCACCGAACTCACGCACGAACGCGAGGACCGACGGGTTGCTCGAGCCGAGCTCCTCGTAGCTGCCCATCCCGAAGACCGGGTGCTGCTTGCGGATGCTGATGAGCTTGCGGGTCCAGTTGAGCAGCGACGTCGTGGACCGCATCTGCGCGTCGACGTTGAGCGCCTGGTAGCCGTAGACCGGGTCGAGGATCAGCGGCAGGTAGAGCTTCTGCGGGTCGGCGGTGGAGAAGCCGGCGTTGCGGTCGGCGTTCCACTGCATGGGGGTGCGGACGCCGTCGCGATCACCGAGGTAGATGTTGTCGCCCATCCCGATCTCGTCGCCGTAGTACAGGACGGGTGAGCCGGGCAGCGACAGCAGCAGGCCGTTGAACAGCTTGACCTGGCCGTGGTCGTTCTCGAGCAGCGGAGCGAGCCGGCGGCGGATGCCGACGTTGGCCTTCATCCGCGGGTCCTTGGCGTACTCGCTGTACATGTAGTCGCGCTCTTCGTCGGTCACCATCTCGAGCGTCAGCTCGTCGTGGTTGCGCAGGAAGATGCCCCACTGGCAGTTGGGCGGGATCGCAGGGGTCTTCGCCAGGATCTCGGAGATCGGGTAGCGCGACTCCCGGCGTACCGCCATGAACAGGCGCGGCATCAACGGGAAGTGGAAAGCCATCTGGCACTCGTCGTCGTCGCCGAAGTACTCGACGACGTCCTCCGGCCACTGGTTCGCCTCTGCGAGCAGAACCCGGTCGGGGTAGAGCTCGTCGACCTCCTTGCGGACCCGCTTGAGGTAGTCGTGCGTCGGCTTGAGGTTCTCGCAGATCGTGCCCTCCTCCTCGAAGAGATAGGGCACGGCATCGAGCCGGAAGCCGTCGATGCCGAGGTCGAGCCAGAACTTCAGCACCTCGATCATCGCGTCCGCCACGGCGGGGTTCTCGTAGTTGATGTCGGGCTGGTGGCTGAAGAAGCGATGCCAGTAGTACTGCTCGCGCACCGGATCCCAGGTCCAGTTGGACTGCTCGGTGTCGACGAAGATGATCCGGGCGTCCTCGTACTTCAGCTTCGTGTCCGACCACACGTAGAAGTCGCCGTAGGGACCGTCAGGGTCCGACCGCGAGGCCTGGAACCACGGGTGCTCGTCGCTGGTGTGGTTCATGACGAGGTCGGCGATGATGCGCATGCCGCGCTTGTGCGCCTCGTCGACGAGCTCGACGAAGTCGCCGAGGTCACCGAACTCCGGCAGCACCTTCATGAAGTCGCTGATGTCGTAGCCGCCGTCGCGCAGGGGCGACTCGTAGATGGGCAGCAGCCAGATGCAGTCGACGCCGAGCCAGTGCAGGTAGTCGAGCTTGCTCGTCAGCCCACGGATGTCGCCTGTGCCGTCGTTGTTGCTGTCGGCGAAGCCGCGGATGAGCACCTCGTAGAAAACGGCTCGCTTGAACCAGGAGGGGTCGCGGGACTCCTCGAGGCTGACCAGCTCCCCGTGCTCGAGGTGATCGCCAGGAGCACTCACTCAGCCGCTCCTTCTCACGGTGAAGATGTGGGCGGGCTCGACGAACGGGTCGAGCCGCACGTAGTTGGCCTCGCCCCAGGTGTAGGTGGCACCGGTGACCTCGTCGTGGACCTCCACCGTGTCACCCCAGTCGAAGCCGAGGGCGGGTAGGTCGAGCCGGACCGTCGCCTCGCGGACACCGTGGCTGTCGATGTTCAGTACCGTGAGGACCACGTCGTCTGTGCCGTCCCTCTGGGGGAGTCTCTTCGACCACGCGAGGACCTGGTCGCTGTCGACGTCGTGGAAGCGCACGTTGCGCAGCCAATGCGTCGCCGGGTGCTCGCGGCGCACCCGGTTCAGCAGCGTCAGGTACGGCGCGAGCGTGCGCTCCGGGTGTGACCAGTCTCGCGGCCGGTACTGGTACTTCTCGCTGTCGGCGTACTCCTCGCTGCCGGGCTTGACCGCGACGTGCTCGTACAGCTCGTAGCCGGCGTAGACGCCGTACGACGGCGCCAGTAGCGCCGCGAGGACGGCGCGGATCTTGAACACCGGCGGGCCGCCGTACTGCAGTGACGCATGCAGGATGTCGGGGGTGTTCACGAAGAAGTTCGGCCGCATGTAGTCGCCGGCCTCGACGAGCTCCTCGACGTACTCACGCAGCTCTTTCTTCCCGGTGCGCCAGGTGAAGTACGTGTAGGACTGCGTGAAGCCGATCCGGCCGAGCTCGTGCATCACGGCCGGTCGGGTGAACGCCTCGGCGAGGAAGAGCACGTCGGGGTCGGTCCTCTTGACCTCCGCGATCAGCCACTCCCAGAACTCCAGCGGCTTGGTGTGCGGGTTGTCGACCCGGAAGATCTTCACCCCGTGCGAGACCCAGTGCCGGACGACCCGCAGCACCTCGGCGTACAAGCCCTTGGGGTCGTTGTCGAAGTTCAGCGGGTAGATGTCCTGGTACTTCTTCGGCGGGTTCTCCGCGTAGGCGATGGTGCCGTCGGCGCGCGTCGTGAACCACTCCGGGTGCTCCCGCGCCCACGGGTGGTCCGGCGCGCACTGCAGGGCGAGGTCGAGGGCGACCTCCATCCCGAGGCGACGCGACTCCTCGACGAAGGCGTCGAAGTCGTCGATCGTGCCGAGGTCGGGGTGGATGGCGTCGTGCCCGCCCTCGTCGGAGCCGATCGCCCAGGGCGAGCCGGGGTCGTGCGCGCCGATGTCGTGGGGCTTGCCGCCGGGGAACTCGGGGTTGTTGGGTCCCTTGCGGTTGACCGTGCCGATGGGATGGATCGGGGGCAGGTAGACGACGTCGAAGCCCATCGCGGCGACGGCGGGCAGCCGTTGCATCGCCGTGCGGAACGTGCCGCCGCGCATCGGGCCGCCGTCCGGTGGGACGTGGGCGCCCTCGGACCGCGGGAACAGCTCGTACCAGGCGCCGTACAACGCGCGCTCCCGGTCGACCCACACGCGTCGCGCCTCGCCGGCCGTCACGAGCTCGCGGATCGGGTGCTGCGTCAGCAGCTCCACGACGTCGTCGGCCAAGGCCAGCTTCATCCGCTCGGCCGGTGCCCGGGTGCCATCCCGGAGCACGTCGGCGATCCCCGTCACCGCGGTGCGCTGGGTCTTGGTCACGCCCTTCGGCAGGCCGGTGGCGGCGCGCTCGTACAGGCGGGCGCCCTCTTCGAGCATCAGGTCGACGTCGACGCCGGCGTCGACCTTCAGCGGGGCGTCGTGCCACCACGTGCCGAGCGGGTCGCTCCAGCCCTCGACGGTGAACCGCCACTCGCCCTCGCTGTCGGGCGTGAAGGCAGCCCACCAGATGTCGGGCTCGGTGTCGTCGGGCGTCATGCGCAGGAATGGCCCCGCGGTCCCGTCGGCACGCGTGACGGCCAGGTTGCAAGCCACCGCGTCGTGGCCCTCGCGGAAGACCGTCGCCCTCACCGCGACGGTCTCTCCGGTCACTGCGCGTGACGGGTACCGCCCGCACGACACGGCCGGACGGATGTCCACGACTGCGATTCGACCAACCATTGCCAGCGACGGTACCCAGGTCACCGACCGGCGAACGTGGGCGGGCGGTCCACCCGGCTCAGCGGCGGGTGATCTTGGCGATCTCGGCCCGGAGCGTGCGCAGGTCACCCTTGAGCAGGTACGCCGCACCGACGGCCTTCGCGCGGGCGCGCAGCTTCTCGTCGCGGTAGTTGGTGTAGATGATCATGGCGAGGCCGGGCTGGTCCTTCAGCTCCTCCACGACGGCGACGCCGTTGGGGCCGGGCGGCATCCGCAGGTCGACCACGAGCAGCTCGGGGTTGAGCTCGCGACACAGCGAGATCGCCTCGCTGCCGTTGCGGCCCTTGCCGATGATGTCGTGGCCCTCGAGGGCGAGGTCGAGCTCGAGCAGATCCAGGGCATCGGGGTCGTTGTCCGCGACGACAACCCGCAGGCTCGGTCCGGAGGGCGGGGCGGGGGGAGAGCTCAAACGGCTGACTCGACCGGCGCGGGGACCAGGGGCAGCGTGAACGAGACCGTCGCCCCGCGGCCTTCGACACTGCTGGCCTCGATGTCGCCGCCGTGCGCGTTGACGATCTGCTTGCAGATATAGAGGCCCAGGCCGGTGCCGGCGGGCGTCGACGTACGGCCCCTGACGAACTTGTCGAAGACCCGCGCGAGCTCGGACTCGTTCATGCCCGGGCCCTCGTCCTTGACCGACACGACGGCAACGCCGCCACGGGTCTCGACGGTGACATCGAGCGGGCTGCCGGGGGCGCTCTTGACGGCGTTGTCGAGCAGGTTGGTGAGGACCTGCGTGATGCGCTCGCGGTCGCAGCTGACCCAGGTGGGCTCGTCGGCCAGCGTCAGCCGGATGACGCGGTCGGGCAGCACGTCCTGGGTGGCGAGCACCGCCGAGCTGACCTCATCGCGCAGATCGGTGGCGCTGAAGCTGTAGGACAGCCCGCCCGCCTCCATCGAGCCCGAGTCGAGTACGTCGCGGGTGAGGGCGTGCAGCCGCCGCGCGCTCGACAGTGACCGGCCGATGGCGCGACGCCGTTCGTCTTCCGCCATCGCGTCCCAGTGGTCGAGCGTCGTCTGCAGGAAGCCGAGCAAGCCGGCGACCGGGGTACGCAGCTCGTGCGACACGATGCTGATGAACTCCTCGCGGACCGCGCTGACCTCCTGCAGGCGTCGCTGCTCCTCACGGGCGGCCCGCAGGCGTCGGGCCAGGAAGACGACGCCGACACCGGCCGCGAGGGTGCCGGCAAGCACGATGAGGACCAGGGCGGACTTGAGCGGCCCGGTCAGCGCACCGTCGAACTCTTCCGCGCTCTGGCGGAACACGCCGCGCCAGGATGCGGCCGGGACCGGCTCGACCACCGCGATGCGGTCGCCGCCGCGGTGGAAGCCGCGCTTGTCGCCGACGAGCGGGTCGTCGAGCTGCTTGCCGAGCAGGCCCAGCTCGCTCGAGGCGACGACCTTGCCGGCCCGGTCGACGAAGGTGAAGTCGCCGGTGCGCCCGGTCTTGAGCTGCGCGACCTCGGCGTTGAAGTTCGACTCCGGCGACACGTCGAGCTCAGAGACGACGCCTCCGACGAGCGCGCCGTCCTTCGTGATCGGGAACGCGTAGGCGATCGTGGGCAGGGCGGTCGTCAGCCCCGCCGCCACGTCGAGGACGGCCGGCTTGCCGCTCCTGAGCACGTCAGCCAGCCCCGGCCGGTCGACCTGCGAGCCGATCTTCGCCTCGGAACGCAGCAGGATCCCGTTGGCGAGCCGGCCGGTTCCGTCGACGACGTAAAAGCCCGTGCGTGCGTCCTTGGCGAGGTACGTGCTCAGCTGGTCGAGCTGAGCCTTGTCGCCCGGGTCCGCGACCTTCCCCGAGAGCTTCAGGTTGTTCAGGATTCCGGCAGCCGACGTGAAGGTCGTCTCAACGCGAGTGTTCATGCTGCGCGCCAGCTGCTGCACCTGCGACTGCTGCAGCCGTTCCAGCGCTTGCGTGCCGTCCCGCTCCGCTTTCAGCACGGTGAAGACCACCAGGCCGGACGTCAGCATGACCGCGGCCACGGCCGACGCGAGGACCACGCGGTCGCGTCGATGCCGGTCCGGAGTCGCGGGGACGGTCATGTGGAGCTCCTCTCGGCCTGCAGCTGCACGCCGTTGGGGGAAGTGGCGGTAGGCGCCGTGACGCTCTCGAGCGGCAGCCGCACGACCATGCGGGTGCCGCGCGGGTGGTTGGGGAGGGCGACGACGGTGCCGCCCATCTGGTGGACGAGCTCACGGACCACCGACAGGCCGATGCCGGCGCCGCGGGTGCCACGGGCGGCGTCGCTGTCCCCCCGGTAGAACCGCGCGAAGACGCGCTCGCGGTCCTCCGTCGCGATTCCGGCGCCCTGGTCGGCGACCTCGACCGTGGCCGTGTCACCGTCGGGTCGCACCGACACCACGATGCGGCTGTCGGTCGGGGAGAACTTCGCGGCGTTGGTGAGCAGGTTGGCGATCACCCGCTCGAGGGCACCCGCGTTGGCAAGCGCCCGCACCGGCTGCAGCTCCGCGACGATCTCGCGGGTGCCGAGCACCGGCTCCAGCTGCGCCAGGGTCTTCGCGACGTGCTGGTCGAGTGCCATCGGGCTCGGCGGGGCGTTGAGCGCCTGCCGCTCGAGCCGGGCGAAGTCGAGCAGGTCGTCCACCAGCAGCCCGAGGCTGAGCGTGTTGCCGTGCACGCGCTCGAGGAACTCCTTGCGCTGCTCCTCGCGGAGCTGGTCCCAGCGGTCGCGAAGCAGCCGGATGAACCCGCTGATCGCCGTAAGCGGAGTGCGCAGCTCGTGGGAGATCGTGCTGAGGAAGGCGTCCTTGAGCTGGTCGAGCTCGCGCAGCCGGCTCACGGATGCCTGCTCCCGCTCGAACAGCTCGACGTTGTAGGTGGCGACGGCGATGAGGTCGGATGCGGCGGACAGCGCGGCAAGCTGCGGATGCCCGAGGTCGCGGTGGCCGGTGAAGCACATCCGACCGATGGTCCGCCCGGCGCGAAGCAGCGGGAGCGAGCCCGCGACGCCGGCGGGCAGCTCATCGACGTTGCCGGGGGTGACGTCCACCTCCTCGACGTCGTTCGGGTTGCGACCGCCCAGGGCGAATACCTCGAGCAGGTGCCCGTGCTCCCCGACGAGCTGCACGCTGAAGCGGCTCAGCGCGAACTCGTCCGCGAGCCGCAGCGCCACCGCGGGCAGCACCTCGGCGAGGTCGAGGCTGCTCTGCAGGAGCGGGCCGAGCTCGGCGACCGTGCGGGTCTCGCGCTCGAGCGCAGCTGTGGCCTGCCTTTCGACGCGCAGAGCGCGTTGCACCCGGAGGTCGGACAGCAGGCAGACAACCCCGCCGAGGAGGGCGACAGCCAGGGTCGCGAGTGCTCCCCGCGACAGGGGGGCGTCGCTGCGCGCCATCTGCAGCTGCCACGGCTGACCGGCGACCAGGATGGTGCCGGCGCTGGGTCCGCTGACGTCACCCGACGCCGCTCCGTCGATGCGCAGACCGACGGCGGCCGGGCTGGTCGCCGGCAGTCCTTCGAGCACCCTCTGAGGAGACAGCAGTGCGATCCGCCAACCTGTCACGTCGCGTCGGCGGTCGGCCGTGCCCGGCGTGCTGCGGGAGGGAGGGAGCACGGCGAATACGACGGGCACGAAGCCGTCGGTCAGCGGTGCGGCCTGCGGCGTGCCGGTGTCGCGGGCGACCTCCATCGCCGTCCGCGACGCTGCCGTGACGCGCGCGGGGTCGAGGCCGGCGGGGAGCGGGCCGCGCACGACCGTCGTGGCGACGGACGGCTTCGCGCTGACGCCGATGACGGCCGGGATCTCCGCGATCTGCAGTGCCGCGAGCGACTCGGGCGGGCCGGCGATCGTCTGGGTGATGCCCTGAGCCCATCGGGTCAGCGTGCCCAGCGCGTTCGCTGCCGATGCCGACTCCGACGTCTCGCGCTGGTCCTCGTCGTACGACGAGATGAACCAGGCCAGCGCGGAACCGGTGAGAACCACGGCGAGGGCCGCCGCGACGGCGGTCCCGCCGGGAGTCAGGCGCCCGCGGCCAGCTGCCACAGGGCTTCCGGAAGCCGGTCGACGTCGGTCTTGTCGAGGCACGCGTGGATGCCGACGGCGTGCGCCTCGGCCAGGGTCTGCGCGTCGAGGTACGCCGAGAACAGGATGATTTGCTGCTCGGGGTGCTCCGCGAGGATGTGGCGGGCGGTCTCCAGCCCCGTCATGCCGGGCATCCGGTTGTCCAGCACGATCACCTCGGGTCGGTCCTGCTCCACGGCCGCGATCGCGTCCGCGCCACACGCCGCCTCGCCCGCCACCGACAGCCCGTGGTTGGCCACCTCGATGGTCATCCGGACCAGGAAGCGCATGTCGGTGTCGTCGTCAACGATGAGGGCGCGGAGCATGGCACGGCCTCTCTCCTCATGGGTCACTTCAGAGTCACCCCTTCCAGCCTGTAACACCATGGCCCTTTCGGGGGAGTTGTCCAGGCCTGTCGCGACCCGACGTGGGATCGCGACTAGGGTCCGGCCCGTGAGAGCGCTGCGTCGGTTCACCGTCCGTCTGGCCTTGCCGCAGGCCCTTGCCCCGTTGGGCGAGCTGGTCATGAACCTGCGGTGGTCCTGGCACCATCCCTCCCTCGACCTGTTCGCCTCCGTCGATCCGGAGATCTGGGCGGCAGTCAAGCAGGACCCGGTCCGGTTGTTGGGGGAGGTGAGCCCCGAGCGGCTGGCCGAGCTCGCGTCCGACGCCGACTTCCTGGCCCGGCAGCAGGCGGTGCACGAGGACCTGCGCGACTACCTCACGCGCCCGAAGTGGTACCAGTCGTTGGCTGATGCGCCGGCCTCGATCGCCTACTTCTCCCCGGAGTTCGGCATCACCGAGGTCCTCCCGCAGTACTCCGGCGGCCTCGGCATCCTGGCCGGCGACCACCTCAAAGCGGCGTCCGACCTCGGCGTACCGATCCTCGGTGTCGGTCTGCTCTACCGCGCCGGATACTTCAAGCAGTCGCTCAACTCCGAGGGCTGGCAGCAGGAGCGCTACCCACCGATCGACCCGCACGGCCTGCCGCTCACTCTGCTCACCGACGCCGGCGGCACGCCGCTCAAGATCGCGGTCGGTTTCCCCCAGGGGCGCACGCTCTACGCCCAGGTGTGGAAGGCGCAGGTCGGCCGCGTGCCACTGCTGCTGCTCGACTCCGATGTCGAGGAGAACGCGCCGGCGGAGCGCGAGGTCACCGACAAGCTGTACGGCGGCGGCAGCGACCACCGGCTGCACCAGGAGATGCTGCTGGGCATCGGTGGTGTGCGGGCCATTCGCGCCTACACCGCGCTGACCGGCGACCCCGCTCCTGAGGTGTTCCACACCAACGAGGGGCATGCCGGCTTCCTCGGCCTCGAGCGGATCCGTGAGCTGACCGAGATCGGACTGACCTACGACGAGGCGCGCGAGGCGGTCCGTGCTGGCACGGTGTTCACCACCCACACGCCCGTGCCGGCCGGCATCGACCGCTTCCCGCGCGAGCTGATCGCGAGCTACTTCGGCGGCGACAACGGGGTCGAGGGCGTCCCCGTGGACCGCATCCTCGAGCTCGGGGCCGAGGACGACCCGACGGTGTTCAACATGGCCCACATGGGCCTGCGGATGGCGCAGCGCCGTAACGGCGTCGCCAAGCTGCACGGCGTCGTCAGTCGCGAGATGTTCAGCGACCTGTGGCGTGGCTTCGACCCGGCCGAGGTGCCGATCGGCTCCGTGACCAACGGTGTTCACGCTCCGACGTGGGTCGCGCGTGAGGTGTTCGAGCTGGCCGAGCGCGAGATCGGCAACAGCCTGACGACCGAGGCGCAGGGGTGGGAGGACATCGCCAAGGTGCCTGCCGCGGCGATCTGGGAGACCCGCGGTGTGCTGCGGGCCCGGCTCGTCGACGAGATCCGCCGACGCGTCCGCGAGTCCTGGGTGCTGCGTGGTTCGACGTCTGCCGAGCTGGGCTGGACCGAGACCATCTTCGACCCGGACGTCCTCACGGTCGGCTTCGCCCGGCGCGTCCCGTCGTACAAGCGATTGACCTTGATGCTGCGCGACCAGGACCGCCTTCGTCAGATCCTGCTCGACCCCGAGCGGCCGGTGCAGTTCGTCATCGCCGGCAAGGCGCATCCGGCCGACGACGGTGGCAAGGAGCTCGTCCAGCAGATCGTGCGGTTCACTGACGGCGAGGACGTCCGGCACCGCATCGCCTTCCTGCCCGACTACGACATCGGCATGGCGCGCTACCTCTACGGCGGCTGCGACGTCTGGCTGAACAACCCGCTGCGGCCGCTCGAGGCGTGCGGCACGTCAGGCATGAAGAGTGCCCTCAACGGCGGGCTGAACCTCTCGATCCGCGACGGCTGGTGGGACGAGATGTACGACGGCGAGAACGGCTGGGCGATCCCGACCGCCGACGGCGTCGACGACCCGGATCGCCGCGACGACCTCGAGGCGACGGCGTTCTACGAGCTCGTCGAGAAGCAGGTGCGCACCCGCTTCTACGACGTCGACTCCGGGGGCGTGCCGCAGCGCTGGGTCGACATGGTGCGGCACACGCTGCAGTCCCTCGGGCCCAAGGTGCTGGCGTCGCGGATGGTGCGTGACTACGTGCACGAGCTCTACACGCCGGCTGCCCGTGCGTCGCGTGAGCTCGCCGCTTCTTCTTTCACGGCCGCGCGGCAGGTCGCCCGGTGGCGCGGCGAGGTCCAGTCGCGATGGAGCGATGTGCGGGTCGTCCACGTCGAGGCCGGCGGGGTCGGTGACGCTCCGCAGGTCGGCGCCCACCTCGAGATCCGCGCGCTGGTCGACCTCGGGGGGCTCACGCCCTCCGACGTCACGGTGCAGGCGGTCTACGGCCGGGTCGACGAGAGCGACCAGCTGCGCGCACCGACGCACGTCCTGCTGACTCCCGGTGATCGCGGCGACGACGGCCTGTACCGCTACGTCGGCGACGTGCCGCTGGAACGCGCCGGGTCGTTCGGCTACACCGTCCGCGTGCTGCCCCACTCCGACGCACTGCCTAGCGATGCCGACCTCGGTCTGATGACGACGGCCTGAGTCATCAGCTGAACCAACCGCTGCGCAGGGCGGTGGCGACGGCGGCGGCGCGGTGTGTCGTTCCGGTCTTGATGAAGATGCGGTCCAGGTGCGACTTCACGGTCGCGGCGCCGAGGCCGAGCGCCACACCCACCTCGACGTTCGTCATGCCCTTGGACACGCACTCGAGGACTTCGCGCTCCCGGTCGGTGAGCCGACTGGTCCAGGCGGACAGCTGATCGAGAGCGTCGTGCGACTCGGTCGAGCCGAGATCGGCCCCGATGAGTCGCACCAGCGCAGGGTTGGCCTGCACCTGCGGGCCGCCGATGACAACGGGGATGGGCCCGCACACGCTGCGCACCACCGCGATGCCGCGTCGCACCGTCGCCACCCCGACGTCGGTGTGCAGGCTCAACCCGAGGACGAGCAGATGCTCCTCCTCGGCCGCCAGCTCGGCGAGGTCCTCCCACGGCAGGCTCCCGCCGATCACGGCGCGATGTCCTTGGTCCTCGACGAGGTGCGCGACCGCGTGCAGAGCGAGGGTGTGCCCGTCGCCCGGTGGGCTGGCGAGCACGACGGTGCCGCGGGCCTGCCTCGGCGGGAGCGGGCGCAGTCGCTCCAGCAGGCGCTGGGCCGCGATGGTGATCCGTTGGGCCACGGCGAGGCTGATGAAGCCCTTCGTCCAGCCCTCTCCGGCGGCCGTCAGCTGTCGGCTGACCACCCGGTGCACAGCACCCAAGCTCCCGGTGCTGCGCCAGAGCGTCTCCGCGGCCAGGGCGGCGCGCTCCTCGTCGTCGGTGACAAGGGCACGGGCGAGCTCCGCCTCGGCGGCGGCAGTCAGCAGGTCGGCGCTCGTCCCGAGCCTGGAGGCAGCGAACGTCGCGGAGGCCGGCTGCACCCGCCACCCCCGCCCCTCGGCGGCCCGCGCCTCTGCGTCACCGCATGGCTACGGACCGTGGTAGTCCGAACAGTACGGGTTTGGCAGCATTTCGGGAAGCCTGGCATGATCAGGGGTCCGGTTCCGGACGTCACGGACGAGAATGACCTCGTCGCGGGCGACGCGGAGGACGACCTCGCCGCGGCGGCAGAACACCCGCACACCGCGCTCGTTCACCTCCGCGTCCGCGAGCAGCACGTCGACCCGGCCCTCTGGACCCTCGTGCACGAGCAGCAGTCGGCTCATGACGTCACGCCGGGTGCGGTCGGCCAGGGCAGCGGCAGCAGCGAAGACGTGCTCGGCTCGGGCGTTGGCTGCGGGTCGCTGGGTTCGGTCGGGTCCGCGGGCGGCGGAACGTCGCCACTGGCGGGTGCCGCGGAGGGGGCCGGCGCCGGACCGGACCAGCCGGGGGACAGGAAGCCGCTTCGGGCGACGTTCCAGTGCGATGACAGCCACGAGCCGGCCGCCGGTGCGGTGGAGAAGTAGTCGTCGTGGTGGCAGTCCAGCAGCGCGGCCTGCGATGCCGGGCAGGCGGCGACCTGTCGGCCGCCCGCCGTGCCGTCGTCGTAGCACATGAGGTCGTTTCCATCTCGGCAGTGCCGGCCGGCGGTCGCGTGCGGGGCGCCCTTCTGGACGCCTCCCAGCATGTGAACGACCTCGTGCGCCTCGGCGTAGCCCCAGCACGTGCGGTCGACGCGCGCGTACGTCGGAAAGTCGCCGTTGTTGAGGTTGTCCGCGGTCGGCTTCGTGTCGTCGTACATCGAGGCCATCCCGCAGTAGCCGCTGGCGTCGGCCCAGACGAGGTACTTCACTCCCTTCGCCGTCAGACCCTGGTGGCGCAGCGCGTCGATGGTTGCGGAGAAGGAGGAGAAAGCGTCGGCGGGCAGAGCCAGCGCGAGTACGTCGAGCTGGCAGCTCCCGCCGCCGGGCTTGGTCACGAAGCGCACATGGCGCGCGCCCCTGGTCTGGTGGGCGCTGTCGTCGATCGTCTTCTCGAGGGCACCCGCCCAGCCGCGGAACGACGGGAGCATCGCCCCGAGGCGGTCGGCACTCGTCACCGGGCGGGCGTAGACGGCCTGGATGCGGAGGCCGGAGCGGCCGTCGCCGTAGCAGCCGACGCGTGTCGAGGCGGTGCTCGCCCGTTGCCCGCTCTTCTCGTTCTCGGTGTGTGCCGGGCCGAGCCGCCGGTCATCGCCGTGCGAGCACAGCCGCAGACCGGACAGGGCCGCGCACGTGAAGCGCGCGGCCGGACCAGCGGGGACCGGCAGGTTCCCGACCGTCGCAGCCGACTGCGCTGCGTCGAGGGTGCCCGGAGCCCGAAGGGTGCGGGGAGCCGCGAGCGTGCCGGTCGGTGTCGGGGTCGTGGTGGCTGTCAGAGCCCATGCGTGTGCGGTCGGACCGGCGGCCAGGAGGGCGCCGATCCCGAGGCCTGCGCACAGGAGCGGGTGGCGGAGTGAGCGAGATCGGAGGGTCATTCGGAGCTCCTCGAGGGAGGTGGCCGCGGGGATTCGGCGGCGGCACCCAGGCTGTCGACCGCGTTGAGGTATGAGCTGAAACCGGTGGTTTTCCGACCGAATCGGCCTCTCGACGCCCGCGGACCCCCGAACGGGGGAGGCCGTCGGACCCGGCCGCGGCGGCGCCGACTCGGCAGCTTCTCGTCGCCGGTCGCACACGGGGGAGCCCGCGGTCGGGTGACCGCAGCGGATGTCGTTATCGAACCGTGACCTTTGCGCGACGGTTGCCCACCGGGTGTCCGGATCGGGTCAGCGGGTCACGCGGAGCAGGACGGCGGATCTCGCCGGCATCGGCAGGGGCGCGCCGGCGGGGTAGGCGCCGCCACCCGCGCCGTCCTCCTCGCAGGTGTCGATCACGACGTCGTACGCCTTCGCCCACGGCCAGCCGGGCAGCGTGACCTTGCGGTCGTCATCGCCGGCGTGCAGGACGAACAGGAACGAGTCGTCGACCACCCGTTCGCCGCGTGGACCTCGGGTCTTGATGCCACCGCCGTCGAGGTACATGGCGATGGTTTGTTGGTGCGGGTCGAACCACTCGGCGTCGGTCAGCTCCTTTCCGTTCGCACCGAACCACGCGAGGTCCTTCACACCTTCGTCCCCGAGCGGCTGCCCGCTGAAGAAGGCTTTCTGCCGGAACACCGGGTGGGTGCGCCGAAGCGCAACCAGTCGCTCGACCAGCCGGCACAGCGGACCGCCGTCCTCGTCCCACTCCAGGTACGACACCTCGTTGTCCTGGCAGTACGCGTTGTTGTTGCCGCGCTGCGTGCGCTGTACCTCGTCTCCCATCGTCAGCATCGGTACGCCGGCCGACAGCAGCAGCGTCGTCAGGAAGTTGCGAGCCTGCCGGCGGCGCAGCGCGCTGACCGGCTCGTCGTCGGTCTCGCCCTCGACGCCGCAGTTCCACGACCGGTTGTGGTTGTCGCCGTCGTTGTTGTCCTCGCCGTTCGCCTCGTTGCGCTTGTGCTCGTACGTCGTCAGGTCGCGCAGCGTGAAGCCGTCGTGCGCGGTGACGAAGTTGATGGAGGCGTACGGGCGCCGACCGTCGTCCTGGTACAGGTCGCTCGACCCCGACAGCCGGTAGGCGAGCTCCCTGACGCCGCTGCCCTGCCCGCGCCAGACATCGCGGACGGTGTCGCGGTACTTGCCGTTCCACTCGTTCCACAGCGGCGGGAACTCGCCGACCTGGTAGCCGCCCTCGCCGATGTCCCACGGCTCGGCGATCAGCTTCACCTGGCTGATGACGGGGTCCTGCTGGATGACGGCCAGGAAGGCCGACAGCTTGTCGACGTCGTGGAACGAACGCGCGAGTGCGGATGCGAGGTCGAAGCGAAAGCCATCGACGTGCATCTCGGTCACCCAGTAGCGCAGCGAGTCCGTGATGAGCTGCAGCACATGCGGCGACCGGACGTCGAGTGTGTTGCCGGTGCCGGTGTAGTCGCGGTAGCGCGACCGGTCCTCCTGCAGCCGGTAGTACGTCGGGTTGTCGATCCCACGAAAGGCCATCGTTGGTCCGGTGTGATCGCCCTCGGCCGTGTGGTTGTAGACGACGTCGAGCAGCACCTCGATGCCGGCGGCATGCAGCGCGCGGACCATCGCCTTGAACTCGCGCACCTGCTCACCGCGTGAGCCACTTGCGCTGTACGCCGCATGCGGTGCGAAGTAGCCGATGGAGTTGTAGCCCCAGTAGTTGGTCAGTCCGCGCCGCAGCAGGTGCGGCTCGGAGACGAAGTGGTGCACCGGCATGAGCTCGACGGCCGTGACGCCGAGCCGCTGAAGGTGCTCGATCGCGGCTGCGTGCGCGAGGCCGGCGTACGTGCCGCGCAGCGAGGGCGGGATGTCGGGGTGCAGCGCGGTGAAGCCCTTGACGTGCAGCTCGTAGATGACCGTGTCGGACCACGCGTAGTGCGGCCGGTGGTGGTCCCCGCCCCACGGGAAGACGTCGTGCACGACGACCGACTTCGGGACGTACGGCGCGCTGTCGCGGTTCTGCGCGAGCCGGTCCTTGCCCGGGACGGAGCCGAAGATCGCCCGGTCCAGCCGGAACTCGCCCTGGATCGCACGGGCGTAGGGGTCGAGCAGCAGCTTGGCGGGGTTGTACCGGAGGCCGCGGCCTGGGTCGAAGGGGCCGGTGACCCGGAAGCCGTACCGCTGCCCCGGGCCGACCTGCGGCAGGTAGCCGTGCCAGACATGGTGGGTCGACTCCTCCAGCGGGATCCGTTGCTCGCGGCTGCCACTCCCACCCGGGGAATCGTCGAACAGGCAGACGTCGACCCCCTCCGCGCCCGAGCTGAAGAGCGCCACGTTGGTCCCCTCGCCGTCCCACGACGCCCCGAGCGGCGTCGGGCGGCCGGGCCAGACCGCGGGCGGCGCTCCAGCGGACGGTCCTCCAGCGGACGGTGCGGTCACAGGCGCATCCTCCCGGGAGCCGGCAAGGGCGACTCCGGCGGTCGGGTGGCCGCTCGCCGTTCAGGGGGGATGAGGTCGGCGAGCGACGTGCCCTTGGGCAGCACGAGGGCCTGTCCGCGGCGCTTGCGTTCGAGCATGACGTGCACCACGAGGGCATTGCGCAGCAGCGTGGCGAAGTCCTCGGGCTCGGTGAGCAGCCAGCCGTGCCGGCCTTCGATGACTTCCGCAGGTAAGGCCGTGACGATCTCGGCGAGGGCGCCCGGCGCGACAACCCGGTCCCGGTCGGCCCAGATGAACAGGATCGGCTGTCCTTGCGCGACCAGTGCCTCCACCTGCCCGGCCAGTGACGCGGTCAGTGCCAGCCGGGCCGACAGCGCCATCGTGGCGGGTCGCCGTACGGCGTTGGGCAGGTAGTCGCGCAGCATGGACGGCGCGGCCCGCAGTATGCCGCCCGCGCTCAGCTCACTGGCCGTTCCCGCCGCCCAGCGCAGCCACGACGTGTCTGCCAGCCCGGCCCGGCGCCCCGGCGCGCCGCCGACGGTGTTGACCAGCGTCAGTGAACGCACCCGCTCGGGTCGGTCCGTCGCGAGCTGGATGGCGACGCCGCCCCCGAAGGAGTGGCCGGCGACGAAGACCGGGTGCTCGACCTCCAGCACGTCGAGCAGCCGGCCCATCCGCGCTGCGTACTCGCGCAGGTTGACCCCGCGTATCCCTGGGCCGTCGCTGCCGCCGAAACCGGGCAGGCACGGCGCGATGACCTGTACGCCGGCCGCCGTGAGTCTGGTGATGCCCTGCGCATAGGAGCGAGGGCTCAGGCCCCAGCCGTGCAGGAACAGCAGCGGGTCACCCTTGCCGGCCTCCATGACCCGGACCTTCGCGCCGTCGACATCGACGTCCCGCCACGTGGCCCGCCTCACAGCCCGTGCCCCGGACCGGTCTGCGCGTGGAGCGCGGCGTGGCGGTCGGCCAGCCCCTCGTGGTCGAGCGGCGCGTGGGCTCCGCCGTGCCGGAGCACGAGGTGTCCGAGCAGCTTCTCCTCGTCGGCGAGCAGGTCCGACCAGTTCTCGACGAGGTCCGCGGCCGCGACGAGCGCTTCCAGGCGGGTCCGGACCGGAAGCAGGAGAAGTTCGCGCTCGAGCATGGACACCAGGTCCTCGGGCAGCACCTCGCGAGCCCCCGGCTCGTCGAGCGGTACGCCGGTGGGCAGCAGCGCCTCGAGGGCGTCGTCCTCGTCGTCGTCGCCGGCGGTGAGGTCGACGTCGTCGTTCTCCTCGGCGTACTGCGCCTCGATCTCATCGAGGGACATGCCCGCCTCGACCGCCCAGCGACGCTCCTCCGCCAGGTCGAAGACGTCGGGCAGCGAGGCGAAGAACGCGTCCTGCCAGCGGTCCAGCAGCTCGGTCACGGCGTCGCAGCGCTCGAGCGCCCCGCCCACGTCGCCCTCGACCGGCCGCAGGAGCGCGTCCTGCAAGGCGCGCGCGGCATCCGGCGGGAGGTCGTCCAACGGGTCCACGGACGACACCGTGTGGACGACGCCGCGCGAGTCACGGAACACGCCGCCGACACTAGGGTGCCGGTCACCCGATCAACGGAGGAATGACGTGGGCGAGTTCGTACGGCTCGAGGTCGAGGGCGCGGTCGGGACGATCCGACTGGACCGCCCGAAGATGAACGCCCTCAACGCCCAGGTGCAGGAGGAGATCCGGGCCTGCGCCGTCGAGGCGACCGCCCGCACCGACATCCGTGCCGTCGTTCTCTACGGCGGCGAGCGCGTCTTCGCCGCCGGCGCAGACATCAAGGAGATGAAGGACATGTCGTACGTCGACATGCTTCAGCGCTCCGGGGCTCTGCAGGACTGCTTCCAGACCGTGGCGCGCATCCCCAAGCCGGTCATCGCCGCCGTCACCGGCTACGCGCTCGGCGGCGGCTGCGAGCTGTCGATGTGCGCCGACTTCCGGGTGGTCGCCGACAACGCGAAGATGGGCCAGCCCGAGATCCTGCTCGGCGTCATCCCCGGGGCCGGTGGCACGCAACGGCTGACCCGGTTGGTCGGGCCGGCGAAAGCCAAGGACATCTGCTTCACGGGGCGCTTCGTCGAGGCGTCGGAGGCGCTCGCCATCGGCCTGGCCGACGTCGTCGTGCCCGCGGGCGCCGTCTACGCCAAGGCCATGGAGATGGCGTCGTCGTACGCCGGCGGTGCTGCCATCGCGATCCGGGCCGCGAAGAAGGCGATCGACGAGGGCCTCGAGATGGACCTCGACGCCGCGCTGCGGATGGAGTCGACGCTGTTCGCCGGTCTGTTCGCCACCGAGGACCGCGCCATTGGCATGGCGTCCTTCGTCGAGAGTGGCCCCGGCAAGGCCCAGTTCCTCGGCCGCTGACCCACCCTGCCCACCGCCGCGGACGTGATGTGCGGCACAGGGTGCTTGTTGCAGTTTGCGGGGCTGCTACCGGCGGGTAACAATGGCCGGCGAGGCCGGTCACGGGAGCGTCAAGCGCTCGCGTTAGCGTGACCGTCATCCTCGACACGTGCGCGCACCGCCGCGCCAGATGCAGTCTGCCTACGGAGGTCGGCGCACGAGCATGAACATCGTCGTACTGGTCAAGCAGGTCCCCGACACGTGGGCCGAGCGCAAGCTCAAGGCGGACGACAAGACGTTGGACCGCGCGTCCGTCGACGTCGTCATGAACGAGATCGACGAGTACGCCGTCGAGGAGGCGCTCAAGCTCAAGGAGGCTGCCGGCGGGGAGGCTTCGGTCACCATCCTCACGATGGGTCCGGACCGCGCCGTCGAGACGATCCGCAAGGCGCTGTCGATGGGGGCCGACAAGGCCGTGCACCTGTCCGACGAGGCGCTTGCCGGCAGTGACGCCATACAGACGTCGTACGCGATTGCGAAGGTCCTCGACACGCTCGAGTACGACCTCGTCATCTGCGGCTCGGAGGCGACCGACTCGCGCATGTCCGTCATGGCCGCGCTGCTCGCGGAGCGCACCGGCAAGCCGCAGCTCTCCGGCGCGCGCAAGGTCACCGTCGACGGCGGCAACGTCAAGATCGAGCGGCAGACCGACAACGGCTACGACGTCGTCGAGGCACCGCTGCCGGCGATCCTGTCGGTGGTCGAGAAGATCAACGAGCCGCGCTACCCGTCGTTCAAGGGGATCATGGCGGCCAAGAGCAAGCCGCTCACCACGCTGACCACCGCTGACGCAGGCATCGAGGCCGACAAGGTCGGCCTGGCCAACGCGCCGTCGCAGGTCGTGGAGTTCTCGAACAAGCCGCCGCGTCAGGCGGGCCAGATCGTCAAGGACGAGGGTGACGGCGGCGCCAAGGTCGCCGATTTCCTCGCGTCGCAGAAGATCATCTGAGAGGGCTGGACTCGTGGCGGAAGTGCTTGTTCTCGTCGACCACGTCGACGGGGCTCCGAAGAAGGTCTCGTACGAGCTGCTGACCCTCGCCCGCACCCTGGGCGAGCCGTCGGCCGTCGTACTGGGCAAGGGCGCGTCAGCTGCCGCCGAGAAGGTCGGTGCGTACGGCGCGGAGAAGGTCTACGTCTGCGAGGCCGAGGAGCTGTCGTCGTACCTCGTCGGGCCGCACGCGTCGGTGCTCGCGAAGCTGGTGCAGGAGAAGAGCCCGGCCGCGGTGCTGCTCCCGAGCAACGCCACCGGCAAGGAGATCGGCGCCCGGCTGGCCGTCAAGACCGGCGGCGGTCTGCTGACCGACGCGGTCGGCGTGACCCCGGAGCTGGTCGCCGAGCAGCAGATCTTCGGCGGTGCGGTCACCGTGCAGTCGAAGGTCCAGACGGGTACGCCGATCATCACCGTGCGCCCGAACTCCACGCCGCCGACCGAGCAGGCCGGCGCCGGCACCGTCGAGCAGGTCACGGCAGAGTTCAGCGACGCCGACAAGGCCTCCAGGCTGGTCGAGGCGGTCGTCGAGGCCAAGGGCGGCCGACCCGACCTCGGTGAGGCGTCGATCGTCGTCTCCGGTGGGCGCGGCATGGGCAACGCGGAGAACTTCTCGATCGTGGAGAAGCTCGCCGACACCCTCGGCGCTGCCGTCGGTGCATCGCGTGCCGCGACCGACGCCGGTTGGTATCCGCACCAGAACCAGGTCGGGCAGACCGGGCGCACCGTGTCGCCGCAGCTCTACATCGCGGTCGGCATCTCAGGCGCCATCCAGCACCGCGCCGGCATGCAGACCTCGAAGACGATCGTGGCCATCAACAAGGACCCCGAGGCGCCGATCTTCGAGCTCGCCGACTTCGGCCTCGTGGGCGACCTGTTCAACGTCGTCCCCCAGCTGACCGAGGAGATCGAGAAGCGCAAGGGCTAGCCCCTTCGGTCACCCGACCGCTCTCCCCACCCCCTTCACCGTGCCGATCTACGTCCTGATGCCCGCAACACGCGGGGAGATCTCGTACGGGACGTAGATCGCTGCGAAAGATGGGCTGTGGACAGGGCCGCATAGGTGGTCGCGGCGCTCCACGATCTCCCGGTGGACATCGAGGTGCTGACCTGGCGCGAGCTGGTGAAGAAGGTCGGCAGTCGCCGGCTCGCCGACAATGCTCTCGTCGAGGGCCTGTGGTGGCGCGTGCTGCGCGACGCATACGTGGAGTGGTTCCACGACGACACGCCTGCCGTGCGGGTCTCCGCGCTTCGCAAGGTGCTTCCGCCGGACGTTGCGCTGAGCGGCCGTGCGGCCCTGTGGGCGCTTGGCGTCGATGTCCTGTCCAAGACCGGCGAGCTCGACGTCACGTCGCCTCGCGGGCGTCACCTCGAGCGGCGGCCGGGCGTCGTCCCGCACATCGCAGCCCTCCCGGACAGTGAGCTGTGCGAGGCCAATGGCCTGCTTCTGGTGAGCGCCGCGCGCGCGTTCGTGGACGTGGCCAGGCGAGAGTCGTTGACGGAAGCGGTCGCGTTCGGGGACGCCGTCTTGCGGTCCGGAGCGGGCACGCTGGACCAGTTCCGGGAGTCGCTCGATTCTGCGCGGGGGCTGCGCAACGTCACGGCGGCTCGCGCCGTCGTACCGCACCTGGAACCCCGAAGTGAGTCGCTGATGGAGAGCCGGCTGCGGATGAAGCTCGTCCTCGGTGGGCTGCCCCGGCCGGAAGCTCAGTTCGACATGTACGACGAGCACGGCGTACACGCCGGCCGCGGTGACCTGCACATCGACGGCGTCGTGCTGGAGTACGACGGCCGCGAGGAGCGACTCAAGAAGTCGCGCTTCAACGCCGACCGACGCAGGCGCTCGCGGATCGCCGAGCTCGGTCTTGAGATCCGAGAGTTCACCGCTGCGGACGTCTACGTGAGGTCGAGCGTGTCCCTGTGCGCGGAGGTCCTTCGCGCGATCCAGGTGGCGAAGGGCCGTGACCGCCGTCGCCTGTGCTCGGGCCGTGACACGTTGCCGGCCCCGCGTCTGCGACCGCTGATGACGCGCGCCGACGTCGAGCGCCCGCACGCGGCCTGATGGGCTGCCCCCGATTGCCTCGCCGATCTACGTCTTGATGCCCGCGACACGCCGTAAGAGTTCGGACAAGACGTAGATCGGCGCGAAGTGGGGGTGGAGTCGCACGTCGGCAGCGGGGCGGCTAATAGGCGTAGGTCACGCCGGTCAGCTGCTCGCTGATCTCCCAGAGCCGCCGCGCTGTCTCGTCGTTCTGGGCAGCCCGCGTTGGGCTGTCGCGATGCGGCGCGCCGCGCAGACCGAACATGCCGCTCGGTCCGAAGTACTCGCCGCCCTTCACGTCCGGCATGGTCGCGGCGTAGAGCTGTGGCCAGGCGCCGGCCTCGTCCGACTGCGCGATGACGCGGTTGCCGATCTTCATGAACAGGTCGACGACGGGGTTGCCGTAGTTGCTCTGCAGGTTGGTCGCGGCGTAGCCGGGGTGCGCGCCCACCGCGATGAGCCGACCAGCGGCTCTGCGGTCGAGCTCCCTCATGAAGAGCAGGTTCGCCAGCTTGCTCTGGCCGTACGCCGACCACCGGCCGTACGACTTCTCGCCCATGAGGTCGTCGAAGCGCATCCGCCCGATCTTGTGGGCGTCGCTCGACACGACGACGACCCGCGGGTCCGGTGCTGCGAGGAGCTGGGGCAGGAGTAGGCCGGTCAGGGCGAAGTGACCGAGGTGGTTGGTGCCCAGCTGCATTTCGAAGCCGTCGACGGTCTGCGCACGAGGGATCGCCATCACGCCGGCGTTGTCGATCAGCACGTCGAGGGTGGGCGCGCGGCCGGCCACGTCGGCTGCCGCGGTCCGGATCGAGGCCAGTGAAGCGAGGTCCAGGGAGACGAGCTCGGCCTTCCCGCCCGGCACCTCCGACGAGACGCGCGCGAGCGCCTCGCCGGCCCGGTCGGGGTTGCGGCAGGCCATGAGCACCCGGGCTCCGCGCCGCGCCAAGGCGATCGACGTGTGCAGCCCGAGGCCGGAGTTCGCCCCGGTCACGAGCGCGGTGCGTCCGGTCTGGTCGGGTATGTCGTCAACGGTCCACGGGGCCATGTCGCGGACGCTAGTCCTGCCGTCCCTAGACTCGCCGACCATGGCTGCCTGGGACCGTCGTACGCCGCACCAGCTCGTGAAGCAGCGCGAGGCCGCGGTCCGCAGCCAGGTCGTCGACGCCGTCGCCCCGTTCTCGCCCTGGTGGAAGGCCAGGCTGAAGACCCTGGGGCGAAAAGCGGCAGATGTCGGCTCGCTGGCCGGTCTGTCATCGCTTCCCGCGGTGGGCGAGCGGGACGTCTGCCCCGACGGCGACCCAGCCGGGATGGCGGCCCTCGTGCTGCAGGGCACGGAGTCCGGCTTCGCCTTGCACGCGGAGGGACCGGTCCTGAGGCGCGCGCTTGCCAGCCGGCTCGCGCGCCCCGGCTCGTACCGCGCCATCGTGGAAGCCGACACCCGGCCGACGTCCTTCGTGTGGGCCGGCCTCGGGCTGCGCTACCCGGTGGCCAGCACGCGTTCGGACCTCGATCTCGTTGCCCGTGCGGGTGCTCGGTTGTGGCAGGTGCTCGGTCTGACGCGGTCCGACGTCGTCGTGAACGCCCTGCCGACCACCCCGACCGCGTCGACCCGCGCGCTCGAGCTCGCCGCGCTCGGCGCGGGATCGCCCCTGCTCGCACCGGGTGACGACGTCGAGGCCGTCGCTGGGGCACTGCGGCTGGTGCCGGCGACCGCGCTCGCGGTCTCCGCGTCCGTCGCGGCACAGCTGCTCGATGACCTCGACGAGGCGGGCGCAGTGCTCGACACCGTGCGCACGGTGCTGCTCGTCGGCGGGGCGTACGACGACGAGCGAGCCGCTGTTCGCGAGGCCCTTCAGCGGGTCGGGGCACCCGAGTGCGCGGTGCTCGCGGTGCACGTCCCGGAGGGACACCGGGTGCTGTGGGGCGACTGCCGCGAGTCCGGCGGCCGGACCGGTCTGCACACCTATCCCGACCTCGAAGTCGTGCAGCTCGTCGACCCGGAGACGGGTGAGGGCGCCACCGGGAGCGGGCCCTTGGAAGTCGTCGTCACCCAGCTCGGCTTCCGCGGCAGCGCGCTGCTGCGGTGGCGCACGGGCGACCTCGCCACCGGCATCGACGAGACGCCCTGCCCGTCGTGCGGCCGCACGGTGCCGCGCGTCACCGGCCTGCGCCCCGGTGCGCTCGTACTGCCCCTCGACCTGCGGACGGGGCTGCGGCAGGTCGACCTGCGTGGGGTGTCCGCGGCCCTCGTCGGCCGCGCCGACCTGGTCGACTGGCGCATCGTGATCGGGCGGAGTGCGCGCGACGACAGCGACGAGGTGCTCGTGCACGTCGTGCCCGCCGACGACGCCGACCCCGCGGAGGTCGCCGTCGCGGTCGCCCGCGACGTCCGCGCCGCCGCCGGAATGCTTCCCACGCAGGTGGTTGTGGCAGAGGACGGCGAGCTCCCCGCAGAGGGCGCACACCTCGGGCAGCGGGTGCTCAGCAGGCAGTAGCCGGCGCCGGGGCGTCTAGGCTCGGCAGGTGGCCTACCTCGACCATGCGGCCTCCACGCCGATGCTGCCGGAGGCCGTCGCTGCTGTGACCGCCGCGATGGCGTCGACGGGCAACCCGTCGTCGCTGCACACGGCCGGGCGCCGAGCCCGTCGGCTGGTCGAGGAGTCCCGGGAGTCGTTGGCCCGTTCGCTGGGCGCCCGCCCGTCCGAGGTGGTCTTCACCGGCGGGGGCACGGAGAGCGACAACCTCGCGGTGAAGGGCATCTTCTTCGCGCGGCGGGCGGCCGACCCGCGTCGCACCCGGATCCTCGCCAGCGCGGTGGAGCACCACGCGGTCATGGACGCCGTGGAGTGGCTCGTTGCGCACGAGGGCGCGCAGGTCACCTGGCTCGAGGTCGACGACGTCGGTCGCGTGCACCCCGAGTCGCTGAAGCGGGCCCTCGACGACGACGTCGCCCTCGTCTCGGTGATGTGGGCCAACAACGAGGTCGGCACCGTCCAGCCGGTGCGTGCGCTCGCCGAGGTCGCGCACGAGCACGGGGTTCCGCTGCACACCGACGCGGTCCAGGGCGTCGGCCAGCTGCCGGTCGACTTCGCCGACTCCGGCGTCGACGCGCTGACCGTGACGGGCCACAAGTTCGGCGGCCCGTTGGGTGTCGGCGCACTGCTCCTCGGCCGAGACATCGCCTGTACGCCGCTGCTCCACGGCGGTGGGCAGGAGCGCGACGTGCGGTCCGGCACGGTCGACGTTCCTGGTGTCGCGGGGCTGGCCGCGGCTGCCGCCGTCGCGACCGAGCGGCAGCCCGAGACGGCCGCCCGGCTGTCGGCCCTGCGCGACGACCTCGTCGCGCGGGTCGAGGCGGCGCTGCCCGACGCGGTCCTCAACGGCGATCGTGGTCCGGGGCGGCTCCCCGGCAACGCGCACTTCTCCTTCCCCGGCTGCGAGGGCGACTCCCTGCTGCTCCTCCTGGACGCCCGTGGCGTCGAGGTGTCGACCGGCTCCGCGTGCTCGGCCGGCGTGGCGCGCCCATCCCACGTCCTCGTCGCGATGGGCGCCGAGGAGGACCGGGCTCGAGCGTCGCTGCGCTTCTCGCTCGGACACACGTCGACGTCCGCCGACGTCGACGAGCTCCTCGACGCGCTGCCGGCCGTCATCGACCGGGCCCGGCTCGTACGCCGATGAGGGGCCGGCGATGAAGGTGCTCGCCGCCATGTCGGGTGGGGTCGACTCGGCGGTCGCGGCAGCCCTTGCTGTCGATGCGGGCCACGACGTGACCGGTGTGCACCTCGCGCTGTCCGAAGCACCCGCGACGCTTCGCACCGGGTCCCGGGGGTGCTGCTCGAAGGAGGACGCCCACGACGCACGGCGGGTCGCCGACGTCCTCGACATCCCGTACTACGTCTGGGACCTGGCGGCGCGGTTCCGCGCGGACGTGGTCGACGACTTCGTCGCGGAGTACGCCGCCGGCCGCACGCCGAACCCCTGTCTGCGGTGCAACGAGCGCATCAAGTTCGCCGCGGTGCTCGACCGGGCCCGCCGGCTCGGGTTCGACGCGGTCGTCACGGGCCACCACGCGAGGCTCGCCGACGGCGTGCTGCGCCGGTCTGTCGACGTCGCGAAGGACCAGTCCTACGTGCTCGCTGTCCTGACGCCCGAGCAGCTCGCCTTTGCGATGTTTCCGCTGGGCGACCTGACGAAGTCCGAGGTGCGTGCCGAGGCTGCGCGGCGAGGTCTCGGGGTGGCCGACAAGCCCGACTCGCACGACATCTGCTTCATCGCCGACGGCGACACCGCGGCCTTCCTGCGCAGTCGCTTGGGCGACCAGCCCGGCCCGGTCGTGGACGCGCTGACGGGGGCCGTCGTCGGTCGCCACGACGGCGCTTTCGCCTACACCGTCGGCCAGCGCCGCGGGCTCGCACTCGACGTACCGGCAGGTGATGGCCGGCCGAGGTACGTGTTGTCGCTGTCACCCGCAGAGCGCACGGTGCGGGTCGGGCCGGTGGAGGCGCTCGACGTCTCCTCGGTGCGCGCGACGTCGCCCGTCTGGACGTCGGGCCCGCGGGCCCTGCCCCTGGCATGCGACGTCCAGCTGCGCGCGCACGGCGAGGTGCACGGGTGTTCGGTCGCCGCCGCCGACGAGGGCTGGCAGCTGCTGCTGACGACCCCGGCCCGCGGTATCGCGGCGGGTCAGGCCGCGGTCCTGTACGACGGCGACACCGTGCTGGGAAGCGCGACGATCGCCTCTGCGGCGTGACCGCCGCGTGGTCCAGGGCGGTTCGCGGCCGCGCGGGTGGATAGGTTGGTCGCATGGCTTCCGCCGACGACGTCCAGCTGCCCGATCTGCAGGTCATCCAGCGCTACAGCCTGGCCGTCCGCGGTGCGACCGCGCCGCACGCGGATGTCGTCGCGGCGCTCCAGGCCGATCTGGACTGGCTGACCGGGGGCGCTCGCCGCCGGCCGCGCGCGACCGCTCCGACGGCGCCGGTCAAGGCACCGACCAAGACCACGACGGCGCGGAAGCCGACGCCCGCGAAGAAGGCCGCGCCGAAGAAGGCCGCTACCAAGAAAGCCCCGGCCAAGAAGAGCGGCTCCCGCAAGGCGTGACCCTTCCTTGGCCGCCGGCCTCGGCGAGCGGCGTCGGGAGCATGCCGGGGACGGACCCCGTGGAGGCAGTGCGGGTCGTCCTGGGTGAGCTCTCGGGATTCCCGTTCCTGCCCGAGCTCCCGGCCCGCGGACCGCACGCCGACCTGACCGGACGCACCACCGCAGTGCTCGCCGACCTGCACGCCGACCTCCAGCCGAGCGGCTGGCGGATCACGGCCCGGCCCGCTCGCGACGGGCAGCGAGCCCGTGACCTCCTGGCGCGGGACCTCGACGCTCTCGAGGAAGCGGGCGCGTCCCCGGCCGTCTTCAAGGTGCAGGCGGCTGGTCCGTGGACGCTGGCGGCGACCGTCGAGTTGACGCGAGGCGACCGGTTGCTGGCCGACCACGCGGCCGTCGCCGATCTGGCGCAGAGCCTGGCCGAAGGGTTGAGGTCGCACCTGGCCGACGTCGCACGTCGGCTGCCGGGCAGCACGATCGTGCTGCAGCTCGACGAGCCGGCGCTGCCGGGTGTGCTGGCGGCGCAGATCCCCACGGCGAGCGGCTTCGGCCGGCTGCGTGCGCCGGACGCCGAGCGGGCGATCGCGCAGCTGCGCACGGTCCTCGACGTCGCGGAGCACACCGTCGTCCACTGCTGCGCGCCGCGGCCGCCGATCGACGTGCTGCAGCGCGCGGGTGCAGGGGCGCTGTCGCTCGATGCCGCCGTACTCACGCCGTACGACGACGACGGGATCGGTCTGGCCGTGGAAGCGGGGGTGGGTCTGCTGCTCGGTCTCGTCCCGGGTGTCGACACAGACCTGTCGGACCTCGAGTCGAGAATGGCACCGGCGAAGACGCTCTGGCGACGGCTCGGCTTCGAGCCCGGCAGACTGCCGGCGACGGTCGTTGTAACCCCGTCGTGCGGGCTGGCCGGTGCGTCGCCGTCGTACGCGCGCAGGGCTCTCGTGGCCTGCGTGGAGATGGCCCGGCGGATGGGGGAGGAGCCCCAATGAGTGAGCTGGTCGACGGGGTGCCGGTCGCGGACCGGGAGCGGCATGCCGAGCTGGCGCAGACGCTGGAGGACCTGGCTTTCCGCTACTACGTCCTGACTCGGCCCACGGTCTCCGACGCGGAGTACGACCGGCTGATGCATGAGCTCACCGCCCTCGAGGAGCGGTGGCCGACACTGCGCACGCCGGACTCACCGAGCCAGAAGGTCATGGAGAGCTTCTCGACCGACTTCACGCCGGTCGAGCACCTCGAGCGGCTGATGAGCCTGGACAACGTCTTCACTGAGGATGAGCTGCGCGCCTGGGCCGCGCGCACCGAGCGCGAAGGTCGCCCGCGATACCTCTGCGAGCTGAAGATCGACGGTCTCGCGGTGGCACTCGTCTACCGCAACGGCGTTCTGGATCGCGCGGCAACACGCGGCGACGGACGGATGGGTGAGGACATCACCCCCAACGTTCGCACGGTGCGCAACGTCCCGAAGCGGCTCGCCGGCAGCGGTTGGCCGGCGGTGCTCGAGGTCCGCGGCGAGGTCTTCATCGCGACGGCCGACTTCGAGGAGCTCAACCAGCGACTGATGGACGAGGGCAAGACGCCGTTGGTCAACCCGCGCAACGGCGCTGCCGGCAGCCTGCGTCAGAAGGACCCGCGGGTGACCGCATCCCGCCCGCTGACGTTGACGCTGCACGGGATCGGCCACCGTCAAGGGTGGGAGCCGGGCGCGCAGTCGGAGGCGTACGCGCAGCTGTCGGAGTGGGGGCTGCCGGTCGCGTCCCGGTACGAGGTCTTCGACGACATCGACGGTGCGTTGGGCTACATCGCGAGGTACGGCGAGCATCGGCACGACGTCGAGCACGAGATCGACGGGGTGGTCGTCAAGGTCGACCAGGTGCCGCTGCAGCGCCGGCTCGGAGCCACGTCGAAGGCACCGCGCTGGGCGATCGCGCACAAGTACCCGCCGGAGGAGGTCACGACGCGCCTGCTCGGCATCGAGGTCAACACCGGCCGCACCGGCCGCGCCACGCCCTTCGCCGTACTCGAGCCTGTCCACGTGGGCGGCGTGATGGTCGGCATGGCCACGCTGCACAACGCGCAGGAGGTCGCCCGCAAGGACGTCCGCATCGGCGACATGGTCTTCGTACGGCGGGCAGGTGACGTGATCCCGGAGGTGCTCGGACCCGTCGTCGACGACGAGCACGCGTCGCGGCCTACGTGGCTGATGCCCAAGACGTGCAGGTCCTGCGGCACGCCCCTCGCACCGGCCAAGGAGGGCGACGTCGACCTGCGCTGCCCCAACGCGCGGTCCTGCCCGTCGCAGCTGCGCGAGCGCATCTTCGCGATGTCCGGCCGGGGGGCGTTCGACATCGAGGGGCTGGGGTTCAAGGCGGCCGATGCGCTGCTGCACGACGACGTCGTCCAGGACGAGGGCGATGTCTTCGGTCTCGACGAGGAGCGGCTGCTTCGCAGCGACTTCTTCCGTAACAAGGACGGGTCGCTCAGCGCCAACGGCCAGCTCCTGCTGACCAACCTGGAGAAGGCCAAGGCCCAGCCTCTGTGGCGGGTCATCGTCGCCCTGAGCATCCGGCACGTCGGCCCGACCGCCGCGCGTGAGCTCGCCCGCGGGCTGCGGAGCATGGACCGCATCCGCGAGTCGAGCGAGGAGGAGCTGGCAGCCGTGGACGGCGTCGGCCCCACGATCGCGCAGGTCGTGGGGGAGTGGTTCGACGTCGACTGGCACCGCGAGATCGTGCGCAAGTGGGCTGACGCCGGTGTTCGCATGGCCGACGAGGGCGCCGACGAGGGACCCCGGCCGCTCGAGGGCGTCACCGTCGTCATCACCGGCACGCTCGAGTCCTACAGCCGTGACGGCGCAACGGAGGGGGTGCAGGCACTGGGCGGCAAGGTCACCGGGAGCGTGTCGAAGAAGACCGACTTCGTCGTCGTCGGGACCGACCCCGGCGCGAGCAAGTACGAGAAGGCGGTCAAGCTCGGCGTACCGACCTTGGATGACGCCGGTCTGACCGTGCTGCTCGAGCAAGGACCCGACGCCGCCCGGGCGATCGCTGCCCCGATCGACGCGGAGTAGCTCAGGACGCGTGCGCGCGAAGCTCCGCGACGACGCCGGCGAAGGCGGCGTCGTCGGCTGGATCGGCGGGTGGCGCGAGAACGAGACCGTCGGCCCGCCCGGCGTAGCGCTGGCTCAGGACCGCCGCCAGGTCGGCGTAGGGAGCCGTCGGTGCGATCGCGTCGAGCATCTCGTCGTCAACGACCTCGGCCATGGCTGTCCACGACTGGGTCCGGCTGAGCGAGTGCAGCTGATCGGCGAGGTCCTCCCGCCCGAGAAGGGCCAGGGTGCCGCGGTACGCCGGGGTCGAGTACAGGAATGCCACCGCGCTGCGCTTGGCCTCCCGGTTGCGTGCCATGGAGGCGGCGTCGATCCCTGAGACGAACTGCGCCGAGGCGAGCACCGCAACCTGTCCGGCAGTCCGGCCGGCGGCTTGCTCGCCCGCGCGGACGTCCTGCCGGATGCGATCGAGCGCTTCGGGCAGCGCCGCGGTCGGGTGCGTGACGAGCCCGTCCGCGATCTCGCCGGCCAGTGCGCACATGCCGGCGTTGACCCCGCCGAGGAACACCGGGATGTCCGGATGGACCTGTGGCCCGGGGTTGAAGTAGGGCTGCAGCCGGGTGAAGGAGTACGAGCCGCTGCGGAAGTCGAGTGCATCGCCGGTCTGGAAGGCTTTCCAGATCGCGCGCAGGGAGCCGACGTAGTCGCGCATCCGTGGCACCGGTTCGGTCCACGCCGTCGAGTACCGCCCCTCGATGTTGCCGCGCACCTGAGTCCCTAGCCCCAGCGAGAACCGCCCGCCGGACAGCCGGGCGAGGTCCCAGGCGGCATAGGCGACGACCATGGGACTGCGCGGGAAGGCCACCGCCACGCTCGTGCGGACCGTGAGCGTCGTGGAGTGCTCCACGGCGAGCAACGCGACCATGAACGCGTCGTGCACGGTCTCGGGTACGTGCACCCCGTCGAACCCGAGAGCCTCCACGCGCGCCACGTACGCCGGCACCAGGCCGAGCGGCGTTGTGGCGTCCATCGACGCATACACCCTCATGACAGAGACGCTAGCGATCAGACGCCGGTGGCCACCGACGTCACTGTTGCCGCGATGCCGGCCAGGTGCCCGAGGCGCAGCACCTCCGATGCCCGGAACAGCGGGCCGCCGGGACGGCCCAGCAGGATGACGGTCGCGGGGCTCCCGATCGGTGCGGCCGCGAGCTCGGTGCCCAGCAGCTGCCACGGCTGTGGGACCCACGGCTCACCAGGCTCGATCCGACGCGCCCGAGAGACCGGCTCCCACGTCGTCGGTAGCGCTCCGATCTCGGGGGCGCCGCGGCTGGCCCCGACGACGACGCCGTTCTCGACCAGGAGCGCCCAGCCGGCGCGGAAGACGCCGAGTGCGCCGTCGACGAGGACCTGCATGGCGCGGTCCGGCGCCGCCGCGAGCGCGTCGACGAGCTCGAGGTCGCCGTGCAGGTCCGCCGCTCCCGTGTAGGGGCGCAACGACTCGACGATCACGCCCGGCACCGACTGCGCGGCGGTGATCAACCGATCGACGAGAGAACCGGACGGCAGCTCGACGAGCAGGTCGTCGACGGCGCCGTCCGGACCGCGCTCGACGACGTCGAGGCTGACGATGTCGGCGCCCGCCTCACCCAGCGCCGTGGCGACGGCGCCGAGCATGCCGGGCCGGTCGGGCAGCACGAGTCGCAGCAGGAAGGCCACACCCTCATCGTGCCCCAGTCGTGTGACGGGCACGTTGCGCTGCGGTGTCGCGTCGGTTCAGCTGATCGTGAAGGCCGCGCGCTGCTCCGGCTGAGCCCGCAGCTGCTCCGCGGTGCTGTCGACGGCGACCTCGTACTTACCCGTCTCCAGCTCGCGCCCGCGCGAGTCCACGTCGGTCCACTGAGCGGTCCAGGTCCAGCACCCACTCGTTTCGACTTTCAGCACGTGCGCGTCCTCGTCGTTGGCGTGGCCCGGGGACCACCGCCAAACGACCCGGTCTTGGTCGAGGACGTCGTGCACGACGAGCTCGGCCTCGAGCTCGCGGGTGAAGTGCAGCGAACCCGGTCCCGTGCTATCGCGGCAGACCTCGAGGACGAGGTCATGGCCACGCGGGGTGCGGGTCGCATAGGCATCGACGCAGAAGCCGTAGCCGCTGTTGAGCTCCCCGTTGGTGTTGCCGTCGCCGCCGCCGCCGCAGATGCGTCCGGAAGGGCCACCGGTCTGCGGGGGCGCCGGGTGGTACCGCCGCACGAGGTTCGGGGTGAGGTAGCCGCCGGTGCTCGTGCCCGCCCGCGCCGTGGGTGAGGCGGTTGCGCGAGGGGCCTGGCCGGACGTGGTGCTCGTCGCGCGCGGCTGGGCCGTGCCCGTCGGTGTCGGCCGCGCGGTGGTCACCGTCAAGGAACCCGGGGCGCCGTTCTCGGACTCGGTGCTGCTGTCGACGGACGAGCGCGAGGTGTTCCCGGGTCCCGCGGGCACGAGCTCGTCGCTTGCATGGGGGGAGCCGCTGCCCGCGGCGACGAGCACCCCGGCTACCACGGCCATCGACGCCGCTGCGGCGCCGAGCTCGGTCAGCCGACGCCGACGGCGGATCCCACGACCGCCGCGCACCGCGGCCGTCGCCCCCGCGGGCGGCGGCGGGAGGGCGGTGAACGGGCGGGTGGGCAGGTCGTCAGTCATGGGTTCCTCCGGCGCTCGCGAGCAGCTGGCGAGCGTCGTGCAGTCGGCGCTTCACGGTCCCGACCGGCCGGTGGACGAGGCGGGCGACCTCGTCGATCGGTAGATCGGCGTAGTAGTGCAGGAGCACGGCTTGGCGCAGGTTGGCCGGCAGCCGGTCGACGAGGTCGCGCAGCCAGGGGTCGTGCGCCTGGTCCTCGGTGCTGGTGATGTCGCGGAGCAGGTCCGTGAGCGCCCGGTCGCGCTGCGACCGACGCCAGTGGTCGGTCGACAGGTTCGTCGCGACGAAGTAGACCCAGGCCCGTGGGTCGCGCACGCGGCCCCAGCGTGCGAAGAGCCGCGTCATCGCCTCCTGGGCGACGTCGGTGGCGAGCCCGGCGTCGCCGACCAGCGAGAGCGCATAGCCCGACAGCCGGCCGAAGTGCTCGGAGTAGAACGCGACGAACTCGACCTCGTCGGCGGAGACGGCGGCTCGGGAGGTCACCGCGCTGTCGCGCGGCGCGGTGTCCACGAACGCCGTCACCTCTCCCCCTCCAGATCGCAGTGCCTCGAGTCGTGGACGCCTGGGCACCCCAGAAGGTTCGGCACACATCGTGGCGAACCTTTCGACGGCGTGTCACGTCCACGGGTCAATCGCCGAAACCTGGGGGAACGTCATGCGCCGTCTGCTCGCTCTTGCCCTGCCGCTCGTCGCTGCAGCGGGGGTCCTTCCCGCAGTCGCGGCGCCCGCCGAGTCCTCCCGCGCGGCGGTGGTCCGCATCGCGCTCCCGACCGACGACGGGGAACACCTCGAGGTCGAGCTGCGGGCTATCGCGCGCTCCTCAGCCAGCTACCTCGCGGTGAGTGTCACGTTCTGCGACCCCGACTGCCAGGGCCCGCGCTACTACGCCGGTGCGCTGCCCAAGGGCAGCCTGACGGCCGACGCCGACACCGCCGCCGCCCACCTCGAGGCGGTCATCGGCGGGATCCCGTTCGAGGTCACCTGGCGGCCCGCCGAGCGATCCGGCGCCGTCGTGGGCAGCCTGCACGGCGGCGGCAGCGGTGCGGACAGCACCTTCGCGATCTACAACGGCGCACCCGCGACGGCGGTCGTGACGATCTCGACAGGTGACTGCACGACCGACGCGACCGTGGGCGACGAGCACGAGGTCTCCACGAGTGCGGCGGGTAACGACATTGCCGCGCCGCTGTCGCGACTGCGGCTGCGCCCGACGGATGCGCCGAGCTGCAGCGCCTGATCCGCGGCGGCGGGCGCTGACCCGCCCCACCTAGACTGCGGCTCGTCCGTTCCGCCGCTGTCGAGGAGCCGCATGGCTGAGATCACCCGTGCCGAGGTCGCGCACCTCGCGCGCCTCGCGCGGCTCGCGCTCGACGACAGCGAGCTCGACCGGCTGGCCAGTCAGCTCGACGTGATCCTCGGCGCCGTCGCCAAGATCGGTGAGGTGAGCGACGCCGAGGGCGTCACGCCGATGACGCACGCCGTACCGCTCGAGAACGTCATGCGCCCAGACGTCGTCGTCACCTCGCTGCCCCGCGACGACGTGCTGGCCGGCGCGCCGGCAGCTGAGGACGGTCGCTTCCGCGTGCCCCGGATCCTGGATGACGAGACGTGAACGACCTCACCCGGCTGACCGCGCGGGAGATCGCCGCGGCGATCGCCGCCGGCGAGACCAACGCGGTCGACGTCGCGCAGGCGCACCTCGACCGCATCGCGAAGATCGACGGCCAGCTGCACGCGTTCCTGCACGTCGACAGCGAGGGCGCGCTTGAGACCGCGCGCAGGGTCGACGCCGGCGAGATCAGCGGCCCGCTTGCCGGCGTACCTCTCGCCTTGAAGGACGTCATCGTCCAGAAGGGCGTCCCGACCACCGTCGGCTCGCGGATCCTCGAGGGCTGGCGCCCGCCGTACGACGCCACCGTGGTCGAGCGGCTCAAGTCTGCCGGCGTCGTGATCCTGGGCAAGACCAACATGGACGAGTTCGCGATGGGTTCGTCCACCGAGCACAGCGCCTACGGCCCGACGCACAACCCGTGGGACCTCGACCGCATCCCGGGTGGCTCCGGTGGTGGCTCGAGCGCGGCGGTCGCGAGCTTCGAAGCGCCCCTCGCGATCGGCACCGACACCGGCGGCTCGATCCGGCAGCCGGCCGCGGTCACCGGCACGGTCGGGGTGAAGCCGACCTACGGCGGTGTCAGCCGCTACGGGCTCGTGGCCTTCTCCAGCAGCCTCGACCAGGCCGGCCCATGCGCGCGCACCGTGATGGACGCCGCGCTGCTGCATGAGGTCATCGCCGGGCACGACCCGCGCGACTCGACGTCGATCCCGTCTCCGGTGCCGCCCGTCGTCGAGGCCGCGAAGCAGGCCGACATCAGCGGCATGACCATCGGCGTGGTCAAGGAGCTGTCCGGCGAGGGCTACCAGCCTGGGGTGGAGCAGCGCTTCGCCGAAGCCGTCGAGACCCTCACCGGGCTCGGCGCGAAGGTCGTCGAGGTCAGCTGCCCGCACTTCGCCTACGCGCTGCCGGCGTACTACCTGATCGCGCCGTCCGAGGCGTCGAGCAACCTGGCTCGGTTCGACAGCGTCCGCTACGGCTTGCGGGTCGGCGACGACGGCGACCGCAGCCTCGAAGAGGTCATGTCGCTGACGCGCGCGCAGGGGTTCGGCGCCGAGGTGAAGCGCCGCATCATCCTGGGCACCTACGCGCTGTCCTCGGGCTACTACGACGCCTACTACGGCCAGGCGCAGAAGGTGCGCAGCCTCATCACGCGCGACTTCACCGAGGCCTTCGCGCTGGCCGACGTGCTCGTCTCCCCGGCGGCTCCCACCGTCGCCTTCCCGCTGGGGGAGAAGCTGTCCGACCCGCTGGCGATGTACCGCCAGGACCTCGCGACGATCCCGTCCAACCTCTACGGCGGGCCGGCGATGTCCCTGCCCTGCGGCCTGTCGGACGGGCTGCCGGTCGGTCTTCAGATCATGGCGCCGACGATGCGTGACGAGCTGCTCTACCGGGTGGGCGCGGCGTTCGAGGCGACCATGCCGGCGCCGGTTCCGCCACTGGACTGGGAGGCCTAGATGCAGGTCGCGATCGAGTTCTGCGCATGACCGTCCCTTACGCGGAGGCCCTGCAGGAGTTCGAGCCGGTGATCGGGCTGGAGACGCACGTCGAGCTGGGTACGGCGAGCAAGATGTTCTGCGGCTGCGACACGACCTTCGGCGCCGACCCCAACACGCACACGTGCCCGGTCTGCCTCGGCCTTCCCGGTGCCCTGCCTGTCGTCAACGAGAAGGCGATCGAGTCGACCATCCGGATCGGCCTGGCGCTGCACTGCGACATCGCGACCTGGTGCCGCTTCGCGCGCAAGAACTACTTCTACCCGGACATGCCGAAGAACTTCCAGACCTCCCAGTACGACGAGCCGTTGTGCACCGACGGGTACCTCGACGTCGAAGTGAGCAATGCGGATGGCACGTTGGAAACGGTGCGCGTGCCGATCGAGCGGGTGCACCTGGAGGAGGACACCGGCAAGACGCTGCACGTCGGCGGTGCCACGGGGCGCATCCACGGTGCTTCCCACAGCCTCGTCGACTACAACCGGGCCGGGATCCCGCTCGTCGAGATCGTCACCAAACCCGTGGTCGGCACCAAGCACCGGCCGGCGGAGGTGGCCAAGGCGTACGTCGCCGAGCTACGCGACGTGCTGCGTGGCCTCGGCGTCAGCGACGTGAAGATGGAGCAGGGCTCGCTGCGGTGCGACGTCAACGTCTCGCTCAACAAGCCCGGCGACGACTGGGGCACGCGGTCCGAGACCAAGAACGTCAACTCGCTGCGCTCGGTGGAGCGCGCGGTGCGGTCCGAGGTCGAGCGGCAGGCCGCCCGGCTGCGCCAGGGCGAGCGGATCGTGCAGGAGACCCGGCACTTCCACGAGGACACCGGGCTCTCGACGTCCGGGCGGTCCAAGGAGGAGGCGACCGACTACCGCTACTTCCCCGAGCCCGATCTCGTGCCGGTCGCGCCGGACACGGACTGGGTCGCGGAGCTGAAGGCCGCCCTGCCCGAGGCGCCCTCCGTGCGGCGTCGGCGGCTCATCGAGCAGCTCGCGCTGTCAGCGTTGGACGCCGAGGCGATGACCAACGCCGGCGTGCTCGACCTGGTGCTCGCGACGGTCGACGCCGGCGCACCTGCTGCGGAAGCCCGCAACTGGTGGCTCGGGCACCTCGCCCAGACAGCCAACAGCAGCGGCGTCGAGCCCGCGGAGCTGTCGATCACGCCGGCGCAGGTCGCCAGGGTGGTCGGGCTCGTCGCCGGCGGCTCGCTCACCGCGGGCCTGGCGCGTCAGGTCGTCGACGGGGTGCTCGCGGGCGAGGGCGAGCCGGAGGCCGTCGTGGCGACACGAGGTCTGGCGGTCGTCTCCGACGAGGGGGCGCTGGCGACGGCTGTCGACGAGGCGATCGCCGCCGATGCCGACGCCGCCGACAAGATCCGGGCGGGGAAGGTTCAGGCCGTCGGGGCGCTCGTCGGCCGCGTCATGAAGGCGACCCGCGGACAGGCCGACGCCTCCGTCGTACGACGCCTCCTGCTCGAGCGTCTCGGCGTCACGGAGTAGCCGGATCGCCGTCTCGGCACGCACGCCGGGCGAGCAGGATGGCGTTGAGCTCGGCACCTACGAGGAGCCCGAGACAGAGCAGGTAGAACCACGTCATGAGGATCAGCCCGCCACCGAGTGCGCCGAGCACCGGCGAGGAGCGGACCACCAGCTCGAGGTAGACGTTGAACCCGACTGACGCGGCGAGCCAGAACAGCGAAGTCAGCAGGGCGCCCGGCCAGCCGTGTCGCCACGGACCCGCCCGGTCCGGGCAGATGTGGAACATCGTGGCCGCCCACAGCACCAGCGACAGGAACGCCACCGGCCAGCGCGCGTACTCCCAGAGGAACTCGTACTCCTGGCCCAGACCGACGCCGGCGACGATATCGACCCCGCTGCCGAAGACCGGCCCAACGACGATGAGCGTCACGACGATCGCACCGGTGAGAACGCTGCCCATCCCCACGAGCAGACCCAGGCCGCGGCGCTTCCACCAGCCGCGTTGGTCGTGCACGTCGTAGGCGATCGTCACGGTGTTGATGACGCCGGCGAAGGCCATCGCGACGGAGATCACGGCGAGGAGCGTCGCGAGGGTGAGCACGTCGCCGCCGGTGTCGAACAGCCCGCGGGCGGTGCCGATGGCGCCGTCCGCCTGATCGGTGAGGAGGCGGCCGAGGAAGTCGAGCACGGCGTTCTCGACCTTGGTGGCGTTGCCCGAGCCGATGATCAGCCCGAGCTGACCGAGGACCGCGGCGACCACGAGAAGCGTCGGGAACACCGTGAGCACGGCCATGAAGGCGTTCTCGGCCGAGAGGCCCAGAACCCGGTCGCGGTCGGACTTGCGGATGACGTCGGCGACCGTTCGGGCGAACCAGCGGACCGGGTTCCGGGGTGTCGGCCGTGCTGCTTCGGCCCGGGTCGCGGCCGCCCGCGCCTCGGCGCTGCGACGGTCGGACTCGGCCGTCAGTGCGGCGGAGGGAGACGTCACCGCGTCATTGTCGCTGATGCGACCGGTCGCGGGACTCAGGTGGGGACGAGGTCGCTGCGCCGCGCCAGCTCCGCGAGGGCCGTCGCGACCAGCTCGGGGTACTCCATCGGCAGGAAGTGGCTGCCCGGCAGCACGGTGATCTGCGCGTGCGGGATGCGCGACGCCGTGTCGACGATGTCGTCCATCGAGGTCAGGACGTCCCACTTCCCCGCGACCAGCGTCGTCGGGCACTTCACGAACGAGACGTCCATCGGGTGGTGCTCAGCGGCCGCGACCGCCAGCTTCATGTACCACCGCCAGTCCTGCTTGAGGAACTCCTCGAGCATCGGGGTGACCACGTCCAGCCGCGCGGCGGGGAGCATGAAGCCCGAGTGCGTGACGAGCCACGCGAGCCGGTCGTTGACAGGGATGGCGTTCATCAGCGGGGTCATCAGCCCACCGGTGGCACGGAAGACCTTCGCCGCACGGGTGGCGACCGGCCGACGCAGCCGCCGCGGGATCCGCAGCGGCGCGCCCATCGTCCCGAACGTGCCGCCCGGCACCCCGGCCACCGCCATGAGGCCGGCGACCCGATCGGGGTGGCGCTCCGCCATCTCGAACGCGATGTTCACCCCGATCGACCAGCCGGCCACCAGCGCGCGGTCGATGCCCTCGGCGTCCATCAGCGCGACGAGGTCGGCGACGTGGTCCTCGACCCGGATGCGGCTCGGGTCGAGCGGCCGCTCGGAGCCGAACGTCCCGCGGTAGTACCAGGTGCGCACCGAGTAGCCGCTGTCCGGCCGGACCAGACCGGGCCAGGCCTGCGGGATGGTGCCCAGGCCGTTGCTGATGATGACGGGCAGGCCGTCCCCGTCGCCGCGCCAACCGCGGATGCAGGTGCCATCGGAGCTGAGGTAGTTGAACGAGGTCGACACAGCGGGGACTCTAGATCGATCGCCGTGAGCTGGGACGGCGTACCAGCATGTGGGACGACCGTCCCACTGGCTTGACATGAGCCGCAGCCTCACGCAGTCTGGCAACGTGCTTCACCTCGTCGTAGTTAGCTAGCGCGTGTGCGGGAGACAGGCTCCCGGCAGACGCGCTCACCCCTCCGTGCTCCGCACGAGGGGTTTTTTGTTGCCCCAGCACGCGAAGGATGAACCGAGATGTCTCGCCAAGAAAGCGGTGGCACCGTCACCGGTGCCCAGTCGCTCGTCCGATCCCTGGAGAGCGTCGGCGCCGAGGTCGTCTTCGGGATCCCCGGCGGCGCGATCCTGCCGGCGTACGACCCGCTCTTCGACTCGAAGACCGTGCGGCACATCCTCGTGCGGCACGAGCAGGGCGGCGGGCACGCCGCCGAGGGCTACGCGCAGGCCACGGGCAAGGTCGGCGTCTGCATGGCGACCAGCGGGCCCGGTGCGACCAACCTCGTGACGCCGATCGCGGACGCCTACATGGACTCGGTGCCGATCGTGGCGATCACCGGTCAGGTGCCGAGCATGTCGATCGGCACTGACGCGTTCCAGGAAGCCGACATCTGCGGCATCACGATGCCGATCACGAAGCACAACTTCCTGGTGCAGCACGTCGATGACATCCCCCGCACGATCGCGGAGGCGTTCCACCTGGCGTCGACGGGGCGGCCCGGTCCGGTCCTCGTCGACCTGCCGAAGGACATCCTCCAGGCGAGCGGCACGTTCGCGTGGCCGCCGACGCTCGACCTTCCCGGCTACCACCCGACGACGAAGCCGCACGCCAAGCAGATCCGCGAGGCAGCCAAGCTCATCGCCACCGCGAAGCGCCCGGTGCTCTACGTCGGCGGAGGTGTGCTGAAGGCGCGGGCGGCCGCCGAACTCCGGGTGCTTGCCGAGCTGACGGGCATCCCGGTCGTCACGACGCTGATGGCGCGCGGTGCCTTCCCCGACAGCCACACCCAGCACCTCGGCATGCCCGGGATGCACGGCACCGTCGCCGCGGTCACGGCGCTACAGAAGTCGGACCTGCTCATCACCCTCGGCGCGCGGTTCGACGACCGCGTCACCGGCAAGCTGTCGACCTTCGCGCCCGACGCCGCCGTCATCCACGCCGACATCGACCCGGCGGAGATCGGCAAGAACCGCGAGGCCGATGTGCCGATCGTCGGCGACTGCCGCGAGACGATCATCGAGCTGATCGCCGCGGTGAAGGAGCTGTACGACGGCGGCACGCGCGCCGACATCACCGGCTGGTGGAAGACCGTCGACCAGTGGCGCCGGACGTACCCACTCGGCTACGAGGAGCCCACCGACGGCTCGCTCGCGCCCCAGCACGTCATCAGCCGCATCGGTGCCATCGGTGGGCCCGAGGCGCTGTACGTCGCCGGTGTCGGCCAGCACCAGATGTGGGCCAGCCAGTTCATCTCCTACGAGAACCCGTACACCTGGCTCAACTCCGGCGGCCTGGGCACCATGGGCTACTCCGTGCCTGCCGCGATGGGGGCGAAGGTCGGCCGCCCGGAGGCGACCGTCTGGGCGATCGACGGCGACGGCTGCTTCCAGATGACCAACCAGGAGCTCGTCACCTGCGCCATCGAAGGCATCCCCATCAAGGTCGCGGTCATCAACAACGGCAACCTCGGCATGGTGCGGCAGTGGCAGACGCTGTTCTACGAGGGTCGCTACAGCAACACCAACCTCCAGTCCAAGCGGATCCCGGACATCGTCAAGCTCGCCGACGCGATGGGCTGCATTGGCCTGCGCTGCGACACCAAGGACGACGTGGACGCGACGATCGAGAAGGCGATGGCCGTCGACGACATGCCCGTCGTCATCGACTTCGTCGTCGGCCAGGACGCGATGGTCTGGCCGATGGTGCCGGCCGGCACGAGCAACGACGAGATCCTCGCGGCGCGCGACACGCGGCCCGACTACGACAGCGACGAGTTGGTCTGACATGGCAACCACCCACACGCTCTCCGTGCTCGTCGAGGACAAGCCTGGTGTCCTCGCCCGCGTTGCTTCGCTGTTCAGCCGGCGCGGCTTCAACATCTCCTCGCTCGCGGTTGGGCCGACCGAGACGCCGAGCGTCAGCCGGATGACGATCGTCGTCGAGGTGGAGGACCTGCCGCTCGAGCAGGTCACCAAGCAGCTCAACAAGCTCGTGAACGTCCTGAAGATCGTGGAGCTCGATCCCAACGCGAGCGTGCAGCGCGAGCTGCTGCTGGTGAAGGTCAAGGCGGATCTCACGTCGCGGTCGCACGTGCTCGAGACGGTGCAGCTGTTCCGCGCGAAGGTCGTCGACGTCGCGACCGACGCCGTCACGATCGAGGCGACGGGCACCGCCGACAAGCTCGCCGCGCTCATCAAGGTGCTCGAGCCGTTCGGCATCCGCGAGCTCGTCCAGTCAGGGCTCGTCGCGGTCGGCCGCGGCTCCCGCTCCATCACCGGCGCCGAGACGCGCCTTCGCTCCGTTTCTGCCTAGCCCCGATTCTGCATAACCCGAGAGGACCCACCGATGGCCGAGATCTTCTACGACGACGACGCCGACCTGGCGATCATCCAGGGCCGCAAGGTGGCCGTCCTGGGCTACGGCAGCCAGGGACACGCGCATGCGCTCTCGCTCCGGGACTCCGGTGTCGACGTCCGCGTGGGGCTGCCCGAGGGCTCGAAGAGCCGGGAGAAGGCCGAGTCCGCCGGGCTGCGGGTGGTGACCCCCGCGGAGGCGGCCGCTGAGGCCGACGTCGTGATGATCCTCGCGCCCGACACGGTGCAGCGGAAGCTCTACGAGGCCGACGTCGCCCCCAACCTCAACGACGGCGACGCGCTGTTCTTCGGCCACGGCCTCAACATCCGGTTCGGGCTCATCACCCCGCCGAAGGGCGTCGACGTCGCCATGGTCGCGCCGAAGGCCCCGGGTCATCTGGTGCGGCGTCAGTTCGTCGACGGCCGTGGCGTCCCGTGCCTCATCGCGGTCGAGCAGGACGCGACCGGCGGCGCCCAGGCACTCGCGCTGTCCTACGCGAAGGCCATCGGCGGCACGAAAGCGGGTGTGCTGAAGACCACCTTCACGGAGGAGACCGAGACCGACCTCTTCGGCGAGCAGGCCGTGCTCTGCGGCGGCGCCAGTGCGCTCGTCCAGGCCGGTTTCGAAGTGCTCACCGAAGCCGGCTACCAGCCCGAGGTCGCGTACTTCGAGTGCCTGCACGAGCTGAAGCTGATCGTCGACCTGATGTATGAGGGCGGCATATCCAAGATGCGCTGGTCGGTCTCCGACACCGCGGAGTACGGCGACTACGTGAGCGGCCCGCGGGTCATCACCCCCGCCGTCAAGGAGGAGATGAAGAAGATCCTCGCCGACATCCAGGACGGCACGTTCACCAGGAACCTCATCGCCGACGACGACGCCGGACGGCCGCAGTTCACCAAGTACCGCGAGGAGGGCGCCAAGCACCCGATCGAGGTCGTCGGCGCGAAGCTGCGACCGATGATGGCGTGGATCGACGACGCCGGCGAGTGAGCGAACGGACCGGCTAGGGCCCGAACCAGCCGGTGACGTCGAGCACGATGCCGACGTCACCGGTGCTGTTGCGCAGTCGGACCTGCCCGCCGAGCCCGGTGGCGACGACCGCGAGGTCTGCCGCGGTCTCGTGCGTGAGCAGGTTCAGGTTGGACGCCAGCGGGAAGCTGGAGTCGTTCGGGGTCGGGTAGACGGCCACGTCGGTCGTCTGGCTCGCGTCGACGCCCGTGAGGTTGACCACGACGGCCTCGGCACCCGTCGACGGCACGCCGGCGACGCCGGCGATCGGCACGTCCCGCGTCTGGCCGGCCGACAGCCGCTTCACGACCTGGGTCCGCGTGTCCAGCACCCGCTGGGGCGCGAGGACGTGGAAGAGCGCCCCGTCGGGTCCGGCGTCGAACCAGCCCGCCAGGTCGGCCAGCAGGTCGACCTGGCCGGCGCTGTTCCTCAGCCGCACGGCGCCGCCGGCTCCCACTTTCGCGATCACCAGGTTGGGGACGATCTGGCGCGCCCCGAGGTTGATGTTGCTGACCTCCGGAGGGCCTGCCGTCGCGTCGGACGGCGTCGGGTAGACGCGGACGTCCGTGGTCGCCGCGGCGTTGACCGCGGTGACGGTCAGCACGACGGCCACGGCGGTGCCTGGTACGCCGCGGGGGCCGCCCGTCACGGTCAGGTCGAGGGTGCCGCCTGCCTGGACCGGGGCGACCGGCACCCCGCCGGTGCCGTCACGGGTGTCGAGCAGCCGCACCGGCGACGTCGGCTCGTAGGCCGCACCGCCCGTCGGGCCATACCAGCCCTGGACGTCCGCGAGCACGTGCGGCGCGCCGCCGCTGTTGAGGATGCGGACCCGCCCGTTGTCGCCCACGGGGACGGTCACGAGGTTGGCCCTGATCGCCCCCGGTCGCAGGTTGAGGTTGCTCACGAGCGGTTGGGCCGAGCCGGACGTGGGGGTCGGGTAGATGCGCAGATCGGTCGAGGTGGCCGGCCCCACTCCCGTCACGTTCAGGACGACGGCAGTCGCGGACGTCGGCACGCCGGTCGAGCCCCCGACGACCGACAGGTCCACGGTGCGACCCGTGCCGAGGCGGCCGAACAGCCCGCCGGTGCCGTTGCGGGTGTCCATGATGCGCACCGGTTCGACGGGCGTGTAGCGCACGCCGGGCGGCTGCGGGACTGCCCAGCCCGTGTCGCCGAACATCCCCAGCACGACCTCGCCGGGCTCGTGCACGACCTCGCCGTCGCCGATGAAGGGGGTCATCAGGGCGTCGCGGTTACCCGCAGGGAAGTCCGTGTCGTAGAGGTGGCTGAAGCTGCTCGCCGGGGCGAACGTGCCGGGCGCGTAGAGCCGGACCGGGCGCCCCCGGTTGGCGGCCTTGCCGGCAGGACCATCCCAGTACAGCGCGTCGCTCGTCAGCGCGGTACCCAGCGCCGTCGTGCCGCTGGTGTAGCTCGTGATGCGCTTGCCCTGCACGGCGCCGGCCGACTGCGCGACGAACCGGTCGTAGATCGTGGGGTCGGGTTGCTCCCTGGTGCCGAAGTAGCCGAAGCCGCTCTCGACGTCGGCCGAGCCGAGGAAGCCGAGCCCGTGTCCCAGCTCGTGCAGCACGATCGTCTGGAAGTCGACGTAGCCGGTCGCCCCGCCGTTGTCCGTGCACCTCGCCGGAGGTGCGCCGTCGGTGCCGTAGTAGACGCAGGGCTCGGTGCTGCTGAAGTCGGCCGAGATGTCCGCGCCCGAGCACGGGTCTGCGCTGTCAGTCGGTGGTGACAGGTCGGTGCGCGTGAGCGCGTTGGCCAGAGCCAGCGGGTAGTAGGTGCGGCCGGTGCCGCCGTTGCCATCTCGCCGCAGCGAGACGAAGTCGCTGGGCCCGGCCTGGCCGAGGACTCCCTCGCCGCCGAGGTCCTTGAACGTCGCGCAGACGTTGATCGGGACGTCGGAGGCCACCAGGCCCGCCCAGGTGTCGACCGCGGCCTGGAAGGCAGCATGGGCTTCCGGGGTGAACCCGGTGTAGGTGACGTTCCAGGTGGAGATCGGCGGCCGCGTGACGGCCGCTGAGCGCCGCTGCAGCCGGGCCTGGCCGGTGGCAGCCGCGCCGGGCTGTGGCGCCGCGCTGCGCAGCAGCTGGACCGGCGGGAGCTTGACCATCGTCTGCGACGCGGCCTGCGCTGCCGCCGGCTGTGCGCCCACCGCACCGGAGCCCACCAGGGCCGCGGCAAGGATGGCCGCGGCGATCGATCGGACCGGCAGGGTGACGCGCACACGCACTCCAGGGTGTTCCTGCCGCAGGGGGACGGCAGTGACGGGCTTCATAGTGACAGGACGTGCTCGCGGCGGGTCGGTCGCGGCTGCGCCCGTAGACTGGGACGCTCCGACGGAGCACAACGACGTGCCCCCCAGGGTCCCGTTCGCCAGCCGTCGATCCGCCGAGGACTCTCCTGTGAACCAGCCCGTCGTGCTCATCGCCGAGGAGCTCGCCCCGTCCGTTCTCGCCGTTCTCGGCGACGGCTTCGACATCCGCCATGTCGACGGTGCCGACCGCAGTCAGCTGCTGCCGGCGCTGGCGGAGGCCGATGCCGTGCTCATCCGCAGCGCGACCCAGATCGACGACGAGGCGCTGGCCGCGGCGCCTCGACTCAAGGTGATCGCCCGGGCCGGCATCGGGCTGGACAACGTCGACGTACCCGCCGCCACCGCCCGCGGCGTCATGGTCGTCAACGCCCCGCAGTCCAACATCGTCACGACTGCCGAGCACGCCGTGGCCCTTCTTCTGGCCTGCGCCCGCAACATCGCCCCGGCTGCCTCGGCGCTGAAGGCCGGCAGCTGGCAGCGCAGCAAGTGGACCGGCGTCGAGATCGCCGACAAGACGGTCGGCGTCATCGGACTCGGTCGCGTCGGTGTCCTGTTCGCCCAGCGGATGAGCGCCTTCGGCGTGCGACTGATCGCGTTCGATCCCTATGTCGCGCCGGCCCGCGCCAACCAGATCGGTGTGCAGCTGGTCTCGCTCGACGAGCTCCTGGCACAGAGCGACTTCATCTCGCTCCACACCGTCAAGACGCCCGAGACCATCGGAATGATCGGTGAGCGGGAGCTGGCCCTGTGCAAGCCGGGCGTCCGCATCGTCAACGCCGCGCGTGGCGGGCTCATCGACGAGCACGCGCTCGCCCAGGCGCTGAAGAGCGGCCACGTCGCCGGCGCCGGGATCGACGTCTTCGCCACGGAGCCGACTACCGAGTCGCCGCTCTTCGAGTTCGACAACGTCGTCGTCACGCCGCATCTCGGTGCGTCCACGCACGAAGCGCAGGACAAGGCCGGCATCGCCGTCGCCCGCTCCGTGAAGCTCGCGCTGGAGGGTGATTTCGTCCCGGACGCGGTCAACGTCCAAGCCGGGGGGTCCGTCGTAGCCGAGCTGCGTCCCGCCCTGCCCCTCGTGGAGAAGCTGGGGCGGGTGTTCACGGCGCTGGCCGGTCACGTCGCCTCGACGCTCGAGGTCGAGGTCCGTGGCGAGATCGCCGCGCACGACGTGTCGGTCCTTCAGCTCGCTGCGCTCAAGGGCGTCTTCGCCGACGTCGTCGAGGAGTCCGTCACGTTCGTCAACGCGCCAGCGCTGGCGGCTGAGCGTGGTGTGCAGGTGTCGCTGACGAAGAACGCCGAGAGCCCGGACTACCGCAACTTGCTCACCGTGCGCGGTGTCCTGCCCACCGGCGAGACGGTGTCGGTCTCCGGCACGCTGAGCGGCACCCGTCAGGTCGAGAAGCTGACCGAGGTGGACGGGTTCGACGTCGACCTGCTCGCCGCCGACCACCTGCTCTTCTTCCGGTACGCCGACCAGCCCGGCATCGTCGGCCGGGTAGGGGCTGCGCTCGGCGCGGCCGGTGTCAACATCGCCGGCGCTCAGGTGAGCCGTACCTCGCAGGGCGGCGACGCCCTCATGGCGCTCACCGTCGACAGCGCCGTTCCCGGTGATGTCCTCGACGACATCGCGACCGCCATCGGCGCGACCTCGGCCCGCTCCGTGGATCTGGTCTGAGCACCTTCGCGTCGTACGACGGCACGAAGCTCTCGTACGCCGAGGTCGGCGAAGGCCCGCCTTTGATCTGCCTGCCCGGCGGGCCGGGACGGGCAGCGGCCTACCTCGAGGACCTCGGCGGCCTGTCCACCGATCGCACGCTGGTCATGCTCGACGCGCGCGCGACCGGTCGCAGCGAGGTGCCGGCTGACCCGACGACGCTGCGCTTCGACCGGCTCGCCGACGACGTCGAGGCGCTGCGCGTGCACCTTGCGCTCGACGCAGCCGACGTCCTCGCGCACTCCGCGGGCACGATCGTCGCGCAGGCGTGGGCGTCCGCGCACCCCGACCGGGTCTCGTCGCTGGTCCTCGTGACCCCGAGTGGCCGGTTGCAGGGCAGCGACCGCACCGACGTCGACGAGCTCGTCGCTGCCCGGGCCGGTGAGCCCTGGTACGCCGACGCGCGCGAGGCGCTCGACGCCCTCGAGACGGCGCCCCCGTCGCAGCAGCAGACGCTGTGGAGGGCCGCCCGGCCGTTCCTCTACGGCAGGTGGGACGAGCGCGCGCAGGCCCACGCCGCCACGGCGGACAGGCAGGTGAGCAAGCGCGCCGAGCTCGGCTTCGGCCCGGTCAACGAACAAGACGTCGACGTCGGCGCTCTGCTGGCCGGGCTACAGGAGGTCCGCGCGCCGGTGCTCGTCGTTGCGGGGGAGCGCGATGCCCTGACCGGGATCGCGGCGGCCCGCGACGTCGCGGCGTCCTTCCCGTCGGCGCAGACCGTCGTCCTGCCTGGTGCCGGCCACTTCCCGTGGGTCGACGAGCCGGCCGCGTTCGTCGACGTGGTCCGGGAGTTCCTGCAGAAGTAGTCACTCCGGGCCATAGCGGTCAGAGCGGGATGTACTGGACACTGCGGCGACAGCCCCAGCCTGCCGACACCGAGGACCCCCGTGCTCCGTCGTATCGCCGTCCTGCTCGCCGCCACCGCGCCGCTGACCTGGCTGCTCGTGGCCACCCCGACCGCCTACGCGAGCTCGGTGACCGTCCGCACCGACGCGCACACCGCCAGCGCCTCCGGCGTGCGGTCGGTCGTGCTGCGACTGCCGTCCGTCGCGACCGACGTGGCGGCCTACTGGCGTGGCGCCCCGGCGGCCCGCGTGACGCTGTCGTTCAGCCGGGACGGGGTGCGCTTCGGTCCGGCCGTGGACGCCGGCCGCGATGAGGTGGGGGAGCAGCGGCACAACGGGACGACGTACGGTGCCGTCCGCAGTGCCGGCGGCGCGACGGTTGTCCGCGTCGTCAGCGACCGGGTGCTCGCCCGCGTCTGGGTGCTCGGCATGGCCGACGGCGCCCGGACGGTGACCCGGCACCGTGTTCCCGCGGCGGCCTCGGCGGCCGTCGCGCAGCCGACGGTGATCGCGCGGTCGGCGTGGGGGGCCGACGAGAGCCTGCGCTACGACAGCACCGGTAAGGAGATCTGGCCGCCCGCGTTCTACGCCACGAGGAAGCTGATCGTGCACCACACCGACACGCCCAACGGCGAGACCGACCCCGCTGCTGTGCAGTCGCGCATCCGGTCGATCTACTACTACCACTGCGTCACGCAGGGCTGGGGCGACATCGGCTACAACTTCCTCGTCGACGAGACCGGCAAGGTCTACGAGGGCCGGCACGCCCGCACGTATGACGCCGGCGTCTCACCGAGCGGCGACGACGCCGCGGGTCGTGGTGTCACCGGTGCGCACGCCTCGGGCTGGAACAGCGGCACAGTCGGGGTCGCTTTGCTCGGCACCCTCACGTCGCAGGACGCGACACCCGCCGCCCGAAGCGCGTTGGTCGACGTGCTCGCGTGGGAGGCGGACCGCAACGGCATCGACCCGCTGGCGACGTCGTCGTTCGTCAACCCCAGCAGCGGTGCGTCGATCACCACCGCCAACATCGGGGGCCACCGCGACTACGGCTCGACCGAGTGCCCGGGCGGCGCGTTCTACGCAACGCTGCCGCAGCTCCGCAAGGACGTCGCCGCCCGGATCGGGGGGACGCCTGTCCCCCCGCCGGCGGCGGACACGACGCCACCGACCGCCCCTGTGCTGCGCGGCACGGGGACCTCGAGGTCCGTCCAGCTGTCCTGGACCGGGTCAAGCGACGACGTCGGCGTGACGGGCTACCACGTCTACCGCAGCGGTGCGCTGGTCGCGACGACCGCCGCTACGTCGCACACCGTGAAGGGCCTGAAGAACGGGCAGTCCTACACGTTCCAGGTCGACGCGTACGACGCCGCCGGCAACAAGAGCACGATGTCGAACGCGGTGACAGTCCGCGCCGGGTAGGGTGACCGCGTGACGCGCGCGAGCCTGCTGCTTAGCGGCCGCGACGGGGTCTGAGCCAGGCCGGCTCCCCGTCGCGGGACCTCGTGCTGGCCGTCACCCCTTCTTCCGACGGAGCAACCGCCGTGACTGTCCCTGATTCGATGCCGTTTCGCCGCTACACCGCCTTCCCGCCGATCGACCTACCCGATCGCACCTGGCCGACCCGCGTTCTCGACAAGGCTCCGCAGTGGTGCAGTGTCGACCTTCGCGACGGCAACCAGGCGCTCATCGACCCGATGGACAGCCCACGCAAGCTGGAGATGTTCACGCTCCTGGTCGGTCTGGGCTACAAGGAGATCGAGGTCGGGTTCCCCGCCGCCAGCTCCACCGACTTCGACTTCATCCGCAGCCTCGTCGAGGACGACCTCGTCCCTGGTGACGTCACCATCCAGGTGCTGACGCAGGCGCGCGAGGAGCTCATCGAGCGCACGGTCCAGTCGCTCATCGGCTTCCGCGGGACGGCCCTCATCCACCTCTACAACTCCACGTCGACCCTGCAGCGACGCGTCGTGTTCGGGCTCGACCGCGACGGTGTGAAGGACATCGCCGTGCAGGGCGCCACGTGGTGCAAGAAGTACGCCGAGCAGCTGCTCCCTGACGCCAACGTCCGCTGGCAGTACTCCCCGGAGTCGTTCACGGGTACCGAGCTCGACTACGCGGTCGAGGTGTGCGAGGCCGTCATGGACGTCTGGGAGCCGACAGCGGAGCGACCCGTCGTGCTCAACCTGCCGGCCACCGTGGAGATGTCGACGCCCAACATCTACGCCGACCAGATCGAGTGGTTCGGCCGCGCCCTCGGCGCGCGACGCAGCAGCGTGATCCTCAGCCTGCACCCGCACAACGACCGCGGCACGGCCGTCGCCGCGGCCGAGCTGGGCGTGCAGGCCGGCGCCGATCGCGTCGAGGGCTGCCTGTTCGGCAACGGCGAGCGCACCGGAAACGTCTGCCTCGTCACGCTGGCGCTGAACCTCTTCAGCCAGGGCATCGACCCGCTCATCGACTTCTCCGACATCGACGAGGTGCGGCGCACCGTCGAGCACTGCAACCAGCTGCCCGTGCATCCGCGGCATCCCTACGGCGGTGACCTCGTCTACACCGCCTTCTCGGGCTCGCACCAGGACGCCATCAAGAAGGGCTTCGAGGCACTCGAACGCGATGCCGAAGCGGCCGGCGTGCCTGTCCGCGACTTCCCGTGGGGCGTGCCGTACCTTCCCATCGACCCGCTCGACGTCGGCCGGTCCTACGAGGCCGTCATCCGCGTCAACTCCCAGTCGGGCAAGGGCGGCGTCGCCTACGTGCTCAAGAACGAGCACCGGCTCGACCTGCCGCGGCGGATGCAGATCGAGTTCTCGCGGGTCGTGCAGGAGCTCGCCGACGTCGGCGGCGGGGAGATCGCGGCGGCTCGGATCTGGGAGCTGTTCCGCGCCACCTACCTCGATGTGACCTCGCCGCTCGAGCTCGTGTCCTACACGAGCGCCTCCGGTGAGATCGACGTCGTCGAGGCCGTCGTCCGCTGGCAAGGCGAGACCCGGACCGTGCGCGGTGAGGGCAACGGCCCGATCGCGGCCTTCGTCCACGCGCTCGTCGAGCTCGAGGTGGACGCACGCGTCCTCGACTACGCAGAGCACGCCACCGGGGCGGGCGAGGAGGCTCAGGCGGCGTCGTACCTCGAGGTCGCCGTCGACGGCCGCGTCCTGTGGGGCTGCGGCGTGCACCCGAGCATCGTCACCGCGTCGCTCCGCGCGATCGTCAGCGCCGTGAACCGGGCCCGCGCATGAGGCTCGCGGTCGTGGCCGGTGACGGCATCGGACCCGAGGTCGTCGCGGAGGGGCTCAAGGTCCTCGACGCTGTCCTGCCCGGGGTCGAGACGACGGCCTACGACCTGGGTGCGGCGGCGTACCACCGCACGGGCGAGGCGTTGCCTGACAGCGTCCTGGCGGAGCTGCGGGGGCACGACGCGATCCTGCTCGGCGCGGTGGGCGACCCCACGGTGCCTCCGGGCGTCCTCGAGCGCGGCCTGCTCCTGCGACTGCGCTTCGAGCTCGACCACCACGTCAACCTGCGCCCGGTGCGCCTGTTTCCCGGCGTGACGTCTCCGGTCGGTGACAAGCAGATCGACATGGTCGTGGTTCGCGAGGGCACGGAGGGTCCGTACGTCGGCAACGGCGGGCGGTTCAGAGCCGGTACGCCGCACGAGGTCGCCACCGAGGTCAGCATCAACACGGCGTACGGCGTCGAGCGCGTGGTGCGCGACGCGTTCCGCCGGGCGCAGGCACGGCGCGGGCACCTCACCCTGGTGCACAAGACGAACGTGCTCGTGTACGCGGGCGGGCTGTGGAAGCGCGTCACCGACGAGGTGGCGGCGGACTTCCCCGACGTCACGCTCGACTACCAGCACGTCGATGCCGCATCGATGTTCTTCGTCACCGACCCCGGCCGGTTCGACGTCGTCGTCACGGACAACCTGTTCGGCGACATCCTCACCGACATCGGCGCCGCCATCGGTGGCGGCATCGGCCTCGCCGCAAGCGGCAACCTCGACGTGTCACGCACCAACCCGAGCATGTTCGAGCCGGTGCACGGCAGCGCTCCCGACATCGCGGGGCAGGGCAAGGCCGACCCGACCGCGACCGTGCTGAGCATCGCGCTGCTGCTCGAGCACCTCGGGCATCCCGACGAGGCAAAGCGGGTCGAAGCCGCGGTGGCCGACGACCTGCTCAGCCGCGGCGACGCATGGCGCAGCACCGCGGAGGTCGGCGATGTGCTGGCGGCGGCGGTCGCCGGGGTCTAGCCTGCGCCGCACCCACGCGTTGGAGGCGCCATGAGCGGCTTGTCTCGTCCCGTTGGATCTGCGTGCGCCATCGCGGGCGGTGTGGTCGCCCTCATCGGCAACCTGCTTTCGCCACGCTTCAACCAGGATGACAACGTCGAGGTCTACCGAGCCGTTGCGGCCAGCGATCGCTTGGTCCCGGCCGGTCTGGTTCTGATCCTGGCCTTCGCGCTCACGACGATCGGCATCCTGGCCATCGCCGCTTCGCTGCGCGGCGGCCGCGGCAATGATGCCGCCTGGCTCGGCGGCGCGGCCGTCGCCGCGGGTGGAGCCATCGCCCTCGCGCAGAACAGCCTTTCGCTGTTCGGCGCCCGGCAGATGGCGCGCATCTTCGCCGGCGCCGACGAGCAGAACCAGCAGGGCGCCTACTGGGCGACGGAGGCTTTGGACAAGGCCAACTCCAGCCTGTTCTCGACGTGGACGCTGCTGCTGCTTGGGCTCGCGCCGCTGCTGATCGGTGTCGCCATGCTGCAGGCACGGCGCTTCTCGACCTGGCTCGCCGGCGTCGGGATCGTCGGTGGGCTCATCTGCGCGTTCGTCGGGGTGGCCAACCTGCTGATGGAAGACCAGGCCGCACTCAACCTCGTCTTCCTGGTCGGCTCGCTGCTGGTCACGGTCTGGCTGATCGCGTCGGGCGTGCAGCTGCGTCGGTTCGACGAGCCCGCGCCGGTCTAACCCGCTGGCGTCCCCGCTGCCGCCACCGGCGGATACCGTGGAGGGCGACGAGAGGGGTGGCAGTGGAGTTCGACCTGCAGCCGACCGGGACGCCGGTGGATGCCGAGACGCGAGCCGGTGTGCTCGCCAACCCGGCGTTCGGCCGGGTTTTCACAGATCACATGGTCAGCGCCCAGTGGACCCGGGAGCGCGGCTGGTTCGACGCCTGCCTGACGCCGTACGCGCCGTTGACCCTCGATCCGGCGTCTGTCGTCCTCCACTACGCGCAGGAGGTCTTCGAGGGCCTCAAGGCGTACCTCCAGCCTGACGGTGGCATCGCGATGTTCAGGCCCGATCGCAACGCGGCCCGGATGGTGCGCTCATGCGCGCGACTGGCGCTGCCGCCCTTCCCGGAGGACGCGTTCGTCGCCGCGTGCGAGCTGCTGGTCCGCACCGACCGCGACTGGGTGCCGGACGGCGAGGGCACGTCGCTCTACCTGCGACCGTTCATGTACGCCGACGAGGTCGGCCTCGGCGTCCGCCCGTCGGACTCGGCCCGGTTCCTGCTCATCGCGTCGCCGGCCGGCAACTACTTCTCCGGACCGCTGCGACCGGTCTCGCTGTGGCTGTCGCAGGAGTACGTCCGCGCCGCCCCCGGCGGCACCGGGGCGGCGAAGACCGGCGGCAACTACGCGAGCTCACTGGTCGCGCAGCAGGAGGCGATCGACAACGGCTGCGACCAGGTGGTCTTCCTCGACGCCGTCGAGCACCGCTGGCTCGAGGAGCTCGGCGGCATGAACGTCTTCCTGGTGCAGGACGACAGGACGCTGCTCACGCCGCCGCTCGGCGGCACGATCCTCGAGGGCGTCACTCGAGACTCCGTCATCACGCTCGCGAGGGAGCTCGGCTACACCGTCGAGGAGCGGCCGGTCGACGTCGACGAGTGGCGCAAGGGCGCAACGGACGGGTCAGTCGTCGAGGCCTTCGCCTGCGGGACGGCGGCGGTCATCACGCCCATCGGGGCGTTGCGCTGGCCAGGTGGCGAAGCGGTCGCAGGCGACGGTCAGCCGGGCGCAGTCACGACCGAGCTGCGGACGGCTCTGCTCGACATCCAGTACGGGCGGCGCCCGGACACCCACGGCTGGCTGCACAAAGTTGTCTGAGCCCGGCGTCGTCTGATCGGGTCTAGTGTCGGGCACCCGCAGAAGGAGACTGGATGTTTGTCCGTGACGTGATGTCCCCGGCCGTCGTGACCGTCGGACCGACCCACACCATGCGTCAGGTCGCCAAGGTCATGGCGGCGCGCAAGGTCGGCGCTGCCGTTGTGCACGACCCCGACGCCGACGGGCCCGGGATCCTCACCGAACGGGACATGCTCGAGGCCATCGCGTTTGGGCAGGACCCCGACACCGAGCCGGCGTCCTCTCACCTCACGAAGGACGCCGTGGTTGCCGCGCCCGACTGGCCTCTGCTGCAGGCCGCCCAGGCGATGGTCTCCGGTGGCTTCCGTCACCTCGTCGTCTGCGAGGGCGACGAGGTGGTCGGCGTGCTGTCGGTGCGGGATGTGCTGCGGGCGTGGACCGAGCGCGGAGGACCCACCACGTAGGGTTTCGGCGCCATGACCGCCGACTCGCTCACCTTCCGGATGCCGGACCCTGAGCGACACCTGCGCGGCGTCCGTCTGCAGCAGGACGTCCGGCTGCCCGGGGAGCTGCTCGGCTTCGCGCGCGCCGGCGACGACTGGGTCCTGACGGTGCCTCGGCCCGACGTCGACCGCATGGAGTACTCCTTCGAGATCCAGTTCGAGGGCGGCGGCAGCGAGTGGATCTGCGACCCTGCCAACCCCCGTCGGGTCGGCGGCGCGTTCGGCGACAAGTCGGTGCTCGAGATGCCGGGGTACTTCGCTCCGAAGTGGCTCGACGCGGACCCGCCGCGGGGAGCACGGGGGGAGCTCGCGCTGCCCACTCGCGCCCTCGACGAGGCTGTGCCCGCGATCCTGTGGTCGTCGCACGGGAGCGCGGACGACGACGAGCTTCCGCTCCTGGTCGTCCACGACGGGCCTGAGTACGACGCGCTCTCGTCGCTCACGTTGTTCCTGGACGCGATGGTCGACGAGGGTCGGCTGCCTCCGATGCGGGCCGCCCTGCTCGCTCCGGTCGGCCGCAATGAGAGCTACGCCGCGTCGGCGCCGTACTCCCGCGCATTGGCGCTCGGGCTGGTGCCGGCGCTGCACAAGGTCGCACCGACGTCGGTCACGCTCGGCATGGGCGCGAGCCTGGGTGGGCTGGCCATGCTGCATGCGCAGCGGTCGCATCCCGGCACGTTCAGCGGTCTGTACCTGCAGAGCAGCAGCTTCTTTCACCGCCTGCTCGACGAGCAGGAGAGCTCCTTCGAGCGCTTTCAGCGCGTGACCTTCTTCGTCGAGAGCGTCCTGCGGTCCGGGCCGGCCCTCGAGCCGGTGCCGATCGTGATGACGTGCGGGCTGATCGAGGAGAACGTCGAGAACAACCGCCTCATGACCAGGTCGCTGGGCGCCCAGGGCTACGACACGCGCCTCGTCGAGAACCGTGACGGGCACACCTACACCGGCTGGCGCGACACCTTCGACCCCAACCTCGTCGACCTCGTTCGGCGCGTCCTCGACGGGCCGGCCCCTCATGAGGCGTGACGTCGTCGAGCTCTGGTCTTCGGAGCTCGGCTGGTCGCCGCGGGTGGTCGTCCACGGCTCGTACGGCCGGCCGGTCGTCGTGTTCCCGAGCAGCGAGGGCCGGGCCGAGGACTACGAGAACAACGGCATGGTCGACGCCGTCCGCCCCCTCATCGAGCAGGGCCGGGTCAAGCTGTACTGCCTGGACTCGTGGGACTCCGGCTCGTGGTACCGGCACGACCTCGAGCTCGAGGACCGGGCTCGCCTGCACGAGGCCTACGAGCGCTGGGTCGTGCACGGGGTTGTGCCGTTCATCGACGCCGACTGCGGCGGCCGGCAGGAGATGGCGACGACGGGGTGCAGCTTCGGCGCGTTCCACGCCGTGAACATCGCGCTCCGGCGCGCCGACCTGTTCCCGTTCGCCATCGGGTTGTCAGGCGTGTACGACGTCGCCTCGATGGGTTGGGGGCACCGCGGGGACTCGTTCTACTTCAACAACCCGATGGACTCCGTCTCCGGGCTGGACGGCGACCACCTCGGCTGGCTGCAGTCGCGGCTGTCGCTGCTGCTCGTGGCTGGTCAGGGCAGGTGGGAGGACACCACCGGTGCCCTCGACAGCACGCGGGCCTTCGGCGGCTTGTGCGCGTCGAAGGGACTGCGCGTGGAGACCGACATCTGGGGGCACGACGTCATCCACGACTGGCCCGCCTGGCGGGCCCAGCTCGCGCACCACCTGCCGCGGTTCGTCTAGGCCACGAGGACAAGGGACAGCCGATGACCGACACGAGGCACCTGCTCGGCCTGCTGCTCGGCACCGAGGAGGACTGGCCCGGTGCCTTCGAGCAGCTCGTGCGGCGCTACGACCCGGCGCTGAAGGTCGGCGGAACCACGCACCGCTTCGACGTCGAGCGCATCACGATCGAACCCTTCGACCTGAGGCAGAAGAGCCGCTACGACCTCGTCGTGGACCGGCTCGCCTACTGGTACTACGTCCCGCGCGAGTGGCTGAAGAAGGTCGCGCTGATGGACGACGTCTACCTGCTCAACAACCCGTTCACGTTCCAGTCCATGGAGAAGCACGCGGCGTACTGCGCCATGATCCGCCTCGGGCTGAAGGTGCCGGAGACCTGGCTCGTGCCGCACAAGCAGCCGCCGGACAACCCGCGCTTTCCCTACACCGCCGCGAAGTACAACCGCTTCTTCGACATCGCCGAGGTCGCCGACAACGTCGGCTACCCGCTCTACATGAAGCCGTACGACGGTGGCGCGTGGGTGGGCGTCACACGGATCAAGGACCCCGACGAGCTGCGTCGCGCCTACGACGAGTCCGGCGAGCGGCTGATGCACCTGCAGGCGAGCGTCGAGGGCTTCGACGTCTTCGCCCGGTCGTTGTCCATCGGGGCGGAGACGATGGTGATGAAGTTCGCGCCGGACCGCCCGATGCACGACCGCTACAGCGTCGACCACGCCTTCCTCGACCCCGCCATCGGCGACGAGGTCGTGACGATCGGAAGGGTCGTCAACGCGTTCTTCAAGTGGGAGTTCAACTCCTGCGAGACGCTGGTCCGCGACGGCCAGGTGCACCCGATCGACTACGCCAACGCGTGTCCTGACGTCGCCATCACGTCGTTGCACTACTACTTCCCGTGGGCGATGAGCGCGCTGGTGAAGTGGTCGATCTTCTGCACGACGACCGGCCGCAAGCCGAGGCTCGACCTCGACACCGCTCGTTGGTACGAGGTCGCCGACGGCGAGGGCTCGTACGACGAGAAGATCGCGGCGTACCGCACGCTGGCCGACGACTACTTCGAGCAGGACCGGTACGACGAGTTCGTCGCGACATCCCTGGGCGACTTCGACCGCGTCGCGGTCGACTACTTCGCCTCGGGCGACTTCGACAAGCTGCTGGTCGAGACGGTGACCTCGACGTTCCCGCCGCACGAGCACGAGAAGTTCGTGGCCCACTACCGCGGGCTCCTGGCCGCCTGGGTCCGCGACCAGGGGTAGTCGGCCGTTTGACGGTCCTGGCCGGGGCTGGCAGGCTGGCTGTGATGACCCCCGTCACGATTATCGCGAGGCGCGCTGACTAGCCGTTGTCAGCGCGCAACCCTCCATGCCCACCGGGCTGGGGGGTTTTGTCTTTCCTGGAGCCCGCATGGAGTCTTACCTGATGACCGTCGTCTGCAGTCCAGGGCCGTCCACGCTCGCGCGGATCGTCGCCGTGTTGCACGCTCGGAAGGCAGCCATCGACACGCTGCACTACGACAGCGGCACGGCGCACGCCGAGCTGGCCGTCCGCGTCGCGTCTGCGGACGTGATGCGCCTTGCCGCCCAGATCGGCCGCATCGTTGACGTCACCGACGTGCACGTGGCGATCCCGGCGCGCGTCGCGGTCGCGTCATGAGTGTCCTGCGGGATGACGCCTTCCACGTCTACGACACGACCCTGCGCGACGGCGCGCAGCGAGAGGGGATGTCGCTTTCGGTCAACGACAAGCTCTCGATCGCGCGGCACCTCGACGACCTTGGCGTCGGGTTCATCGAGGGCGGCTGGCCCGGTGCCAACCCGAAGGACACGGAGTTCTTCAAGCGGGCGCAGACGGAGCTGAAGCTCGGCACGGCGCAGTTGACGGCGTTCGGGTCCACGCGGCGTGCCGGTGGTGACGTCGTCAGCGACCTGGCCCCGCTCCGGGAGTCTGGCGCCGGGATCGTCTGCATGGTCGCGAAAGCAGACGTCCGGCACGTCGAGCGGGCGCTGCGCACCACGCGCGAGGAGAACCTCGCGATGATCCGCGACTCGGTCACGCACCTGCGAGCCGAGGGCCAGCGGGTCTTCCTCGACGCGGAGCACTTCTTCGATGGCTACCTCACCGATCCGGCGTACGCGATCGAGGTCCTTCGTACGGCGGCAGAGGCCGGGGCCGACGTCGTCGTGCTGTGCGACACCAACGGCGGGATGCTCCCGCACCGGCTCGCCGAGGTCGTTCACGAGGTCGTCGGCACGGGGCTACGGGTCGGCATCCACGCGCACAACGACGCCGCGTGCGCCGTGGCCAACTCGCTCGCCGCTGTCCATGCCGGCGCGACCCACGTGCAGGGGACGGCCAACGGCTACGGCGAACGCTGTGGCAACGCCGACCTGTTCAGCATCGTCGCCGCGCTCGAGGCGAAAGACGGCCGGGAGGTCCTGCCACCCGGACGGCTTGTCGAGCTCGGCCGGGTGGCGCATGCCGTGGCGGAGGTGGCCAACATCGCGCCGGACCCGCACCAGCCGTGGGTGGGTGCGAGTGCGTTCGCGCACAAGGCGGGCCTGCACGTCAGCGCGATCAAGGCCGACCCGGACCTGTATCAGCACGCCGACCCCGCGGTGGTGGGCAACGACATGCGACTGCTCGTGTCCGAGCTCGCCGGCCGGGCCACCATCGAGTTGAAGGGTCGGGCGCTCGGGCTCGAGCCGGACCGCGACACCGTGGCTCGGGTCGTGGAGCGGGTGAAGGACCTCGAGTCGATCGGCTACTCGTTCGAGGCGGCCGAGGCGTCGTTCGAGCTGCTGCTGCGCGAGGAGATGGGGGAGCGGCCGCACTACTTCGACCTCGAGTCGTACCGGGTCATCGTCGAGCACCGCAGCGGCAAGGACGGCGCCGAGGGCGAGGTCGTCTCGGAGGCGACGGTCAAGCTGCACGCCAAGGGGGAGCGCATCGTCGCGACCGGTGAGGGCAACGGACCGGTCAACGCCCTCGACAACGCACTGCGGCAGGCGCTGGAGACGCTCTACCCGAGTCTTGCCTCGCTCGAGCTCGTCGACTACAAGGTGCGCATCGTCAGCGGTGCGCACGGCACCGACGCGGTCACGAGGGTGCTGGTCGAGACCTCCGACGGGACCCGGGAGTGGGACACGGTCGGTGTGCACGAGAACGTCATCGCCGCCTCCTGGCAAGCCCTCGAGGAGGCGTACACCACAGGGCTGATGCATGAGGGCGTCGACAGCAGCTGATGTCGGCGCCGGCCGCGGCGTCAGACGATGACGAGCTCAAGCCTCGGATCCAGCCGGCGCAGGTCGTCGGGGTCGCTCGTCACGACCCGATGGCCGCGCTGCCGGGCCACGACGACAACACTCGCGTCCACCACGTCCGACGTGCCAGAGATCGCGCACAAGTGCCCTGCGATGCGCGCAGCCGCTGCGTCCAGCGGGACTACCTCGCAGTGCCGGGAGCCCAGGAACTGCGCGAGTCGGGACTGTCGCCGCCCGTCGCGCCAGACTTGTGCGACAACCGCGGCCGGCACTGCAGCCGCCGTCCCACGGATGCGGGCTCGCCCGAGCAGGGACGCCAACTGACGTGAGCCCCGCTCGACCGCGATCAAGGCGCCGGCGTCGAGCGTGACTCCCTTCTCCGTCAGAAGCCCAGGGCGCGATCGGCCCACGCGATCTCCTCCGGCGTGAGCGGCCCCCCGGTCTCCTCCAGCCACGCGTCGATCCAGGCGTCGTCGTCGCTCGCGACATGCGCGGCGAGGGCGGCTTCGACGTAGCCGCTGACACTGGCTGCGCGGCCGGCCTTGACGGCGCTTCTGGCAGCGCGCACGAGGTCGGCCGGCAGGCTCACGGCGATCTTCTCGCGTGTCATACCAAACATCATACCGCTCATGGGCGCCAACCCGAACGCCCACCGCTCGTCGAACGCAGGGGCTGCATGCCACCGACAGTGCCCTCATGCGGGCTGTCCGTGGGTGGCGGCGGCGAGATCTGTGGAAAGCCGGTCCCGGTAGCCTGCCCCGCGTGCGCATCGCCCGGTTCTCCCATGCGGGTGAGGTCGCCTTCGGCGTCGTCGAGGGGCCGGGTGAGGACCCCGCGGATCTCGTCGTCGGGGTCGCCTCGGGTCATCCGTTCGCGCCGCTGCAGCTGACGGGTGAGTCGCTGCCGCTCTCGGCCGTGAAGCTGCTCGCGCCGGTCCTGCCGAGCAAGGTCGTCTGCATCGGCAAGAACTACGCGGACCACGTGGCTGAGATGGGCGGCGGCGCGGCGCCCGAGAGCCCCGTCGTGTTCCTGAAGCCGTCGACGTCGGTCATCGGTCCCGGTGATGCCATCGCGCTGCCGCGCAACAGCGACCGGGTCGACCACGAGGCCGAGCTCGCGATCGTCATCGGGCGGCTGTGCCGCGAGGTGCCGCGCGAGCGGGCCTTCGACGTCGTCCTCGGCTACACGTGCGGCAACGACGTGACCGCGCGCGACCACCAGAAGGCCGACGGCCAGTGGACGAGGGGCAAGGGGCACGACACGTTCTGCCCGCTCGGTCCGTGGGTGGAGACGGAGCTGCCGGTCGCCGACGTCGCCGTGCGCTGCACCGTCGACGGTGAGGTGCGCCAGGACGGCCGCACCTCGCAGCTGATCCATGACATCCCGGCGGTCATCGAGTGGGTGACAGCTTTCATGACGCTGCTGCCGGGCGACGTGATCCTGACGGGTACGCCAGCCGGGGTCGGTCCGCTCACGGCCGGCTCGACCGTGTCGGTGAGCGTCGAGGGCATCGGCACGCTGACCAACCCGGTGGTGGCCCGATGAGCGTCCGGCTTCGCGTTGCACCGTCGCCGACGGGCGACCCGCACGTCGGGACGGCGTACGTCTCGCTGTTCTGCCTGGCGTTCGCGCGCCAGCAGGGTGGGCAGTTCGTGCTGCGGCTCGAGGACACCGACCGGGCGAGGTTCCGCGAGGACAGCGAGCAGCAGATCTACGACATGCTGCACTGGCTGTCGCTCGACTGGGACGAAGGGCCGGACAAGGGCGGGCCGTTCGCGCCGTACCGGCAGAGCGAGCGGCTCGACACCTACCGGCCGCACGTCGACGCGCTCGTCGCCGACGGTCATGCCTACTACTGCTGGTGCACGCCCGACCGGCTGCAGGCGATGCGCGAGGAGCAGCAGAAGCGCAAGATGCCGACCGGCTACGACCGGCTCTGCTACGGCAAGACGCGCGAGGAGCGAGCGGAGCTGCCGGGTTTCTCGGATGCGGCGGTCGTGCGGATGCTGATCCCCGACGACGCTCCGATCGCGTTCACCGACGTCATCCGCGGCGAAGTGCACGCGCCGACACCGGACGACCAGGTGATCCTGAAGGCGGACGGCTTCCCGACGTACCACTTGGCCGTCGTCGTCGACGACCACCTGATGGGGATCACCCACGTCGTGCGCGGCGAGGAGTGGATCTCCTCGACGCCCAAGCACCTGCTGCTGTTCGACTGGCTGGGCTGGGAGCGGCCGGCATTCGCGCACATGCCGCTGCTGCGCAACACCGACAAGTCGAAGATCTCCAAGCGCAAGAACCCGGCGGCACGGCTGACGTGGTTCGTCGAGGAGGGCTACCTGCCGGAGGCGCTGGTCAACTTCCTCGGCCTGCTCGGCTACTCGATGCCGTCGGGGGAGGAGATCTTCACCTTCGACGAGATGTCGGCGTCCTTCGACTGGTCGCGGGTCAACACCGTCGGTCCGGTCTTCGACCTCGACAAGCTGGGTTGGCTGAACGGTCACTACCTGCGGGAGCTGGCTCCCGACGACTTCGTACGCCGGGTACTGCCGTTCCTGCACGACGCGGGTCTCGTGGCGCACCCGCCGACCGCGACGGAGCAGGCGGTGCTCGCGGCTGCGGTGCCCGAGATCCAGCCGCGGATGAAGCTGCTGACCGAGGCACCCGGCCTGCTGCGCTTCCTGCTGGTGTCCGAGGAGTCCTTCGTCGTCGACCCCGAGGCGGTGGAGAAGCACGTCGTCGGGTCCGGGGCACTGCTGGCCGCGGCCGCGGACGCCCTCGAACCGGTTGAGGTGTGGGACACGGCACACGTGCAGGGCGCGATGGACGCGGCGCTGCTCGAGGACGGCCTGGGGCTCAAGCGCGGGAAGGCGTACGCGCCCATCCGCGCAGCGGTGTGCGGATCGAGCATCTCGCCACCGCTGCCGGAGTCGCTCGCGCTGCTCGGCAAGGAGCGGACACTGCGTCGTTTGCGGGCTGCCATCGTTTGAGCGCCGTCGGCGCGCTCCGGTAGGCTGGCGACCGCAACACCATGGGGTATGGGGTAATTGGCAGCCCGACGGTTTCTGGTTCCGTTAGTCTTGGTTCGAGTCCAGGTACCCCAGCGTTATCCCGAGGCCGCCAGCCCGGTAGGACAACTTCATATCAGCCCAGCCCCCGTCGTCTAGCGGCCTAGGACGCTGCCCTCTCACGGCAGTAGCGGCGGTTCGAATCCGCTCGGGGGTACCCCTACTACCGTCCAGAGAGACGGTTGTCCGTCAGCCCGTCCGATGCGTCGGTAGCCACTCCGCCGGATAGTCGCGCGGAGCGCCGGTCTCCGGATCGAGGTCCCAGCCGAGCGCGCTTGCGATTTCCGGTTCGTACATCTCGATGAGGGCGAACGCCCAAGCGAGCTGGTCCTCTACGCGCGCCCCGTTCGGCTGGAAGCGAGACCACAGCTCGAGGTTCTCGATCCGGTTGTCGATGCGGTTCCCGTTGCGGTGATGGACGCTCTCCGTCGCGCGGAGCGGACGACCGAGGTGCTGCGCCATGACCAGGCGATGCTCGAGGGCGCTCGTGTCTCCGTTGACGAGATGCCGGAGCTCGGGCGGCACCGGAATCTTCCAGTAGCCGTGTGAGAGCGATCCCTTCCCCGTCACCACGCGTAGGGGAACGGCCGGGTGCGGGTCCCCGTGCTGTCGCTGGCGGTCGAGGTGGCCCGGGCACAGCCCGCGTGAGTGGATGCGTCGCCCGCAGCCGTCGATCTGACAACGCGCCGGCTCAGGGCGGGCGAGCGGAACCTCCGGCTTGACGTCGCCGGTGCGGGACCACCTCAGGTAGTGGCCGTGGCACCAGCCCCGTGTCACCGCTCGTCGCTCGCAGGAGTCCGCGGCGCACGCTGCCGGTGCGCGGTCCGGCTGCACCGCGCCGTGTCGAAGCAGGTGCTTGTAGTGGCGACTGCAGTGGCCGCGGGCGTAGACCGCCCGGTCGCAGTCGGCTGCCTCGCAGGTCATCGGCGCCTCCGCCTTACTGGGGGATTTGCCGAGATCCTCCCTTCGAGGTCGGACAAAAACCGGACGCGGGCAACCGGACGAGAGGCCTGCGCGTCGTACACACACCGGGCTAGGGTGCGCCCGTTCTCGCTCGTCGACGGAAGGTGCCTGCCGTGCGCGTCCCGAACCTGTCCCGCCGCCAACTGGCGGTGGCGGCGACTGCGGTCGCCACGCTCGCCGCCGGCGTACCGGCCCTGACGATGTCACCGGCGTCGGCCGCCGCAACCAGCACCATCACGGTGACCGGACCGACCCATGGCGCGGCCGGGAGCTGCCTGAGCTACACGGTGACCGCCACCGACGATCGCGGCCGCCCGGTGACCGACACGGGCACGATGGTCATCCGCCTGACCGAGAGCCCCAACACGGCCACGCAGGACGTCGACTTCTGCACCCCGAGCTCCACGCCGTCCACCGCACCGCACTACGTCAACGCGAGTGGCGCGACCCGCAGCTACACCGCCGGCACCACGATCACGTCGGCGACGACCGCGACGAGCAACCCCGATGTCGCCTCGACGTCGTCACCTGCCGCGCAGGCCAACCCGACAGGGCGCGACACGGCCGTCTTCGCGTACAACGGCACCAACAGCGCCAGTACGACGATGACGTTCGGCGTGGTGGCGCTCCAGCCCGGCGGCGCGACGATCGACGTCTTCCGCAGCGCTGACGGCGACGAGACTCAGAGCGCGGGCGACCTGAGTCGCTCGCTCAACGTGAGCTTCACCGACGGCGGGCTGCCCGACAGCAACCAGGCCGTCGACGCCGTACGGACGGTCGTCGTGACACCCGAGGCGTCGTTCTCGCCCACCGGTGGCGCGGCGCACACGTTCACCGTCCAGCTGACCAACAGCAGCGACGACGGTGTCACGGGGGTGACGCCCTCCATCAAGGCCACCGCTGGTCCGAACGCCGCGACCGCGACGGCGGCGAGCACGTTCACTGCGTCCTGCACCGTCAGCAACAACGCGGGTACGTCGACGTGCACCTACCGCGGGACGAAGTCCGGCACCGACACCGTCACCATCTGGGTCGACCAGACGAGCGCACGCACGTCCCCCGACAACCCGACGGCCGGCCTCGACCGCAACGAGCCGAGCGACACGGCCACGGCGACCCAGACCGTCGTCGCTGGGCAGGCCAAGGTCATCGACCTCACGCCGGCGACGTCGACCATGGTCGCCGGCACGGACAAGGTGCTGACCGCGACCGTCACGGACGCCAACGGGACGCCCGCCGTCGGCGTCGGCATCACCTTCACCGAGACCGGCCCGGGGACCATCGTGGGTGGCGCGGCCGGCGCCAACGGCACGACCACTCTCAACGCGACGACCGATGCCAGCGGGCGGGCCACCGTCACGATCCGTACGACGACGGCAACCGCCCCGGGCACCAGCACCGTGACCGCGGCGATCCGCACCCCGTCGAGCACGGTGTGCCAGACCAGCGGTGGCCGCTGCAGCGACAGCTCGACGATCACCGTGACCGGCGCCTCGCCCAGCCCGTCGCCGAGCCCGACCGGTACGCCGGGGTGCACGACCGCGTCCACGCTGCTCGGCACCGCCGTGATCAGCGCCATGGAGACGGCGAAGGTGACGGTCAGCGCCGCTGCCGGCAGCACGGTCGACCTGTTCGCCTACACCCGCCCGCTGACGACGTTCACGATCGTCCGCACCGGCGTCGTGTCGGGCAACGGGACGATCAGCTGGGACATCCGACCGCCACGCAACACGCGGCTCTTCGCGCAGCAGCGCGGCTGTGCACCGGGTAACCAGGTGGTCCTCGGCGTGCGCACGACGCTCAGCCTGGCCGCCTTCCGCAACGGGACGCGCAACTACACCTTCTCGGGCGACAGCCTCCCGGCCCGCCCGGGTGGCCTGATCGTGTCGCTGTACCGCATCAACGGCGACGGCTCGCAGGTGCTCACGGCCCAGGTGCGCGCGAGCGCGACGACGGGTGAGTGGAGCCTGACCCGCCAGTTCACGGGCAGCGGCACGTTCGGGTTCGTCGTCAGGACCGGGCAGGACCTGCAGAACGCGCCGGGCTCGAGCCGCGTCCGGCCCACGATGATCTACTAGCGCGGCGGTCGTCAGCTACAGCGCAGCGCGGTCCTGAGCCGGGGTCTCCAGCAGGGCCGGGAAGAGCCCGGCGACGGCCGCGAGGAAGGCGGCCGGGACGTGGCCCACGGGGGCGGCGGCGATCTCGGCGACCGTCAGCGCGTGCGCGGCGAGCCGCGCCTGCACGTCCTGCGCGGTGTCGTCGTCCTTGACCAGCATCAGCATGTGCTCACTGTCGACCCGGGACGCTCCCGTGACCATCACCCGTTGTGACCCTTTTGGTCCGATATGCGACCTAGTCCTGATGGGCCATCGTCAGGGCGCGGTCAGGCGGGTCAGCTCTGCCGCGGCGGCCACGACGGCCTGTGCGTGCAGCCGGCCGGGAGAGCGGGTGAGCCGTTCGAGCGGGCCGCTCACGCTGACGGCCGCGACCACGGTCCCGCCCCGGCCGTGCACCGGCGCCGAGACCGACGCCACGCCTGTCTCCCGCTCTCCCACGGAGTGCGCCCAGCCACGCCGACGGACGTCGGCCAGCGTCCTGGCCGTGAAGGCCGCTCGTGACACGAGTGGGTCCTGCGGGGTCCAGGCGAGCAGGATCTGCGCGGCTGAGCCTGCCGTCAGCGGCAGCGCCGACCCGACCGGCACCGTGTCGCGCAGCCCGCTGCCGCGCTCTGCCGCGGCGATGCACAGCCGACGGTCGCCGTGCCGCCGGTACAGCTGGGCGCTCTCGCCGGTGGTGTCGCGCAGCCGGGTGAGCACCGGTCCAGCCCTGTCGAGCAGCCGGTCGCTCCCGCCCCCGGCCAGCTCCGCGGCCCGCGCCCCGATCCGCCACCGGCCGTCGCCGTCGCGCGCCAGGAGCCGATGCACCTCGAGGGCCACGGCCAGCCGGTGCGCGGTGGCCCTGGACAGGCCGGTGCGCTCTGTGAGCGCGGCGAGGGTGGTCGCGCCCCCCTGGACCGCGTCGAGGACGAGAACGGCCTTGTCGAGGACGCCGACTCCGCTAGTGTGTTCCACACAGTGATACTTGCATCTCACCATGCGAGACGCCAGAGAACAGGACAACTCATGGGTCGAACCCTCGCCGAGAAGGTCTGGGAGTCACACGTCGTACGACGGGCGGAGGGCGAGCCAGATCTCCTCTTCATCGACCTGCACCTGGTGCACGAGGTGACCAGCCCGCAGGCGTTCGACGGACTGCGTCTCGCCGGCCGGACGGTACGACGCCCCGACCTGACCCTCGCGACCGAGGACCACAACGTCCCGACCGACGCGCTGACGATCACCGACCCGGTCAGCCTCAAGCAGGTCGAGGCCCTGCGCACCAACTGCGCCGAGTTCGGCATCCGGTTGCACCCCATGGGAGCGGCCGGGCAGGGGATCGTGCACGTCATCGGCCCGCAGCTGGGTGTGACGCAGCCGGGGATGACGATCGTCTGCGGCGACAGCCACACGAGCACCCACGGCGCCTTCGGCGCTCTTGCGTTCGGCATCGGCACGAGCGAGGTCGAGCACGTGCTCGCGACGCAGACGCTGCCGTTGGTCCGACCGAAGACCATGGCGGTCAACGTCGAGGGTGCGCTGTCGACTGGCACGACGGCGAAGGACCTCGTGCTCGCGCTGATCACCCAGGTCGGCACCGGCGGCGGCCAGGGTCACGTCGTCGAGTACCGCGGCGAGGCGATCCGCGCGTTGTCGATGGAAGGCCGCATGACCGTCTGCAACATGTCGATCGAGTGGGGCGCGCGGGCCGGCCTGATCGCCCCGGACCAGACGACCTACGCCTACCTCGAGGGCAGACCCCATGCGCCGACCGGCGAGGCGTGGGACGCCGCGGTGTCCGCGTGGGAGCAGCTGCGCACCGACTCCGACGCGAGGTTCGACACCGAGGTGACCCTCGACGCGACCACCGTCGCGCCGTTCGTGACGTGGGGGACCAACCCCGGGCAGGGCGTCGCTCTGACCGGACACGTCCCGGACCCCGCGTCGATGCCCGAGGGCGGGCAACGGGACGCCGCGCAGCGGGCGCTGACCTACATGGGTCTCACCGCAGGAACGCCGATGCGCGACATCGCCGTCGACACGGTGTTCCTCGGCTCGTGCACGAACGGCCGGATGGAGGACCTGCGTGCGGCCGCCGACGTGCTCAGGGGCCGACGCGTGGCACCCGGTGTTCGAGCCCTCGTCGTACCCGGCTCGATGCTCGTGAAGCAGCAGGCGGAGAAGGAGGGCCTCGACCGCGTCTTTCTCGACGCCGGTGCCGAGTGGCGCAACGCCGGCTGCTCGATGTGCCTGGGGATGAACCCGGACACCCTCGCCCCGGGCGAGCGGAGCGCCTCCACGTCGAACCGGAACTTCGAGGGGCGGCAGGGCCGCGGTGGTCGCACCCACCTGGTCTCACCGGCAGTGGCGGCCGCCACGGCTGTGGCGGGGCACCTGGCCGCACCGACCGACCTGGAGGCCTGAGATGGACGCGTTCACCGTGCACACCGGCCGGGGGGTCCCGCTGCGCCGCAGCGATGTCGACACCGACCAGATCATCCCGAGCGACTGGCTCAAGCGCGTCGAGCGGACCGGGTTCGGCGCGGGGCTGTTCAGCGAGTGGCGCGAGGACCCGGCCTTCGTGCTGAACCGGCCGGAGTACGCGACGGCCACGGTCCTGGTCGCCGGGGAGAACTTCGGCACCGGGTCGTCCCGTGAGCACGCGGTCTGGGCGCTGCAGGACCACGGGTTCCGAGTGGTCGTCAGCTCTCGCTTCGCAGACATCTTCCGGAGCAACGCATTGAAGGGCGGGCTGTTGCCCGTGCAACTGCCGAAGGAGGTCGTCGAGGAGCTGATGATCCTCGTCGAACGCGAGCCGGAGCTCGAGATCACGGTCGACCTGACCGCTCGCGAGCTGTCCGCCGAGGGCATTCACGCGCCCTTCGACATCGACGAGTTCACCCGGTGGCGACTGCTCGAGGGGCTCGATGACATCGGATTGACGATGCGGCACGCCGAAAAGATTTCCGCGTTCGAGTTGTCGCGACCCGCGTGGCTGCCGGTCGTTCGTTGACCGATGAGCCAACCGCCCGAGTCGCTGCGGACCTCGCTGCCGATCTCGCCGTTGCACACCGTCGTGTGCGGGCGCTCGACGTCGCGGATAACGAAAAAGCCTTAGCCAGCAGGCGATTGCTCGCGATCAGCGATGCATCGAAGCATGACGTGCGGCGGGCGGCGAAGCGGCTGCAGGCGTTCATGTCCGACCTCGACGAGGGACGGATCACGCGTTCAAAACGCGCGAACGACGACTGATCGCCGAGGGAACTGCTTGCGACACAAGGAAAGTTCCTGCGCCAGATGCTTTGTATGAGCACCGTTTCACCTCTACCTTCCGCACAGAGAGGCACAGTGCCTCGACCGTTCTGGAAGGGACACGACGTGAACAAGGCCGATCTGATCGAGGCCGTCACCAAGCGCGTCGGTGACAAGAGAACGGCTAACGCAGCGGTCGAGGCGTTCATCGACGCCGTAACCCGCGCGGTGGCCACCGGCGAGCGCGTCGCCATCACAGGGTTCGGCGTTTTCGAGAAGGTGGACCGCGCCGCCCGCACTGCCCGCAACCCAGCCACCGGTGCCACGGTGCAGCTGAAGAAGACCTCGGTGCCGAAGTTCCGGGCCGGCCAGGGCTTCAAGGACGTCGTCTCCGGTGCCAAGCAGCTGGCCGCCGCGCCGGCTGAGGTCCTGATGACGGCTCGCACGGTCGTTGCGGCAGCGAAGGCCCCCGCGAAGCGGGGTGCCACGGCCAAGGCCACGGCGAAGAAGGCCGCGAAGAAGGCCGCGAAGAAGTCGCCGGCGAAGAAGGCAGCGAAGAAGACCACTGCCAAGAAGGCCGCGAAGAAGGCACCCGCGAAGAAGGCGGCGAAGAAGACCACCGCCAAGAAGGCCGCGGCGAAGAAGTCGCCGGCAAAGAAGGCAGCGAAGAAGACCACTGCCAAGAAGGCGGCGAAGAAGACCACCGCCAAGAAGACCGCGGCGAAGAAGTCACCGGCCAAGAAGGCAGCGAAGAAGACCACTGCCAAGAAGGCCGCGAAGAAGGCACCCGCGAAGAAGGCAGCGAAGAAGACCACTGCCAAGAAGGCGGCGAAGAAGACCGCCAAGAAGGCCGCGCGCAAGGCACCGGCCAAGAAGAAGTAGCCCACAAGCACCAGACGAAGGCCCCGGCGCGCTGCCGGGGCCTTTCGTCGTTCCCGACTAGCCCTGCGCACGCTCCCGCGTTCGGCGCATCAGCTCGCTCTGCAGGTCCAGGCCCGGCCCGCCGCTCGGAACGCGGGTCCAGCAGCCATCCGGTCCGAGCTCCCAGCGCGTGACGTCGTCCGCGGTCGCGCGGTCGAGGATCCCGGCCAGCTGCGCCTGCACCGAGGGGTCCTTCACCCGAACCAGCGTCTCGACCCGGCGGTCGAGGTTGCGGTGCATCAGGTCGGCGCTGCCGAGCCAGTACTCCGGCTCACCGCCACCGGCGAACGCCAGGACGCGGCTGTGCTCGAGGAAGCGGCCGACGATGCTGCGGACCCTGATCGTCTCCGACAGTCCGGGCACTCCCGGCCGCAGGGCGCAGATGCCGCGGACGACGAGGTCGATCGGCACGCCGGCGCGGCTCGCGCGGTACATCGCGTCGATGAGCTCCTCGTCGACGATCGCGTTGGCCTTGATGCGGATCCCCGCCGGTCGGCCCGCTCTCGCGTGGTCCGCCTCCGCGGCGATCCGTTCGAGCAGCCCGGCTCGCACGCCGAGAGGGGCCACGAGCAGTGTTCGGTACGCCGTCTGCCGGCTGTAGCCGGTCAAGGTGTTGAACAGGTCCGTCAGATCGGCACCGACCTCCGGGTCGGCCGTCAGCAGCCCGAGGTCCTCGTAGCTGCGGGCCGTCTTCGGGTTGTAGTTGCCCGTCCCGATGTGCGCGTAGCGGCGCAGCGCGCCCTTCTCCTGCCGCACGACCAGCGAGGTCTTGCAGTGCGTCTTGAGGCCGATCAGGCCGTAGACGACGTGGCAGCCAGAACGCTCGAGGGCGCGGGCCCACTTGATGTTGGCCTGCTCGTCGAAGCGCGCCGTGATCTCGACGAGCACGACGACCTGCTTGCCCGCTTCCGCTGCGTCGATCAGGGCATCGACGATCGGTGAGTCCCCGCTCGTGCGGTAGAGGGTCTGCTTGATCGCGAGGACCTGGGGATCGGCCGCTGCCTGCTCGATGAAGCGCTGGACGCTGGTCGCGAACGAGTCGTACGGGTGGTGCACCAGCACGTCGCCCTCACGCAGTGCGGCGAACACGTCGGCTGCCTGCTCGCCGTCTGCCAGCCGCGGGTGCGTGGACGGCACGAACGTGTCGTCCTTGAGGTCGGGCCGGTCCACCTCGTAGAGCTGCCACAGCGACGACAGGTCGAGCAGCCCGGGCATCTCGACGACGTCGTCATCGGTGACCTCGAGCTCGCGAACCAGGAGGTCGAGCACATGCGGGTCGATGTCGGGCCCGACCTCGAGCCGGACGACCGGGCCGAAGCGCCGCCGGGCGAGCTCCCGCTCGAGCGCCTGCAGCAGATCCTCGTCGCGGTCCTCCTCGACCTCGACGTCGGCGTTGCGGGTGACCCGGAAGGCGTGGTGCCCGGTGACCTGCAGGCCGGGAAACAGCTGCGGCAGGTGCGCGCCGATCAGCTCCTCGAGTGGCAGGTACGACGCTGCTTCGCCATCGATGTCGACCCGCACGAACCGACGGACGTTGTTCGGCACCTTGACGCGCGCGAAGTGCTCCGAGTCGGTCGCCGGGTCGCGGACGAGGACGGCGAGGTTCAACGACAGGCCGCTGATGTACGGGAACGGGTGCCCCGGGTCGACAGCCAGCGGCGTGAGCACCGGGAACACCTGGGTGCGGAAGTACTCGTGCAGGGCGGCGCGCTGCTCGGCCGCGAGGTCGCGCCACAGCACGATCCGGATCCCCTGCGCGGCGAGGGCCGGGCGCACGTCCTCGACGAAGCAGCGCGCGTGCGCCGCGACGAGCTCGCGGGACGTGCGGGTGATCTGCGCCAGCTGCTCGCGTGGCCCGAGGCCATCGGCCCCGCGGACGCCCAGGCCCATGCTCTGCCTGCGCTTGAGACCCGCGACGCGGACCATGAAGAACTCGTCGAGGTTGCTTGCGAAGATGGCGAGGAACTTCGCGCGTTCGAGCAGCGCCGTCTCGGGGTCGAGTGCGAGAGCCAGGACCCGCTTGTTCCAGTCGAGCCAGGAGATCTCGCGGTTCAGGAACCGATCGTCGGGCAGCTCGGGGTCGGCCGGCACGACCGGCGCCGCAACAGCCTCGAGCATCGACTCGTCCGCCGCCTCCGGCGGGCTGGTGTCGTGCTGCACGTCGGTCATCCCGCCATGGTGCACCCCTGAGGTGAACGGCGGGCTGGCGACGGTCAGGCAAGGCGCCGTACGACGGCGGCGGTCGCCGAGCCCACACCGAGCCGCAGCGCGAGCGCGAGGTCGGCCGGGGTGTCCACGTCGAGCTGCAGACCCGGCGCAGCGGGCAGCTCGACGGCACCCGAGGCGAGGTGGACGGCGCGAGACCCGGAGCCGTAGGCGGGGCCGAGCGGGACGCCGGGTGCCGCCGCCAGCAGCGTCGTACCGCTCCCGGCGGTGTCGGCGACGAAGCCACGGCCGCCGGCCGGCACCGCTGCCAGCGCCTGGTCCAGGTCATCCGGGCGGAGGGCGGGCAGGTCGGCGGACAGCGTGGCGGTCCCCCAGCCGGGTGCGAGGAGTGCGGCGCCGTGCTCGAGAGCAGGGTTGAGGCCGGCGTCGGGGGTGTCCGCGACCACCCGGGCTCCGGCCGCGGCCAGGGCCCGCCCTGCCCGCTCGTCATCGGTGACGACGAGGACGCCCTCGACGGCATCCGCGGCCAGGGCGGCGGACACGACGTCGAGCGCGAAGGCCAGCGCGAGGTCCTCGCGGGCGGTGTCGCCGTACGCAGACAGGCGGGTCTTGGCCAGCTCGAGCCGCTTGACGGGCACGACGAGGCCCCAGGCGACGGCGGGCATGATCAGCGAGTCTGGCAGGTGCCTCGACAGGGGCCCGGCGGGCAGGGAAGGATCGGGGTCGATGACAGCGGGCAATGCATCGACGGGAGCAGCGACGAAGCGGCGGCGCGTCCCCTTGCGACGGCTCGGGTTCTGGTACGGGCTCGCGGCCTGCATCCTCAAGCCGCTCACGTGGGCGTTCATGAAGCGCGACTGGCGTGGGCTCGAGCACGTGCCACGAGAGGGCGGCGTCATCCTCGCGGTCAACCACATCTCGCACGCCGATCCGATCGCGGTCGCCGACTACATCGTCTACGGCACCGGTCGCATCGCCCGCTTCCTCGCCAAGAGCACATTGTTCAAGGGCAAGCCGCTCGTCAGCCAGGTCATGCGCGGCGCCGGTCAGATCCCCGTTCACCGGCACACCGCTGACGCGTCGCTCGCCCTGAGCGACGCGGTCGCGGCGCTGCGGAAGGGTGAGTGCGTTGCGATCTTTCCCGAGGGCACCGTGAGTCGTGACCCGGACAAGTGGCCGATGCTGGCCAAGACCGGCGTCGCCCGACTGGCGCTGCTCTCCGGTGTCCCCGTGGTGCCGGTCGCGCAGTGGGGTGCCGAGCAGATCCTTGACAGCTACCGCACCAAGGGGCTGCACCTGCTGCCGCGGCACACCATGCACATCGTGGCCGGACCGCCCGTGGATCTGTCGGCCTACGCCGGCAAGGAGCTCACCACCGAGGTGCTGCGCGGCGCCACCGACGAGGTCATGTGGGCCGTCACCCGCCTGCTCGAGCCGCTGCGCGGTGAGCCGGCACCGCAGGCCTTCTTCGACTTCCGCGCCGCGAAGAGCGGGCCGACGGATCTCACGCAGGAACGGACCTCTGCATGACGCGCGCCGCAGTGCTCGGTAGCGGCTCCTGGGGGACCGCCTTCGCCAAGGTGCTCGCCGACGCCGGCACCGACGTCGTCCTGTGGGCCAGGCGGCCCGAGCTTGCGCAGGCCGTCCGCGACCGCCACGAGAACGCCGACTACCTGCCCGGCGTACTGCTGCCGACCAACATCACCGCGACGTCCGATCCGCTCGAAGCGGTCGACGGTGCCGACTTCGTCGTGCTCGCGGTGCCCTCGCAGAGCCTGCGCGACAACCTGGCCGCCGTGGCGTCGTCACTCCCGCGCGGTTCGGTGCTGGTGAGCCTGATGAAGGGCGTGGAGCTCGGTACGACGAAGCGCATGAGCGAGGTGATCCGCGAGGTCGCCGACGTCGCCGAGGGATCGGTCTCGGTGGTGACCGGTCCGAACCTCGCCAAGGAGATCGCGGCGGGTCAGCCCGCGGCGACCGTCGTCGCCTGCTCGGACGGCGAGACCGCGGAGCGGTTGCAGGACGCCTGTCGGACGGCGTACTTCCGCCCTTACACGAACATCGACGTCGTGGGCTGTGAGCTCGGTGGCGCGGTGAAGAACGTCATCGCGCTCGCGACCGGCATGGCCGAGGGCATGGGCTTCGGCGACAACACCAAGGCCTCTCTCATCACACGCGGGCTGGCCGAGACCGCGCGGCTCGGCGCCGCGCTGGGTGCTGATCCCATGACGTTCTCAGGGTTGGCAGGTCTCGGCGACCTGGTGGCGACCTGCACGTCGCCGCTGTCCCGCAACCGCACGTTCGGCGAGCGGCTCGGTCGTGGGGAGACGCTCGTCGACATCCTGGCGCAGAAGCAGCAGACCGCCGAAGGCGTCAAGTCATGCCAGTCCATCCTCGACCTCGCCCGCAAGCACGACGTCGACATGCCAATCACCGAGCACGTCGTCGCCGTCGTGCACGACGGCATGACGCCGCGGGAGATGTTGCGCGGCCTGATGAGCCGCGAGACGAGGTCCGAGTAGCCGCGCGTCGGCATAGCCTGGGTGCATGATGCCAGGCGAGCACACCCGCTCCGTCCACACGCCGGACGTGCCTGTCCCGGACCAGCGCCCGATGGGACTGCCCGTCTACCGCACTGCCGCGTGGGCCTTCGGCACGGCCGACGAGTACCGCGACCTGCTGAACGGCACCCGCACCGGCTACTCGTACAGCCGCATCGACAACCCGACGTGCGACGCGTTCGCGCAGGGCGTGGCCGCGCTCGAGGGCGTCAACGTCGAGGGGCCGGTGCACGGTCAGCCGTTCGCGTCCGGGATGGCGGCGATCTCCACGGTCCTGATGACGCTGACGCGGTCAGGCGCGCACGTCGTCTGCCCGCGCGAGGTCTACGGCGGCACCTACGGCCTGCTCACCACCGTGCTCGACCGCTTCGGCGTCGAGACGACCTTCGTCGACAGCACCGACCTCGACGCCGTCCGGGCCGCGCTGCGGCCCGAGACCACGGTGGTCTGGGGGGAGACCATCGCCAACCCGACGATGACGGTGGCCGACCTCCCCGGCCTGGCTGCCCTCGCCCATGAGGCGGGTGCCACCTTCGTCGTCGACTCGACGTTCGCCTCGCCGGCGATCTGCCGTCCCCTGGAGCACGGCGCCGACATCGTCGTGCACTCGGCGACGAAGTACATCGGCGGCCACAGCGATGTCACGGGTGGTGTGGCCCTCGGCTCACCCGAGCTGATGGGGCGGGTCCGCCACGACCGCATCGACCTCGGCGGGTCGTTGTCGCCCGACGACGCGTTCCTGCTCCACCGCGGGCTCGCGACGCTGCCGTTGCGGGTCGCCCGGCAATGCGCGAGCGCACTGGCGGTCGCGACCGGGCTGCTCGACCACCCGGCGGTCGCACGGGTCGACCACCCCGGCCTGACGGGCCATCGCGACCACGGCCTCGCGGTCAAGCTCTTCGACGAGGGTCGCTACGGCGCGGTCGTCACCGTCACCCCGCGCGGTGGACGCGAGGCGAGCGTGGCGCTCTGCGACCGGCTGCGCCTGATCAGGGTCGCGACCTCGCTCGGTGGCACGCACAGCTTGGTCAGCCACGTGGCGTCCACCACCCATCGGCAGCTCGACGCCGCGGCGCTCGCCGCGGCGGGCATCGGTGCCGGCGCCGTGCGCATCAGCGTCGGTCTCGAGGACCCCGAGGACCTCGTGGCCGACGTCGTACAGGCCCTGGACACCCTGTAGACGCTGCATTGCCCCTCGATATTGGCGGCGTCGCGACAGCGCTGCTCGGCCACTACGGCGAGGAGCCGTGGTGGTGGCCGCGGCTGCTGCCCGAGATCCCGCGTGAGGACGAGCTGCTGCTCGGCGGCGTGCTCTGTCAGCAGTCCCGCTGGGAACGCGTCGAACAGGTCCTGCTGCGCCTGCAGGCAGCCGATCTGGTCACCTGGCCGGCACTCGCGGCGGCGGACCCGGTCGTGCTGACGCCGATGCTCAACGGCGCCGCCTACCCGCCGACCCGCGCCCGGCTGCTGCCGCAGCTGGCCGCGGCGGTGCTCGATGCGGGTGGGATGCCCGCGATCCTGGCGGCGGCAGACCCTCGTGCGGCGCTGCTCGCGCTGCCACAGGTGGGCCCCGAGACAGCGGACACGCTGCTGGCCTTCACCGGCACGTCGGTGCCGGTCGTCGACGCCTACCTCAGACGCGTGCTCGGCCGGCTCGGTCTCGTCGACCCGACATCGACGTACGCCGATCTCCGCGCCCAGCTCGCCGCCATGGACGTCGGCCTGCCGTGGGACCAGTTCCACGTCCTTCTCGTCGAGCACGGCATCCATCACTGCCTGACCGGCCGACCGCTGTGCGACGTCGACGGGCACCCGAGGCGCGACTACGCCGAACCACGCAAGTGCGTCGCGCACTGCCCGCCGTGCCGGGGCTGCCCGCTCTCGGACGTGTGCCCGCGACGCGGTGTGGTCGCCGCCGGCTGAGCGCCTCCGCACTAGGGTCGTCCCGTGAGCGAAGGCTGCGCGCGGTGCCGTGCGACGAAGGAGCACGCGTGCCGTGTGCTGCTGCAGCGAACATGAGTGATGCAGTGGCGCGGACCCGGATCGCTGTCGTGTTCGGCGGCCGCAGCACGGAGCACGCGATCTCCTGCGTCTCCGCGGGCAGCGTCCTGGCGGCGCTCGACCGTGACCGCTACGACGTCATCGCGGTGGGCATCACGCCGGAGGGTCGGTGGGTGCTGGCGCCCGACGATCCTGAGCTGCTGTCCATCCGCGGCCGCGAGCTCCCGGCGGTCAAGGACGGGGCCGCGGTCGCGCTCCCCGGCGACCCGACGGCCGGTGGGCTCATCCCGCTCGAGGACGGACCTGCGGTTCTCGGGACGGTCGACGTCGTCTTCCCGGTGCTGCACGGGCCCTACGGCGAGGACGGCACCATCCAGGGCCTGCTCGAGATGGCCGGGGTGCCCTACGTCGGCTCGGGTGTGCTGTCGAGCGCCGCCGCGATGGACAAGTCCGTGGCGCGCGTCCTGCTGACCGCTGCCGGAATCCCGATGACACCCGCCATCGTCGTACGCCGATCCGACTGGGACGCCGACGCCGCAGCCGTCGAGCGAACGGCGCGGGGGCTCGGGCTCCCCGTCTTCGTCAAGCCTGCGCGCGGGGGCTCGAGCATCGGCATCAGCCGTGTCGACGACTGGGCGTCGTTGCCGGCCGCGGTCGAGGACGCCCTTCACTGCGACCCGAAGGTGTTGATCGAGGCGGCCGTCGACGGTCGCGAGATCGAGTGCGGCATCCTCGAGGGCACCGACGGCCGGCCCGCGGCCAGCGTGCCCGCGGAGATCCGCCTGGTCGGCGACTACGCGTTCTACGACTTCGAGGCGAAGTACCTCGACGCGGCGACCGAGCTGGACTGCCCAGCCGACCTCTCGCCCGACGTGACCGAGCGGATCCAGGACATCGCCCGGCGCGCGTTCACGGTCCTCGACTGCTCAGGGCTCGCGCGCGTCGACTTCTTCGTCGGCGCCGATGGGGACATCACCCTCAACGAGGTCAACACGATGCCCGGCTTCACGCCGTCGTCGATGTTCCCGCGGATGTGGGCTGCCACCGGCCTCGACTACCCGTCGCTCGTCGACCGCCTGGTTCAGACGGCCCTGCGGCGCGGGACCGGCTTGCGCTAGGGGCCTTGACTTGCTAGGCCCCCGGCACCGCCTTCGGGCTCGGCAGCTTCTTCAGCAGCGGGATCAGGTCCTGCACCAGGTAGACCTGCTCGTCGTAAGACTTCGGGACCCGCACCGAGACGTTCACCGCGCGGTCGGACGTCGTGTAGGTGACGGCATCGCCCCTCTCGTCGGTCACGAGCGGAAAGCCGTCGATGAAGAGTGGAGGCCGTTCCTGGCCGGGCAAGGGGACGCCGCACTGCAGCGTCACCGGCGGGTCGCCCCATGCCGCGGTGCGCGCGGCGTCACCGGAGACGGGTCGGCGGCGGACGTCCGCATCCAGCTCGTCAGGCAGCGCGCTCAGCAGCGCCGCGCAGGCCGAGACGACCAGCGCCGCGGAGCCGCTCGGCGCGGGCACGTCGACCGGACCGCTCGCCTGCGGCGCTGGACTGGGATCGGACGTGCAGGCCGCCAGGCCGAGGGCGGCCGCGGCGAGGAACAGGCGCCTCAGAGGTGGACGACGGGGCAGGTCAGCGTCCGGGTGATGCCCTCGACGCCCTGGATCTTCGCCACGACGAGCTTGCCGAGCTCATCGACGTTCTTCGCCTCGGCGCGCACGATGACGTCGTACGGACCCGTGACGTCCTCGGCCTGGGCGACGCCACCGATGTCGGAGATCGCCTTCGCAACGGAGGCGGCCTTCCCGACCTCGGTCTGGATGAGGATGTAGGCCTGGACAGGCACGATGTCGGACCCCTTCTGGAAGGCTGGCGGGCGTGGCGGACGCTACCGCACGGAGTGTCGGCGAGTTCGGGCTGATCGCCCGGGTGATCGACCGGCTGGCGGGGTCACCCCAGGTGCTGCTCGGCCCCGGGGACGACGCCGCAGTCGTCGCCGCTCCCGACGGGCGGGTCGTCGCCACGATCGACGTCCTGGTCGAGGGCGTGCACTTCCGTCGGGACTGGTCAACGGCGTACGACGTCGGTCGCAAGGCCGCCGCCGCCAGCCTCGCCGATGTCGCCGCGATGGGCGCGCGCGGTACTGCGCTACTGGTCGGACTGGCGTCACCCCCGGACCTGCCCGTGGCGTGGTCGCTCGAGCTGACCGACGGGCTCCGTGACGAGGCGAAGCTGGTCGGCGCCCCGGTCGTCGGCGGCGACGTCGTCCGCTCCGAGACCCTCGTTATCAGCGTCACGGCACTGGGCGACCTGGAGGGCCGAGAGCCGGTCACCCGGGCCGGCGCGCAGGCAGGCGACGTCGTTGTCCTGGCCGGCGAGCTCGGACGGTCCGCCGCAGGGCTCGGGCTGCTCGAGGCCGGCGCCCGGGAGGGTGCTCTGGTGGATGCGCACCGCCGGCCGACTCCGCCGTACGCGATGGGGCCTGTGCTCGCAATCGCCGGCGCGACGTCGATGTGCGACGTCAGCGACGGGCTCGTGGCAGACGTCGGTCACATCGCGCGGGCCAGCAACGTCCACGTCGACCTCGACGCCGCTGACGAGCTGTTCCTGACCGGCGGCGAGGACCATGCGCTCGTCGCGACGCTGCCGGCAGACACCGCGCTGCCGGCCGGGGTGCGCGTTGTCGGCCGGGTCACGGCGGGGGACGCGGTGGTCACCGTTGCCGGTCAACCGGCGGCCGGCGGCTGGGACCACTTCGCGTGAAGCGCGTGCTGGCCGTCGCCGGGTCCGACTCCGGCGGCGGGGCGGGCATCCAGGCCGACCTCAAGACGATGCTCGCGTGCGGCGTCCATGGCATGAGCGTCGTGACAGCCGTCACCGCGCAGAACAGCCTCGGCGTCGACGGCATCTGGGAGCTGCCGGTCGACGCCGTCCGCGCGCAGCTGGCGTCGGTGCTCGACGACATCGGGGTCGACGCCGTCAAGACCGGGATGCTCGGATCCCCCGAGCTCGTGTCAACCGTCGCCGATCGCCTGCGCGGCGTGGGTGTCCCGCTCGTCGTGGACCCCGTCTGCGTGAGCAAGCACGGCGACCGACTGCTGCCGTCGTCGGCACTCGAGGCACTGCGCACCGAGCTGCTCCCGCTGGCGACGGTGGCGACGCCCAACCTCGACGAGGTCGAGCAGCTGACCGGCGTCGTCGTACGGCAGGAGAGGCACCTTCGACGCGCGGCCGATGCGGTCCTCGCCCTCGGCCCGCAGTGGGTGCTCGTCAAGGGCGGCCACCTCGACGGCGACGCCGTCGACCTGCTCACCGACGGATCGGTGGAGCACGTCCTGCGCGCGTCCCGACTCGACAACCGGCACACCCACGGCACCGGGTGCACCCTCGCCTCGGCCATCGCGGCCCGGCTGGCGCTGGGTGACGACGTCGCCGCGGCGGTGACGAGCGCGAAGGGCTACGTCACCGGTGCGATCGCGGCCGGCTTCCCCCTGGGCGCCGGTATCGGCCCCGTCGACCACGGCTGGGAGCGCCGCTGACCGGCGGCGCGGGGGTGGTCCTGCCACAATGCGGGCTCGTCGACGAGAGGATCAGCCGCGTGGCCGTGTACGCCTTGGGGGACCGGGTGCCGCAGATCCACCCCGACGCCTACGTCCACCCCGATGCGACGGTCATCGGTGACGTGACGCTCGGTGCCGGCTCGACGGTCTGGCCGAGCGCGGTCCTGCGCGGCGACTACGGCACGATCACGGTCGGGGAGCGGACGTCCATCCAGGACGGGACGGTGGTGCACGCGACGCACGACAAGCCGACGACGATCGGCAGCGAGTGCGTCATCGGGCACCTGGCCCACCTCGAGGGCTGCACCATCGAGGACCGGTCCCTGGTCGGGTCCAACTCGGTCGTCCTGCACGACGCCGTGGTGCGTAGCGGCGGTCTGGTCGGGGCGGGCGCGGTGGTCAGCAACGGCGTCGAGGTCCCGGCGCGGGCCATGGCGTTGGGGATCCCGGCCAAGATGCGGCTCGACAGCGTCCCGGACGGCACGTTCGACCAGGCGGTCGCGATGTACGCCTGGAACGGGCAGCGCTACAAGGACGAGCTCAAGCGTCTGGACTGACAATCGGATCTTCCGGCCCGTTCGGGCGCCGATCGGGCCAGATCCGTGCTGAGCTGCCTGTTAGGCGCGAACGACCTTGCCGGCCTTGATGCACGAGGTGCAGACGCCGAGCTTCTTCGGGGTCTTGCCGACCATCGCGCGCACCGTCTGAATGTTGGGGTTCCAGCGGCGACGGGTGCGGCGGTGGGAGTGGCTGACCGACATGCCGAAGCCCGGCCCCTTGCCACAGACGTCGCAGGTCGCAGACACGGAAGACTCCCAGGAAGACGAGCGAAGGGGTCCGGCCACGCGCCGGACAACCGTCAAAGAGTAGCAGGGCGGCTAACCTCGGCTCTCGTCCCGAGCGGGTCCCACCGGAGGAGCGGCGTGCTGCAGGTCCTCGACGCGCTGGCGGTACGCCGGTGGTGCGCCGCGGGCCTCGATGCGCTGACAGCCGCGCGGGTCGAGATCGACGACCTGAACGTCTTTCCGGTGCCGGACGGCGACACGGGGACCAACCTCCAGCTGACGATGGAGTCCGTTGCCGAGGCTGTCGACGCCGCACCCGCGGGGATGTCCGCGACCGTCGGTGCGATGGCACACGGGGCGCTCATGGGCGCCCGCGGCAACTCCGGGGTGATCCTGTCGCAGCTGCTGCGTGGGCTGGCAGAGGTGCTGGCGGAGGATGAGACCGCCAGCTCCGAAGGCCTGCAGCGCGCGCTGATCCGCGCCGCGGAGCTGGCGTACGGCGCCGTCGCTGCACCGGTCGAGGGGACCGTCCTGACGGTCGCCCGTGAGGCCGCCGCATCCGCGGCCGAGCTCGGTCCCGCTGACCTCGCCGCCGTCGTCAAGGCCGCCGCCGCCGGCGCGACCGCCGCACTTGCACGCACCACCGAGCAGCTGCCTGCACTGCGGGCTGCCGGCGTCGTCGACGCAGGCGGGCGCGGGCTGTGCGTCCTCCTCGACGCCCTCGAGCAGGTCGTCACCGGCGTGGCGCGAGTCGCGGCCGTGCCGGTGCTGCTGGTCCCGCGCGACCGGCGCGCTCTCGTCGCCGCCCGTGAGGACGGCAGCGCCGAGTTCGGGTACGAGGTGCAGTACCTGCTGCGCGACGCGGAGGACGACGCCGTGGAGGTGCTGAAGGCTGTGCTCGCCGACCTGGGCGACTCCCTCGTCGTGGTGGGTGGAGACGCACTGCACAACGTGCACGTCCACGTGAACGACGTGGGTGCCGCGATCGAGGCCGGTGTCGAGGCCGGTACGCCGTTCCGCATCACGGTGACGCGCTTCGCCGACCAGGTCGCTGCCGACAAGCCCGCCGCCGGCACCAGCGCGACCGGCCGTGGGGTCGTCGCGGTCACCGCCGGGCCGGGCCTGGGTGCCCTGTTCGAGCAGGCCGGTGCGGTTGTCGTCGACGGGGGACCGACCGCCAACCCGTCGACGGCCGAGCTGCTCGACGCCATCCGGCGCAGCGGCGCGGCGGAAGTGGTGCTGCTCCCGAACGACGCCAACACCATCGGCGTCGCCGGTGCTGCGGCGTCGGCAGCCCGGGACGAGGGTTACGGCGTCGCGGTGGTCCCGACGCGGTCGACGGTGCAAGGCCTTGCGGCACTGGCCGTGAGCGACGAGTCCCGGCCGTTTGCCGACGACGTCGCGGCCATGGCGGACGCCGCCGGCTCGACCCGTTGGGCCGAGGTCACCGTCGCCGTGCGCGAGTCCATGACCATGGCCGGCGTGTGCCGTCCCGGTGACGTCCTCGGCCTCATCGAGGGCGATGTCGTGCTGATCGGCGCCGACGTCGAAGAGGTAGCGCGTGAGCTGGTCGACCGCATGCTCGCCGGCGGCGGCGAGCTCGTGACCGTCGTCTCGGGTCAGGACGCCCCTGACGGTCTTGTCGAACGGCTGTCGACGTACGTCGAGAAGAGCCACCCAGCAGCAGAAGCAGTCGGGTACGACGGCGGTCAGCCGCACTACCCCGTCCTGCTCGGCGTCGAGTAGTGGCCGGGCTCGATGGGCGGCTCATGTCGCTGCTGGGCGACAAGACCGCCAAGCCGATGGCGGCGACGCTCGACCTCCACACCGCAGGTGACCTGCTGAGGCACTACCCGCGGCGCTACGCGAAGCGCGGCGAGCTCACCGGCTTTCGCGACTTGCAGGTCGGCGAGTTCGCGACCGTCTTCGCTGAGGTGACGAAGGTCAAGGGCGTCAAGCTCAGGCCCAAGCTGTTCAAGACGGACGTCACGGTGGCGGACGACGACGGCAACACCATGACGATGGCCATCTTCAACCGGCCGTGGGTCGAGAAGGACCTGCGCGCCGGCCGTCGAGCGTTCTTCGCCGGCAAGGTGGAGGTGTTCAACCGCAAGGTCCAGCTCGCCAACCCCGAGTACCAGCTCGTCGACGACGAGCTCGGTGTCGTGAGCGACGAGTTCGCCGGTGCGCTCATCCCGATCTACCCGGCCACGTCCAAGGTGAGCAGCATCGCCATCCAGCGGTCGGTGCGGCAGGTGCTGGACCTCGTTGACTTCGGGCCGGATCCGCTCCCGATGGAGATCCGAGCGGTTCGCGGGCTGATGGATCTCGAAACGGCGCTGCGGGCCGTGCACCGGCCCGAGGGATGGCCGGACGTGACCCGGGCCAAGGACCGGCTGAAGTGGGACGAGGCGTTCGTCCTGCAGGTCACGCTGGCGCAGCGGCGGCACGCGGCTCGGGCCCTTCCCGGAGTTCCACGCGTGGCCACGGCAGGCGGTGTTCTCGCGGCATTCGAGTCGACGTTGCCCTTCACCCTCACCGCCGGTCAGACCGCGATCGGGCAGGTCCTCTTCGACGAGCTCGCGCAGGCGCATCCGATGCACCGCCTGCTGCAGGGTGAGGTCGGCTCGGGCAAGACGCTCGTCGCGCTCCGCGCGATGCTTGCCGTCGTCGACGCCGGCGGTCAGGCGGCGCTGTTGGCGCCGACAGAAGTCCTTGCGCAGCAGCACCATCGCTCGATCCGGGAGCTGCTCGGACCGCTGGCTCAAGCCGGTGAGCTCGGTGGCGCCGACGTCGCTACCCGGGTCGCCTTGCTGACCGGATCCCAGGGCGCCGCGGCCCGGCGTTCGGCGTTGAGCGAGACCACTTCGGGCGAGGCCGGCATCGTCATCGGCACGCACGCTCTGCTGAGCGAGGGTGTTGAGTTCGCCGACCTGGGACTGGTGGTGATCGACGAGCAGCACCGGTTCGGCGTCGAGCAGCGTGATGCCCTGCGGGCTAAGGGCGACAAGCCGCCGCACGTGCTCGTCATGACGGCCACGCCGATTCCGCGGACCGTGGCGATGACCGTGTACGGCGACCTCGAGGTCTCGACACTCACCGAGCTGCCGGTCGGGCGCTCGCCGGTCAAGACCGCGCTGGTGCCCGTCGGTGAGAAGCCGCACTGGCTGGAGAGGGCGTGGACCCGGGTGCGCGAGCACGTTGCCGAGGGACGGCAGGCGTTCGTGGTCTGCCCGCGCATCGGCGAGAACGTCGCCGACGACGAGGAGCCAGCCGTGGAGGACGACGGGAGACGACCCGCCGTGGCCGTCTTCGAGTTGCACCCGATGCTGGTGGAGGGACCGCTGCAGGGCCTCCGGGTCGAGATGCTGCACGGCCGCATGACACCCGACGCGAAAGACGACGTGATGCGCCGTTTCACGGCCGGTGCCGTCGACGTCCTCGTGGCGACGACCGTCATCGAGGTCGGCGTCGACGTCCCCAACGCGACCGTGATGGTCGTGATGGACGCCGACCGCTTCGGTGTCTCCCAGCTGCACCAGCTGCGCGGCCGGGTCGGTCGAGGTGCGCATGCCGCGCTCTGCCTGCTGGTCACCGAGATGGAGACCGGCTCGCCGGCCCGGGAGCGACTGGAGGCCGTCGCCGCGACCACGGACGGCTTCGAGCTCTCGCGCATCGACCTCGAGCAGCGCCGGGAGGGTGACGTCCTCGGCGCCACCCAGTCGGGCACCCGCTCGTCGCTCAAGCTGCTGCGACTCTCGCAGGACGAGGACCTGATCCGCGAGGCCCGCGACGTGGCTGTGGGGCTCGTCGAGTCGGACCCCGATCTGTCGGGTCATCCCGCGCTCGCCCAGGCCGTCCGCGACCTCGTCGACGAAGAACGTGCGGACTTTCTCGAAAAAGCCTGACAACCGGTGCGCCGCTCGCGCGTCAACGGTGCATGACCATCACGACGGGAGGGCTCGCTGTGTCATCGCACGACGCCCTGCCCCGGTGGACCGCATCCAGCCAGGCCGAGGTCTACGCCGCGCAGGAGTGCCGCACCGAACCCAACCAGGCGGCGGATTCCGTACGGCTCGTCGTTATGGACCCGATCACCGGCCGCATCGGTCGGCGGGTCGCCACCGTTGAAGGGGTCGGCTCCGTGACGTCGCTTTCCGTGAGCCGGGACGGCTCGCACTTCCTGCTGGCCGCGTCAGACTTCGGTATCGACAGCAACGACCGCATCGACGACGGCAGGGTGAGCCAGCTTCCGACGAACCTGCAGCGGCTCGTGTGGTGACGGCCGCATAGCGTTGTCCCGGTGACACGAATCATCGCCGGGGAAGCACGGGGCCGGCGGCTGCAGGTGCCGCCCGGAGACGTGACGCGGCCGACGTCGGACCGCGCCCGCGAGGGGCTGTTCTCCAGCCTGCAGAGCCTCGGCGACGTCGACGGCGCCCGTGTTCTTGACCTGTACGCCGGCTCAGGCGCCCTGGGCCTCGAAGCACTCAGTCGCGGGGCCGCCAGCGCGACCTTCGTCGAGGACGACCCGTTGGCCCTCAACGCGATCCGCGACAACGTCGCGAAGGTCGACCTGCCCGGAGCACACGTCGTACCGATGAAGGTCGAGGTGTTCCTCGCCGCCGAACCCGAGCCGAGGTACGACGTCGCCTTCCTCGACCCGCCGTACGACGTCGACGTCGCAGGAGTGCTCGTCGTCCTGCTGCCCTGGCTCGCCGAGAACGCCGTCGTCGCGGTCGAACGAAGCACCCGCGGACCGGAGCTCACCTGGCCCGACGGCCTCCGGGAGGAGCGGTCGCGGCGGTACGGCGAGGCCACCCTCTGGTACGCGACCCGCTGCTAGCGTGACCGCACCATGAGACGCGCCGTCTGCCCCGGCTCCTTCGACCCGGTCACCCTCGGCCACCTCGACATCATTAGCCGCGCGAGTGCCCTCTACGACGAGGTCATCGTCGCGGTCGGCATGAACGCCTCGAAGAACCGGATGTTCACCCTCGAGGAGCGCATCGCGATGCTCCAGGAGGCGACGACGCAGTACGGCAACGTCAGCGTCGACTCGTTCGACGGCCTGATCGTCGACTTCTGCAAGGCCCACTCGATCCAGGTGATCGTCAAGGGGCTCCGGGCCATCAGCGACTTCGACTACGAGCTGCAGATGGCGCAGATGAACCACGGCCTGGCGGGCATCGAGACGCTGTTCATGACCACCAACCCGCTCTACTCTTTCCTCTCCTCGAGCCTGGTCAAGGAGGTCGCCACGTACGGCGGCGACGTCTCCGGGCTGGTGCCGGAGGCCGCCGGCCGCCGCCTGATCGAGCGCGTCAAGACGCCGCAGAACTAGCCCAGCAACAACCAGAGCCGCAACGGAGACCCGTGGACAGCGTCCCTTCCAAGCTCGACGAGCTCAGCGCCGTCCTCGAGTCGGCGCGGGCGATGCCGATGTCGGCCTCCTGCGTCGTCAACCGCGCCGAGTTGCTCGGACTCGTCGCCGAGCTGCGCGCACTGCTCCCGGACGAGATCAGCAAGGCGCAGGACGTCCTGCAGGACAAGGACGACGTCCTCGCCGAGGGCCGGCGGGAGGCCGCCCGGATCATCGCAGAGGCGCGTGAGCAGCAGCGTGGAATGCTGGCCGAGGAGGAGGTCTACGTCCAGGCGCAGGCCGAGGCCGACCGGATCCTGTTGGAGGCCACCAACAGCGCCCAGGCGATGCGGGCGGAGGTCGATGACTACGTCGACGGCAAGCTGGCCAACTTCGAGATCGTCCTGACCAAGACGCTCACCTCCGTCGAGCGCGGCCGGGCCAAGTTGGCCGGCCGCAACGAGCTCGCCGAGATCGTCGACCGGCGCGACGAGGCTGCCCTCCCCGGCTGAGCGCGCCGCGAAGTCGACCGGACGGCCGCTCCCGGGTAGTCTTGCCGACGGTCTCAACGACCTTGAGCGAGTCATGCCCGAGAACAGGAAGCCGCAGCACCGCATCGACCCACGCAGTCCCCTCGTGCTCGACACACGCGAGCTGGGGCGGCGTGCCGGGTCGATGCGCACGGTGCGGTTCCCCGCTCCCGCGCCTGCCGACCTCGGGGTCGAGCTCATCGGAGTGCCCGCCGGATCCGAGATCGACCTGGACCTCAGGCTCGAGTCGGTGATGGAGGGCGTGCTGGTGAGCGGCACCGCCGCCGTACAGCTTGCGGGGGAGTGTGGGCGCTGTCTGGAGCCGGTCGCGGAGACGCTGATCGTCGACCTCCAGGAGCTGTTCGCCTACCCCGACAGCAGCACGGACCAGACGGCGGACGAGGACGAGACGGCGCGGATGGAGGGCGACTTCCTCGATCTCGAGCCGACACTGCGCGACGCGGTGGTGCTCGCCCTGCCGCTCACGCCGTTGTGCCGGGAGGACTGTGCAGGGCTCTGCGCCGAGTGCGGCGAGCGACTGGACGACCTGCCGGAGGACCACACGCACGAGGCGCCGGACCCCCGCTGGTCCGGGCTGCAGGACCTGATCGACACGCGAACCACCGAGGAGAAGTAATGGCCGTCCCGAAGCGCAAGATGTCGCGCAGCAACACCCGAGCGCGGCGCTCGCAGTGGAAGGCGACCCCGCCTGCCCTGACGACGTGCGACCGAGGCCACACGACGCTCCCGCACACCGTCTGCCCGGAGTGCGGTCGCTACGACAAGCGCACCGTCATCGCCGTCTGACGCTCGCGCCGCGTGATGCGTTGAGCCACCCGTCGTACACGCTCCTCGAGGCCGCGCTCGGCACGGGAATCGAGCCGGGGCTGCTGGAGCGCGCGCTGACCCACCGGTCCTACGCGTACGAGCACGGTGGGCTCCCCACCAACGAGCGGCTGGAGTTCCTCGGCGACTCCGTGCTCGGCGTGATCATCACCGACGCGCTGTACCGCAGGCACCCCGACCTGCCCGAGGGCCAGCTCGCCAAGCTGCGCGCCAGCGTTGTCAACACCCGCGCCCTGGCGGGCGTCGCGCGCTCACTCGAGCTCGGCAAGTGGCTTCGCCTGGGCAAGGGCGAGGAGGTCACCAACGGACGGGACAAGGCCTCGATCCTCGCCGACACCATGGAGGCGATCATCGGCGCGATCTACCTGGATCGCGGGCTGGAGGCAGCCACGGTCATGGTCCGGAGCCTGTTCGACCCCCTGATGCTCGCGGCGACCGAAGAGGGCGCGGCCCTCGACTGGAAGACCAGCCTGCAGGAGCTCACCGCGGCCAAGGGCCTCGGCGTACCCGAGTACGTCGTCGGCGAGAGCGGGCCCGACCACCAGAAGGCGTTCACCGCCGAGGCCGTCGTGCAGGGCGCGGTGCACGGCGAAGGCGCCGGGCGCAGCAAGAAGGAGGCGGAGCAGCAGGCCGCCGAGGCGGCCTGGCGCATCCTGAGCAGCGCCTGAGCTGCATGCCTGACCTGCATGCCTGAGCTCCCCGAGGTCGAGGTCGTCCGCGCCGGCCTGGAGCGCGGTGTCGTCGGGCGCACCATCGACCGCGTCAGCGTCGACCACCCCCGGGCTGTACGGCGCCACCTCGCCGGAGCGCGCGACTTCGAGGACGTGCTGGCCGGGCGGACACCCACCGCGGCCCAGCGCCGCGGCAAGTACCTCTGGCTGCCCCTGGACTCCGGCGACGCGCTGACCGGTCACCTGGGGATGAGCGGCCAGCTGCTGGTCGTGCCGCCGGATAAGCCCGACGAGACGCACCTTCGGGTCCGCTTCACCTTCACCGACGGCGGCCGCGAGCTGCGCTTCGTCGACCAGCGCACCTTCGGCGGCCTGCTTGTCGTCGCCGGCAGCCTGTCGGGAGCAGCGGCCGTGCCGAGCACGATCGCCCACATCGCCAGGGACCCGGTCGACCCTGAGTTCGACGACGACGCGTTCATGACCGGCGTACGCCGGCGCAAGACCGGGATCAAGCGCGCTCTGCTCGACCAGACGCTGGTCTCGGGGATCGGCAACATCTATGCCGACGAGGCCCTCTGGCGGGCGAAGCTGCACTACGCCCGGGCCACCGAGACCCTCACCCGGCCGGTGCTCGCCGAGCTCCTCGCGCAGGTCCGCGCGGTGCTGCACGAGTCGCTCGCGGCCGGCGGCACCAGTTTCGACGCGCTCTACGTCTCCACCGAGGGGGTCAGCGGCCTGTTCGAGCGCGAGCTGCACGTCTACGGCCGCGAGGGCGAGCCGTGCGACCGGTGCGGTGCGCCGATCCGCCGGGACGCCTTCATGAACCGCTCTTCGTTCACCTGCCCCCGCTGCCAACCCAGGCCCCGCAACGGCCGCTGGTAGAGCGAGGCGGTTGCGCAGCCGCGGAGCGGGGCCCCGGAGCGCCAGCGACGGGCGCCTCGCGATGCGGTGCAGCAGAGCTTGGAGCGCATGTATAACTGTGACCGAGTTGTTACGCAGATCTTGACCCGACGGGCCCGCCGTGGGACTCTGAGCGCACCGCCGCGGAGCCGGTCGATGGTTATCGACCCCCGTCGCGTGGACACCCCTCAACGCGGAGGACACCAGATGGCGAAGGCCCTGCTCGGTCACGTCGGCATGAGCACCGACCTTCGGCTGGCCGACGAGGTCCGCCGCTTGCGTGGCCGCATCGCTGAGCTCGAGTCGGAGCTGGTCCGGGTCCGGGCCGCCAACGACGCGCTCGCCGCCACGCTCACGGTGGAGGACGACCTGTCGACCCTGACGGTCGAGGCCAGCGTCTAGCGCTCAGCCGCACCAAGGAGGGCGTCCCGGAAAGGGGCGCCCTTCGTCGTGCCTGCACCCCGGTCGGCCCCGTGGCCGGTAGTGTCCGAGCCGGCCTTCCCCGCCGTACCGCTGCATCCACACCACCAGGCGAGACGTGCATCTCAAGAGCCTCACGCTCAAGGGCTTCAAGTCCTTCGCGGCCCCGACGACCCTGCGCTTCGAGCCGGGGATCACCTGCGTCGTGGGCCCCAACGGGTCGGGCAAGTCCAACGTCGTCGATGCGATCGCGTGGGTGCTTGGCGAGCAGGGCGCGAAGGCGCTGCGCGGCGGCAAGATGGAAGACGTCATCTTCGCCGGTACGCCGGGCAAGCCCCCGCTCGGTCGCGCTGAGGTCACGCTCACGATCGACAACAGCGACGGTGCCCTCCCGATCGAGTACGCCGAGGTCAGCGTCAGCCGCTTGATGTTCCGCTCCGGCGAGTCGGAGTACGCCATCAACGGCCAGCGCTGCCGGCTGCTCGACATCCAGGAGCTCATGGGTGACTCGGGTATCGGCCGCGAGCTGCACGTCGTCGTCGGCCAAGGTCAGCTGGACGCCGTTCTCCAGGCCCGGCCGGAGGAGCGGCGCGGCTTCATCGAGGAGGCCGCGGGCGTCCTGAAGCACCGCAAGCGCAAGGAGAAGGCGCTGCGCAAGCTCGAGGCGATGCAGGCCAACCTCACCCGCCTGCAGGACCTCACCGTCGAGCTGCGCCGGCAGCTCAAGCCGCTCGGCAAGCAGGCCGAGGTCGCCCGGCGCGCGGCCCAGGTGCAGGCCGACCTCCGCGACGCCCGGCTGCGCCTGCTCGCCGACGACCTGCTCGCGCTGCGCGGCACGCTCGAGGCAGAGGTCCGTGACGAGACCGCGCTGCGTGAGCGGCGCACCGCGGTCGAGCAGGAGCTGACGGGCGTCCAGCAGCGCGAGACCGCGCTTGAGGCGGCCGCCGCCGAGCAGGCGCCGCGGCTCGCCCGCGCCCAGGAGACCTGGTACCGGCTCTCGGCCCTCGAGGAGCGGCTGCGCGGCACGGCGACGCTCGCCTCCGAACGGCACCGGCACCTGACCAGCGAGCTGCCGGAGGAGGCCCGGGCCGGCCGCGACCCGGAGCAGCTCGACCGCGAGGCCGCGACCGTCCGCGAGCAGGAGGCGGCGCTCGGCGAGCAGCTGCAGGTCGACGCCGAGCGGCTGCAGTCGACCGTCACCCGCCGTACCGACGCCGAAGGCGCGCTCGCCTCCGAGGAGAAGGCCCTCGTCGCCGCAGTGCGCGCCGTGGCCGACCGGCGCGAGGGCCTGGCCCGGTTGCGTGGGCAGGTCGGTGCGCTGCGCTCGCGCGCGGAGGGTGCCGAGGCCGAGATCGGCCGGCTCGCGTCCGCGCTTGCCGACGCGCACACCCGCGTCGAGCGGGCGCAGGCCGACCTGGCTGCGCTGCAGGCCGAGGCCGGCGGCCTCGACGAGGGTGAGCTCGACCTCGATGACAAGCACGAGCAGGCCGCGCACGCGCTCGCCCTCGCGCAGGACCGGCTCGCGGCGCTGCAGGCCGACGAGCGCGAGGCGGAGCGGGACCGATCGACGTTCGCCGCTCGTCGCGACGCGCTCGCTCTGTCGCTGACCCGCAAGGACGGTTCGGGTGCGCTGCTGGCGGGCGATGTCCCCGGTGTCCTCGGCTCGGTGGCGGCCCTCGTGACCATCGCCCACGGCCATGAGCACGCGGTCTCCTCGGCGCTGGGCGCCGTCGCTGACGCGGTCGCGGTCATCTCGCCGGCCGCGGCGGCCAAGGCGCTCGCCCAGCTCAAGACCGACGACGCCGGCCGGGCCGGGCTGCTCGTCGGAGGGGCCTCCTACGACGACGCCGGCGACTGGCCGTCGCTCCCGCCCGGGGCCCAGTGGGCGATCGACCTCGTCGAGGCACCGGAGACGCTGCGCCCGGCGCTGGCGCGGGCGTTGCGCCGCGTCGCCGTCGTCGACGGGCTCGAAGCGGCGAGGGCGCTCGTCGAGGCCCTTCCCGACGTCCGGGCGGTCACGGCGGAAGGCGACCTGCTCGGCAGCGACTGGGCGGTCGGCGGTTCCGCGTCCGCACCGTCGCTGATCGAGGTGCAGGCCGCGGTCGACGAGGCGGCGGCGCAGCACGACGAGGCGCAGCGCCGGCAGGAGCGGCTGCGCTTCGAGGTCGCGACCGCACAGGCGCAGGTCGACCGCGTCAAGGAGCAGGTCGAAGCCGCCCTGGTCGAGCTGCACGAGTCCGACGCCCGGATGGCCGCGCTGGGTGAGCAGCTCGGGCTGCTCGCTTCGGCTGCGCGGGCTGCCGAGGCGGAGGCCGGGCGCCTCGAGCAGGCCCGCGTCCGGGCCGAGGAGGCCCGCGACCGCGACCTGGGCGGGTTGGCCGAGCTGGAGGAGCGGCTGGCCGCTGCGGAGGCTGTCACTGCCGACGACCCGTCGGCGACTGAACCGTCGACCGACTTGCGCGACCGGCTCGGGCGGGAGGCCGCCGACGCGCGGGCGGCCGAGGTCGAGGCCCGCCTCGCCGTCCGCACCGGCGAGGAGCGGGCGCGTGCGCTCGCGGGCCGGGCCGAGTCGCTCGAGCGCGCCGCCCGGCAGGAGCGCGAGGCCCGCGAGCGCCTCGTCGAGCTGCGCGACCAGCGGGCGCGGGGTGCGGAGGTCGCGGCCGACGTCGTGCGCGGTGCTCGGGCAGCGCTGGGGCGGATCGCGGTGTCGCTGCAGGCCGCGGCCGCGGAGCGCGAGGCCGCGCAGTCGGCGCGGACGGTCACGGAGGGCGAGCTGCTGGCGTTGCGCTCCCGCGGCCGTGAGCTCGGCGCGGAGATGGACCGCCTCACCGACGTCGTGCACCGCGACGAGGTGGCACGTGCGGAGCAGCGGCTGCGGATCGAGGCGCTGGAGGCCCGCGCCGTCGAGGAGTACGCCGTACCTCTCGAGACGCTCTTCTCCGACTACGGGCCTGACGTGCTCGTGCCCGTCGAGGACGCCGAACCCGTTCCGTACGACCGCCTCGAGCAGGAGAAGCGGGCCGCGACGCAGGACCGCGCGCTGGCCCTGCTCGGCCGCGTCAACCCGCTCGCCCTCGAGGAGTACGCCGCGCTCGAGGAGCGGTCGGCCTTCCTCACGACGCAGCTCGAGGACCTCAAGGCGACGCGGCGTGATCTGCTGACCGTCATCAAGGACGTCGACGAGCGGATCCACGACGTCTTCCGCAGCGCGTTCGAGGACACGGCGCGTGAGTTCGTGCACGTCTTCGCGACGCTCTTTCCGGGTGGCGAGGGCAGGCTGGTCCTGACCGAGCCCGACGACATGCTGGCGACCGGCATCGAGGTGCTGGCGCGGCCGGCGGGCAAGAAGGTCTCGCGCCTGTCGCTGTTGTCCGGTGGCGAGCGCTCGCTGACCGCGATCGCACTGCTCGTCGCGATCTTCCGGGCCCGCCCCTCGCCGTTCTACGTCCTCGACGAGGTCGAGGCGGCGCTCGACGACCGCAACCTGGGCCGGCTGCTCGAGCTGCTCGAGGGCCTGCGCGACGCGTCGCAGCTCATCGTCATCACGCACCAGAAGCGGACGATGGAGATCGCGGACGCGCTGTACGGCGTCACGATGCGTGGCGACGGCGTCTCGGCCGTCGTCAGCCAGCGCCTCCGGGAGCGCGAGCCGGCCTAGCCCCCCGCTTGCGTCCGACGACGGGTGCAAGGTCGCCGCAAGGTCGCCGCGGCGCCGCTAGGACGTAAGCGGGTGGCTGGGCCGCTGGTAGACAGGCGGCGTGGAGCTCCTCGTCTTCGTCGTCCTGGTCCTGGTCGTCACCGTCGTCACCACGGTGGCCCTGGTCGCCAGCCGTGGCCGCGCCGGCCGGGCCTTGCCGCCGGTGCCGCCGAGTGCCCCGCGCCCCGTCGAGACCACGCCAACTGCGACCGACGCCGCTCTACCGGCGGATGCACCCATCCTCCCCGCGACGACCGAGTCCGTGCAGACCGCACCGCCGGTCGCAGCGCCCGCGGCGCTCGACGTACCGGAGCCGACGGCCGGCCGGATCGGCCGGCTGCGCGCGCGACTGGCCCGGTCGCAGTCGACGCTCGGCCGCGGGCTGTTCACCCTGCTCTCCCGCGACGTCCTCGATGAGGACACCTGGGAAGAGGTCGAGGACACGCTGCTCCAGGCCGATATGGGCGTGAGGGCGACCTCGGAGCTGGTCGAGCGGCTGCGCACGCGGGTGCGGGTCGAGGGGACGAGGAGCCCGGGCGAGCTGCGCACGCTGCTGCGAGAGGAGCTGGTGACGGCCATCGGCGCCGACACCGATCGCAGCCTCAAGACGCTGCCGCACCCGGACGGGCGCCCGTCGGTCATCCTCGTCGTCGGTGTGAACGGGACGGGCAAGACGACCACGTGCGGCAAGCTCGCGCGCGTGCTCGTCGCTGACGGCCGGTCGGTCGTCCTCGGCGCCGCTGACACCTTCCGCGCCGCCGCCGCGGACCAGCTCCAGACCTGGGGCGAGCGGGTGGGCGCCGAGACGGTGCGTGGGCCCGAGGCCGGCGACCCCGCGAGCGTTGCCTTCGAGGCGGTGAAGCGGGGGATCGAGGCCAAGGTCGACACCGTGCTCATCGACACCGCCGGCCGGCTGCACACGAAGACCGGCCTGATGGACGAGCTCGGCAAGGTCAAGCGGGTTGTGGAGAAGCACGGCCCGGTCGATGAGACGCTCCTGGTCCTCGACGCGACGACGGGTCAGAACGGCGTCGTACAGGCACGCGTCTTCACCGAGGCCGTCGACGTCACCGGGATCGTGCTCACGAAGCTCGACGGCACGGCCAAGGGCGGCATCGTCATCAGCGTGCAGCGCGAGCTCGGCATACCGGTCAAGCTCATCGGGCTGGGGGAGGGTCCCGACGACCTCGCGCCGTTCGAGCCCGAGGCGTTCGCCGACGCCCTCCTCGGTGACGAGGCTGCGCTCTAAGGAGGGACGCCATGCATCGGCCGCGCCCCGTCGTCATGGTCGGTCTGGCCCTGCTCGTCGCTTCCTGTGGGGGTGGCTCGTCGGCGCCGAGCGGTTCGGCGTCGGCGACGTCGGTGTCCGCACCCTCGTCGGCTGCCGGCCGGCCGATCAGCTTCACGGCCACCGACGGCGTACGGCTCGCCGGGAAGCTCTACGGCAGCGGCGGCACGGCAGTCGTCCTGTCGAACATGGGCGACAACGACTCGGCTCGCTGGGAGGGGTTCGCACCGCAGCTCGCCGACCGCGGCTACCTCGTGCTCACCTACTCCTACCGCTACCCGATGAACAGCAGCGACTTCAGCGGCGCGATCGCCAACAGCACGGTGGCCGACCTCCGCGGCGCCGTGGCGCACGTGCGGGCCGCAGGCGCGACCCGGCTGGTCCTCATCGGCGCGAGCCTCGGCGGCATGGCGACGGCCAAGGCGGCTGCCGTCGAGAGGTCCGCGGCGGAGGTCGTGCTGTCGGCGCCGCTTGACCTGGACGACTACGGCTTCCACGTCACGCGCGCCGAGCTCGGCACGACCCAGCCGAAGCTGTTCCTCGGCAGCACGAACGACACGACGGTCCCGTTCGCGCACACCGAGCAGATGCACGCGCTCGCCGCACAGCCCAAGGAGCTGCACGGCTACGCGGACACGGCACACGGCCTGCACTTGCTCGACGGCGAGCACGCCGCTGACCTGACGAAGCGACTGATCGACTTCCTTCTCGCAAAGGCGCCGCCGACGCCCTAACGCGTGATGTGCACCCGGCGGACGGCGATGTCGCTGTCGAGGAACGACGTCTCCACCCCGACCGTGGTGGGCCAGTCGGCGACCACCCCGTCCGGCGTGGCTGCCAGGCCGGTGTAGTCACCGACTCCGTAGCAGTTGCTGTTGCCCACCCCCTCCGTCGCCGGCGGCAGCGGTCCGTGACCCTCGGACAGCAGGATCGGTGCCCGGAAGCGCGGCGAGCTCGGCACCTGCACGGCGACGAAGGCGTCGTACGACGTCGTCTCGGCCGTCTGGAGGTAGGACACGGCGACGCCACCGCCGGGCAGGGCTGCGATCGCCGGCGCCCACTGCACCTCGGCTGTCTCGACCGCGCCGACGGGGGCCTGCCTGCTGAAGCTCACGCCGCGGTCGGTGCTGACGGCGTGCAGAACGGTGCCCTGGCCTCCGGTCCCCGCGCCCACTGATCCGGTGGCGACTCCGACGGTGCCGGGGCTGCCGAGCGAGGCAACGACGTGCAGCCCACCGCGGTCGTCCCACGTGACACGGGGGCTCTTCGTGGCGCGCTGACGCTGGGCGATCGTGGGTCGCAGCGGGCAGGACGGGTCGTCGCGACCCGGACCGGTGCCCTTGAGCACCGTGATGCGGTCGTCGAACGATCGGCCGCCGTCGTAGGAGACCCGGACAGCGACACCGGCGTCCGTCGAGTAGGCCACGGCTACATCGCCGTTGCGCGCGACCGCGACGTCGGGCTGTCCGGTGATATCGGCCAGTGTGACGGCGGCCAGCCAGCGCTTCCCGTCGAAGGCACGCAGAGTGATCTTGCCGCTGGCGAAGTCGTCCCAGACCAGGTAGGTGTGCCCCCGGTAGCGGCTGCGTGGGCTGGTGTCGGTGGCGAGGAACTCCTTGTCGTCGCTGGTGCCCAGCGACGGGTTGGGCAGCAGCGTGGCCTTGCCGGTGGGCGGAATCCGGACGATGGCGAGCTGCGTGCCTTGCGGGGTGCCGACCATGGACGCGAGCAGCACGCCGCCGTCGCCCCGCGGGTCCACCGCGAGGTCGGGGTCGCCCGAGTAGTACAGGACCCGCTTGTCCAGCGGCAGGTCGACGTACCGGCTGGCACCGCCGCCGGCAGGGATGTGCGTCACCCCGGTCAGGCGGAACTGCGACGCACCGGCGCTGCCCAGCCAGGGGCAGCCGGTGTCGTCGTTGTAGCCGATCCAGGTCCCGGCTTTTGTGTGCGCGATCTCGGGCTCGGACTCGAACGGGCAGGAGATCGGCGTACCGCCCGGTGTCTGCACGCGCATGAGCGGACCGAGGCGGATCGTGCCCGCGGGCGTCGGAGCTGCGACCCCGGCGCTGCCGTAGGCAGCCACCACCACCAGCGCAGCCGCTGCTGCCAACCGTCCTGAACGACGCATTACCCACCCCCGTGTGTTGCCTTGGTTCTCCGTAGAGCCCGCAGGTCCTGCCGGGGTTCACCTGCCGGAAACACGGTGGTGCGAACCGTTCCCTGCGTGAAACACGTGCGACACCGCCGGGGAACCGCCGGCCACGAGTCTCGGCTCCAGTCCCTGCATCCCGAGGAGAACAATGGAGCTCGACACCGGCACAACCGCCTGGGTGCTCGCCAGCGCAGCCTTCGTGCTGTTCATGACACCCGGGCTCGCGTTCTTCTACGGCGGCATGACCCGTAGCAAGAGCGTGCTGAACATGCTGATGATGTCCTTCAGCGCGATGGGCATCGTGAGCGTGCTCTGGGTCCTGTACGGCTACACGCTGGCCTTCGGGCTCGACGCCGGCGGACACGGCCTGATCGGCAACCTGGACCTGCTGGGCCTGAAGACGATCACGACGGCCAGCGTCACCAACGGGCTGTCGGACTTCGTGTTCGTCGCGTTCCAGATGATGTTCGCCATCATCACGCTTGCCCTCATCAGCGGCGCCATCGCCGATCGGATGAAGTTCGGCGCGTGGGCGCTGTTCAGCGTCCTGTGGATCTCGATCGTGTACTTCCCGGTGGCCCACTGGGTGTTCGCGTTCGGCGCGCCGATCTACGACACCGGCGCTGCCGGCGGGGCCGGTGCTGCTGCCGGCTACGTCGCCGGCACGGGCGGCTGGATCGTCAGCAAGCTCGGCGCCCTCGACTTCGCCGGCGGTACGGCGGTGCACATCAACGCCGGCGCGGCCGCGCTTGCACTCGTGCTCGTCCTGGGCAAGCGCAAGGGCTTCGGCCGTGACCCGATGCGGCCGCACAACCTGCCGCTCGTGATGATCGGCACCGGCATCCTGTGGTTCGGCTGGTTCGGCTTCAACGCCGGGTCGGCGCTGGGCGCCAACGGCCTGGCGGGTCTGGCCTTCGTGAACACGCAGGTGGCCACCGCAGCAGGTCTGCTCGGCTGGATCATCACGGAGCGCTTCCGGGACGGTCGCCCGACCACCCTCGGCGCCGCATCGGGCGCTGTTGCCGGCCTGGTCGCCATCACCCCGGCGTGCGGCTCGGTCACCCCGGTCGGCGCGATCCTGGTCGGCCTGATCGCCGGCATCTTCTGCTGCATCGCCGTGACCTTCAAGCACCGCGGTGGGTACGACGACGCGCTCGACGTCGTCGGCGTCCACCTCGTCGGCGGGCTCGTGGGCACGCTGCTCATCGGGCTCGTCGCCAGCGACACGTCCACCGGCAGCGCGGACCTGCGCGGCCTGTTTTACGGCGGCGGGGTGGACCTGCTCGGCAAGCAGGCGATCGCGGCCGGCGCCGTACTCGCCTACTCGTTCGTCCTGACGTATCTGATCGCGCTGTTCATCAAGGTCACCATCGGCCTCCGCATCAGCGAGGACGACGAGGCGGCCGGCATCGACACCGCCGAGCACGCGGAGTCGGCGTACGAGTTCGCCGGTCTCGGCACCGCAGGATCCGGCTCGCTGGCCGGCGCCCCGTCCCCCTCCGCTCAGGTGAAGGTGCACTCATGAGGCTCGTGACCGCAATTCTCAAGCCGTTCAAGCTCGACGACGTGAAGACCGCACTGGAGTCCTTCGGAGTCCAGGGGATGACCGTCAGTGAGGTGCAGGGCTTCGGCCGCCAGCGCGGGCACACCGAGGTCTACCGGGGCGCGGAGTACACCGTGTCGTTCGTGCCGAAGGTGCGTCTCGAGGTCCTCGTCGACGACGCCGACGCCCACGACGTCATCGACGTCATCGCGAAGTCGGCCCACACCGGGTCCATCGGTGACGGCAAGGTCTGGAGCACCCCGGTCGACGAGGTCGTCCGGGTCCGGACGGGGGAGCGGGGAGCGGAAGCCCTCTGACCATCCGGTAACGCGGCTGAAACACAAGCGACACCCTCCGGGAAACATGACGCCCGGAGGGTGTCGCCGTGCCTGCCATCGACTCCGGCGACACCGGCTGGGTGCTCGTCTGCACAGCCCTCGTGTTGCTCATGACCCCCGGCCTCGCGTTCTTCTACGCAGGGATGGTGCGCGCCAAGAGCGTGCTGTCCATGCTCATGCAGAACTACGTCTGCATCGCCGTCGTCTCGGTCGTGTGGGTCGTGCTCGGCTACACGATCGCCTTCGGCTCGGACGTCGGCGGCGGGCTGCTCGGCGGCTTCCGGTTCACCGGCATGGCACACATGGCGGAGCCGGTCCCGGGCTACGAGCTCAGCATCCCGCCGTTGCTGTTCGCGTTCTTCCAGCTGATGTTCGCGATCCTGACGACGGCGCTCATCAGCGGGGCCATGGCCGACCGGGTGCGGTTCGGCGCCTTCGTCGTCTTCGCGGGTCTGTGGTCGCTGCTGGTCTACGCACCGCTCGCGCACTGGGCGTTCTCGCCGAGCGGGTGGATGGTCCAGAGCGGCATGCTCGACTTCGCCGGTGGCTACGTCGTCGAGATCAACTGCGGCGCGGCCGCCCTTGCGGTCGCGATCGTCGTCGGTCGTCGGCACGGCTGGCCGCGCGAGGCGATGCCCCCGCACTCACTGCCACTGACGCTGCTCGGCGCGGGCCTGCTGTGGTTCGGCTGGTTCGGCTTCAACGCCGGCTCGGCGCTCAAGGCCGACGGCCTGGCCGTGCAGGCACTCGTCAACACGCACATGGCCGGCGTCGGGGGGCTGCTGGCCTGGATCGCGACGGAGCGGATCCGCAACGGTGTGGCCACGACGCTGGGGGCGGCGTCCGGCGCCGTCGCGGGGCTCGTCGCCATCACCCCTGCGTGCGGCTACCTCGACACCCTGCCGGCTCTGCTCCTCGGCGTCCTCGCGGGTGCGGGCTGCGTGCTCGCCGTGCAGCTCAAGTACCGCTTCGGCTACGACGACTCTCTCGACGTCGTGGGCGTCCACTACGTGGGTGGCGTGATCGGCATTCTCTTCCTCGGCTTCTTCGCGACCTCCGGTGTCAACCCGGCGGTGGCGCACGAGGGGCTGGTGTACGGCGGGGGGTTCGGCCAGCTCGGCCGGCAGGCCGTCGGCGTGGTCGCGGCGACGGCGTTCTCGTTCCTTGCGACGTACCTGATCGCACGCGCCGTCAACGCTGTGATCCCCTTGCGTGTCAGCGACGAGGACGAGGACACCGGTCTCGACCAGGCGCTGCACTCGGAGTCTGCGTATGACTTCGGCTCCGTACGCAGCATGGGGAGGATCGGATGAGGCTCGTCACCGCGATCATCAAGCCGTTCAAGCTCGACGACGTGAAGGCGGCACTCGAGGCCGTCGGTGTGCAGGGCATGACCGTCAGCGAGGTCCAGGGCTTCGGACGTCAGCGCGGCCACACCGAGGTCTACCGCGGTGCGGAGTACACCGTGGACTTCGTGCCGAAGATCCGGGTCGAGGTGCTCGTCGACGAGGCCGATGCGGCTGGGGTCGTCGACGCGATCGTCTCCGCGGCCCACTCGGGCGCCATCGGTGACGGCAAGGTCTGGACGGTCCTGGTCGACGAGGTCGTCCGGGTCCGCACCGGCGAGCGCGGACCGGATGCCCTCTGACCAGTGCTCGTGCGAGCTCCGTGCGGTCTGAGCTCACGGCGCTGCTCGCGCGCACGTCCCTCATGGGGCCGGAGCTGCGAGCTGCCCTCGTCGAGCTGTACGACGGTTGGCTGGCCGAGCTGCTCGACGATGCGCCGGGCGTGGCCCTCGTCACCGTCGGTGCCCTCGGTCGGCGCGACCCGGCTCCCGGCAGCGACCTCGACCTCGTGCTCGTGCACGCCGGTCGAGCGGACATCGCGGGCCTCGCCGACAAGATCTGGTACCCGATCTGGGACGCCGGCGTCGGGCTGGACCACTCGGTGCGCACCGTCGACGAGGCCGTTGCCGTCGCCAAGGGCGACCTGAAAGCCGCGCTCGGGCTGCTCGACGCGCGGCACATCGCCGGCGACGAGGCGCTGTCGGCAGCGCTGATCTCGGCCACCCGCGCGGCGTGGCGCCAGGGGGCGGCGAACCGCCTTCCGGAGCTGCGCGCCTTCGGCGAGGAACGGGCCCGAACCGCGGGCGAGGTGGCGTTCCTGCTCGAGCCCGACCTCAAGGAAGCGCGGGGTGGGCTGCGCGACGTGCACGCGCTGCACGCCTTGGCCGTCGCCCAGGTCGCGGATCCGCCCAGCGGTCTGGTGCATGCCGCGCACCAGGTGCTGCTCGACGTGCGCGGCGAGCTGCACCGCCGGACGGTCGGCAGCGGTCGGCGCACCGTCGACCGGCTGCTCATGCAGGAGCAGGACGCCATCGCCGCGGCACTCGGGTACGCCGACGCCGACGTGCTGATGGCGGCGGTCTCCGGCGCCGCGCGCACCATCGCGTTCGCCTCCGACGTGACCTGGCGGCGGGTCGCCGCGCCGCCGCCGCGCCGTCGGGTCCTGGGCCGGCGCGGACCGGTCGAGCCGGTACGCCGGCCGATCGGCGACGACGTGCTCGAGCAGGCGGGCGAAGTCGTGCTGGCTCGCAACGCGGCGCCGGCCGACGACCCGGTGCTGGTACTGCGGGTGGCCGAGGCGGCCGCCCGCAACAGCCTCCCGATCGCGCCGCACACCCTCGACCGGCTCTTGAGCGAGAGCCCGGAGCTGCCCGAGCCGTGGCCCGTCGCGGCCCTCGACGCCTTTGTCGGCCTGCTGGCTGCCGGGCCGGCGGCGGTCGCGGTCTTCGAGGCGCTGGACCAGTCGGGTCACCTCATGCGGCTGCTGCCCGAGTGGGAGTCGGTGCGCAGCAAGCCACAGCGCAACAGCTACCACCGCTTCACCGTCGACCGGCATCTCGTCGAGACGGCAGCGGAGGCGGCTGCTCTCACCCGCCGCGTGGCGCGGCCCGACCTCCTGCTGCTCGGCGCGCTGCTGCACGACATCGGCAAGGGCCTGCCGGGGGACCACACCGACACCGGCATGGTGGTCGTCGCCGATATCGGGCCACGGATCGGGCTGCCGCCCGAGGACGTCGAGGTCCTGGTCTCGATGGTGCGCCACCACCTGTTGCTTCCGGACGTCGCGACTCGCCGCGACCTCGCCGACCCGGCGACGGCGCACGCCGTCGCGGCTGCCGTCGGCTCCGCGGAGGTGCTCGAGCTACTGCACGCGCTGACCGAAGCAGATGCGGCGGCGACCGGTCCGGCCGCCTGGAGCAGCTGGAAGTCCAAGCTCATCGACGAGCTTGTGTCACGGACATCTGCCCTTCTTGCAGGCGCTCCGCACGTCGACGACCTTGCACTGAGTGAGAGGCAGGAGGCTCTCGTCGCCGCGGGAACGCTCGCGCTCGACGTCGACGGGGACGAGGTCACCGTCGTCGCTCCTGACCGACCAGGGCTGCTGTCGCTCTCGGCTGGTGTCCTCGCGCTTCATCGCCTCGACGTGCGATCTGCGTCGGCCTTCGCACGCGGACGGACGGCGGTCACGGTGTTCCGGGTGTCACCGCGCTTCGGCTCACCCCCCGACTGGGCGGTCGTGCGCACCGATCTGGCGCACGCGATCGAGGGCTCACTGGCGCTGGAGGACAAGCTCGCCGCCCGCGAGGCGGCATACGCCGGCCGGTCGCCGCTGCCTGCTGCACCCCCCACCGTGCGGCTCGTCGACGACGCATCCGAAGCCGCGACGGTGGTCGAGGTGCGGGCGCCGGACGGCCTCGGGATCCTGCACCGGATCACGGCTGCCCTCGACGCGTGCGCACTCGACGTGCGGACCGCGCACATCTCGACCCTGGGGGCCGATGTCGTCGATGCGTTCTACGTCGTGGGTTCGGACGGCACCAAGCTCACCGACGTCGCGCTGCGCGAGCACGTCGAGCAGGCGGTGCTCGCCGCCCTCTGAGCGCCGCTGCGGCTACCTCTTGCCGCGCTGCTTCGCGATCGTGAGCTGGGTGCTGAAGGCCGACATGTCGGAGGCCCCGGCGCTGTTGAGGGCGCGCAGCCGGTACCGCCATGTGCCGGCCCCCGGGCTGTCGACGTGCGATACCCGGTTCGCGGCGAGGAGCACGACGGCGGCCGGCGTCGTGCCGGTGGCTGTGTAGCGCTGCAGCTCGTAGCTGGTCTCACCCTGCACGTCGGACCAGGTCACGGCGATGCTCGCGCTTGTCAGCGCAGCAGCCACCGGACCAGGGGCCGTCGGCGGGGCGAGCGGGGTGTCGCTGGTGCTGGCCGACACGGTGTAGGTGCCGATGCTGCCGTACGTCGAGTAGCCCGACGAACCGGGATCGCCGATGCCGACGCGGGACACCGTGATGACGTAGTCGCCGGCGGCAAGCCCCGTGAGTCGGGCACCCAGGCCGGTGGCGACATCGGGGTTCAGCGCCGCCGAGGCGGGGTCGTCGGTCAGCGTCGTACCGCCCTGCGTGATCGTCAGCTGGAGGTCGACGTTGGGGCTGACCTCGGCGTGGTCCGCGGCGACGGTCACGACCGACCCCTCCGGCACGGTGAGGGTGAACGCGTCGCTGTCGTCGCCGACACCGAGCAGGCCGTACGCAGGCGTGCCGACCTCCAGAGCGGTCGGTCCGGCCTCTTCGGTCAGCCAGGGGCCGCCGTTCGCGGCGATGACGGAGTAGTCGTCCTCCTCGTTGTTCGCACCGGCGTACTCGCCCTTGCTCCACTGGGAGATCGGCTCGTAGTAGCCGACGCCCATGATCGGGGCCCAGTCGCCATGGCCCGTGTAGTAACCGGTCGAGTTCGTCCCGTCGTGGCTGAGCCCGAGGTTGTGACCGGCCTCGTGGGTGGCAGCCTCGGCGGCGTACTTCGCGCCCCGGTTGTAGACGAAGGCAGGCTGGTAGTAGCTGTGCGCCCGCTGGCCACTGGCGAAGTACTGGTCGAAGACGCCGACGTAGGCCACGCCGCCGCAGCCGCAGGACGTGGCGGACGACGTGATGGCGACGCGGGTCCCGTACACCTGGTCGTCCGCGTCAATGCGGTCGATGCGGGCTTGGGCAGCCGCATCGGTGGTGACGTCGATGTCGAAGGGCGCGAAGTCCTCCGCCACCCGCTGCCAGATGCTGACGATGTCGGCGACCTCGGCGTCACTGAATGCCGTGGTCGCGGTGGCGTCGAGCGAGTAGGGCTCGGCGTTGCCGTCGCCGCCTGTGTAGGTGCGGGTCGACCAGGCACCGCCGATGGTGCCGGTGTACGCCGGCCCGACGCCGTCGAAGTCCAGGTAGACCGTCCGAGCCGCGTCGGGACGGCTGTGCAGCTCCAGCGCCTGCGCCGCAGAGAGGGGGGTACCCGACAGCGCCGCGCTCGAAGGGCCGGCGACGTCCTGCTCCGGTGCCGGGTCCACGTAGAACAGGCGCTCGCTCGCGTCGACCCAGAGCGAGCTGTCGCTCTGCAGCCGCTCGCGCAGCGTTGCGGCCGTGGTGCCGTGGGCGGCGGCGACGGCGGCCAGGTGGCCACCGAGCTGCCGGATCGCGTCCGCGCCGTGCCGGGGCTGGTCGGCCGCGGGCGGTTCGGCCTGTGCCGGGGCACCGAGTGCGGAGACGGAGACGGCCGTGAGCAGACACAGCATGGCGATCAGGGCGCGACGCACGAGGAGCTCCAGACGAAGAACGAACCGCACGGCTTTGACCGGCAGTGCTCCATATCGTCCGTTCCAGCCACTCCGCCGTCCATGACCCACCCTGGCCATTGACGGTGAGTGACGACGGACGGGCGGCTACCCGCCGCAGCGGGCTGGGCCATCCGGGCCGCCGACTAGCCTGAGCCGGTGTTCGACACCCTCTCCGACCGGCTCGACAAGGTCTTCACGTCCCTGCGCGGCAAGGGCAAGCTGTCCGAGGCCGACATCGACGCGACAGCCCGCGAGATCCGGGTCGCCTTGCTCGAGGCAGACGTCGCGCTGCCGGTCGTCAAGGCGTTCATCGCGGCCGTCAAGGAGCGTGCCCGGGGCGCAGAGGTGTCCGGCGCGCTGAACCCGGCGCAGCAGGTCATCAAGATCGTCAACGAGGAGCTCATCGCGATCCTCGGCGGTGAGACCAGGCTGATCCGCTACGCGAAGAACCCGCCGACGGTCATCATGCTCGCCGGCCTCCAGGGCGCCGGCAAGACAACCCTGGCCGGCAAGCTCGCGAAGTGGCTGAAGGCGCAGGGGCATGCACCGCTCCTGGTGGCCTGCGACCTGCAGCGCCCCAACGCCGTCCAGCAGCTGCAGGTCGTCGGCGGACAGGCCGGCGTCGACGTCTTCGCGCCGTACCCGGGCAGTGGTGTCGGCGACCCGGTCGACGCCGCCAAGAAAGCCATCGAGCACGCCACCCGCATGCAGCACGACGTCGTCGTCGTCGACACGGCCGGTCGGCTCGGCATCGACGCCGAGATGATGGCGCAGGCCGCGGCGATCCGGGACGCCGTGCGGCCGGACGAGACGCTGTTCGTCGTCGACGCGATGATCGGTCAGGACGCTGTCACGACCGCGCAGGCCTTCCAGGACGGCGTCGGCTTCTCCGGTGTCGTGCTCACCAAGCTCGACGGGGATGCGCGCGGTGGTGCCGCGCTGTCGGTCCGGCACATCACCGGCCAGCCGATCCTGTTCGCGTCGACGGGCGAGAAGCTCGGCGACTTCGACGTGTTCCACCCCGAGCGGATGGCCTCGCGCATCCTCGGGATGGGCGACGTGATGACGCTGATCGAGCAGGCCGAGAAGCACTTCGACGCCGACCAGGCCGAGAAGATGGCCGGCAAGCTGATGGGCGGCGAGGACTTCGACCTCGAGGACTTCCTCGAGCAGATGATGCAGGTCAAGAAGATGGGCTCCATCACCTCGCTGCTCGGGATGCTGCCCGGCATGGGTCAGATGAAGGAGGCCCTCGCGCAGGTCGACGACAAGGACCTCGACCGGATCGCGGCCATCATCCGGTCGATGACTCCGCAGGAGCGTCGTACGCCGAAGGTCCTCAACGGCTCGCGGCGGCTGCGCATCGCGAAGGGCTCGGGCGTCACGGTCACCGAGGTCAACAACCTCGTCGACCGGTTCTACGAGGCGCAGAAGATGATGAAGCAGATGGGCGGCATGCCGGGGATGCCGCCCGGCATGGGCCGCAAGGCCAAGCGGGCGCAGCAGGGCAAGAAGACGAAGAAGGGCAAGGGACCGGGTCGCGCGGGCGGAGGACCCCGGCCCGGCACGGTTCCCGGCCAGCTCCCGGCCGGGATGCCGCAGCTCCCGAAGGGCTTCCCGCAGCTGCCCGGCGGCCAGAACCCGCTCGGGATCCCGCAGAAACCCGACCCGTTTGGCCTGAATCGTCCCCGCGGCTGACGGGGGCGTTTCGAGAAGGGGACGCAAATGGGCAATCCGGGTCATGGACGTGGGGGCGCGGGACTGTCAGTCTGACGGCGGCCCCGGGGATGCCTCGGGCCTAGGCGCCCTCGAACTGGAGCACTTCCGATGCTGCGCAAGCGCGTTGCCCTCCCCCTGACCCTCGCCGCCGGGCTGCTCGGCAGCCTGGCCCTGGTCGCCCCTGCCGAAGCCAGCCACTCCTGGGGCGACTACCACTGGGCGCGCGCTGGCGCGTTCACGCTCCAGACCGGTGACAACGTCACCGATGTCTGGCAGGCGCAGTTCGACGCGGCCTTGACCGACTGGAGCACACCTCCAGGTGGCGCAACACCGGTTCTCACGCTTGACGCCGCGGCCGGCCTGGGCGGCAAGCGGTGCTCGGCGAGCACCGGCACCATCCAGGTCTGCAACGGCAAGTACGGCCGGAACGGCTGGCTTGGCCTCGCGTCGATCTACATCACCGGCGGTGTGCACATCACCAAGGGCACCGCGAAGATGAACGACACCTACTTCAGCACGGCCACGTACAACACTCCCGACGAGAAGCAGCACGTGATGTGCCAGGAGGTCGGGCACACCTTCGGCCTCGGCCACACGAGCGAAGACGGCACTTCACAGAACACGTGCATGGACTACTCCCAGTCGCCGACCAGCACGCAGCCCAACGCGCACGACTTCCAACAGTTGGCGAGCATCTACAACCACGGCGACACGTCGACGACGGTGGCTGCGTCGAGCGGCTCATCCGGCCAGTCGGTTGGCAACGAGCGGTCGACGTGGGGGCAGGAGATCGAGCGCGGCGCCCACGGCGAGTTCTCCGTGTTCATGCGGGACTTCGGCAACGGCGAGAAGGTCCTGACGCACGTGACCTGGGCCAACGAGAGCGACTCCTTCGGCCCGTCGCACCGCCCGGAGTAGCCAACGCGTTGCGGCCGGTCACCCGAGAGGGTGGCCGGCCGTTCGCGTGTCCGCGGGAACACGGGTGCGTCGGGCGAGCAGCCCCAGCGCTATCGCGACCACCTGGAACGCCGCGACCATCAGCAGGCCGGCCCGCGGGCCGTGCTCGGCCACGAGCAACCCGGCCAGTCCCGACCCCACGGCGTAGGCGCCGAACTTCAGCGACGCCCCCGTGGTGACCACCTGCGTCCGCATCCAGTCCGGCGAGTGCAGCTCGCGGACGGTCAGGGTCGACGCGAGCACCGGCCCCTCGAGGGCGCCGGCGACGAAGATGCAGAGCAGGGCGACCGGCAGCGTCGCCGCGGCCGCCGCGGCCGCGAACACCACCGCGAGCCCGGCGACACCGAGGAACGCCATCCGGATCGGTCCGGTGCGAGGTGACCGCGACGCCATGGTCACGGAGCCGAGCAGCGCCCCGACGGCAAAGGTCGAGAACAGGTAGCCGCTGGCGGCGGCGTGCAGCCCGAGGTCCTCGGCCAGTAGCGGGAAGACGACCGGCAGTGCCCCGATGCCGCCCATCGACAGCGTGGTCGTGACGGTGACGGCGCGCAGCGGCGCAGTCGTGGCGAGGTGTCGCAGCCCGACGAGCACGGTCCGCACCAGGCCGGGCGAGGACGCGTCGACCACCGGCGGCGGCATCGGCACGCGCAGCACGGCAACGAGTGCCGCGACCGAGAGGGTCGCCGCTGCGCCGATCGCCCACGATGCGCCGAAGGCGGCCGTGACGGCACCCGCCATCGCGGGGCCGGCGACACCCGCCACGTTGTAGCTGGTCGCCTCCGCCCCGTAAGCCCGGCGCAGTAGCGCAGCGGGCACGAGCGGTGCGATGAGCCCGGTGAAGCCGCCGGTCAGCACGGGAGTCGTGAGCCCCGCGAGCAGACCGAGCAGTACGACGACGTACGCCGATGCGTGCCCGGTCGCGAGGAGCATCCCGGCCAGGGAGACGAGCAGCAGCACCTGGTTGCCCGCGAACGCCGCGCGCCGGTGAGGCGTCTTGTCGAGCCAGGCCCCAAGGAGCGGCCCCGTCACGAGCGACGGCAGCGTCGAGGCAGCCACCACGGCGCCCGCAAGAGCGGGCGAGCGGGTGCGCTCGAGTACGAGCAGGACCATCGCGACGCGGGCGGCCTCGTTGGCCAGTCGCGCCGTCGTCGACGCGGTGAACAGCGACGGGAGCCCCGGCGAGCGCCAGAGCGGCGGCGCCGGCACCAGGCCGGTGCCTGGTTCCGCCACGGTGGTCATGCCCTCAAGGATCGACCCAACCGGGCCCCGGGCGGATGTGAGTCCGGTCACCGCTCGCGGGGTCGGCGCAGGGTCTGGCACACTAGGAAGCGAGTTCCCGCTGTACGACGGCCCTCTACCCGTCCACGGCGTGCCCGCACGCTGCAGCCCCGCGCAACCCCACGCGCGCCCAGGCCGCACACCCACGTCCGTACCGACTGGAGAACGACCACCTCGTGGCAACCAAGATCAAGCTCATGCGCCTGGGCAAGATGCGCGCGCCGTACTACCGCATCGTCGTCGCGGATGCCCGCACCAAGCGGGACGGGCGCTCGATCGAGACGATCGGCAAGTACCACCCCAAGGAGGACCCCTCCTTCATCCAGGTCGACGGCGAGCGCGCTGCCTACTGGCTCGGCGTCGGCGCGCAGCCGACCGAGGCCGTCACCGCGATCCTCAAGGTCACCGGCGACTGGCAGAAGTTCAAGGGCCTGCCGGCCCCGCCGCCCATGCTCGTCGCCGCGCCGAAGGCTGACAAGAAGGCGATCTTCGAAGCCGCCGCGCGCGAAGGCATCGAGGGCGCCGCATCCGGCGCCGCGACCACCCCGAAGAAGAAGGCCGCGCCCAAGAAGGCCGCCGACGACGACACGGCTCCCGCCGCCGAGGCGCCGGCCGCTGAGGTCGCTGCCGACGAGGCCCCCGCGGCTGAGGTTGCTGTTGAGGCCCCGGCCGCTGAGGCTGCTGCCGACGAGGCCCCTGCTGCCGAGGAGGCTGCTGCCGAGGAGGCTCCGGCCGCTGAGGCTGCTGCCGACGACGCGCCGGCCGCCGACGCCGCCGACGACAAGCCCGCGGGGGAGTAGGTGCTCGAGAACGCTCTCGAGCACCTCGTCCGCGGCATCGTCGACAACCCGGATGACGTCACCGTCGACCTGGTCACGAACCGCCGCGGTCGGACCCTTGAGGTCCGGGTCAACCCCGACGACCTCGGCAAGGTGATCGGCCGCAACGGCCGCACGGCCAAGGCCCTGCGCACGGTCGTGGCCGCGCTCGGTGGTCGCGGCGTGCGCGTCGATGTGGTCGACACCGACGAGGTTCGCTGACCCCGTCGTGACCGAGCCGGACCGCCTCACGGTCGGTCGCATCGGCAAGCCGCAGGGGATCCGCGGCGAGGTGACTGTCGAGGTGCGTACCGACGTCCCTGACGTCCGCTTCGCGGTCGGGGCGGTGCTGATGACCGACCCGCCCGAGCGCGGTCCGCTGACCGTCGAGGCGGCCCGCGACCAGAACGGCCGGCTCGTCGTCGCGTTCGCGGGCGTCCCCGACCGCAACGCCGCCGAGCAGCTGCGCAACACGATGCTGCTCGTCGACGCCGCCGACGTACCGCCCAGCGACGACCCCGACGAGTTCCACGACACCCAGCTCGTCGGCCTGCGCGCCGACCTCGTTGACGGGACGATGCTCGGCGAGGTCACCGACGTCCTGCACCTGCCGCACGGCGACGTTCTCGTCGTACGGCGGGAAGAAGGGCCCGAGGTGCTGGTGCCCTTCGTCAAGGCGATCGTGCCCGACGTCGACATCGCGGGAGGTCGCCTCGTCGTCGACCCGCCCGAAGGCCTACTGGACCTGCCCTGATGCGCATCGACGTCGTCACCATCTTCCCCGACTACCTCGCGCCCCTCGAGGTCTCGCTCCTCGGCAAGGCCCGCGAGCGCGGGCTGATCGACGTGCAGGTGCACGACCTGCGGACCTGGACCGACGACGTCCACCGCACGGTCGACGACGCCCCGTACGGCGGCGGTCCCGGCATGGTCATGAAGCCCGAGCCGTGGGGCGCGGCCCTCGACCACGTCCTGTCACTGGGCGACCTGCCGCCGAGGCTGATCGTGCCGACGCCCAGCGGGCACCGGTTCACGCAGGCCCTGGCTCTCGAGCTGGCGCAGGAACCCTGGCTGGCGTTCGCCTGCGGCCGCTACGAGGGAATCGACAGCCGCGTCCTCGAGCACGCCGCCGGACGGATGCGCGTTGACGAGGTGTCGCTGGGCGACTATGTCCTCGCGGGTGGCGAGGCGGCCGTGCTCGTCGTCGTCGAGGCGGTCGCCAGGCTGGTTCCGGGTGTCCTCGGCAACGCGGAGTCCCACCGCGACGACTCCTTCGCCCCAGGCCCGATGGAGGGCCTGCTCGAGGGCCCCGTCTACACCCGCCCCCCCGTGTGGGACGGCCTCGAGGTCCCGGCCGTTCTGCAGTCCGGCGACCACGCCCGGATCGCCCGCTGGCAGCGGGACCAGGCACTTCGTCGTACGGCGCAAAGACGGCCCGAGTTGCTGGCCCGCATCTGGCCGGCGCTAGGCCCCGCGGACCTCGCTGTCCTGGGCGAAGCGGGCTTCGACTCCCCGCCGGCCGCTGTGGCACCATAGAGGGCTGTTGCGACCGGCGGCTTCTTCGTGTGAGGGGGCGCCCGCAGACACCCTGGCCCCCCGGCACCGTGCGCACGCATGTCGTGCCGCCTGAGGAAAGCGAACACCGCGATGCACACCCTCGACGAGCTCGACGCCGCGCAGCTGCGCAGCGACGTCCCCGACTTCCGGCCGGGCGACACGCTCGACGTCGGTGTCCGCGTGGTCGAGGGCAACCGCTCGCGCGTGCAGCATTTCCAGGGCGTCGTCATCCGCCGCCAGGGCGGCGGGGTGCGCGAGACCTTCACGGTCCGCAAGGTCAGCTTCGGGGTCGGTGTCGAGCGCACGTTCCCGGTGCACACGCCGGTCATCGAGAGCATCAAGGTCGTCAGCCGCGGCGACGTGCGCCGCGCGAAGCTGTACTACCTGCGCGAGCTGCGCGGCAAGAAGGCGAAGATCAAGGAGAAGCGCGACACCGTGCCGGTCAAGGGCACTGCGGCGCGCACCGACGACAGTCTCGCGCAGGCTGCTCCGACCGTCGACCCGGTGGTCGAGAGCAACGAGCCCGCGGCGGCCGAGGTCACCGGCGAGCTCACCGAGGCCTGACGGCTCGCTCCGCACCCCGGCACGCCCGGGGTGTCGCCGCCGTTAGGGTTGCCGTGATGAGCGACGAGACCAGCACCGTGACCGAGCCTGAGAGTCCGGACGCCGCGCATCGCAAGGAGCCCGGCAGCGGGTCCTTCTTCCGCGAGCTGCCGTTCCTGGTGCTCATCGCGTTCGTGCTGGCGCTGCTCATCAAGGCCTTCCTGGTGCAGGCCTTCTACATCCCGTCCGGGTCGATGCAGAAGACGCTCGAGCTGCGGGACCGCGTCCTGGTCAACAAGCTCGTCTACCGCTTCCGCGACATCCACCGCGGCGAGATCGTCGTCTTCAACGGCCTCGACAACTTCACCCCGGAGACGCAGATCCCGCCGCCCAGCAACGGGCTGCAGCGCGTCCTCCGGTCGATCAGCGGTGCCGTCGGCGTCGGCGCGCCCAACGAGCGCGACTTCATCAAGCGGGTCATCGGCATCCCCGGCGACCGCGTCGCCTGCTGCACGGACGGGCACGTCACGGTGCAGCGTCCCGGCGGCGCGCCGGTCGCACTGGAAGAGCCCTACGTCTTCGAGGACGACCAGCAGGTGTTCTGCCAGGCCGGGTCCGGTGCCGACAAGTGCCCCACGGGCGCTCCGGGAGTGCTCGTGCCCAAGGGCCGGCTGTGGGTCATGGGTGACCATCGCGGCGCCTCGGCCGACTCGCGGACCCACATCGGCGACGACAACCACGGCACGGTGCCGATCGACAAGGTCATCGGCCGCGCTTTCGTCATCGTCTGGCCGGTCGGCAGGTCCACCGTCCTGCACGTGCCGGACACCTTCGACACGTCCGCCCTCGGCACCGCCGCCGGCGTGGGTGCGGGCGCGACGCCGTTCGCGCTCGGTCTGCTGGCCGCGTTCCCGGTCCGCGGATTCGGCCGACGGCTGCGCCGCCGGAGGCGGTAGCAGGACTCGCCCTAGGCTTGGTCCCCATGAAGGCCCCGGTCGTCCGCCAGGCAGCCAGGGTGCTGCTGCTCGACGGCGCCGGCCGCGTCCTGCTCTTCCGCGGCCATGACCCGGCCCGGCCCGACAAGGGCAGCTGGTGGTTCACCGTCGGCGGCGGGATCGACGACGGCGAGTCGGCACGCGGCGCTGCCGCGCGCGAGCTGCTCGAGGAGACCGGGCTGGCTTTGCCCCCGGAGAGCTTCAGCGGACCGCTGTACAGCGAGTACGCCGAGTTCTCGATCGCGGGGACGGACTACCGCCAGGACAACGAGTTCTTCGCCGTGCGCGTCGAGCAGCACGACGTCGTCATCACCGGCTTCACCGACCTCGAGACGATGTTCGTCCTCGAGCACCGCTGGTGGTCGCCGGCGGAGCTCTTGGCGACCAGCGACACGGTTTACCCGACCTGTCTGCCCGACCTGCTCGCGCGGCTGGAGGTCTGAGGTGCACCTCGCCCTGCGTCCGGTCGTGCGGTCCGAGAGCGGGCTGTGGGCCTACGAGCGCGTGCTCCAGCGCTGCGGCTTCGGGCTCGTCGCTGGTGCCGACGAGGCAGGTCGGGGCGCGTGTGCCGGTCCCCTCGTCGTTGCCGCCGTGATCCTTCCCCCGGGCAAGCGCGGCGAGGTGAAGGGACTGGCCGACTCGAAGCTGCTGACGGAGAAGGCGCGGGAGGCGGCATACAAGGAGGTTGTGCGCCGTGCGCTCTCGTGGTCGGTCGTGATCGTGCCGCCGCAGGAGGTCGACCGTTGCGGGCTGCACGTCATGAACGTGCGAGCCATGCGCCAGGCCGTGCAGCGGCTCGACCCGTTGCCGGCGTACGCACTGACAGACGGGTTCCCCGTTGCCGGGATGCCGGTGCCGACGCTGGCGGTCTGGAAGGGCGACCGGGTGGCCGCATGCGTCGCCGCCGCCTCGGTCGTCGCGAAGGTGACACGTGACCGGATCATGGCGGAGCTGGACGGGCGCTACCCGTCGTACGGATTCGCCGTGCACAAGGGCTACGTCGTACCCGAGCATCGCGAGGCACTGCGTCTGCACGGGCCGTGCCCGGAGCACCGGTTCTCGTACGTCAACGTGCGGGGCGCCTTGATCCGAGCCGCCGTCGGCGACGTCGACATGGTCGATACTGATGTCATGGACGACCTCGTGGACATCAGCGCATGAGTGCCGAAGACCTCGAGAAGTACGAGACCGAGATGGAGCTGCAGCTCTATCGCGAGTACCGCGACATCGTGCGGCAGTTCGACTACGTCGTGGAGACCGAGCGCCGCTTCTACCTCGCCAACGTGGTCGACGTGCAGCCGCGCTCTGCCGACGGCGAGGTGTGGTTCGAGCTGACGCTGACGGACGCGTGGGTGTGGGACATGTACCGGCCGGCGCGGTTCGTCAAGAGCGTGCGGGTGCTGACGTTCAAGGACGTCAACGTAGAGAAGCTCGAGAAGCCCGAGCTGGAGCTTCCGAACTCCTGAGCCGGGTTCACAGGGCGACGCCGTCGTCCACAACCTGATCGCCGCTCGACTCGCTGCTCGCCATCTCCGCCAAGGTCGCCGGTGGGAGGTGGTCCGATGCGACCGTCGATGCAGCTGGGCAAGGATGGCGAAGACCTCGCCGCGCGTCATCTCGTCGACGCGGGGATGGAGGTCCTCGACCGCAACTGGCGGTGTCGCGAGGGCGAGCTCGACATCGTCGCCCGTGACGGTGACGCCCTGGTGTTCGTCGAGGTCAAAGCCAGGAGCGGTACGGCGTTCGGCGAGCCTGCGGAGGCCGTCGGTCGGGTGAAGGCCCGGCGCATCCACGTGCTGGCCTGTCGCTGGCTCGCCGAGCACCGTCCAACCGGTTCGCCCGAGCTTCGCTTCGACGTGGTCTCCGTCGTACGACGCCGTGGCTTCGCCCCGGAGATCGTGCACCTGCGCGGGGCGTTCTGATGACGCTGGCACGCGCATGGTCAGTGGCACTCGTCGGGGTGCAGGGTCATGCCGTCGAGATCGAGGCCGACCTGAACAACGGCATCCCCGGCCTGACGATGATCGGGCTGCCCGACGCGGCCCTTGCCGAGTCGCGCGACCGCATCAAGGCGGCGATCCTCAACTCGGGCGAGCAGTGGCCCAACCAGCGCATCACCCTGGCGCTGTCACCCGCGTCGATGCCGAAGCGCGGCAGCTCGTTCGACGTGGCGTTGGCGGCCGCTGTCCTTGCGGCCAACGGCGCACTGCCGGGCGACGCCCTGGTCGGGCGAGTGCTGCTCGGTGAGCTCGGGCTCGACGGACGCGTGCGCGGGGTGCCGGGTGTGCTTCCGGCGGTGCTGTCCGCGACGAGGTTCGGCTTCGAGCGGTTCGTCGTGCCGGTCGACAACCTCGCCGAAGCCCGCCTGGTCCCCGGTGCCTCCGTCATCGGCGTTGCCTCGTTGCGGTCACTCGTGCGGGTGCTGCGGGGCGAGGACGACGGAGATGAGCCGGCCGACCGCCAGCAGTCGGCACAGGCCGCACCCCCGGCGGACCTGGTCGATGTTGCCGGGCAGCCCGAGGGGCGCACCGCGATCGAAGTGGCTGCGGCTGGCGGGCACCACCTGTTCCTGCTCGGGCCGCCTGGTGCGGGGAAGACCATGCTGGCCGAGCGGCTGCCGGGCATCCTGCCGCCGTTGTCGCTCGACGAAGCGCTCGAGGTGACCGCTATCCACTCGGTCGCCGCCCGGCTGCCCACGTCTGAGCCCCTCATCAGCACGCCGCCGTTCCAGGACCCGCACCACAACGCGACCGTCGCGGCCATCGTCGGTGGTGGCAGTGGCATCGCGAAGCCGGGCGCCGCCTGCCTCGCGCACCGGGGGGTGCTGTTCCTGGACGAGGCCCCCCAGTTCGCCTCGGCTGTTCTCGACGCGTTGCGCCAGCCGCTCGAGAAGGGCTGGGTGAGCATTGCGCGAGCCGCCGGCACCGCGGTCTACCCGTCGCGCTTCTCACTGGTGATGGCCGCCAACCCGTGCCCGTGCGCCCGGCCGGACAAGGGGTGCACGTGTCCGGCCGAGAAGCGTCGCCGCTACATGTCGCGGCTGTCAGGGCCGCTGCTGGACCGGGTCGACCTGCGAGTGAGCATTCCTCGCGTCACGCGCGCCGAGATGCTCGCCGAGGACGGCCGGGGCGAGCCGAGCGCCGCAGTTGCCTCGCGCGTCGCAGTCGCGCGCGAGACCGCCGCGCAGCGCTATGCGGGTACTCCGTGGCGCACCAACAACGACGTGCCACCGACGCAGCTGCGACGGCTCTGGCCGATCTCGCGCACGGCCACGGCAAAGGCCGACGAGGCCCTCGACAAGGGCCAGATCACCGCCCGTGGGTACGGCCGCATTCTGCGGGTCGCGTGGACGCTGGCCGACCTGCAGGGCGTCGGCACGCCAGGTGCGGCGCAGATCGGACTGGCCCTGGGCTATCGCACCGGCTTCGTGACCCAGACGTTGGCGGCGTGATGACGGACGACACGCTGGCGAGGCTGGCGCTCAGCCGCCTGGTGGAGCCCGGGCAGTGGCCATTGCACGAGGCGGTCCAGCGCTTCGGTGCGGTGGCCGTTTGGGACGCCCTGCGGGCGGGCCGTCCGATCGGAGCTGTGTCCGAGGCGATCGCCGGCGGAAGTCGCGTTCGGGCCGAGCGCTACGACGTGCTCGACGACGTGCGCCGGCTCGAACGCGTCGGCGGCCGGTTCGTCGTCCCCGGCCATGCCGAGTGGCCGGCGCTCTCGCTCGACTGGCTGCCCGGGGTCGAGGCGCCGCCGCTCGGGCTGTTCCTCCGTGGCCCGACGGTGCTGTCGACGGCTGTCGAGCAAGCGGTCGCGGTCGTGGGTGCCCGGGCGAGCACGGTGTACGGCGCGCACGTGGCGGGCGAGCTCGGCCTGGGTCTCGCCGACCGAGGCTGGACGGTCGTCTCCGGCGGCGCGTACGGCGTCGACGGTGCGGCACACGGCGGCGCACTGGACGCGAGCCAAGGCGGCACCATCGCCGTGCTGGCATGCGGCGTCGACGTGACCTACCCGCGCGGCCACGACCAGCTCCTCGAGCGGATCGCCAGCGACGGGCTGATCGTCAGCGAGCACCCGCCGGGCTGCGCGCCGACGCGGTCGCGGTTCCTCATCCGCAACCGGCTGATCGCCGCGCTGTCGGAGGGCACGGTCGTCGTCGAGGCTGCCCTGCGTAGTGGCTCGTTGACCACCGCACGACAGGCCCGTGACCTGAGCCGTCACGTGATGGCGGTGCCGGGACCGGTCACCGCTGAGATGTCCGCCGGTTGTCACCGGCTGCTGCGCAACGGCGCCAACTGCGTTACCTGTGCTGCCGACGTGCTCGACGTCGTCGGCCGGCTCGTCCTCGACGCGAGCCCGGAGCCGCGCGGGCCGGTGTCGCCGCGGGACGACCTGACCCACACGGAGCGGCAGGTTCTCGATGCCGTTCCCGTGCGCCGATGGGCCGGCCCGGCGAGCATCGCGAAGACCGCCGGCGTCCCGACCATGACGGTGCAGCAGATCCTCCCGCCACTTCAGGTCGCGGGGCTGGTCGAGCAGAGCCTGTCCGGCTGGCGGCTGACCGCTCTCGGTGCCGGCCGCCCCGCCCGCGCGGCGAGTTGACCCAGGGGGTCCGCTCCCGCACCGTCACCTGCTGTGACCGCTGTCCCGGCAAACCCGCCGCTGCCGCCGGCGCTCGCCGCGGCCGCGGAGGGCTTCGTGCGGCACCTCGAGCTCGAGCGGGGCAGGTCGCCGCACACCGTCCGCGCCTACGCCGGTGACGTTGCCCTGCTCCTGGACCACGCCGCCCGGCTCGGCGTCACCGAACCGGCGCAGATCGACCTAGCCGTGCTGCGCAGCTGGCTGGCGCGGCTGCGCTCGCTCGGTGCCGCGCGAACGACCATGGCCAGGCGCGGCTCGGCGGCCCGCGTGTTCACGGCCTGGGGTCACCGTCGCGGCCTGCTCCCGTCCGACCCGGGGGTGTTGCTGGCCACCCCGAAGGGTCACCGCCCGCTGCCCGACGTCCTCCAGCCGGACGAGGCGGGCCGGCTCGTCGACGCGATCGACGGGCAGACGCCGGTCGACCTGCGCGACCGGGTCGCGCTCGAGCTGCTGTACGCGACAGGGATCCGGGTCAGCGAGCTCTGCGGGCTCGACGTCGACGACGTCGACCGGGCCCGTCGTGTCGTCCGGGTGCTGGGCAAGGGCAGCAAGGAGCGGTCGGTGCCGTACGGCGGTCCGGCGGAGACGGCCCTCGAGGCGTGGCTCACGCGGGGGCGGCCCGCCTGGGCGGTCCCGGGCAGCGGGCCGGCGCTGCTGCTCGGCGCCCGCGGGGGCCGGGTCGACCCGAGGACGGTCCGCACGGTCGTGCACCGGCGGCTCGCCGACGTGCCGGGGGCGCCCGATATCGGTCCGCACGGCCTGCGCCACAGCGCCGCCACGCATCTGCTGGAGGGGGGAGCTGACCTGAGAAGCGTTCAAGAGCTTCTCGGTCACGCTACGCTCGCAACGACCCAGATCTACACGCATGTCAGTGTCGAGCGGCTGAGGACGTCCTATGACCGTGCGCACCCCCGAGCCTGACTCGGCCGGTGTCGTCACGGCGTCCACGACCGACGACGGGGGAGAGGGCGACCTGACTAAGCCAGCGGTTGCCCCCGCCCCCGCTGCTCCCGCCGCCCCCGCTGCTCCCGCCCGACGCGGGCGCTACGCCGGCGTCAGCGACGAAGAGCGCGCCGAGATCGAGAGCGCGATCGCCGACCTCTGGCGTGAGTTCAAGGCGTCCGGCGAGGAGCGGCTGCGCGAGCGGCTGATCCTGCACTACTCCCCGCTGGTGAAGTACGTCGCCGGCCGGGTCGGGGTCGGGCTGCCGCCCAACATCGAGCAGGCCGACCTCGTCTCCTACGGCATCTTCGGGCTCATCGACGCCATCGAGAAGTTCGACCTCGAGCGGGCGATCAAGTTCGAGACCTACGCGATCAGCCGCATCAAGGGCGCGATCATCGACGAGCTGCGGGCGATCGACTGGATCCCGCGCTCGGTCCGCTACAAGGCCCGCGAGGTCGAGAAGGCCTACGCCGCGCTCGAGGCCAAGCTGCATCGCTCCCCGACCGAGGCCGAGGTCGCCGAGGAGCTCGGGATCAAGCTCGAGGACCTGCACACGATCTTCAGCCAGGTCAGCTTCGTCAACGTCGTCGCCCTCGACGAGCTCATGTCGGCCGGTCAGGAGCGCGGCGACAAGCTCTCACTCGTCGACACCCTCGAGGACACCAAGGCCGAGGACCCGGTTGCGGCGTTCGAGACCGAGGAGACCAAGTACCTCCTCGCGAAGGCCATCAACACGCTGCCCGAGCGCGAGAAGATCGTCGTGACGCTCTACTACTACGAGGGGCTCACGCTCGCCGAGATCGGCCAGGTCCTGGGCGTCACCGAGAGCCGGATCTGCCAGATGCACACCAAGGCCGTGCTGCAGCTGCGCGGCAAGCTCGCCGACCAGAAGGACTAGGACCCCGGGGGCTCACCAGCACCGGCTAGGAGCACAGCCGCAGCGTCGGGGTCTCCGGCTCGGGGTCTGGCAGCGTGCAGACCAGTCGGAGCTCGGCCATCAGGTGCCGCCGAGCCCGTGCCATCGCCAGGGAGAACAGCTCCGGCCCCATCGGGGGAACCGGCATCGCCAGGGCGGTCTGGACGCAGAGCAGATCCACGCGACCTCCCAGCGGCGGTGACCGCACGTGAACATGCCGTCCCACTGAGTGCATCGCATCCTGTGTGAGGCCTGTTACACACCGTCAGGCGACCTCCGGCCGTCGGCGATTGCGCTCGGCGGCCAGATCGACGAGCCGACCGGTGGGGCCGGTCACCGTCACGGCGGGCAATGCCTCGACGGGGCCGACCGGCAACGGCGGGGCGGCCGGGCCATCGGGCGGGCGCCGCGGGCGCAGCAGCAGGACCAGCCCGGCGACGAGCGCGGCCAACGCGCCCGAGCCCCACGCAGCGTCCGCGCCGCGCAGGGCGAACGCCGGGTCGTCCGCGGGCCGCGCCGTCCCCGCCGCGTCGGGAGCTGCGCGATCCAGGGCATCGTGGGCGCGCGCGCCGGCCACCGGTGTGGGTGCCGGTGCCGGCTGCCAGTCGTCGTCGACCGGCAGCAGCCTCGACGGGCCGGCCCGCACCAGGCGGACCGGGTCGAGGTAGGCCTCGCCGCGTCGCAACCCCCAGTGCAGGCACGTCGCCGGGCAACCTGGATGACCCGCGGCGAGCCGGCCGATGGCCTGCCCGGCCGTGACCTGCTGGCCAACCCTCACCGTCGCGGTCACCGGCTCGTAGGTCGTGCGCAGGTCGCCGTGTACGACGACAAGCACTCCTCGACCGGCCAGCAGGCCGGCGTACGAGACCCGACCGTCGCCCGCAGCCCGGACCACCTGGCCAGGGCTCCCCGTCAGGTCGGCGCCGCGGTGTCCCGGCCCGTATCGCGTCGCGGGCGGGTCGAACGGCCGGCTCACCGACGGCGGCCCCGTCAGCGGCCAGACCCAAGCGGGATCGGCGGCCCGCACCGGGCCGGCCAGCGCGAGCAGATCCCCGACGACCAGCAGAGCCCCCACCACGAGCGACAACGCGCGACGGCGCACGCCCACCACCTCCTCGACCCGGGCGACAGCCTGCGCGCGACGGCGGGCTCGGACGACGAGCCCGGGCACATCTGTGGACAGCGGTACACTTTGCGCAGCGGCTCGGGAGACCGAGCCGACTTCGCGTGCCCGGCGACGGGCCGCACCTGCCGGTCCCGCGCGAGCGGGCCGGGTGCGGCACGCTCCACCACCGCCGGGCGCCAGGGCGAGCCGTCACCCGACGGCCCGCGACAACCGGACACGCACCGCCCGACCCGCCTGCACATAGCGGGACGCCAGCGCGTGCGCATGCACAGGCGGGCACCGACACATGGCAGTCGTCACGATGCGCCAGCTCCTCGAGAGCGGCGCGCACTTCGGTCACCAGACCAAGCGCTGGAACCCGAAGATGAAGCGCTTCATCTTCACTGAGCGCAACGGCATCTACATCATCGACCTGACGCAGACGCTCGGCTACATCGACCGGGCCTACGACTTCGTCAAGGAGACCGTCACGCACGGCGGCACCGTGATGTTCGTCGGCACCAAGCGCCAGGCGCAGGAGTCGATCGTCGAGCAGGCCACCCGCGTCGGCATGCCCTACGTCACGGAGCGCTGGCTCGGCGGCATGCTGACCAACTTCCAGACCGTGTTCAAGCGGCTGCAGCGTCTCAAGGAGCTCGAGCTCATCGAGACGACCGGTGGCCAGACCGTGCTGACGAAGAAGGAAGCCCTCGTCCTGTCGCGCGAGCGCATCAAGCTGCAGCGCACCCTCGGTGGCGTCCGCGACATGACCCGCACGCCGAGCGCGGTCTGGATCGTCGACACCAACAAGGAGCACCTCGCCGTCAACGAGGCGCGCAAGCTGGGCATCCCGGTCGTCGCGATCCTCGACACCAACTGCGACCCGGATGTCGTCGACTACAAGATCCCGGGCAACGACGACGCGATCCGCAGCATCCAGGTGCTGACCCGCGTCATCGCCGACGCTGTGGCCGAGGGCCTGATGGCCCGCGCCGGCGCCAGCGCCTCAGGCGACGAGAAGCCCGAGGCCGGACAGCTCGGCACCGACGAGCCGCTGCCCGAGTGGGAGCAGGAGCTGCTCAAGGGCGGCACCGACGCTGCCACTGCTGAGCCGGCTGCCACTGCTGAGCCGGTTGCCACTGCTGAGCCGGCTGCCGCTGCTGAGCCGGCTGCCGCCGCGCCGCTGGAGTCCGGTGCTGCCGCTGCCGCGGCCGGCGTCGACACCGCGACGGTCGAGGGCGCCGGTGCCGCCGAGGCGCCCGCCACCGAGGTCGAGGGTGCGGCTGCCGACGAGCCGCCGGCCGCCACCTGACCACGGCCCCACCTCCCAGCCACCACGAGACGAGAAGAGACATGGCTTCAGTTACCGCCGCGGACATCAAGAAGCTCCGCGAATCGACCGGTGCGGGCATGACCGACTGCAAGAACGCCCTGGTCGAGGCCGACGGCGACTACGACAAGGCCGTCGAGTTCCTGCGCATCAAGGGCCTCAAGGGCGTCGCGAAGCGCGAGGGCCGGGCCGCCAGCAACGGCCTCATCGCGGCGAAGCTCGAGGGCACGACCAAGGGCACGCTGCTCGAGCTCAACTGCGAGACCGACTTCGTCGCCAAGGGCGAGAAGTTCCAGGCGCTTGCCGACCGCGTCCTCGCCGCCGCGGTTGGTGCTCATGACCCCAGCAGCATCGAGGTCGACGGCACGCCGCTCAAGGATGTCCTCGACGAGGCCGGCGCGGCGCTTGGCGAGAAGATCGAGGTACGCCGCGTGGCGTCGTACGACGGTGCCTTCGTCGGGCTCTACCTGCACAAGACCAACCCCGACCTGCCCCCGCAGGTCGGGGTGCTCATCGAGCTCTCGGGTGAGAACGCTGATGTCGCCAAGGACGTCGCGCAGCACATCGCCGCCTTCGCGCCGCGCTACGTCACGCGCGACGAGGTGAGCGACGACATCGTCGCCAAGGAGCGCGAGATCGCCGAAGCCACTGCCCGCGAGGAGGGCAAGCCCGAGGCTGCGCTGTCCAAGATCGTCGAGGGGCGCGTCAACGGCTTCTACAAGGACTCCGTGCTCATCGAGCAGGCGTTCGCCAAGGACAACAAGAAGACCGTCGGCAAGGTCCTCGAGGAGGCCGGCGTCAGCGTGCTCGGCTTCGCGCGCTTCAAGGTGGGCCAGGCCTAGAGTCCGACCCGACACGTCCGACTACCCCTCGTCAGACCGGGAGGCCGCCACCGATGACCAACGCACCGGAGGCGGCCTCTCCGGCTGCCGGGACCCTCAGCACGGAAGCGGAGGGCCCGTACAGCCGGGTGCTCCTCAAGCTGTCCGGCGAGGTGTTCGGCGGCGGTGAGGTCGGCCTCGACCTCGATGTCGTCGCCGACATCGCGCGGCAGGTGTCGGAGGTCGTGCGCACGGGTGTGCAGGTCGCGATCGTCGTCGGCGGCGGCAACTTCTTCCGCGGCGCCGAGATCGCGCAGCGCGGCATGGACCGGGCCCGCGCCGACTACATGGGCATGCTCGGCACCGTCATGAACTGCCTGGCCCTGCAGGACCTCCTGGAGCAGGCCGGGGTCGAGACGCGGGTGCAGACCGCCATCGCCATGGGCCAGGTCGCCGAGCCGTACATCCCGCGCAAGGCGATCCGCCACCTGGAGAAGGGCCGCGTCGTCATCTTCGGCGCCGGCGCCGGGATGCCGTTCTTCTCGACCGACACGGTCGCCGCCCAGCGCGCCCTCGAGATCGGCTGCAAGGTGCTGCTGATGGCCAAGGGCATCGACGGGGTCTACGACGCCGACCCGCGCACCCATCCCGACGCCGTGAAGTTCGACGCGGTCAGCTACACCGAGGTGCTCGCCCGTGCGCTGAAGGTCGCCGACGCCGCAGCCTTCAGCCTCTGCATGGAGAACAGCCTGCCGATCGTTGTGTTCAACCTCATGCAGGACGGCAACATCGCGAGAGCCGTCCGCGGTGAGAAGATCGGCACCCTGGTCAGCGCGGAGGGACAGCAGTGATCGACGAGACGCTCCTCGACGCCGAGGAGAAGATGGACAAGGCGGTCACGGTCGCGAAGGACGACTTCGGGTCGATCCGGACCGGCCGGGCGACGCCGGCGATGTTCAACAAGATCATGGTCGACTACTACGGCGCGCTGACGCCGGTCAACCAGCTCGCGTCGTTCGGCGTACCCGAGCCGCGGATGGCGATCGTGCAGCCCTACGACAAGGGCTCGCTGCAGGCGATCGAGACCGCGATCCGCAACTCCGACCTCGGGGTCAACCCGACCAACGACGGCGCGATGATCCGGATCGTGTTCCCGCAGCTGAGCGAGGAGCGCCGCAAGGACCTCATCAAGGTCGCCAAGCACAAGGCGGAGGACGCGAAGATCGCGATCCGCAACATCCGCCGCAAGGCGAAGGACGAGCTGGACCGGCTCGTGAAGGACGGCGAGACCGGCGAGGACGCGGTCGAGCGGGCGGAGAAGGAGCTCGACAAGCTGACTGCGCAGTACGTCGGCAGCGTCGACGAGCTGCTCAGGCACAAAGAAGCCGAGTTGCTCGAGGTCTGATGGTGACCCTCGAGACAGCACCTTCCGTTGACGGCGCACCCGGCAAGCGCGAGCCCGGCCGGGCCGGCCGCAACCTGCCGATCGCCATCCTCGTCGGGCTCAGTCTCGGCGCGCTGATCCTCGTCCCGCTGTACTCCCCGGAGCCGTGGACCTTCGTCATCGTCATCGCCGCGGCGATGGGCGTGGGCACCTACGAGGTGGTCAAGGCCCTGCGTGTGCTGGGAGCGCAGCCGCCGCTCATCCCGCTGCTCGCCGGTGGCGTGGCGATGGTCCTGCTCGCCTACGACCAAGGCACGGAGTCGCTGTTCGTCGCGCTCGTGCTCACCGTGCTGGCCAGCATCGTCTGGCGACTTGCCGACCCGGCCGAGGGCTACCTGCGCGACACCGCGGCCGCGACGTTCACCGCCGTCTACGTGCCGTTTCTGATCTCCTTCGCCGCGCTGCTGCTCGTGCCCTCCGACGGGCCGGAGCGCGTGACGGCCTTCATCGCCACGGTCGTCTGCAGCGACGTGGGCGGCTACGCCGCGGGCGTGCTGTTCGGCCGGCACCCGATGGCGCCGAGCGTGTCGCCGAAGAAGACCTGGGAGGGGTTCGTCGGGTCGGTCATCGCCTGCAGCGTCGCGGGCGCGATCTTCTTCGACCAGCTCTTCGATGCGTCGCCCGGGCTCGGAGTCGTCTTCGGGCTGGCGGTCGTCGTCACGGCGACGCTCGGCGACCTCGGCGAGTCCATGGTCAAGCGCGACATCGGTGTCAAGGACATGGGTAGCCTGCTGCCCGGTCACGGCGGGCTGATGGACCGGCTCGACTCGCTCCTGCCGACGGCGCCGGTCGCCTTCCTCCTGCTCAGCCTCTTCCTCGACTGAGGCCACGTAGCCTGGAGGTGCTGTGAAAGCCCTCCCGCTCGTCTTCGACGCACCCAAGCGCGGGCTGCCGGCTCGGCACCTGGCCGACCTGGACCCGGCCGAGCGGCGGGCCGCCGTCGCGGCGCTGGGCGTGCCGGCGTACCGCGCCGAGCAGCTGGCGCGGCACTGGTTCGCCGGGCACCGCTCCGAGCAGATGACGGACCTGCCGGGTCCGCTGCGGGAACGGCTCACGGCGGCGCTCCTGCCGCCGTTGCTGACAAATGTGCGCGACGTCGAGTGCGATGAGGGCGCGACCCGCAAGACGCTGTGGCGTGGCCACGACGGGACCCTCGTCGAGTCGGTGCTCATGCGCTACACCGACCGCACCACGGTCTGCGTGAGCAGCCAGGCCGGCTGCGGAATGGCTTGCCCGTTCTGCGCGACGGGCCAGGCCGGGCTGACGCGCAACCTGTCGACGGCGGAGATCGTCGAGCAGGTCGTTGCGGCCAACGCCGCCGAGGTCGCGGTCGGCGGTCGGGTCAGCAACGTCGTCTTCATGGGCATGGGCGAGCCGCTCGCCAACTACAACCGGGTCATCGCCGCCGTACGACGCCTCCTCGACCCGGTGCCGCACGGACTGGGCATGAGCCAGCGCAACATCGTCCTGTCGACCGTCGGCCTCGTGCCCGCCATCAAGAAGCTGACCGAGGAGGGCCTGCAGATCACGCTGGCGCTGTCGCTGCACGCCCCGGACGACGAGCTGCGCAACACCCTCGTCCCGGTCAACACGCGGTGGCCGGTCAGCGAGGTCCTGTCGGCTGCGTTCGCCTACACGAGGACGACGGGTCGCCGGCTGTCGATCGAGTACGCGCTGATCCGCGACGTCAACGACCAGCCGTTCCGCGCCGACCTGCTGGCCAAGCGACTCAAGGGCAAGCTCGTCCATGTGAACCTGATCCCGCTGAATCCGACGCCGGGCTCGGACTGGGACGCGAGCCCGAAGCCGGTCGAGAGGGAGTTCGTACGTCGACTGCGTGCCGCCGGTGTCAACACGACCGTCCGCGACACGCGTGGGCGAGAGATCGCCGGCGCCTGCGGCCAGCTGTCGGCGGCCGAAGCGCCCGTCTGACCACTAGCTGAAGAACTCCGCGCCGAGCGAGGCCAGCTGGGCGGGAGATGCCGCGGGGGCGACGGTGGAGCGGTTGTCGGAGGCGCCCCGCTGCCACTGCGCGTAGGTCTCGGCGAAGTCACCAGCCGGCGTGGCGAAGTCCTGGCACTTGTTGCACCCGAACCACGGCGTACCGGTCGCGATCCCGCGGGCGGCGAGGTAACGAGCGCGCAGCTCGTCCGTCATGTGCACGGAGTCCCACGCGTGGCCCATCTCGTGCGCCACGACGTGGCGGAGCAGGGTGTCGGACTCCCGCGCGCAGCTCTGGACGAACACGTCGACGTGGTGCCGGTCGTAGTAGGTCATGCCCTTGAGTGCGCCGCCGCCCGGCAGGAAGCTCACCGTGACGCCCGCGGGGGTCGCATGCAGCAGGCCGGCGAGTGCGGCCGTGCCCCGCCGCTCCACCCAGCCGGGGCCGGAGCACAGCGGCGAGGTGGTGGCCGCCGGGCGCGCCGCGCGCGTGGTCCGGACCGGCTGCGGACGGGTGCGGCTCGCGGTGGCGTGCCGGGTCGGCTGGGGCGGCTGGGGCTTGGCGAAGGTGACCTCGATCGGCGTCGGCGCCGCGACGTCGAAGGCGCCCAGGGCGACTGCCGGGGCGGCTGCGCGCACGGCGACGGGGGTCGCGTGGGAGGCGCCGGCAGCGGCCAGAGCGGCGATCGCGGAGGCGAGCACGGTGCCGATCAGGAGGGCGATGATGAGCGCGAGGCGGGACTGGTCGGAGCGGGTGACCGTCGGCATCTGCGCGCTGCTCACCCCCCGGCTATCGGCCTTTCGGACTATGACTTGAGGGCTCGCCCCTGACCTGTTGTGACCACGTCGATTCCGCGACCGGCAACGACTACCCACCCGAGCGGCAACGCGTTTTTCAGGTTGCCTGGGCTTGTCCGCATAGGGGCGGGAAAGATCTTCGCGCCGGCCGGGGTCAGCCCTGGAAGAAGGCTGCGGCGATGGCCGCGAGCTGCGATGCGTTCGGCATCGGAGCGATCTTGCTGCGGCTGTCGCGCGAGCTGCGCTGCCACTGCGAGTAGGTCTCCGCGAAGTCGCCGGCCGGGGTGGCGAAGTCCGTGCAGTAGTTGCAGCCGAACCACGGCGTACCGGCCGGGATGCCGCGCATCGCCATGTAGGCCCTTCGCTCGGCGGCCGTCATGTGCGCGGCGTCGAAGGCGTGGCCCATCTCGTGGGACATCACGTGGCGCAGCAGCGTCATCGACTCCGCGCTGCACGAGCGCACGAACACGTCGACGTGGTGGCGCTCCGGGTAGGTCAGGCCCAGGTAGCCGGCCCTGGCGCCCTTGAAGGCGACCGTGACGCCGGAGCGCTGGCCGGTGTCGCGCAGGGTGGACAGCGCCAACTGGCCACGCCGGGTCTGCCAGCCCGGGCCGGAGCAGATGTCGGAGACGGCGGCACGGCGGGGAATGGTCTTTGTGGGCGTGCCGGCCGGCTTGGTGACCGGTCGCACCGGGGCGGCCGCGGGCGACGGGGAGGCGGCCTCCGCCGGGATGACGGCGGGGACCGCGGGGACGGCCAGCACGGGGTCGGTGCTCGGCTCGACGACCGTCGGTCCGCTTGCGGCCCGGGCGCTCACGGCCGGCGTGGCCTCGGCGGCGGTGGGCAGCAGCTGCTGGGCAATCACGCCGGTCAGGGCGAGCGACATCGAGCCGGCAGCGATCCACAGCCGGCGGCCGGCGAGGAGGGTGCGTCCGCTGGTCATGAAGGACTACTCGGCCGGTCTCGTCACATCCTGTAGCCGCTAAGTCACCATGGGTGCTGTGCCAGAACGGCACGAGATCGGACGAAACCGGACACGGATGCTCACGCAGTGCCACCGACGGGACGGGTGGGACAGCTGTGACAGTAGGCGTGGTCACACTGCGTAAGCAGCGGCGGCGGCGCTCCCGGCGCCTGGACCTGGGACACTGGACGCATGGGCGTCCGTGAGGTGGTGCTCCTGGGGGCGACCGGCTCGATCGGCACCCAGGCGGTCGACGTCGTCCGCCGGCACCCGGACCGGCTCCGGGTGGTCGGCCTCGCCGCCGGCGGCGACCGGGTGGAGCTGCTGGCCCGGCAGGCCCTCGACCTCGGAGTCGAGGTCGTCGCCGTCGCCAGGGCGACTGCTGCCCAGGACCTGCAGCTGGCCTTCTACGCGGAGGCCCAGGCCCGCGGCTTCAGCGCAGGCGAGTACGCCGTCCCGAAGATCCTGGCGGGGCCCGACGCCGCGACCGAGCTCGCCGGCTGGCCGTGCGACACCGTCCTGAACGGCATGACCGGCTCGGTCGGGCTGGCACCCACGCTCGCCGCGCTGTCTGCGGGCCGCACGCTCGCGCTGGCCAACAAGGAGTCTCTCGTCGTGGGTGGCCCGCTGGTCCAGGCGGCGATCCAGCGCCCCGACCAGGTCGTGCCGGTCGACTCCGAGCACTCCGCCGTGGCCCAGTGCCTGCGCGGGGGCCGCGCCGACGAGGTACGCCGGCTCGTCCTCACCGCCAGCGGCGGGCCGTTCCGCGGACGCACGGACCTCGCGGCGGTGACGCCGGAGGAGGCGCTGGCCCACCCGACGTGGGACATGGGGCCGGTCGTCACGGTCAACTCCGCAACGCTGGTCAACAAGGGCCTCGAGGTCATCGAGGCCCACCTGCTGTTCGGGACGCCGTACGACCGCATCGAGGTCGTCGTCCACCCGCAGTCGCTCGTGCACTCGATGGTCGAGTTCGTCGACGGGTCGACGATGGCGCAGGTGAGCCCACCGGACATGCGGCTGCCGATCTCGCTGGCTCTGGCCTGGCCGGACCGCCTCGAGCACGACGGCTACGGCATGGATTGGTCGGCGGCGTCGACCTGGGAGTTCCTGCCGCTCGACCCCGCGGCCTTTCCCGCGGTCGACCTGTGCCGCAGCGCCGGTCGTCGCGGTGGGACGGCGCCTGCTGCGCTCAACGCCGCCAACGAGGTCTGCGTGGCGGCCTTCCTCGACGGCCGACTGGCGTTCCCGCGCATCGTCGAGACGGTCGCCCGGGTTGTCGACGACCATGACTTCAGGGAACGTCCGACACTGTCCGAGGTGTTGGAGACAGAGGTGGCCGCACGCGCAGCTGCCCGTCGCGTTGTCGGATCGGAGGACTGAGGGTGCTCACCGCCATCGGCGTCGTGGCGTTCGTCGTCGCACTGCTGACGTCCGTGATGATCCACGAGGCGGGCCACTTCTTCACCGCCCGGCGCTACGGGATGAAGGCCACGCAGTTCTTCGTGGGCTTCGGCCCGACGCTCTGGTCGACCCGTCGCGGTGAGACGGAGTACGGCGTGAAGGCCATCCCGGCCGGCGGCTTCGTGAAGATCGTCGGCATGACGCCGCTCGAGGACGTCGAGCCGGGCGACGAGGACCGCGCCTTCTACAAGCAGCCGGCGGGCAGGCGCACCGTCGTGCTCGTCGCCGGTTCGTTCATGCACTTCGTCATCGCAGCCGTGCTCGTGCTCGGCGCGTCTTTCGGCATCGGGCAGGTCGTCGAGAGCACCCCGGCGCTGGCCAAGACCACTGACTGCGTCGCGTCGATCGTCGACGACAGCGGCGACCAGACCTGTGACGCAGCGGGGGCAATCCCAGGGCCGGCCAAGGCCGCTGGGATCAAGCCCGGCGACGTCGTGCTCGCGATCGACGGCCGCGCGGTCAAGGACGGCGAGGACTTCATCCGCACCGTTCGGGCCAACGCGGGCGAGCCGTTGGCCCTGACCGTGCTGCGCGACGGCAAGCGGGTCGCGCTGACCGTGCTGCCCGTGCCCGTCGACCGCCCTTCACTCGACGACCCGCAGAAGACCGAGACGGTCGGGGCCATCGGCGTGAGTGTGCAGCGTCGGCTCGTCACCGAGCGACAGGGCTTCGTGCAGTCGTTGCAGGACAGCGGCACCACGATGGGCCTGATCGTGAAGTCGATCAAGACCACACTCACTGAGAAGCTCGGCACCATCACCGAGCTGTACAGCCCCAACCGCGACATCGAGGGCTTCGTCGGTCCGATCGGTGCCGGCCGGATCAGCGGTGAGGTGCTCGCCAGCCAGGAAACGACGGGCGTCAAGGCGCTCACGTTCATCGGCATCATCGCCGGCCTGAACTTCTTCGTCGGCGTCTTCAACCTGCTGCCGCTGCTGCCGCTCGACGGCGGCCACATCGCGGTCGTCTGGTTCGAGACCGCCCGCGACCGGATCCGGCGGATGCGCGGCTACGTGGGGGAGCTCCAGCGCGTCGACCTGACCAAGCTGATGCCACTGACCTACGCCGTCGTACTCGCCTTCATCGGCCTGACCATCTGGATCGCCGGCGCCGACATCGTCAACCCGATCAAGCTGCCGCAGTGACGGTCTCTCTGGGCATGCCGGCGGCGCCGCCCGCACTGCTCGCCCCCCGCCGGCAGACGAGGCAGCTGGACGTCGGCGGCGTCCTGGTCGGCGGCGGTGCTCCCATCAGCGTGCAGTCGATGACCACCACCGTCACGGCCGACGTCAACGCGACGTTGCAGCAGATCGCCGAGCTCACCGCCACCGGCTGTCAGATCGTGCGCGTCGCGGTGCCCGACCCGGTCGACGCGGAGGCGTTGCCGCAGGTCGTCAAGCACAGCCAGATCCCGGTCATCGCCGACATCCACTTCCAGAGCCGCTACATCTTCGCGGCGATTGACGCGGGGTGCGCGGCTGTGCGGGTCAACCCCGGCAACATCCGTGAGTTCGACGGGAAGGTCGGCGAGGTCGCGCGCGCGGCTCGCGAGTCCGGGACGCCGATCCGCATCGGCGTCAACGCCGGCAGCCTCGACAAGCGGCTGCTGGCGAAGTACGGCAAGGCGACGCCGGAGGCCCTCGTGGAGTCGGCGCTCTGGGAGTGCTCGCTGTTCGAGGAGCACGACTTCCGTGACATCAAGATCTCGGTCAAGCACAGCGACCCCGTCGTGATGGTGCAGGCCTACCGGCTGCTGTCGGAGCAGTGCGACTACCCGTTGCATCTCGGGGTGACGGAGGCCGGCCCCGCCTTTCAGGGCACGATCAAGTCGGCCGTGGCCTTCGGTGCCTTGCTCGCAGACGGCATCGGCGACACCATCCGCGTCTCCCTGTCGGCCCCACCGGTCGAGGAGGTCAAGGTCGGCCTGGCCATCCTCGAGTCTCTCGGGCTCAAGCAGCGCGGCCTGGAGATCGTGTCCTGCCCCTCATGCGGACGGGCACAGGTCGACGTCTACACCCTGGCCGAGCAGGTGACCGCCGGGCTCGAGGGGCTGACCGTCCCGCTGCGCGTCGCCGTGATGGGCTGCGTCGTCAACGGCCCCGGGGAGGCGCGCGAGGCTGACCTAGGTGTTGCCTCCGGCAACGGCAAGGGTCAGATCTTCGTGAAGGGCCAGGTCATCAAGACCGTTCCCGAGTCCCAGATCGTGGAGACCCTCATCGAGGAGGCCATGCGACTCGCAGAGCAGTACGACGGTCCGTCCGGCGGTCCGGCCGTCGCTGTCTCCTAGAGTCCCATCCGTGTCGAGGCAGGTCCGGTGTTGAGGACAGCTGCAGCGCGCGTCCTCGATGCGCGCGACCTCGACGAGGTGCTGGCGCTGCTCGCACGCGACCCTGTCGCGGACACGTTCGTCGCGTCCCGCGTCGAGGCGGTGGGCCTCGACCCGTGGCGCCTCGGTGCGGAGATCTGGGGCTACGGCGATCGCGGCCGGCTGGAGTCGCTCTGCTACTCCGGTGCCAACCTGGTCCCGTGCCAGGCCAAGACCGAAGCGGTTCGTGCCTTCGCCGACCGGGCTCGGCGGCAGGGCCGCCGCTGCTCGTCACTCGTCGGCCCGGCCCCGGCCGTCCTCGACCTGTGGCGCTTGCTGAAGCCGCACTGGGGCCGCGCCCGCGAAGTGCGCGACAGGCAACCGCTCATGGCGATCGACGGCCCGCCGCTCATGGACGGCGACCCGGAGGTGCGCCTGGTGCAGCCTGAGGAGATCGACGTCCTCATGCCGGCCTGTATCGAGATGTTCACGGAGGAGGTCGGCGTCTCGCCGCTCGTCGGTGACGGCGGGTCGCTCTACCGCGCCCGGGTCGAGGAGCTCATCGCGACCGGTCGTGCCTTCGCTCGGGTCGAGGACGGCGTCGTCGTGTTCAAGGCCGAGGTCGGTGCCGCGACCGCCGCCGCCTGCCAGGTGCAGGGCGTCTGGGTGCACCCGTCCCTTCGCCGCAGGGGGGTCGGCACCGCCGGCATGGCTGCCGTCGTACGAGGTGCGCAGGAGTCGATCGCTCCCGTGGTCAGCCTCTATGTCAACGACTTCAACATGGCCGCGCGCAGGTCCTACGAGAAGGTCGGCTTCCGTGAGGTCGGGACCTTCGCCAGCGTGCTCTTCTAACCGGGCGTGAAGCGCTTGTTGGGCAAGAACGAGCCGCGGGCCGTCGCGACGAGCTTGCCCGCAGGGTTGAAGATCCGGGCCTCGGTGACGAGGCGGGTCGTCCCGGTGTGCACGACCGACCCCTCGACGCGGTGCTCGGCAGCCACGACGGCCGGCCGCACGTACGTCACGGCGAGGTCCAGCGTGAGCATCGGGATGAAGCGCTCACCGGTGCTGGCCGAGGCGAGACCGCAGGCCTCGTCGCAGACCAGCGCGAGGTAACCGCCGTGCACGTTGCCCGACAGGTTGGCGAGCTGCTGGCCGGGCGTCCATGCCATGACGACCTCGCCCGGGCCGACCACCTCGACGAGGCGGTTGCCCGTGTGCTCGGTGTGCGGTCCCTGCGAGACGAGACCGGTCGTCCAGCCGCGCAGGAAGCCGACGGCGTCGTTGGTACGCCACAGCTCCAGCGCCTCGTCGGTGATGCGGACTCTCGGCTGACCTGCCACGCGCGGGGACGCTAGCCCAGGACGGGACCTACCGTCTGAGGTCTGCCCACCCGATCGCGCGCCAGCCCGCGCAGCACCAGGTCGACGCGGCGGCCGTCGACCTCGACGAGGTCAGCGACCGTGCGTCCCACCTCCGCGACATCGGCCAGGCTCCGTGCTCCGTGGACGCACAGAGCGCGGGCGAGATGGCCCTTGGTGTACTTGTTGTCGTGGCTGACGACGGTGCGCGGCTTCGACGGCCCCCAGTCCCGCAGCACCCGGACCTGGACCGCATGCGGCACCCGCGCCAGCGCCACGTAGGCCGATGACCGCAGGTCCACGACGAGCGAGCCGGTCCGGGCGAGCTCTGGCTCGAGCACCGGTCGCCAGACCGCGGGCAGACCGCCGACTCCGGGCAGGACGGTCGCGCCCGACAGGCGGTACGCCGGCAGCCGGTCTTGCGCGCGGACCAACCCGAACAGCGCGCTCGCCACGACCAGCGACGACGTCGCCCGGCGCCGGGCGACGCCGCGGAGCGTCGCGTGGTCCAGCGCCTCGTACAGGACACCCGTGTAGAGCTCGAGCGCCGGCAGCGTGGGCGCCGTGCTGAGCACCGCGTTGTGGGCGACCTCCGGGCGCCCGCGGGCGGACAGGCCCAGCGCGGCGGCGAGCTGATCCGGCTGTCGGCGGGCAGCGCGCTCCAGCGCGGACACGAGCCGGCGCCGCGTCCCCGTCAGCGCCGGGAAGCACAGGCTGTCGAGGTCGAGTGGTGCCCCGGTGCCCCCGGTGGCCTTGGACTCCGACGGTGGAAGCAGGAGCAGCACCGCGACAGGCTAACCACCGGCTGTCAAGCCTTTATCGGCCTGTGACAATCCAAATGCACGCAAGCGGCGGCTTGTTATGTAGCGTTCCCCGCGTCACGGAGCGTGCGGCGGAGAGGCGGAGCTATCAGTCAGCTACTGACGCCTGGACCTGAGACGACTACACCCGCTTCGGGTGCGGTCACGCTCGGTCGCTCCCCGTCGCAGATCTCGTGGCTCCGGTTCCGCCGCGACCGGGTCGGCGTGGTGTCGGCGTACGTCGTCCTGTTCTTCATTCTCGTCGCGATCCTTGCGCCGCTCATCGCGAAGGTCTACGGGAAGAACCCCTACATCACGTACGGCCAGGACACCCCCGGCCTGCTCGACGACTACGGCTTCCCGACCGGCCCGCACGGCGGCATCAACAAGTACTTCTGGCTCGGGCTCGAGCCGGGTCTCGGTCGCGACGTGTTCACGCAGCTCGTGTACGGCGCCCGCACGTCACTTTTCATCGCCGGCAGCGCCGCGCTGCTCACGACGACGTTCGGCGTGCTCTACGGGATCGTGACCGCCTACCTCGGCGGCTGGGTCGACGCCGTCGGCGGCCGCATCATGGACATCGTCTACGCGTTCCCGGGGCTGCTGTTCATCATCGCCTTCAGCCCGGTCGTCGAGAACGTCTTCGTCCAGCCCGACGAGGAGACGCCGGTCTGGCTCCGGTTCGGCTCGATCATCTTCATCTTGTCCGTGCTCGGCTGGGTCTACCAAGCCCGACTGATCCGGGGACAAGTGCTGTCGCTGCGCGAACGCGAGTTCGTCGACGCGGCTCGGATGTCCGGCGCCAGCTCGTGGCGGATCGTCCGTCACGAGCTGCTGCCCAACCTGTGGTCGCCGATCCTGGTGACCTTCTCGCTCACGCTGCCGGCGCTGATCACGACCGAGGCCGCCCTGGCGTTCCTCGGGGTCGGCATCATCGAGCCGATCCCCGACTGGGGTCGGATGATCAACCGCGGTGCCCAGGTCTACACGGAAGACCTCTCCTACATGATCTTCCCTGGCCTGGCCCTGTTCGTGCTTGTCCTGTGCTTCAACCTGCTCGGCGATTCCGTGCGTGACGCCCTGGACCCGAAGAGCACCTGATGAATGGCAACAACACCGCGCGCACCCTGTGCCGGTGAGCTCCACAACACGAGAGGTCGATACATGAGGCGGAGCACGGGAGTGCGACTCGTCGCGGTGAGCGGGCTGCTAGCCCTCGCCGCGACTGCGTGCGGCGGAAGCAGCACGGGCGGAGGAACGAAGACCGACGATGGCAAGACTGGTAGCGGCGACTCCGCGCTGTCCTTCTCCGTCGACAACGACGCGAAGGGACCGGCGTATGACGTGCCCGGTCACACGACCGGCGGCACGGTGCACCTGCTCGAGGATGTCGACTTCTCGCACCTCGACCCGGCCCGGATCTACGTCAACAACCTGCAGAACGTCGGTCTGATGATCCACCGTCAGCTCACGTCCTACATCGAGAAGGACGGCAAGATCACCCTCGTCGGTGACCTCGCCACCAACACCGGTGAGACGAGCGACGGCGGCAAGACCTGGACGTTCACGCTGCGCGACAACGTCAAGTTCCAGGACGGGTCGGACATCAAGGCGTCCGACATCAAGTACGGCGTCGAGCGCGGGTTCGACGCGGCCTACACCGAGGGCCCCTCGTACCTCTACGAGTGGATCGCCGGCAAGAGCGGCAACTTCCGCGACTTCTACGAGGGCCCCTACAAGGGCAAGTCGCTGCCCGACACGTCGGTCAAGGCCGACGACGCCGCGAAGACGATCACCTTCTTCTTCGACCAGCCCCGCCCCGACATGCCGTTCGCCGGCGGTCTGATGACGACGGTCCCGGTCCAGAAGGCCAAGGACACCAAGGAGAAGTACGACACCAACCCGCAGTCGACGGGGCCGTACATGATCTCCGAGCACCACATCGACAAGGACATGACGCTGGTCAAGAACCCCGCGTGGGACGCCGACTCGGACCCGCTGCGGCACCAGTACGTCGACACCTTCGCGTTCGAGTTCGGTAGCGAGGCGCTCGTCCTCAACAAGCGGCTCATCGCAGCCAACGGCGAGGACGCCTCCGCGATGTCGTTGAGCACGTTGGCCCTACCGGAGGTGCTTAAGCAGATCAACGAGACGCCCGAGGTCAAGGCGCGCACGCTGGTCGGCAACACGGCGTTCGTGCTCGTCACGAACATCAACAACACCCGCATCACGGACGTCGAGATCCGCAAGGCGCTGCTGTACGCGTACCCGACGTTCCAGCACCGTCAGATCGCCGGTGGCGAGAGTGTCGGTGACTTCGCCAGCACGGTCATGTCGCCGACGGTCCCGGGCTACGAGGCGTTCGACCTCTACGGGCAGAAGGACCACCCGCAGGGACAGCCCGAGAAGGCCATGGAGATCCTCAAGGCCAAGGGCAAGGTCGGCATGCAGGTCGTCTACGGCTACTCCAACACGCCCACGGGTCAGCAGGTGGCCGTGGCTGTGAAGGCAGGCCTGGAGAAGGGCGGCTTCAAGGTCGTCGCCAAGCCGATCGACAGGAAGAACTTCTACGACGTCATCGGCAAGGTCAACAACACCTATGACCTGTACGGCGGCGGCTGGGGTGCTGACTGGCCGAGCGGTTCGACCGTCATCCCGCCCACGATGGACGGGCGCAAGATCGCCGACGGCAACCCGAACTACCAGCACTTCAACGACCCTGACATCAACAAGGAGATGGACCGCATCTCCCTCGAGACCGACCTTGTCCAGGCGTCGAAGGACTGGGCCGCGCTCGACAAGAAGATCATGGAGAAGGTCCCCTTCATCCCGCGTATCTACGACCGGGCGACCCAGGTCTACGGACCGAAGGTCGGCGGCGTCTACCTGAGCAAGGTGCTCGGTGAGCCGTCCATGAACGGCGTCTATCTGAAGAAGTAGTCCCCGGGCCACGGCCGGCCCGCCGCTTTCTTTGATGGCGCGGGCCGGCCGTGGTCGACCGCTGTCCGCTGGTGAGGAAGGAGGGTTGTGCTCCGGTTCGTCGTACGCCGGCTGATAACGTCGGTGCTCATTCTTGCCGTCGTCAGCGCCGTGACCTTCTTCCTGTTCTTCGTCGTCCCCGGCGACCCGGCCCGGCTGTCCTGCGGCAAGATCTGCACCAACGAGAAGCTCGCCGAGATCCATCACAACCTCGGTATCGACCGGCCATTGGTCGTGCAGTACGGCGACTACATGAAGGGCATCGTCGTCGGCCGCGACATCATCGAGACCGGCGACAAGGTGCACTGCGACGCCCCGTGCTTCGGCTACTCGTTCGTCAACCACCAGCCGGTGTGGGAGACGTTCCTCGACCGGTTCCCAGCAACGCTCTCCCTCGCCCTTGGCGCAGCGCTGCTCTTCCTGCTCGGTGGCGTCTCCCTCGGCTTGGTCTCCGCGATCTACCGCGGCCGGGCCTTCGACAAGGTCGCGATCGGCTTGTCGCTCACCGGCGCGTCGCTGCAGATCTACTTCATCGGCATCGTCGCGCGGGCGTTCTTCGTCGACAAGCTGCAGTGGCTGCCGCAGCCGGGCTACACGCCGCTCACCGAGGACCCCGGACAGTGGTTCGCCGGTCTTCTGCTGCCCTGGATCATCCTGGCGTTCGTGAGCGCGGCGCTCTACGCGCGGCTGTCACGCGCGTCGATGATCGAGGCGCTGCAGGAGGACTTCGTCCGCACTGGCCGCGCCCGCGGCCTGTCGGCGCGGTCGATCTACCTCAAGCACGCCGGCCGGGCGGCGATCAGCCCGGTTGTCACGGTCTTCGGCCTCGACCTCGCAGGTCTGCTCGGCGGGGCCATCATCACCGAGAGCGTCTTTTCCATCCAGGGCGTCGGGCGCCTCGCCATCACGTCGGTGTTCGCGTCCGACCTGCCGATGATCATGGCCACCGTCCTGCTCGCCGCGGTGGTCATTGTGACGGCCAACCTCATCGTCGACATCGCCTACGCGCTCATCGATCCTCGGGTGCGTATCTCGTGACCGCGCCCAACATGCCGTTCCTCGACGTACGCGACCTCGAGGTTCGCTTCCCGACCGACGACGGCGTGGTCCATGCCGTCGACGGGCTGTCTTTCACCCTGCAGCGTGGCAAGACGCTCGGCATCGTCGGCGAGTCCGGCTCGGGCAAGACGGTCACCGGCCTGTCACTGCTCGGTCTGCACGACCCGCGCCGCACGCAGATCAGCGGGCAGATCTGGCTCGAGGGCACCGACCTGCTGACGCTGGGCGAGAGCGAGCTCAACGAGATGCGCGGCGAGAAGATCGCCATGATCTTTCAGGACCCGCTGACCGCGCTCAGCCCGTTCTACACGATCGGCAACCAGATCGCCGAGGGCTACCGCCGTCATGCGGGCGGCTCGAAGGCAGCTGCGCGCAAGCGCGCGGTTGACCTGCTGGGCCGGGTCGGCATTCCCCAGCCGGACCGTCGCGTCGACAACTACCCGCACGAGTTCTCCGGTGGCATGCGACAGCGCGCGATGATCGCGATGGCGCTGTCCAACAACCCGTCCCTGCTGGTAGCCGACGAGCCGACCACCGCACTGGACGTGACGGTGCAGGCGCAGATCCTCGACCTGCTCGCCGACCTGCAGAGCGAGTTCAACAGCGCCATCATCCTCGTGACGCACGACCTCGGTGTCATCTCGCAGGTCGCAGACGACGTGCTGGTGATGTACGCCGGGCGTTGCGTGGAGAAGGGTGACGTCCGCGCGCTGCTGTCCCGTCCGCAGATGCCCTACACGTGGGGCTTGCTGTCGTCGATCCCGCGGCTCAACAGCGACGTCGACGTGCCGCTGGTCCCGGTCCGGGGCGCCCCGCCCAGCCTCATCGACCTGCCTTCCGGCTGCCCGTTCCAGCCGCGGTGCGACCACTCATGGCGGGTCGCGGCTGACCGGTGCCGCACGGAGCGGCCGGTCCTGCGACCGTCCGGCGTGCCGGGTGGCGGGCTCGCGTGCCACCTCGACGAGGAGACCCGCAACCGCATCGTCGACGAGGACCTGCTGCCGCTCTGGGAAGGCTCGCGCTCGTGACTACCGCTGAGCCGCTGCTCCACGTCGAGGGGCTGACCAAGCACTTCCCGATCCGCAGCGGCTTGATCCTGCAGCGCCAGGTGGGTGCTGTCCGGGCCGTCGACGGTCTGGAGTTCTCCGTCGCCGCGGGCGAGACCCTCGGCCTCGTCGGTGAGTCGGGCTGCGGCAAGACGACAACCGGCCGGCTGGTGGCGAGGCTGCTCGAGCCGACGAAGGGCGCGATTTTCTACGAAGGCCGCGACATCGCACACCTGTCGGTGAAGGAGCTCCGGCCGATCCGCGGCGAGATCCAGATGATCTTCCAGGACCCGTACTCCTCGCTGAACCCGCGCCACACGGTCGGCTCGATCGTGTCGTCGTTCATGGAGGTGCAGGGGATCGACCCGCCCGGCGGGCGCAAGCGGCGGGTGCAGGAGCTGCTCGAGACGGTGGGCCTCAACCCGGAGCACTACAACCGCTACCCGCACGAGTTCTCCGGTGGTCAGCGACAGCGCATCGGCATCGCGCGTGCGCTGTCGCTGAAGCCGAAGCTGATCGTCGCCGACGAGCCGGTGTCGGCGCTCGACGTGTCGATCCAGGCCCAGGTGGTCAACCTGCTGCAGCAGCTGCAGCGCGACCTCGACCTCGCCTTCATCTTCATCGCGCACGACCTGGCGATCGTCCGGCACATGTCCGACCGCGTCGCCGTGATGTACCTCGGCAAGATCATGGAGATCGCCGAGCGCAGCACCCTCTACAGCCGCCCGCGCAACCCGTACACCCACGCGCTGCTGTCCGCCGTGCCGGAGGTCGATCACAGCGTCACGGGCGACACCAGGCCCCGGCTGCGACTCACCGGCGACGTGCCGAGCCCGGCCAACCCGCCGTCCGGCTGCCCGTTCCGCACCCGTTGCCCGCGGGCCCAGACCATCTGCGCCGAGCTGGAGCCGCCGCTCTCGCAGGTCTCCGGAAGTGAGATCGGCCACCGCAGCGCCTGTCACTTCCCGGTCACGCCGGAGAACCCGCTCACCCCGGGCGACGAGGCCAACGCCGCCACGATCGCCTGACGTCCCTGACGTAACGCTGCGACTGCTGCACCCGACAACTCAGGTGGCGAGTCCGCGGCAGGGGGAGAGGACCAGACGTGCAGCAGGACGGGACGCCGGCAGCTGCCGCGCGACCGGTCTTCGTCGACGCCTCCGGCCGGCGGGCCCGCGTCATCCACCGCGTGTTCGTGGCCGTCGGCCTGCTCATGCTCGCGTACGTCGGCATGGTGGCCCTCGCGCTCGTGGGTCCGCCCGGCCTGTCGCGGCTGACCGTGCCGGGACTCGGCCCGGTGCTGCCCGGTCCCGCCGCTGCCCCGCTCCGGGCAACGACCGGTGAGGACGGCACGCCGTCACGGGTGCTTCCGTCGCGCAGTCCGTCGCCCGACGCGTCGAGCCCGTCCGCGCGACCGACCGCAGGTCCGGGGGCGAGCCCCAGGGCCACCGGCAACGCGTCGGCGATCCCGAGCCCGACAGCGACGCCGAGCAGCACGGCAGTGCCGTCCACGCCGGCGTTCGGCACCCCGGCGACCGGGCGCGCGACACCGAGTGCGAGGGCCACCAAGACGCCGCCCGCCAGGAGCACAGCCCGGCCGTCACCGCAGAGCAGCCACGCAAAGGGACCCGTACCCGAGCCGTCCCCGTCGCCGTGAGCGCCGGCACCCCGAGCGACGCCCGCCACCGCCGCCCGAAGGCGCACTGGGGCCTGCTGGCCATCACGATGCTCGCGGTCCTCGTCGCGCTGCTCCTGCAGAGCCTCGGCACGAGTGTCGGCACGGGCACCCGCACGGGGCAGATCGCCCAACGCGCGGAGCTGCCGGGCAACGGCGCGATCGTCTACCGCGAAGACGGCCGCCTGGTGTCCAGAGGCCTGCCCGACAAGATCGTGGCACTGACCTTCGACGACGGGCCGGACCCGCGCTGGACTCGCGAGATCCTGCGCGTGCTGGCTCGCGAGCACGTGCCGGCGACGTTCTTCGTCGTCGGCACCCGCGCGGCGTACAACGCCGACGTCGTTCGCCAGGAGCTCGAGCAGGGGCACGAGGTGGGCAACCACACGTGGTCGCACGCCGACCTGTCCACGGTGCCCGTCTGGCGCCGCAACCTCGAGCTCTCGCTGGGTCAGCTCGGCCTCGCCGGCAGCGCCCACGTGACGAGCGCTCTGCTCCGACCGCCGTACTCGTCCAAGCCCGGTGCGCTCACCGCGCGCGACCTGCGGGCGCTGGAGGCGGAGACGGAGGCCGGCTACGTCGTCGTGCTCTCCGACCGCGACACCGACGACTGGCGCCGGCCGGGAGTCGACGCGATCGAGGCGGCAGCCGCGCCACCGGACACCCGTGGTGTGGTCCTCCTGCTCCACGACGGAGGAGGCGACCGGTCCGAGACCGTCGCGGCGCTGCCCGGGATCATCCGCAGCTATCGCGCCGCCGGCTTCACGTTCACGACGGTGTCGGGTGGGCTCGGCCTTCCCTCGACGGCCGGCGACGCGAAGGTCGACGGGGTTCCCCGTCTGCAGGGCGCGAGCCTGCTCGCCGCGGTGCGCATCTCGAACGTCTTCGTGACCGGGATCGGTTGGCTGGTGATCCCGTTCGCCCTGATCGCCGTGCTCCGCACGCTGCTCGCGATGCTGGTGGCCCGGCGGCATGTCCGGTTGTCGTCCGCGCGACTTGCCGGTGACGAGTTCCTGCCCGGCGTCAGCGTGCTCGTTCCGGCGTACAACGAGGCTGTCGGCATCGAGCGGTCGGTGCAGTCCCTGGTCGCCAGCCACTACCCCGGGCTCGAGGTGGTTGTCATCGACGACGGGTCCACCGACGGCACGGCCGACCTCGTCGATGCCATGGGACTGCGCAACGTCCGCGTCATCCGGCAGGTCAACGGGGGCAAGGCCGCGGCGCTGCGCACCGGCACCCGCGAGTCCAGCAACGACATCCTCGTCATGCTCGACGGCGACACCGTGTTCGAGCCCGACACCATCCGCAAGCTGGTGCAGCCGCTGCGCGACCCGCGGGTCGGCGCCGTGAGCGGCAACACCAAGGTCGGCAACCGGCGCGGCCTGCTCGGCCGCTGGCAGCACCTGGAGTACGTCGCCGGCTTCAACCTCGACCGGCGCCTCCTGGATCTGCTCAGGTGCATCACGACCGTGCCCGGTGCGGCAGGGGCGTTCCGGCGCTCCGCCGTGCTCGCCGCCGGCGGGCTGAGCACGGACACGCTCGCCGAGGACACCGACATCACCATGGGAATCCTGCGGGCCGGCTACGAAGTCGTGCACGAGGAGCGCGCTCGGGCGTGGACCGAGGCCCCGAGCAACCTCACCGACCTGTGGCGGCAGCGCTGGCGGTGGGGGTACGGCACCCTGCAGTGCATCTGGAAGCACCGCGGTGCCGTGCGCGACACGGGTTTGGGTCGTCGGCTGGGGTGGTTCGGCCTTCCGTACATGCTCTTCGCGCAGGTGCTGCTACCGGTGCTCGCGCCCGTCATCGACATCTACGCGCTGCACGGCATCCTCACCGGCGAGACCCGCCAGGTGCTCCTGGTGTGGCTGTCCTACCTGGCGCTGCAGCTCGCCGCTGCGGCGTATGCCCTGCGTTTGGACGGGGAGAGCCTGCGTCCCCTCTGGGCCCTGCCGCTGCAGCAGTTCTTCTACCGGCAGCTGATCTACCTGGTCGTCATCCAGTCCGTCGTCAGCGCCCTGTCCGGGGCGCACCTGCCCTGGCACAAGCTGAGCCGCAGCGGCGAGGTCACGGTTCCGGCCTGAAATCCGATGGGATTGCGCCGATAGGCTGGGCGTCCGCCCGCTCTGGAGGTCACTCGTGCTCCGCATGTCCACGCTGTTCCTGCGCACCCTGCGTGAGGACCCGGCGGACGCGGAGGTCCCGAGCCACCGGTTGCTCGTCCGGGCCGGCTACGTCCGACGCGTTGCGCCCGGCATCTACTCCTGGCTGCCGCTGGGTCTGCGCACGCTCGACCGGGTCAGCCGCATCGTGCGCGAGGAGATGGACCGCATCGGCGGCCAGGAGGTGCTGTTCCCGGCGCTGCTGCCGCGCGAGCCCTACGAGGCGACCGGGCGGTGGACGGACTACGGCGACGGCATCTTCCGGCTCAAGGACCGCAAGGGCCACGACTACCTGCTCGGCCCGACCCACGAAGAGCTTTTCACCCTGATGGTGAAGGGCGAGTACTCGTCGTACAAGGACCTTCCTCTCACGCTCTACCAGATCCAGAACAAGTACCGCGACGAGGCGCGCCCCCGCGCGGGCATCATCCGCGGCCGCGAGTTCCTCATGAAGGACAGCTACTCGTTCGACGTGTCGGATGAGGGACTGCAGGTCTCGTACGACGCGCATCGGGTCGCCTACCAGCGCATCTTCGAGCGGCTCGGGCTGAGCTACCGCATCGTCTCCGCCGTCAGCGGCGCCATGGGCGGTAGCGCTTCGGAGGAGTTCCTCGCCACCACACCAACCGGCGAGGACACCTACGTCGCCTGCACCTCGTGCGACTACGCGGCCAACGTCGAGGCGGCAACCGTGCAGGTGCCGGCCGACTCCGACCCGGCGGCGCAGGCGCCCCTCGAGGTCCTCGACACCCCGGACACGCCGACCATCGAGTCGCTCTGCGCGCTGCTCGGGGTGGAGGCGTCTCAGACCCTGAAGAACGTCGTCCTGCAGCTGCGCAACCCCGACGGGACGACCGAGCTCCTCGTGGTGGGTGTCCCGGGTGACCGTGAGGTGGACCTCAAGGCGGTGGAGGCCAATGTCTTCCCCGCCGAGGTCGAGCCGTTCGACGACTTCGCGAAGCACCCTGGGCTCGTGCGCGGCTACATCGGGCCGCAGGTGCTGCGTGACCTGAAGATCCGCTACGTCGTCGATCCCCGTGTCACCACCGGATCGGGCTGGGTGACCGGCGCCAACGAAGCGGGCAAGCACGCGCGCAACGTCGTGATGGGTCGTGACTTCGAGCCTGACGGCGTCGTGCCGGCCGCACAGGTGCGCGACGGCGACCTGTGCGCCCGATGCGGAAGCCTGCTGGAGATCAACCGCGGGATCGAGATCGGACACGTCTTCCAGCTCGGCCGCAAGTTCGCGGCTGCGCTCGAGCTGAAGGTGCTCGACCAGAACGGCAAGCAGGTGGTCGTCACGATGGGGTCCTACGGCATCGGGGTCTCGCGCGCGATCGCGGCCATCGCCGAGCAGTCGTACGACGAGAAGGGCCTGGTGTGGCCGCGCTCGGTGGCACCGGCTGATGTGCACATCGTCGCGATGGGCAAGGACCAGCAGCTGCCGGAGGCGGAGCGGATCGCCGGCGAGCTCGAGGCAGCCGGGCTCACCGTCCTGCTCGATGACCGGGGCGTGTCGTTCGGGGTCGCGTTCAAGGACGTCGAGCTGCTCGGCGTGCCCACCGCACTGGTCGTCGGGAAGGGCCTGGCCGACGGCGAGGTCGAGGTTCGCGACCGCAAGACCGGCGACATCAGGAAGGTGCCGGTCGCCGACGCCGTGACCGAGGTGCTCGCGGACGTGCGTGGGCGGTAGCGCCGCGTCGGTCGAGGCGGTGCTGTTCGACTGGGGCGGCACGCTGTCGGTGTACGCCGACGTCGACCTGCTCGAGATGTGGCATGCGGCCGCGCTGGTCCTGGCGCCGCATGACCCGTCGCCCGTTGCCCAGCGACTGCTCGCTGCCGAGCTGCACGCGTGGGAGACACACGTGGCTGCCGGCGACCAGAGCTTTACGACGGAGGAGCTGCTGCGCTCGGTGTCGGCCGAGACGGGCCTCGACGTCCTGGCGACGGCGCAGTCGGCGTACCTCGATGCTTGGGCGAAGACCGTCGAGCACGACCCGGCTGCGTTTCGCGTCCTCACGGCACTGAAGCAGCGGGGCATCGCTACCGGGCTGCTGTCCAACACGCACTGGCCGCGCGCGGTCCACGAGCACTGGCTGGAGAAGGACGGCCTGCTCGACCTCCTCGACGTCCGCCTCTACACGAGCGACATGGGCCACATGAAGCCGCACGCCGAGGCGTTCCGCGCACTGCTCGACGCGACGGGCGTCGACGACGCGAGTCGTGCCGTGTTCGTTGGCGACCGTCCGCGCGACGACATCGCCGGGGCCAAGGCTGTGGGCATGCGCGCGGTGCTGATGACGGGCCGCCCGGTGCCGCCGAGCGACGTGGAGCCGGACGCGGTGCTGACCGACCTCGGCGGCCTGCTCGATGTCATCGACGGCTGGTGCCGGTGAAGCGGCTCGATGCCGTCGCTGCCGCGTGCCCGCGGCGGCTGTACGGCCACGGCCGGCCCACTCCGGCGCAGGTGCTCGCCGATCTCGCGGAGGAGGCGGCTCTCGGCGCGGAGCCGGACCGGTACGGCGAAGGCGGTCTCGTGGCGGAGGTCGAGGAGGAGGTCCGCGCGCTGCTCGGTGCTCCCGCCGCGTTGCTGCTGCCGAGCGGGACCATGGCGCAGCAGATCGCCCTCCGGGTGCATGCCGACGCGCGCGGGCACCGCGGCGTCGCGATGCACCGCACCTCGCACCCGATCCTGCACGAGGAGGGCGCGCTTCCCGCGCTGCACCGGCTGGCGCCCGTCGCTGTCGGCGACCCGACGTCGCTCGTCACCTCGGCTGAGCTGCTCGCGGTCCCCGACCTCGCCGCGGTGCTCGTCGAGCTTCCCCAGCGTGAGACCGGTGGGCAGCTCATGTCCTTCGACGAGCTGTCCTCGCTGTCGCGGCAGTGCAGCGCCAGTGGCATCGCTCTGCATCTCGACGGCGCCCGTCTCTGGGAGTGCGGGCCGGCGTACGGCCGTCCGCTTGCCGAGGTCGTCGCTCTCGCGGACAGCACCTACGTCTCGCTCTACAAGGGGCTCGCCGGCCCGGCCGGCGCCGTGCTCGTCGGCTCGACCCAGCTGATCGACACCGCGCGCATCTGGCGACGGCGGCACGGCGGGTCCCTGCCGTGGCTGTGGCCGTTCGCCCTCGGCGCGCGCCGTGGCTTGCGGCTGCACCTGCCAAGGATGGCGGAGTACGTCGCGCACGCGCAGGCGCTGGCCACTGCCATCGCCACGGTGGCCGAGGTGGTCGCGCCACCCGTCACGCCGCTGTTCCACGTGCTGCTCCCGGGCGAACCGGAAGTCGTAGAGGAGGTCATGCTCGACGTGGCCGAGGAGAGCGGGGTGTTCCTGGGTGGCGCCGACCCCGGGCCGCGTCCGGGGGTGGCGCTGCGCGAGGTCTACGCCGGCGCGGCAGCCCTCGAGATCAGCCCCGACGAGGTCGCCGACCTGTTCGGCCGGGTCTTCGCCAGGCTCGGATGACCACCGTCTGGCAGTACGACGGCTGGGCCGCGCTGCCGCCCCTCGACGGCGATGCCGAGACCGATGTCTGCGTTGTCGGACTCGGTGGCTCGGGGCTCACAGCGGTCCACGAGCTGATCGACCGCGGTGTCCGGGCTGTCGGCATCGACGCCGGCTCCGTCGCCGGGGGAGCGGCCGGCGGCAACGGCGGGTTCCTGTTGGCCGGCTTGGCCTGGCCGCACTACCAAATGGTGGCGACACTCGGGCGGGACCGGGCCGCGGCGCTGCACCGGCTGACCCTCGACGAGATCGACCGCATCGGCGCCACCACACCGGACGCCGTGCGACGCACCGGGTCGCTCCGTATCGAGGACACCGCCGAGGGACTGGCGGACTGCGCAGGACACGCGGCTGCGCTGCGGGCCGACGGCTTCGCCGTCGAGGAGTACGACGGCGTCGAGGGTCGTGGACTGGTGTTCCCGGACGATGGGGTGCTCCAGCCGCTTGCGCGGTGCCGGGCGCTCGCGACCACCGCCTTCGGCGCGGTGCTTCACGAAGGCACGCCCGCCGTGCGCATCGAGCAGGGTCTCGTCACGACGCCGCGCGGCAGCATCCGGTGCGACGCTGTTCTCGTCTGCGTCGACGGCGGGCTCGACCTCGTCCTGCCCGAGCTCGCCGGCGTCGTGCGCACCGTCCGGCTGCAGATGCTCGCGACCGCGCCGACCGACGAGGTCGTCGTGCCCAGGCCGGTGTACCTGCGTGACGGCTACGAGTACTGGCAGCAGCTGCCCGACGGTCGGGTCGCCGTCGGTGGCTTCCGCGACCGCGGTGGCGCCGCGGAGGAAACGCACGAGGTGACCACGACTGCCGTCGTACAGGATGCGATCGAGGGGTTGCTGCGCGAGCGCATCGGAGTGCAGGCACCCGTGACCGCGCGGTGGGCTGCATCGGTCGGCTACACGCGCACGGGTCTGCCTTACGTCGGCGAGGCCCGGCCCGGGGTGTTCGCCGCCGGCGGCTACTGCGGCACGGGCAACGTCGTCGGCGCCCTCTGCGCCCGCGCCCTCGTCGCCCTCGCCCTCGGCCACGACGCGCCCGCCCTCGCCTTCGCGGAGGTGAGTCCCGCGGCCCCCGATCCGCCGTCCCCGCCCCGGCGCCCTTGATCGACGGCGAGCTACCCGCATCAGCGGCGAGACCCTGATGCGGACAGCTCGCCGTCGATCATGAGGGAGAGGGGGTCGGGGCAGGGGGGTCGGTGCCGGGGAGGGGGACGGTGACCGGCGTGATGCCGGCGGTCTTGCGCCACTGCGCGGCGCGGACGGCGGTCTCCTGCAGACCCGCGATGGCGAGTCGGCGCAGCGCGACGTCGTCGGTGTCGGCGACCAGGTCGCGCCAGCGCAGCGACAGCCCTTCCTCGAGCCGCACCGCGAGCTCCATGGCGGCCCGGGCGTCATCGACGGTGACGTCGTACGCCGGCAACGGCGCGGGCGCTGTCCCGCCGGCCGCGGCCACCGCGGCGACCACCTGGTCGCGACGGGCCCGGTGGCTGTCGTAGGCGACCTGCGCCGCTCTGCGCTTGACGTCGTCCAGCCGGGCGCCGAGGACGCCGTACCCGTAGACGGTCGCGTGCTCCGCCGCCACCAGGGCGACGAGTCGGTCGACCGCGGTCATGCGAGCACGACCAGGTGCGATGCCTCGCTGGCCGCGAGCGAGGCGAGCACCGCTGCCAGCTCCCGCGACGCCTTCAGCGCGTCGGCGGCATGCGCGGTCGCGGCCGCGCGCTCGGCCGCGACGAGCTGCGCCAGTGTCGGCACCCGGATGAGGGCTGCCGGCGGCGACGTGGTCGGGCTCGGGGACAGCGCGCCCGGGGTCGATCGGCTCAGCGCGGCGAGATGCGCCTCGTGCTCCTCGGCCAGACCGGCGATCCGCGTTGCCACCGTCGACGCGGACGAGGCGGCAGCGGCCCGGTAGCGCTCGATGAGGGCCCGCTCGCGGGCGATCGCGGCTGCGCGGAGGGCGACGTCCGGGTGCACCGGTCTCGGCTCACGGCTTGCGCCCGTGCAGGCCACCAGCGCCGGCGAGAGCATCGCTGCCTGCAGCAACCGCCGGCGCGACGGGGTGACGCTCATCGCCTGGACACAACCACAGATAAGGTGATCTCCAAGCACCGCCGCACCACCCACAACAGCAGAGGGGGTTGTTCGAGATGACCGCCTCCGCCGCGCGCCTGTCCGAGCTGCTCGCTCCGCTCATCGCGTCGACGGGCGCCGACCTCGAGAACGTCGACGTCAGCAAGGCCGGCAAGCGCAGCGTCGTACGCGTGGTCGTCGATCGCGATGGTGGCGTGAGCATGGACGACGTCGCCGATGTGAGCCGCGTCGTGTCCGACGCGCTCGACCAGCTCGACGAGGCCGAGCCCGACGCCCTCGGCCCGTCGTACGTGCTCGAGGTGACCTCGCCCGGGGTCGACCGTCCCCTGACCGCGCCCCGGCACTGGCGTCGCAACATCAGCCGGCGCGTCACCGTCGTACTGCACGAAGGTCCCAACGTCACCGGTCGCGTGGTCTCGGCCGACGACGACCAGGTCGTGCTCGACGTCGACGGTGAGGAGCGCACCCTCGCGCTCGCCGACGTCGTCCGCGGCACGGTGCAGGTGGAGTTCTCCCGCAAGGGCGAGGAGGAGGACACGTGAAGATCGACATGGCCGCGCTGCGCAGCCTCGAGCGCGAGAAGGACATCTCGTTCGACCTGGTCGTCCAGGCGATCGAGACGGCGCTGCTCACGGCTTACCGGCACAGCGAAGGCGCGGCTCCGCACGCGCGCGCGGAGCTCGACCGCAAGACCGGCGAGGTGGCGATCCTCGCGCAGGACCTCGACGACGACGGCAACGTCATCAGGGAGTACGACGACACGCCGGAGGGCTTCGGGCGGATCGCGGCGTCGACGGCGAAGCAGGTCATCCTGCAGCGCCTGCGCGAGGCCGAGAGCGAGCTGTCCTTCGGCGAGTACGCCGGCCGCGAGGGCGACGTGGTATCGGGGTTCGTGCAGCAGGCCGGCCAGCGGCCGGGAGCCGCGCCCAACCGCAACGTGATGGTCAAGCTGGGCGCGCACGAGGACGCGATTGAGGCGGTCCTGCCGCCGGCCGAGCAGGTGCCCGGGGAGGTCTACGAGCACGGGATGCGACTGAAGTGCCGGGTCATCTCGGTCAGTCGAGGGCAGCGCGGTGCCCAGATCACGTTGTCGCGCACGCACCCCGACCTGGTGCGCGGCCTGTTCGCGCTCGAGGTGCCGGAGATCGCGGACGGTTCTGTCGAGATCGTCGCGCTCGCTCGCGAAGCGGGCCACCGGACGAAGATCGCCGTCCGCACCAAGGTGCCTGGCCTGAACCCGAAGGGTGCCTGCATCGGTCCGGTCGGCTCCCGGGTCCGCAACGTCACCACCGAGCTGCACGGCGAGAAGATCGACATCGTCGACTGGTCCGACGATCCGGCCCGGTTCGTGGCCACGGCCCTGTCCCCGGCGCGGGTGAGCAGTGTGGAGGTCGTCGATGCCGTGAACCGGTCGGCCCGCGTGGTCGTCCCCGACTACCAGCTGTCGCTCGCGATCGGCAAAGAGGGGCAGAACGCCCGGCTGGCCGCCCGGTTGACCGGGTGGCGGATCGACATCCACAGCGACACCGAGGGCAGCCCGCCGGCCGCTGCGGTGGGGGAGCCCGGATAGCCCGGCGGCGGTCCGTCCCCGCGGCCGGAGGCCCGCAGGCGGTAGACTCGCACCCGGCTCGCTTGCCGGGCCCGGTGCGCACCTGTGTGGGCTGCCGGGAGCGGTCGGCGAAGTCCAGCCTGCTGCGCGTCGTCGCGGACGGGGACCGCCTGGTCCCCGACCCCAGCGGCCGCCTGCCGGGCCGAGGCGCATCCGTGCACCTCGACTCGCGCTGCGTCGATCTCGCCGAGAAGCGGCGGGCGTTCCCCCGGGCCCTGCGTCTGGACGGACCGCTCGACCTCACTGCGGTGCGGGAGAGCGTGCAGGAGCCTCACCGAACGTGACCGCAGTACCACTCCAGAGAGCAGATCCTCGATGAGCCCTCGATGAGCCCGTACCGATGAGCACGCCCATGCAGTAGCACCGAGGCCAGGGACCGACCCGGCCTGAGAAGGAGTCCAGTGCCCGGCAAAGCCCGCGTCCACGAGCTCGCGAAAGAGCTCGGCCTCGAGAGCAAGAACGTGCTCGCCTGGTTGAAGGAGAACGGCGAGTTCGTCAAGTCCGCCTCGTCGACCATCGAGGCGCCCGTCGCCCGCAAGCTGCGCGAGGCCTTCCCGGCCGCCGCGCCTGCTGCGGCGCCCCCGCCGAAGAAGGCCGCCAAGGCGGCGCCGAAGCCGGCTGGCCCGACGGCACCGGTCGAGGAGGCGGCCCCCGCGGCTGCCCCGCTGGCCGCCGCCGCCGACGACACCGCGCCCGCCATGCCGGCACGCCCGGCGCCGGCGCCCGGTCCGCGCCCCGGCAACAACCCGTTCTCGACCCCGACCGACGGCGGCGGTCTCGCCATGCCGCCGCGGCCTCCGGCGGCCCGCCCCGGCATGACGCCCGGGATGCCTCCGCGTCCCAGCTCACCTGCCGGCATGCCCCCGCGACCCGGCATGCCGTCGCCCGGCGGCCCCCGCCCCGGCCCCGGCATGTTCCCGCAGCGCACCGGCCCCGCCGGTCCGGCCGGCCCCGGCGGTCCCCGTCCCGGGCCCGGCATGTTCCCGCCCCGCGCGGGGGGACCCGGCGCACGGCCCGGCATGCCCGGCGCCCGTCCCGGTGCCGGTGCCGGCGCGCCCGGCGGCGGCGGTGGCGCGCGTCCCGGCGGCGGCGGTGGTGGTGGCGGCTACGGCGGCGGTCCCAGTGGCCCGCCGCGCCCCGGTGGCTTCGGCGGTCGTCCCGGTGGTCCGCGCGGTGGCGCAGGCCGCGGTGGCGCGACCCCCGGTGCGTTCGGCCGGTCCGGCGGCGGTGGCCGTCCGGTCCGCGGCCGCAAGAGCAAGAAGCAGCGGCGTCAGGAGTTCGACAACCTCGCTGCCCCGACGATGGGCGGTGGCGTCAGCCGTGGCAACGGCGAGCTCGTCCGCCTGCCGCGCGGTGCGTCGCTCGCCGACTTCGCCGACCGCATCAACGCCAACCCCGGCTCGCTCGTGCAGGTGGTCTTCACCGAGCTCGGCGAGATGGTCACGGCCACGCAGTCCTGCACCGATGAGACGTTGCAGCTGCTCGGTGCCCACCTCGGCTACGAGATCTCGATCGTCACTCCCGAGGAGGAGGACGCCGAGCTGCTCGACCGCTTCGACCTCACCTTCGGCGGCGAGTACGACGAAGACCAGGTCCTCGTCCCGCGGCCCCCGGTCGTCACGATCATGGGTCACGTCGACCACGGAAAGACGCGGCTGCTCGACGCCATCCGGCAGACCGACGTCCTCAAGGGCGAGGCCGGCGGCATCACCCAGCACATCGGCGCCTACCAGGTGCACCACCCGGTCGAGGGCGGCGTGCGCGAGATCACCTTCATCGACACCCCGGGTCACGAGGCCTTCACGGCCATGCGTGCGCGTGGCGCGAAGGTCACCGACATCGCGGTGCTCGTCGTCGCTGCCGACGACGGCGTGAAGCCGCAGACGATCGAGGCGCTCAACCACGCGCAGGCCGCCGAGGTCCCGATCGTGGTCGCGGTCAACAAGATCGACAAGGAAGGTGCTGACCCGGCCAAGGTGCGCGGTCAGCTCACCGAGTACGGCCTGGTCGCCGAGGAGTACGGCGGCACGACGATGTTCGTCGACGTGTCGGCGAAGGCGGGGCTCGGCCTCGAGGAGCTCCTCGACGCCATCCTGCTGACGACCGACGCGGCGCTCGAGCTCTTCGCCGACGCCAACACCGATGCGCAGGGCGTCGCGATCGAGGCCAGGCTCGACAAGGGTCGCGGTCCGGTCGCGACCGTGCTCGTCACCCGCGGCACCCTGCGGGTCGGCGACTCGATCGTCGCCGGCGACGCCTACGGCCGCGTCCGCGCCATGCTCAACGAGCGCGGCGAGAACGTCGAGGCGGCCGGTCCGGCTCAGCCCGTCCAGGTCCTCGGCTTCACAAGCGTCCCCGGCGCCGGCGACAACTTCCTCGTCGTCTCCGAGGACCGCACCGCCCGGCAGATCGCCGAGCAGCGGCAGGCGCGCGAGCGCTCTGCCTCGCTCGCGCAGAGCCGTGGCCGCCCGACCCTCGAGTCGCTGTTCGAGCGACTCAAGGAAGGGGAGAAGACCCAGCTCAACCTCATCCTCAAGGGCGATGTGTCGGGCTCGGTCGAGGCGGTCGAGGACGCGCTGCTGAAGATCGAGATCGACCCGGAGGTCTCGCTGCGGATCATCCACCGCGGCGTCGGGGCCATCACGGAGAACGACGTCACGCTGGCGTCCGCCTCCGACGCGGTCATCCTCGGCTTCAACGTCCGGCCCGAGGGCAACGCCCGCGAGCTGGCCGAGCGCGAGCACGTCGATGTCCGCTACTACTCGGTCATCTACGCCGCGATCGACGACATCGAGGCCGCTCTCAAGGGCATGCTCAAGCCGATCTACGAAGAGGTCCAGCTCGGCACGGCGGAGGTCCGCGAGGTCTTCCGGGTGCCGAAGATCGGCAACGTCGCCGGCTCCATCGTGCGCACCGGACTGATCCGCCGCAACAGCAAGGCACGGCTGCTGCGCGACGGCGTGGTCGTCGCCGACAACCTCACCGTCGAGTCGCTGCGTCGCTTCAAGGACGACGCGACCGAGGTGCGCGAGGGCTTCGAGTGCGGTATCGGGCTGGGGTCGTTCAACGACATCAAGCTCGAGGACGTCATCGAGACCTTCGAGATGAAGGAAATCCCCAGGGGCTGACGTGTGGGTCGGTGCGCTGTCCCTTGACCTTCTCCTCGGCGACATCCACTCGCTCAAGGAGAAGAGGTCCGTCGTGCGGCCGCTCGTCAGCGAGCTTCGGCGCAGGTATGACGTCAGTGCCGCCGAGGCAGGTCATCTCGACCTGCACCGGCGGGCACTGGTCGGAGTGGCGGTCGTCGGAGCGGACGCCCAGCACTGCAGGGACGTGCTCGAGGCGTGTGAGCGCCTGGTGGCATCGCGACCCGAGATCGAGCTGTTGTCCGCGCACCAGCAACTGCACACGGATGAGGACGAGTAATGGTTGACGTCGCGCGAGCCCGCAAGCTCGCCGTACGGATCCGCGAGGTCGTCGCCTCGACCCTCGAGATGCAGGTCAAGGACCCCCGGCTCGGGATGGTCACCATCACCGACGCGAAGCTCACGCCCGACCTGCGCGAGGCGACGCTCTACTACACGGTGTACGGCGACGCCCAGGCTCGGCAGGAGAGCGCCATGGCGCTCGAGTCGGCGAAGGGCGTGCTCCGCGCGCAGGTCGGCAAGCAGACCGGCGTGCGCTACACCCCGTCCCTGGCCTTCATCGCGGACGTCGTCCCCGAGACCGCCGGCCGCATCGAGGAGCTGCTCGCCAAGGCGCGCGCCGAAGACGCGAAGGTGCAGGAGCAGGCCGAGTCCGCACTGCCCGCGGGCGACGCCGACCCGTACCGCGCACCGCGGGTTGTCGTGGACGACGTCGACGACGAGGCGGACGACGACGCGTGAGGGCTCCGTCTGCACAAGAGTGGTCGGACGCACTCACCGCGATCGGCGGCGCCGACGACATCGCCCTGCTCTGTCACGTCGGACCCGACGGGGACGCGCTCGGCTCGATGCTCGGGCTGGGGGCTGCGCTGCGCGCGAACGGCAGGTCCGTCGTCGCGTCGTTCGGCATCGCAGACGGTGAGACCTTCGGGGTGCCCTCGACGTACTCCTTCCTGCCGGCCCTGGACATCCTCGTCGAACCTGCGGACTTCCCTGCCGAGCCCGAGGTGCTCGTCACGTTCGACACCGGCAGCCTCGACCGGCTCGGGTCGCTCTCCGACCGGGTGGCTGCCGCCGGCACATCGGTCGTCGTCGACCACCACGCCACCAACACGCGGTACGGAACGGTCAACCTCGTCGACGTCGACGCCGCAGCGACGGCTGTGCTCGTCGCGGAGATCCTGGACCGCCTCGGCTTGCCGCTCACCGCGGAGGTCGCGGCGCCGCTCTACACCGCGCTGGTCACCGACACGGGATCGTTCAAGTACGTCGCGACCACGCCCTCGGTGCACGAGCTGGCCGCGCGGCTGATCGCCACCGGCATCGAGCACGACCTGATCAGCCGCGCGATCTGGGACACCGCGTCGCTGGCGTACGTCCGTCTGCTCGGCGACGTGTGCAGCCGCACCGAGCTCGACCCCGGTGCCGCGGGCGGTCTCGGACTGGTGTGGACGACGGTCCGCCCGGAGGACCTGCAGCGGCACGGGCTCACGCTCGCGGACGTCGAGGGCGTCATCGACGTCGTGCGCACGGCGCAGGAGGCCGAGGTCGCCGCGGTCTTCAAGGGCGAGCCCGAGACCGACTCGGTGCGCGTCTCGCTGCGGAGCAAGGGCGCTGTCGACCTCGGCGCGCTCTGCGTCCCACTGGGCGGCGGCGGCCACCGCTACGCCGCCGGCTTCACGTCGCACGGCGGTGTCGAGGACGCGCTCGACCGGCTTCGGTCGGCGCTCGCGACGGCGCCGCACCTGCCCACATGACCGCCGCCCCCGACGGGCTGCTCGTCGTGGACAAGCCGAGTGGCTGGACCAGCCACGACGTCGTCGGCCGGGTCCGCACGCTCGCCGGAACCCGCAAGGTCGGCCACGCCGGCACCCTCGACCCGATGGCGACGGGCGTGCTCGTCCTCGGCATCGGTCGAGCGACCCGGTTGCTCGGGCACCTGGCGCTCACCGACAAGGACTACGACGCGACGATCCGGCTCGGCGTCACGACGGTCACCGACGACGCCGAGGGCGAGGTCGTCGAGGTGCGCGACGCCTCAGGTGTCGGTGACGTCGCCCCGGCGATGGCTGCGCTGACAGGCGCGATCGAGCAGGTGCCCTCCGCCGTCTCGGCCGTCAAGGTCGACGGAGTCCGCGCCTACGCGCGGGTGCGGGCGGGGGAGGACGTCGAGCTCGCCGCTCGCACTGTGACGGTGTCGCGGTTCGAGCTGCTGGAGCGTCGGGGGGACGAGCTCGATGTGCGCGTCGTGTGCACGTCGGGCACCTACGTGCGCGCGTTGGCCCGCGACCTCGGCCGGTTGCTCGGCGTCGGCGCGCACCTGACGGCGCTGCGCCGGACGCGCGTCGGGCCCTTCGCCCTCGACCGGGCGCGCACCCTGGAGCAGCTGGCTCTGCTGCCTGGGCCGGAGCTCGCCGTCGTACCGCTCGATGTTGCCGTTGCGGCGTCGTTCCCGCGGCGCGAGCTGACCGACGACGAGGCTGTGGCGCTGTCCTACGGCAAGAAGCTCGAGCCCACCGGCACGGCGGGCGTGCATGGGGCATTCGCACCGGACGGCAGTTGCATCGCGCTCGTCGAAGACCGCGACGGAGTTGCGCGGTCGACCGTAGTCTTCGCGCCCGCTGGCTAGTCGGTCGGCAGATCAGCTGATGTAGCGCGTGTAGTCGAACGGTCGTCTTCGTCGACTCAGTCCCTCGGGGCTGGTCCACAGCACTGATCCGTCGGCGAGGCGTTCGACCGTCCAGCCGCTGTGGGTCTTGAGCCGGTGGTGCCAGCGGCACATCGCGCCGCAGTTGTCCTCGCTGGTTGATCCGGACGGCCAGGGGACGGCGTGCTCGCCATCGCATCGCATCGCAGGCTGCCCGCAGCCGGGGACGGTGCAGGTGCGGTCACGCAGCACCACGTGCCGGTCGAGGTCGGCCGGCAGCCGGTAGACCGTGCTGCCGTAGTCGAGTGGGTGCGTCCGGTAGGGCGCCGTCAGCAGCTCCTCCACGGCTGGTTCCGCCGGCGAACCGGCTGGCAGCGTGACCGTCAGCTCTGCATCGATCAGCCGACCATGGTTGTCGACGACGAGTCGGCGCAGGATCACCCGGCCTTGCGCCATCCGCCGCACGACACTTGCTGGCACGGCACCGAAGGTGGAGATCTCGCCCGGCACGTTGGCATTCCCGATCAGGCTGTCCACACCGATGACCGCCCACAGGGTCGAGCCGAGTCGGCGACCGCGGCGGGCGAGGGCGCGCCGTGCCCGACGGGGAGCCAGGGGCACCACGACGGACTCTGCGTCTGGAGCGGCGGTCGGCTCGGGCTGCCCACGCATCTGCGCGACCTGCACGACCACGTGAATCTCAATCTCGTCGCCAGCGACGCCCTCCGCACTCGTCGGCGTGTCGGCCGGTGCGGGACGGGGTGGGGGAGTCGGCGAGGGCTCGATTGCTTCCGGCTCGGCATGCGCGGCGGGCTTCCGATCGGGCAGCGGCTTCTGACGCCGTGCGGACTGGCCCGACGACTCCTCTGCCGGGTCGGTCAGCTCCGCGGCACGCTTGCCGAGCGCCGCCGGCGCCTCGGCGGGGCGAGCTGAGTCGGCCGACGGGGCACTGTCGCCGGGTTGGGCTGTTTCGGGTGGCTGTCGCTGCTCCCAGTCGTCGTCGCTCGTGGCCGGGGTGTCGAGCCGTCGACGAGGGTCGTTGGCCGCGGGAACGCCGGTGATCGACTCGACCAGCGCATCGGCGAGCCGGGCCGGTCGGCCCCGCGGGTCGTCGGGTTGCGCGATCTCGTCGGCGCGCCGGCATAGCACCTCCCACGCAGCCGCAATGTCTTCCGGCGGGAGATCGGCGAGCATGCGCCCCATGCCGTCCCGGTCGGTCCAGCGGGTCACCTGACGGCCCGCTACCTTGCGCTCGTGCCGTTGCTGCGCGGCCTCGGGGCAGACCATCTGCCGCGCGCGGTCGAGGGCTCGGCGGAACTCGGCGATGGTCTGGCCGGGTGCGTCGGTGATGACCCGCTCCTCGATCAACCCCGCTTCGTGGTCGTCGAGGTCGGCGGTCATCTCGATCAGGCCCCAGACATGACCGCGACTGATCTGGCCGCGCTGGAGCAGACCGAGTGTCGAGGCGAACAGGGTGAACAGGCGCCGCGAGACCGCCTGGACGTTCTTGGCGCCGTGCGCGGAGAGCCCGAGCGCGTGCCGGACCCTTTCGAGGTTGTCGCGCTCCGGGCTGTCGCTGCAGGCGAACGGCTGCGCTGCGCCGTAGAGCATCGCTTGCGCCCAGGAGACGTGCCGGTCCCACGCCTCGAGCACCACGGACTGCAGCAGCCGGTCGTCGGTGGGGGGCAGGGAGATCAGCAAGGACGCCGACTCCGGACCCGGAGGAAGGAGCGGGATCAGCTCGACGGCCTCGGCGATGGCCGCGTCGCCTCCAAGCCGGACGCGGTGCGTCAGGCTCGAGAGGTTCGGCGGCGTGACCGGGCATTCGCTCATATGTTCGAATCATGCCACGATGCGATCTGCTCCGCAACACCAAAAGCCCTGCTGTGCAAGGGAAATTCTTATCCACAGCCTGCGACCTGGCCCGCTCCACGTGGTGGCGGGTGCGAACGGGCGATGCGTCCAGAACAGGGGTTCCGGCGCGTAGATACAAGTGAGGTCCGACAGCCTCGGAGAACGGCACGTCTGCACCAAGGACTCTTCATGATCGACGGCACCGAACCGGCAGTTTCAGGCACGGCGTTCAGCTCGAAAGTGCCGGAAAGCTTCCGTCGATCAACGAGGACGAGCAGCAGAGTGGCAAAGCCGGCGCGTCCGCATCTGGCACCCTGATCGCATGCAGCGGTGGCGTGGTGTCGAGGCGGTGCCGCCCAGCTGGGGGCGGTGCGTCGTCACGATCGGCATCTTCGACGGCGTGCACCAGGGGCACCAGCGCATCATCGGCCGCGCCGTCGAGCTCGCTCGTGACCGCGGGGTGCCGGCGGTCGTGCTCACCTTCGACCCGCACCCGATCGAGATCATCCGGCCCGGCTCGCACCCGCCGGTCCTCACGGGCTCGCGGCACAAGGCGGACCTGCTCGAGGAGCTCGGCGTCGACGTGATGTGCGTCCTGCCCTTCACGCCGGAGTTCCGCCGGCTGACCGCCGACGAGTTCGTCCACGAGGTCCTGGTCGAGCGGCTGCACGTCAGCGGCGTCGTCATCGGCGAGAACTTCCGGTACGGCGCGGAGGGCGCCGGCACCGTCGAGACGCTGACCGCGGCCGGCCGTCGGTTCGGCTTCACCGTCGAGGGGCTGGCGCTACAGGGCAGCGCGGAGACGACGTACAGCTCGACGTACATCCGCTCGCTCGTGGATGCCGGTGACGTGGCGGAGGCGGCCCGCGTGCTGGGCCGCGAGCACCGGGTCGAGGGGCTGGTGGTGCGCGGCGACCAGCGCGGTCGGGCGATCGGCTACCCGACCGCCAACCTCAGCCTGATCCCGTGGAGCGCGGTGCCGGCCGATGGCATCTACGCCGGGCGGCTGCTGCGTGGGAAGGACGTGCTGTCGGCCGCCATCAGCATCGGGACGAACCCCACCTTTGCGGGCAGGGAGCGGCGCGTGGAGGCGTTCGTCCTCGACTTCTCCGAGGACATCTACGGCGAACGCGTCGGGCTCGCGTTCACGTCGCGGCTCCGTGACACCGTGCGCTTCGACACCGTGGAAGGACTGGTTGCGCAGATGGACCGCGATGTCGAGCGCACCCGGGAAATCCTCAGCCGTCACCCGTCCGGGTGAAGGGGTAGGGGTCCAATCGGCCGATCCTCGTGAGGTGACTGCCCCCATGCCGCCCAAGATCCTGGTGATCGACGACGATCCGAGCGTGTGCCGGCTCATCCAGGACGTGCTCGAGCTCGAGGGCTTCGAGGTTGCCGTCGCGGTTGACGGCTTCGCCGGCTTGCGGCAGATCGAGGCCGACCGGCCTGACTGCGTCATCCTGGACGTGATGATGCCGGGCCTCGACGGCCACGGCGTGCTCACCCGGATCCGCTCGGGCGGCGGTCGGCACCTGCCCGTCGTGATGCTCACCGCGCACGCCGACGACCACCAGGCGTGGCAGGCCTGGTCCGAGGGCGTCGACTACTTCCTGTCCAAGCCGTTCGAGCCGGTCGAGCTGCTCCGCTTCCTGGACCACCTCTTCGAGTCGGGCCCCGAGTCGACGACCCAGTCCACGCTCAGCCGGTAGCCGCGCGCGTCGCTGGTAGGCTCTGATCACGCTGAGGCAACTCGGCGGTGTGTCTACCTGCCCGGGTGACGAAGACCCCTGGCGCACACAGCGAACCGGAGGAACAACCACGTGGCCCTCGATACCGCCACCAAGCAGGCCATCATGGCGGAATACGCCACGGTCGACAGCGACACCGGTTCGCCGGAGGTCCAGGTGGCGATGCTCACCAAGCGCATCGCCGACCTGACCGAGCACCTCAAGACGCACAAGCACGACCACCACACCCGACGGGGTCTGCTGGGGCTGGTCGGCCGACGCCGCCGGCTCCTGAAGTACCTCGAGAAGACCGACATCAACCGCTACCGCACGCTCATCGAGCGGTTGGGGCTTCGCCGCTAGACGTTCGACTGGGGAGCGCTCATCAGAGTGCTCCCCTTCGTCGTAGGGGCAACCGCTCCCACGACAGCCACGAGCCGGAACACCGGGATCAGCACCCCGGACCGGTCCTCGG